>NZ_JBEYXM010000019.1:0-159891 GCF_040704595.1 Streptomyces sp. NPDC046870
GAACTGCTCGTTCGACATGATCTGCAGGCCCGGCCGGGCCAGCTCGGCGCGCATGAGCAGCGCCATCACGCCACCGATCAGGAAGAACGCGAACGCTGTGACCAGGTACAGCGTGCCGATCGTCTTGTGATCGGTGGTGATGAGCCACTGCACGGCTCTGGTGTCTCGGATCCTCTTCACGCCCCGCCTGTGTCCGCGCCCCGCCCGCAGGTCACACTCGGGGGACGCGAGGAACATCACGGGAGGAGGGTGTGACGATCCGGGCGGTGCCGGACACGGACCGGGCATGAGCAACGACGAGATCTTCGCCGCTGCCTATCGCGAGCACTACTGGGCGGTCAGCCGTTATGTCGCCAGGCGGCTTCAGGGGCGGACCGACGAGGTGGAGGAAGTGGTGGCGGAGGTGTTCACGGTCGCCTGGCGACGCCGGGCCGACCTGCCGGCCGCGCCGCTGCCCTGGCTGTACGGGGTGGCCCGGAACTGCCTGGCCAACGCGGTACGCGGCTACGGGCGCCGGCGCCGGCTGGTGGACCGGCTCGGCAACGACGAGGCCGCGCACGGCCGGCACATCGCGACGGGCCCCGACGCGGAGGCGCCGGGCGCCTGGGTGCACGAGGCGTTGGACCGGCTGTCCCCGGCCGACCAGGAGATACTGCGCCTCGCCGCCTGGGAGGAACTCGGCGCCGACGAGATCGCGGTCGCCCTCGGCTGCGGACGCCGCGCGGCGGCCATGCGCCTCCACCGCGCCCGCCGCCGCCTGCGCACGCAGATCGACCGCCTGAGCCCTGCGGCACCGCAGACCGGGCCGCGCCCGAGTCCTGCGGCACCGTCGCCCGAGGCACTGGCCGAGGTGTCCTCCAAGGAACCGTCGCTCGAAGCGCTGCCCACGGTGTCCCCGGGCGGACCGATGCCCGGCGGTGACGCCGGTCCCGGGCGGCGGACCTCCCGTCCCGCGCCCACCACCGACGCAACGCTGCGCAAGGACCCCCGACATGCCTGACGAACTCGAACTCCTCCGGCGCGCCAACCCCGTACCGGACGACGGGCCGCACTTCGGCGACGGGCCCCTGGACCAGCGCGCCGAGTGGCGGCTGGAGCGGCTGCAGGGTCAGCCCCGCGCGCCGCGCCGCGCCCCCCGCGCCCGGCTGCTGTGGGGTCTCGCGGCCACGGGCGTCGTCCTGGCGACCGCCCTCGCCGCGCTGGTCGGCGGGCCGAACACCCAGCCGGCCCTCGCCGCGCCCCGGCCGCTGGCCGTGCGTGCCGACTCCCCGCCCGTCCCGCTGCCGCAGCTGGCCGAACTGGCCGCGACCGCCGCCGCCGACGGCTCGCCGCGCCTGCGCAAGGGCACGCACGTGCAGGCGTGGAGCCTGAGCATGGCCGACGGCGAACCGCCCGTCACCCTGCCCGAGGAGCGGGTCGTGCGCTGGCGCGCGGACCACAGCCACACCGAGCTGGTCGTGGCCACCGACCCGCGCCGCCCGGGCCGCCCGGTCCTCACCGACGAGGGCGGAGACCCCCGCGTGGTGGCCGACGACCACGTCCTCAGCCGGGCCACCTACCCGCCGAGCTGGAGCGACGCCCCGCCCGAGGCGCCACCGCCGCACACCCCGGCCGCCCTGCGCGCCTACCTCGCCGAGACCGTCCGTACCGACTCCCTGCGCACCCCCCGGCTCCTCGACGCCGTCGCGGAGCTGCTGGACCACTGGACCCTGGGCGCCCGCGAGTCGGCGGCGCTGGTCAGGGTCCTCGCGGACGCCAAGGGACTGCGGGCCGTGGGACCGGTGACCGACCGCCTCGGCCGCCCGGGGCAGGCGTACGTGTACGAGGGCGAGGGCAGCCGGCGGATGCTGATCCTCGACCCGCGCACCGGCACCGTCCTCGGCCTGGAGACGACCTTCACCCGCGACGCCCCCGAGTACGGCGTCAAGGCCGGGGACGTCATGGACTACAGCGCCTGGCTGCGGTGACCGCGAGCGGTGCCTGGCGACGCCTGCTGATGCCGCGTGCCGTGCGGCGCTGACCGGTGACGCCTCGCGGTGACCCGCCGCCGTTGGGGGTGCGGGCACGCCTGGTGCTGTGCCGTGTGCCGTGCGGCGCTGCCCGGCGGTGGCCCGCCACCTGTTCGGCAGGGCGTGGCAGTGACCGCCGCCTGGGGTTGTCCGGTGATGCTTGGCAGTGGCCCGTGTGGTGGTGCTGACCGGCGGTTCGGCGGGGGTCGGTAACGCCCGCCGGTGGCCCGCCACCTGTTCGGCGGCGCTTGGCGGTGGCCCTTGACGTGCGGCGCTGAGCGGCGTTGGCGCTGCCCGGCGTTGGCCCGCCACCTGTTCGGCAGGCCGTGGCAGCGACCGCCGCCTGGGGCTGTTCGGCGGGGGTCGGCGACGTCTGGCGGTGGCCCGCCACCTGTTCGGCGGCGCTTGGCGGTGGCCCTTGACGTGCGGCGCTGAGCGGCCCGTTCGGTGGTGCTCGGCCACGCCGGCGGTGCGCCGTGGGGCGTGGGCGCGCCGGCCGGTCGCTCGGTGGTGGCCGGCGGCGCCTCGTGCCACCCGGGTCAGCCCAGCCGCCTGGCGCTGTCGGCGCCGCCTCTCGGTGTTCCCGGCCCCCCGGCCTGGCTCGCGCCGTCCGGTGTCGCTCGGCACCGCCTCCTGGCGGGGAACCGTGCCCCCGGCCCCGCCCTCGCTGTCCGGTGTTGCTCGGCGCCGCCTCCCGGTGGGGAACCGTGCCCCCTCCGGCCCGGCCACGCCGTCCGGTGTTGCTCGGCGCCGCCTCCCGGTGGGGGTCCGTGCCGTCCGGACCGGCTCCGTTGCCCCTACACCCCCAGCTGCCGGGCGGCGGCCGTCACCGTCTGGCTCAGGAGCGTGGCGATCGTCATCGGGCCGACGCCGCCCGGTACCGGGGTGATCAGCGAGGCCCGCTCCACGGCCGAGTCGAAGTCGACGTCGCCGACGTTCCCCGGGTTGTAGCCCGCGTCGACGACGACCGCGCCCGGCTTGACGTCCTGCCCCCGGATCAGCCGCGGCCGGCCGACCGCGGCCACCACGATGTCGGCCTCGCGGACCACGGCCGACAGCTCGCGGGTGCGCGAGTGGCAGTAGGTGACGGTCGCGTCCCGGGCGAGCAGCAGCATGCCCACCGGCCTGCCGAGGATCGCGCTGCGGCCGACCACCACGGCCCGCTTCCCGGCCGGGTCGACCCCGTACTCGTCGAGCAGCCGCAGGATGCCGCCCGGCGTGGCGGAGACGAACCCCGGCAGCCCGAAGCTCATCGCGGCGAACGACGCGAAGGTGACACCGTCGACGTCCTTCTCGGGCGCGATCGCCTCGAACGCGGCCCGCTCGTCGATGTGATCGCCCACCGGGTGCTGGAGCAGGATGCCGTGCACCCCCGGATCGGCCGACAACTCCCGCAGGGTCGCGACGAGTTCACCGGTCGTGGTGGCCGCGGGCAGGGCGACGTGGCGGGACTCGATGCCGGCCTTGCGGCTGCGGTTCTGCTTCATCCGGACGTACGTCACGGACGCCGGGTCCTCGCCGACCAGCACGGTCGCCAGACACGGCGCGGTACCGGTGCGTTCGGTGAGGGCGGCGGCCTTCTCCGCGGTGTCCTCGACGATGCGGCGGGCGGGCGCGGTGCCGTCCATCAGACGGGCCTGGGTCATGCTGCACACTCCTGGGCTGGATCGGCTCTCCTCGCCCAGGCGCGCGGCAACCAGCGCGGACCGCTCCCCGGTGGTGCTCCACCTCAGCGCCAGTCACGGCCCGCGTACAGCGTAACCGAGGGTGCGTGGGGGCTCCCGACCCCGCTCGGCCTCCTTCCGCTCCCGCCGTACCCGGCCGGGACTACTCGTCCCAGGCCTGGATGATCAGCTGATCCGAGATCTTGCCGTCCCGCAGGGTGACCATCGACTCGGCGAGGACCCGGGTGCCGTCCCCGTACTCGCAGGACTCGCAGTACGCCGCGTGGTCGCCCTGGACGACGCACCGGTCCAGCCTGTGCGTCATGTCGCGGCTGTAGACGTCGTCCAGCAGTTCGGCGATCTGGCTCCGGCCGTGCAGGACCGTGGGGTGACTGGGCTGGTTGTTGCGGTCGACGATGCGGATCTCCGCGTCGTCCGCGTAGAGCGACAGAAGGTTGTTGCCGGTGTTGCCCTCGATGGCCCGGCGCAGTGTGTCGGTGTCGAAGGCGGACCCCGCCGCGGTACCCATGGTGACCTCCTTCAGGTGCCCGTGTGGTCCAGGCGCCCGTGCGGTCCGGCCAGGAGCGGGCCGCACGGGCCCACCTCCGAGACTCCTCCGCCCCGGCGGCCCCGGCAAGCCCGGCCGCGCGCTCCACCTCCCGGGTGAGCGTGGCCCGCCGCCCGTGTCCGCCCGGGGCCCGTCGCCGTTGCTGATGGCATGATCTCAACACGACGTATCGCCGCCGCCGTCGGTCTGGCCGCCGGGATCGCCGGCCTCGCCGTACCCCAGGCGACCGCGGCCGGCGCCGGCGCACCGCTCGTCGGGAAGCTCGGCGCGCTGAGCGCGCTCGACTCGCTCGCGGTCAGTGACCTCCCGGCGGAGCAGCGGGCCCAGGTGCCGCGGGTCAGCGAACAGGTGCAGGAGCTGAAGCACCTCCGGGAGCTCAACCAGCTCAACCAGGTGGAGCAGGTCCTCGCGCCCGCCGCGCCGCTGCTCGGTCTGGCCGGCGCCGTCCACTGATCCCGCCCGCCGGTACGAGGGCCGTCCCGCCGGGGCGGCCCTGACCGCTGTCCGGGCCCGCCGGTCGACGCGCCCGCGGGAGGTGGGAAAGATCCACCCGCCTCCTCGTGGCCCGTCCCGCCACCGACCGGTCGCGCGTAGTGTCGGCGGCGAAGGCAAACGAAGGAAGGAACCAGACCATGGCGCAGGAAGTCCGCGGCGTGATCGCACCGGGCAAGGACGAGGCCGTACGGATCGAGACGATCGTGGTGCCGGACCCGGGGCCCGGCGAGGCCGTCGTACGCGTCCAGGCCTGCGGGGTCTGCCATACCGATCTGCACTACAAGCAGGGTGGCATCTCGGACGACTTCCCCTTCCTGCTCGGCCACGAGGCCGCCGGAGTCGTGGAGTCGGTCGGCGAGGGCGTCACCGACGTCGCCCCCGGCGACTTCGTGATCCTCAACTGGCGCGCGGTGTGCGGGCAGTGCCGGGCCTGTCTGCGCGGTCGGCCCTGGTACTGCTTCAACACCCACAACGCGCGGCAGAAGATGACCCTCGCCGCCACCGGCCAGGAACTGTCCCCGGCGCTCGGGATCGGCGCCTTCGCCGAGAAGACGCTCGTCGCGGCCGGCCAGTGCACCAAGGTCGACCCGGCCGTCTCCCCGGCGGTCGCGGGCCTCCTCGGCTGCGGGGTGATGGCCGGTATCGGCGCGGCGATCAACACCGGGAACGTCGGCCGGGGCGACTCGGTCGCCGTCATCGGCTGCGGCGGTGTCGGCGGCGCGGCGATCGCCGGGTCGAACCTGGCCGGAGCGGCGAAGATCATCGCGGTGGACATCGACGACCGCAAGCTGGAGAAGGCCCGCACGCTGGGCGCCACCCACACCGTCAACTCCAAGGAGAGCGACCCGGTCGAGGCGATCCGCGAGCTGACCGGAGGCTTCGGCGCCGACGTCGTCATCGAGGCCGTCGGCCGCCCGGAGACGTACAAGCAGGCCTTCTACGGCCGTGACCTGGCCGGCACCGTCGTCCTCGTCGGCGTCCCCACTCCCGAGATGAAGCTCGAACTGCCGCTGCTGGACGTCTTCGGCCGCGGTGGTGCCCTGAAGTCCTCCTGGTACGGCGACTGCCTGCCCAGCCGGGACTTCCCCATGCTGATCGACCTCCACCTCCAGGGTCGCCTGCCGCTCGACGCGTTCGTCACCGAGACGATCCAACTGGACCAGGTGGAGCAGGCGTTCGAGCGGATGCACCACGGTGACGTGCTGCGTTCGGTGGTGGTGCTGTGATGACCGCGCGCATCGAACGCCTCGTCACCTCCGGCCAGTTCACCCTGGACGGCGGCACCTGGGACGTGGAGAACAACGTCTGGATCGTCGGCGACGACCGCGAGGTGATCGTCATCGACGCCGCCCACGACGCCCAGGCCATCGCCGGCGCAGTCGGCGACCGGCGCCTGACCGCCATCGTGTGCACGCACGCCCACAACGACCACGTCAACGCGGCACCGGAACTCGCCGACCTCACCGGCGCCACGATCTGGCTGCACCCCGACGACCTGGCCCTGTGGAAGCAGACCCACCCGCACCGGGACCCCGACCGGCACCTCGTCGACGGCCAGGTCATCGAGGCCGCCGGCGCCGACCTCACCGTCCTGCACACCCCGGGGCACGCCCCCGGTGCCGTCTGCCTGTACGACCCGGGCCTCGGCACCGTGTTCACGGGCGACACCCTCTTCAAGGGCGGCCCCGGAGCGACCGGGCGCTCCTACTCGCACTTCCCGACCATCATCGACTCCCTGCGCGACCGCCTCCTCACGCTCCCGCCGGAGACCAAGGTCCTCACCGGGCACGGGGACGGCACCACCATCGGCGACGAGGCCCCCCACCTGGAGGAGTGGATCACCCGCGGCCACTGAGCCCGGCCGCCGGCACGTCGCAGGGCTCGGCGTAAAAGCCGACAGAAGATGTCCGGCTTCCCGGCGACAGTGGGCGGCGACAGCAGTCGCACCGCAGTCGTACCGCACGGGAGGCCGGACATGTCAGGACCGCTGGAAGGCAGGGTGGCGCTGGTCGCCGGGGCGACCCGGGGCGCCGGGCGCGGCATCGCCGTGGAACTCGGCGCGGCCGGCGCCACCGTCTACGTCACCGGCCGCACCACCCGCGCCCGCCGCTCGGAGTACGACCGGCCCGAGACCGTCGAGGACACCGCCGACCTCGTCACCGCGGCCGGCGGGCAGGGCATCGCCGTGGCCACCGACCACCTCGACAAGACCGCCGTGCGCGGCCTGGTGGACCGCGTCGCGGCCGAGCGGGGCCGCCTCGACGTCCTCGTCAACGACATCTGGGGCGGTGAGAACCTCTTCGAGTGGGACACCCCCGTGTGGGAGCACGACCTCGGCAACGGGCTCCGCCTGCTCCGCCTCGCGGTCGAGACCCACGCCGTGACCAGCCACTACGCCCTGCCGCTGCTGCTGCGGCACCCCGGCGGCCTGGTCGTGGAGGTCACCGACGGCACCGCCGAGTACAACCGCGGCACCTACCGGGTGAACTTCTTCTACGACCTCGCCAAGACCTCCGTCCTGCGCATGGCCTTCGCCCTCGGCCACGAACTCGGCCCGCGCGGTGCCACCGCCGTCGCCCTCACCCCGGGCTGGATGCGCTCCGAGATCATGCTCGACGCGTACGGCGTCCGCGAGGAGAACTGGCGGGACGCCCTGGCGCGCGAACCCCACTTCGCCATCTCCGAGACCCCCCGCTTCACCGGCCGGGCCGTCGCCGCCCTGGCCGCCGATCCGGACGTGGCCCGGTTCAACGGCCGGTCGCTGTCCAGCGGCGGCCTCGCCCGGGTGTACGGCTTCACCGACCTCGACGGCAGCCGGCCGGACGCCTGGCGGTACCTGGCCGAGGTGCAGGACGCGGGCAAGCCGGCGGACGTCACCGGCTACCGGTGAAACCGGGCGCCGGACCGGTGAAAGCGCGCCCGGGTGGCCGTACCGTCGGCCCATGACTGATCCGACTCGCTTCGCAGGACACGGAGTTCTCGTCACGGGCGGCGCCCGCGGCATCGGCGCGGCCGTCGCCCGGCGGCTCGCCGAGGAGGGCGGCCGGGTGCTCGTCACCGACCGGGACCTGCCCGAGGCGGAGAGGACCGCCTCCGCGCTGCGCCGCCAGGGCCTCGCCGCCGAGGCGTTCGCCTGTGACGTGGCCGACCGCGCCGCCGTCGAGGCGGCCGTCTCCCGCGCCGTCACCGCGTTCGGCTCGCTCGACGTGCTGGTCAACAGCGCCGCCCACTGCACCGCGGACACAGCCCTGTTCGAGGACGACCCCGAGGAGGTCTGGGCGCGCGACCTCGACATCACCCTCACCGGCGCCTACCGCTGCTGCCGTGCCGCCCTGCCGCACCTCGCCGCCTCCGGACGCGGCGCGATCGTCAGCATCGGCTCCGTCAACGGCGCGCAGGACTTCGGCAACCACGGCTACAGCGCCGCCAAGGCCGGCCTCGGCTCGCTCACCCGTACCCTCGCCGGGCACGCGGCGCCCCGGGGCGTGCGGGTCAACCTGGTCGTGCCGGGCACGGTCCGCACCTCGGCGTGGGAAGGGCGCGAGGACGAACTCGACGCGGTCCGCCCCCTGTACCCGCTCGGCCGGGTCGGCGAGCCGGAGGACGTCGCCGCCGCCGTCGCCTTCCTCGCCTCGCGCGACGCCGCCTGGATCACCGGGACCTCCCTCGTCGTCGACGGCGGTCTCACCGCCGTCAACACCGGCTTCCGCGCGGCCGTCCGGCACACCTCCTGACCGTCAGCGCCAGGCCCACTCGTTCGGATCATGCCGGGCTCGCGGGCCCTGGTCCGGCCTGATCCCGACGGAAGACCCTAGGCCGCGGCCAGCACGGCGAGCACCCGGTCCGTGTCGGCCTCGGTGGTGCGCCAGTTGCTGAACGCGGCGCGCAGCCCGGGCACCCCGCCGTACACCGTCGGCGTCACGTACGCCTCCCCGGACTCGGCGACCGCCCGGGCCAGCGCCGCCACCCGTTTTGCCGACGGGTCCGTGGCGAGGGTGAAGCACACGACGTTGAGCCGGACCGGAGCCAGCAGGGTGAGACCCGGCAGCGCGTCGACGCCCGCGCCGAGCCGGCGGGCCAGCGCCACGTTCCGCTCCACGACCTCCCGGTGTCCGTCCCGCCCGTACGCCACCAGCGAGAACCAGGCCGGCAGTGCGCGCAGCCGGCGCGAGTTCTCCGGGGTCAGATGCAGGAAGTCGGGGTCGGTGCCGGGCAGGCCGAGGTACGGCGAGGCGTTGTGGAACACCGCCACCTGCAGATCGCGTCGCCGGGTGAACTGCAGGGCCGCGTCATAGGGGACGTTCAGCCACTTGTGCAGGTCCACGCAGACCGAGTCGGCCGCGTCGAGACCGTCGACCAGCGCGGCGTGTTCCGGGGAGAGCGCGGCGAAGGCACCGAACGCCGCGTCCACGTGCAGCCAGAAGTCGTACCGTTCCTTCAGCGCCGCGATGGCCCGCAGATCGTCGAAGTCGACGGTGTTCACGGTGCCCGCGTTCGCGACGACCAGCACCGGCCGGCCGCCGGCCCCGGCCAGCGCCGTCTCCAGCGCGGCCACGTCGACGGCCTCCCGGTCGCCGGGCAGCAGCGGCACCCGCCGCAGCCGGTCCCGGCCCAGGCCCAGCACCGACATCGCCTTCCCGATGCTGGAATGCGGGCTGCCGGAGAGCACGTCGAGCGGCCCCAGCGCGGCGGCGCCCGACCGGGAGACGTCCACGCCCAGCCGCTCGCCGGCCCACTCCCTGCCGATCGCGAGACCGACCGCGTTCGACATGGTCGCGCCCGTCACGAACGCCCCGCTGTGCGCCTCGCCGAGCCCGAACAGCTCGCGCAGCCACGCCACCGTCTCCCGTTCCAGCTCCTGCGCCCAGGAGCCGCCCGCCCCGGACAGGTTCTGGTCGAGGGCGGAGGTCAGCCAGTCACCGGCGACCGCCGCGGGTGTGGCGCCGCCGGTGACGAAGCCGAGGTAGCGCGGACCGGCGGAACCGGAGAAACCGGGCGCCCAGCGCTCGGCGAACCGGGCGAGGGCCCCGTCACCGCCCACGCCTGAGGCCGGGAGCGGCTCCCGCCCGGGTGCCGGCCCGGGCGCGGCGACCGGCCGCCCGGCGAGCCCCGCCGCCTCCCGGACGGCGAGATCACGGGCGGCCTGGAGCAGTTCGGGGAGCCGGGCGAGGTCGTCGGCGAGAACAGGGTCCATGCGTCGCAGCGTAGGGGTCACCGCGCACCGGCCGGGGCGCCGTACGACCGGAAGTTCACCGTTTCGTCACAGCCTGACCGGAACCACAACCATCCCCGGCCGGGCCGGGTCTAGTAGTCCGACATCGCGGGAATCGCGCTGGAGAGCACCGGGGGAGGCCCGGGCGAACGGGACGGGCGAAGGGGAAGGGGAGAGGCCGTCATGGGGGTCATACACAGACGAGGCGCGGTCGCGCTGGGCGTCACGGGACTGGTGGCGCCGCTGGCGCTCGCGTTCACCGCGACGCCGGCCCAGGCCGCGAGCTGCACCACGCGGACGGGGCCGTACCAGAAGCAGGTGGAGAAGTTCCTGGGCCGGCCGGTCGACGGCAAGCAGTCCGCCACCGACTGCAAGGCCATCCAGGCCTTCCAGAACAAGCACGGCATCACGCCGAACATCGGCTACGCCGGTCCCGTCACCTGGGGCGTGATGGACCTGATGAACAAGCAGAAGGCCGTCGGGAACAAGCCGAACAAGGACGGCAAGTGCCCGGTGAACAAGGGCCGCATCGCCTGCGTGAACCTCACGCTCCAGCTCAGCTGGATCCAGGACGGCAACCGGCTCGTCTACGGCCCGGTGCCGGTGCGCACCGGGCGTGACGGCTACGAGACCCGCACCGGCCTGAAGAAGATCTACTGGCGGGACATCGACCACGTCTCCACCATCTACAACGTGCCGATGCCGTACAGCCAGTTCTTCGACGGCGGCCAGGCCTTCCACTCGGTGGGTCTGAGCATGTGGAACCCGCCCGGTTCGCACGGCTGCGTCAACATGACCACCACGACCGCCAAGAAGTACTGGTCACTGCTGAAGAACGGTGACGACGTCTTCGTCTACGGCCGCAAGCCCGGCACCTGAGCCAGCCGGGACCGGTCACGCCTCCGGCGCGTCCCCGAAGTCGGGGATCTCCAGCCGGACACCGCCCTGCCGTGCCGATTCGTGCGCGATGACGCCCGGCAGGGTGTAGCGGGCGGCCACCCACGCGTTCACCGGCGGCAGCGTGCGCGTGGTGACCGCGGTGACGAAGTCGTCCACCAGGAAGTGGTGGCTGCCCTCGTGCCCGTTGTGCAGCCGGTCGAACACCCGGGGCAGCCGTGAGCGGTCGTGCACCGGCGCCGAGCCGGAGGTGAAGGCCGCGCGCAGCTCCGGCGCGATGTGCGCCAGCGACGGGTCGTCGGGGGCCAGGGTCGGCTTCGGCTCCAGCAGCTCGCTGATGTCCTCGACCCCCTTCTTGTCCTGCCACAGCGCCACCGTCGCCAGTTGTTCCATGCTGGCCTCCGTCCCGAAGAACCGGAACCGGGACTCGCGGATGTGCGAGGGGTAGCCGACCCGCCGGAACTCGTTCGTACGGAACGATCCGCCGCCCGCCACCTCGAACAGCGCGGTCGCGTTGGACACGTCGTTGTCGAACTGGCTGACCGAACGGTCGAAGACGCCGTCGCCGCGCTCGTCGCGCACCCCGATCGCGGACACGCTCACCGCGTGCGTCTGCCAGGCCCCGAGCACCCCGCCCACCGAGTGCGTCGGGTACAGCAGCGGGGGATAGCTGGCGGTCGCCTTCCAGTTCTCGCCGCCGCTGTACCGGTAGGCCTCGTAGAACCCGAGGTCCATGTCGTGGACGTAGTCGCCCTCGGCGTAGAACAGCCGCCCGAAGGCACCCGCCGCGATCTGGTTGCGGGCGTGCACGGTCGCCGGGTGGTAGTGGCTGGTCTCGCCCATCATGTACGTCAGCCCGGTGGTCCGGACCGCGTCGATGATCGCGGCCATCTCCTCCACGGTGATCGCCATGGGGACGGCCGAGTAGACGTGCTTGCCCGCGGCCAGTCCCTGGAGGACCAGCGGTCCGTGGGTCCAGCGCTGGGTGAAGACCGCCACCGCGTCGACCGCCGGCGACTCCAGCATCGCCTCGTACGACGGGAACGTGCCCGCGAGCCCCTGTGCGGCGACGAGCCGCTCGGCCCGCTCGGGCAGCAGGTCGGTGACGTAGACGTCACCGACACCGGGATGGGCGTGGAAGAGGGTGGCGAACTGCCCGGAGAACTGTCCGGCGCCGACGATGCCGAGGGAGAAGGTCATGTGGTTACTTTCGCCACGGAATAATTTGACCGTCAAGGGCTACGCCGGAACTGGGCGCTCTCCGCTCGGCCGCCAGTGTCCCCCGCGTATGCTGGCCCTGTTACTTCCGTACCGGAAGAAAAGAGAGAGGTTCGCTGCCATGACCAGCTGGCTGCCGCTGAGCCCCGCGGAGCGTTCCGTGGCCATCGAGGTGCTCGTGCACGGCCCGCTGTCCCGCACCGAGCTGGCCCGCAGACTGCGCCTCTCCCAGGGCAGCCTCACCCGGCTCACGAAACCGCTCATCGAGTCCGGGCTGCTGGTGGAGGCCGCCGAGGCGGGCGGGGCGGGCGAGAACCGTCAGGGCCGGCCGTCGCGGCCCCTCGACATCGTCGCCGGGTCCCGCTCCTTCCTCGGGTTCAAGATCACCGCCGACCGGGTCTACGGCGTCGTCACCAGCCTGCGCAGCGAGGTGACCGGCCGGCTGGACCGGCCGCTGACCACGCACGACCCGGACGTCGTCGCCGCGCTGCTGGCGCAGATGGCCACCGAACTGGCCGGACGCCACCCCGCACCCGCGGGCATCGGCATCGGCGTCGGCGGACGGGTGCGCGAGCGTGCGGTGGTCGGCGAGTCGGCCTTCCTGGGCTGGCGGGACGTGCCGCTCGGCACGCTCGTGCGGGAGCGCACCGGGCTGCCGGTCGTCGTGGAGAACGACGTCGCCGCCCTGGTGGAGGCCGAGACCTGGTTCGGCGCGGGCCGGGGACTCGACCGCTTCGCCGTGCTGACCATCGGCGCCGGCATCGGCTACGGGCTGGTGCTCGGCGGCAGCCGGGTGCCGTACGACGAGGAGGACCGCGGCTTCGGCCGGTACTGGATCATCGACCCGTACGGCCCGCTCACCCCCGAGGGCGCCCGCGGCAGCGCCACGTCGTTGCTCAGCATCCCCAGCATCCGCTACCAGGTGCGCGCCGCCACCGGCCGGGACGTCGGCTACGAGGAGATCCTCGCCGGTGCCGCCGCCGGCGACCCCATGTCCTCCCGGGTCGTCGACGAGGCCGCCCGGGCCCTCGGCACCCTGGTCGCGCAGATCGCCAACTTCGCGATGCCGCAGAAGATCCTGCTCGCCGGAGAGGGCGTCGGCCTGATGGACGTGGCGGGGAACACGGTCCGCGACACCATCCGCTCCCACCGGCACCCGCTGGCCGCCCCGGTCGACCTGGAGACGAAGGTGTCCGACTTCCACGACTGGGCGCGCGGCGCCGCCGTGCTGGCCATCCAGGTGCTGGTGCTGGGCCGGACCGGGGACTGAGCCGGAATGAGCCGGGGGTGGGCCGGAGAGCGGCACGGCGAGGGGCGCGGACAGTGAATTCCCGCTTCCGATTGACACATTGACGTGATGAGTAACACGGTCCGAAATGTCCGTATCGCTCGCACTTACTCACAGCGCCTTCACCTCGATCGGCATATGCTTCACAGCATGTCCACCACTGTTGAAGCCGTCTCCGAGCGATCGGCCGCGGAGGTCAACGAGGAGATCCGGGCCCTGTGGCGCCGGTCGGGCGGGACACTGACCACCGAGCAGCGCGCGGAGTACCAGCGGCTCGTGATGGAGTGGGCCGCCGCGGCCCCGCGACCGCACCGGGCCGCCTGAGCCACACCGCGCCGAACCGTCCCGGGCACCCGTGAACACACGGATGCCCTTCTCGTCTTTCCCCGGCCCCCGTCAGCCCCACGTCGCCGAGTAGTACCGCTGATACGCCTTGCGGTCCTGCTCGGCCCGGATGTACCGGGTCGCCACCAGTGCGATCAGACTGCCCGCGATGACCAGCAGCCCCGGCCCGACGTTCCGGGTGTCCGTCAGCCGCGCCAGCAGAGTGCTGCCCTGCGACGCGCCCGTGACCGGTGCCGAGGAGCCCGGCGAGGCCGCGTTCGGCGCCATCGCGCCCTGGGCCGCCGAGGCCGCCGGCGCGGGGGAGGCGCCGCCCGGGGCGCCGCCCGCGTTCTGCGCCGACACGATCAGCCGGACCCCGAGCGCCGTCAGCGCCTTGGTCACCGGCTGGAAGAACGTCGTCCCGCCCGCCGTGCAGTCGCCGCTCCCGCCCGAGGTGACGCCGAGCGCGATGCCCTCGGAGAACAACGGGCCGCCGCTGTCGCCCGGTTCGGCGCACACGGTGGTCTCGACGAGCCCGGTGACCGTGCCCTCCGGGTAGTTGACGGTCGCGTTCAGCGCCGTGACCTGGCCGTCGCGCAGACCGCTGGTGCTGCCGCTGCGGAACACCCGCTGCCCCACCGCCGGATCGGCGACCCCCGTGATCCGCACCCCCTTGCCACCGCCGATCGCGACGACGTCGGCGCCCGCACCGGCCTTGCCGCCGGCGTACTGCACGAGCGAGAAGTCACTGCCCGGGAAGGAGCTGTTCACCGTCCGGCCGAGCTGCTGGTTCCCCTGGTTGTCGGCGAACCAGGTGGACCCGGCGGGCCCGCAGTGGCCGGCGGTCAGGATGAAGTCCGACTGCCCGTCGGTGACATTGAACCCGGCCGAGCAGCGGCCGCCCGTCGACAGGATCGGCTGCGCGCCGTTCAGCCGTGTGGTGAAGGTGCCCTTCGTACGCTCCATGTGCACGAAGCCGCCGATCCCCGTGGCGACCCGGGTCAGCCGCGACCAGTCCCCGGCGGACACCGTGCGGTCCGCCCGCACCACGACCCGGTTGGTCCGGTAGTCCACCGCCCACGCCGTGCCCGGCACGCGCGGAGCCGAACGCAGCGTCGCCGTCGCCGACTTCAGCTCGTTCATGCTGTGCGACACCACCTTCGGCTCCGCCCCGGCCCGCCGCACCTCCCGCGCCGCGGCCTGGTCGGTCACCGCCACGACCGTACGCCCGTCGGCGCCGATCCAGTCGCCCGCCGTACGGGCCGTGCCGAGCCGTGCCACCAGCGCGGCACCGGTGCCGTCCGTGGCGGCGAGCGGTCTGGCGGCGGCGGGCGGTGTCTCGCTCGCCATGGCCGCCTGGGCGACCATCGCGCCCCCCAGGAGGAGTCCGCCGACCGCCGCCAGCCGTGTCACTCGCCGGACGACCCGTCGTCGTGCGTGCCGCATGCGTGGCTCCCGAAGCCGAACCCGAACGCGCGCTGCCCCTACCGGCACCGCGAGGCCCCCGGATCGTCGAGGGCCCGCTCCTCCATACGGGGGCCGGAGCCACGGCGTTCACCGGCGCCGGTGAACTCCCGTGCGCGGTCAGTTCTTGCGCGCCACCCCGCCGAACATGGCGACCTCCTCCGGCTCGGCCCCGTCGCCGTCCTCCGGGCGCCACCGCGAGCAGGACACCACTCCCGGCTCCAGCAACTCCAGGCCGTCGAAGAACCGCGCCACGTCCTCGGGAGTGCGCTGCTTCAGCTTCGGGGTGCCGTGCTCGTTCCAGAACTTCACCGCCTCGTCCACGTCCGGCATCGACGGGCTGGTCACGGTGTGCGACAGCACCAGGTGGCTGCCCGCCGGCAGTCGGTCCGTCAACTGCCGTACCAGGCCGTACGGGTCCTCGTCGTCGCCGATGAAGATGACCACCCCGAGCAGCATCAGCGCCACCGGCTGAGTGAGGTCCAGCGTCTTCGCCGCGTGTTCGAGGATCGCGTCGACGTTGCGCAGGTCCTCGTCCAGGTAGTCGGTACGGCCTTCCGGCGTGCTGGTCAGCAGGGCGCGCGCGTGCGCGAGGACGAGCGGGTCGTTGTCGACGTACACGATCCGGGACTCCGGCGCGATGCGCTGCGCCACCTCGTGCGTGTTGTCGGCGGTGGGCAGCCCGGTGCCGATGTCCAGGAACTGCCGGATGCCCACCTCACCGACCAGATGGCGCACCGCGCGGCCCAGGAACAGCCGGTCGGCGCGCGCGTACTCCCCGATGCCCGGGTGCAGCCGGCGGATCTGGTCGCCCGCCGCGCGGTCGACCTCGTAGTTGTCCTTGCCACCGAGCCAGTAGTTCCAGATCCGGGCGGTGTGCGGCTGGCCGGTGTTGATGCGGGAGCGCAGCGACGCGGCCACGTCGTTGGTGGCTGCCGGGTTGTCGGTCACGTGGGTCAGCTCCTGGGTGCCTGAAGAGATGCCTGAGGGGGTGTCCGGCGAAGACGCCTGACGGGGACTGCACCGTGCAAGACGCAATCTAGACGCCCGAGTTGATCTCCGCCGCCCGGCCCGGGGTTTCTCCGCCCGGAGCGAGCCGGGCCCAGCTGCGCGCGTCGCCCCACACCGACTCCGCCGCCACGTACGGCCGCAGGCACGCGGTCAGCTCGGGGTCACCCGCGCCGGCCAGCTCGTCGGAGGCGATCCGGCGGGCGATCCCGGCCAGGAAGTCGGCGATCTGCACCCGGGCGTCGTCCCGGGAGTCGACCAGCCGCAGCCCGTGCAGGGCGATCCCGTCCCGCCGGGCGGACTGCACGATGCGGGCGGTCCGGCCCGGCGTCAGCGCGTTCTGCCGGTCGTGCACGAGCAGGACCGGCCGGCCGTCGGCGCTCCAGTGCGCGGCCGTATGCCGCAGCGCGGGGAACAGCGGATTGAGCACCGGGAAGAGGGCCGGTGCCACCCGCATCCGCGCCCGGTAGGCGTCCGCCCGCTGCCGCTGCGCGGCGAGCCGGCGCAGCACCCCGGCGGCCTCCGACCCGGGAGCGGCCCGGAGGAGCGCGTCGACGGCCCCGAAGAAGGCGTCACCCGGCGCGAGGGCCGCCTGACCGGCCGTGGCGGACCCTTCCCCGGCCGTGCGGGGTGCTCGTCCGGCCGCGGGAGAGCTCTCCCTGGCCGTGCGCGGTGCTCGTCCGGCCGTGGGAGAGCTTTCCCTGGCCGTGTTGGATGCCTGGCCGGACGTAGGGGCGTAGTTCCCGGCGGTGCGGGGTGCCCGGCCGGTCGTGCGGGAGCCTTCCCTCCCCCCGTCGGGTGTGTGGCCGCTCGGGTGGGCACCCTTCCCGGCCGTGTGGGGTGCTCGGCCGGTCGTGGGGGCGGCTTCCCTGGTCGTGCCGGGTGCTGGGCCGCCCGCGGGGGTGTCCCTTCCGGCCGTGTGGGGTGCTCCGCCGGTTCCGGGGGCGCTTTCCCTGACCCCGTCGGGTACTTCGCCCCCGGTGACGGACGACCCCTCCCCGGCCGCGCAGGGCGCCTCTCCGGGCGCGGGGGCCCCGCCCCCGCCCGTGTCCCGCGGAGCGTTCGCGCGGACCCGGAGCAGCGCGTTCGCGGTCACGAGGAACGTCCGCCAGGCGTCGGCCCCGAAGACCTCCGGCCCCTGCCGGTAGAGGGGGACGGCGTCCGCCGGGTCGCCGAGCAGCAGGCCGGCGACCCGGTCCACCACGAGGAACGCCTTCTCCGTCAGATGCACGTGGGCCCGCCCGTGGATCGGACCGCCGGGGGACAGCAGCCACACCAGCACCCCCCGGTGCTTCTCGCGCAGCAGATGGTTCGCCTTGTACTCCTCGGCGGGCGAACGGATCCGGTGCCGGATCTCGCGCACGCACTCCGCCGCGACGTCCACCGGCAGGGCCACGCTCGCGTGCGCGAACACGTCCGTGTTCCCGCCGAGCAGGTTCTCCCCGTCCGACCCCGACTCGTCGCAGGCCACCTCCCGGACGCGTCCCTCCGACGCGTCCCACCGCTCCCACGTCCCGCCGACTCCGTCTCCCGCCACGTCACAGCCCTTCGTCCCGACCGAGCCTCACGACCAGCATCCCGCACGCACCGCCCGGCCGAGGGGCCGGAACGTGTCACCGGGCTTCGCCGGGCAGGGGCCGGCCTCCTACACTGCGGGCATGGACGACACGCGGCTCGACCGGCTCGGGTCCGGCAAGTACCTGCTGGTGACCAGCTACCGGAAGAACGGCACGCCCGTCGCGACCCCGGTCTGGGTGGTACGGGACGGCGGCACGCTCGGGGCGTGGACGGCGGCCGGCAGCGGGAAGGTCAAGCGGATCCGGCGCCGCCCGGACGTCCTCGTCGGCCCGTGCGACGTGCGCGGCAACCCGACCGGCGACCAGGTGCCGGCCACCGCCGAGATCGCCGACCCGGCCACCACCGCCCGCTACCGGGCCCTGATCGCCCGCAAGTACGGCCTCCTCGGCCGACTCACCCTGCTGGGCAGCCGGCTCCGGCGCGGCCTGGACGGCACCGTCGGCCTCCGGGTGACCCTCGGGGACTGAGGGCCACCCGGGACCGGCGTCCTACGACGCGTCCAGCACCGAACCGGACAGTTCGAGGCCCCCGGTCCCCGGCCCCCCGGTGCGCGGGTCGACCTGCCGGAACAGCACCGACTCCGGGGACTCCCGCACCCGGTCCGTCACCGTGGGCAGGGTGATCTCCGCGCTGGTCCGCCCCGCCGGGATGTCCGCCCACAGGTAGAACCCGCTCACCTTGGACAGTGGACGCTCCGGGTCGGGCTTCTCCCCGGTGGTGTCCCGCAGCCAGCTCGCCGGGACGTCCTTCGTGGACAGTTCCGGCGCGGTGGCCGGCGCGACCTCGAACAGCGCGCCCATGTCGACGTCCACCGCCTCCGACAGCGACACCCGCCACTTCAGCGTCCGCCCCTCGGTCACCTCGCCGGCGACGGGCGTCACGGTCATCGTGGGCGCCGGATCGTCGTCGTGGACGGTGACACCGCCCCGGTAGGAGCCGACGACCGCCCCCCGGACCGCCTTGACCAGCACGTCGTACGACACATCGGCGCCGTACCGGGTGTTGCCCTTCACCTCGAAGGCCACGTCGATGTCCTGGCCGCCCGGACGCACCGTCACCAGCCGGTCCTGCGCCTTGCCGGTGGCCGGGTCGATCACGTACACGCGGACCTGACCGCTGCCGCCGCGGCCGGTCACCCGGGCCGGGACCCGGTAGGTGCGCACGCCCGAGTCGCCCTCGTCCACGGTCGTCCGGCCGATGTCCACGCGCGGCAGCGCGTCCGTGCGCACCGCGGGCGTTCCCGGCCGCCAGCCCCACGCGTCCATGAGCCAGGCCCGCCCGGACCCCGAACGCGGCGTCAGCTCCATGGACTTGACCGAGCGGAGGTCGAGCCCGGCGCGGCCGGCCGCTGTCAGCGGCACCCGGATCTCCTGCGCCCAGTAGGAGGCGGTCCGTTCGCTGCCGGGCAGCCCGGCGGGTGTGATCCGGCCGAGCTTCGCCTTCTTGCCGGAGGCGTCGGTCAGCGTCACGTCCAGCCGTGCGGCCCGGGAGCCGGGCGGTACGAACAGCCGCAGCGCCAGCGCCTTCGCGCCGGACAGCGACACCGGCTTCGCGACGGTCACCCGGGCCGGGGTGCCGGCGCGTGTCCAGCGCACCGCGATCGCGCTGCGGCCGGTCTCCCGGTCCGTCTCCCACCGCGCGAAGTGCGGGGAGGCACCCTTGGCGCCCGTGCCCAGGCAGGTCCTGGCGGGGCTCGGGTCCACCGCGGCGCACAGCCTGCCGCCGGTCACCGACACCCCCGCGTCCGGCAGGAACCCGCCGCTCCGGCGGGCGCCCACCGCGTGGCTGAGGACCCGGGCCGGGTCCGCCGACGGCGCCCGTCTCCCGGAGCCGTCGAGCAGCGGCCGTACCCGGTCGTCCCCGGCGAGGAACAGCCGCGCGGCGGCGGCGATGTAGGTCGAGCCGGCCCGGTGCTGCCGGTCGGCGGTCAGCCGGGTCGCGGCCCGCTTGCCGCACACCGGGTCGGGGTGCTGCGGGTCGTCGGAGAAGTCGTCCTCGGCGGGCGCCGCGGACTGGCCGGGTGTCCACTGGGAGTTGAAGAAGTTGTGGTTGGCGCCGATCACGTACACCGCGCTGTGCAGGGCGGTGCCGTTGCCGACCGCGCGCGTGCCGTCGACGTACAGCTCGCCCTGGAGGTCGGAGACGTCACCGTCACAGCCCGGCAGGATCGTCACCGAGGGCACGTCCGGCACCGGGTTCTGCCCGAAGACCGTCGGGCCGATGAGGACGGTGCCCCGGATGTGCCAGTGCACCGGCCCGTGATAGCCGTCCTGGTCGGCGGGCGGCGGCGTGAGGCTGTCCAGCGCGGCACGGTTGACGCCCTCGCCGCCGCGCGAGTGCCCGACCAGCAGTACCCGCGACAGATCCGCGCGGGGCGCCTCGCGGACCGCCTTCGGCGCCGACTCCGGGTGCCGGGCCCAGTCGGCCCAGCGGGCCAGGTGCAGCCGGACCAGCGACGACCGTGCCTGCGCGCCGCCGTCCTCCGCCGCGAAGTCCTGCCCGTTGACGCCGTTGGCGGAGACGGACACCGTCAGGTAGCCCTGGGAGGCGAGCAGTTTCTGGTCCCGCAGGTAACCGCGGTGGCTGGGCACCGGCTTGGTGCCGGCCTTGCAGGGCCAGTCGGCGGTGATGTCCGGCCCCTTGTAGCAGGTGTAGTGACGGCCGTGCAGGAACAGCGCGAGGGGGCGCCCACCGGACGTGCCGACGGGCGCGACGACCACGGCACGCATCTCCACGGGCGCGGAAAACCCCGGCAGGCGCACCGACTTCAGGCTGTACTCGCCCGTCCTGGTGCGGTACGGACCCGGCTTGCCCGGGTCCACGCCGTTCGCGGGCAGCGCCGCCGGCAACCGCGCCGCCGAGGTCGCACCGGCCGCGGCCCGCGTGTCCAAGCGCCGCCCGCCGGACCAGACTTCCAGCCCGCGCAGGCCCGTCGTCCGTCTCCCGTCGAGCGGCAGCCGGAAGGTGTGCCCGTCCGCCGCCGGCCGTGGCACCCCCAACAGGCGTCCGCCCGCCCGGAACTCCACCCGGGCGTCCCCCATGGGCACCGTCCGGGCCGACCGCCACACCAGCTGCGGCGCCGGGCCCTCGCCGGTCAGCCGCCACCCGGGCGGCAGCGGCGTGCCGTCCGGCTCCTCCGACACGCCTCGTAACGCGGACGGCCGGGAGTGGGCGACCGCCACTCCCGGGGACGCCCCCGCCACCGCGAGCAGCGCGGCGGCGGTCACCCCTATGCGCAGGGCACGGACCACTGATCCTCCTCCAACACCGACCTCGGGCGTCCCGGTGTCACCGCACGCCCCTCGCCCGGGGAGGATGGCGAGCGGAGGCTGTGGGTTGCCTGTGGCGGGGAGGTGATGGACCGCGGGGGAGGAGGAAAGGGGGCCCGGCGGTGGCCTCAGCGGCGGCGTGCGGGTCGGGTACGGCGGTGAAGGCCGGTCAGGTCCAGGCCCGGTACGGCTCGTCCACCAGCTGGAAGACCGGCTCCCCGCGCACCGGGTCCTTGGCGGTGGACAGCCGCACCCGGTCACCGCTGTGGATGCCGATCGGCGGGCCCATGACCCGGCCCCGGACGACGAACCCCTCGGCCATCTCTATCAGCGACACGTTGCGCGCCGCCGGTGTGTTGCGGTGCACCACCGTGGAGTGGCGGACGGTGCCGACGCCCTCGCTGCGCTCCGTGCGCAGCTCACTGCCCTGGCAGACCGGACACAGCAGCCGGTGGTACATCGCGGTGCCGCACCAGGTGCAGCGCTGGAAGAGGATGGCGTCCTTGGCGTCCGTGGCGGCGGGATCGAGAACGCCCGCCGCGGCACCGGCCACCGGATGCGAGGTGCTTGCTGAGGGGTGGTACACGCTGGTCAACTCCCTGCGCTCGGCCGGAATGCCGCGTGCCCGGGGCGGACCGGACACACGTGTGCGCGGTTGCCGTGCCACCGTGCACGCCGACAGGGTATGGCACTCAGTGTCACTCGTAAAGGCACTCGGTACCCCTAATCACCCCTGTTCCCGGTCAGTCCCGGCCGAGCGCCGCCTCCAGTTCCTGCACGACCCGCCACAGCGGCGCGTCCCGGCGGGACACCAGCACCACCACGTCGTCGGGCCGCCCCGCCTGCGCGCCGGACGGCACCGGCCCGAACCGGGCGGCGGCCGGCGCGGCCTCCGCCGGCCGGCCGAACGTCCTCTGCACGTACCCCAGTGCGTGGTCCACCCCGGCCCCCGGGTCGCCCTTGCCCTCCGAACGCAGCCAGGAGCGCAGGGCGTTGTTGTGCGCGGCGACGACCGCGGCCGCGATCACGTCGGCGCGCAGGGTGCCGTCGGGCCGTCCCGTGAAACGGGCGCGGAGGTACTCGGCGAGCGCGCGCTCGTAGCGCCACACCACCGACAGTTCGTACGCGCGCAGCCCCGGCACCTGCCGGGTGAGGCGGTAGCGCTGCACGGAGAAGGCCGGGTTCTCGGCGTACATCCGCAGCACCAGCCGGGCGGCGTCGCACACCCGACGCACCGGCTCGTGTTCCGCGCCGCCGGCCGCGAGGAAGGCGGTCATGTCGGCCAGGCAGCGCTCGTGGTCGGGGAAGACCACGTCCTCCTTGGAGGGGAAGTAGCGGAAGAACGAACGCCGGCCGACCCCGGCCAGGGCCACGATGTCGTCCACGGTGGTCTGCTCGTACCCGCGTTCCAGGAAGAGCCGGAAGGCCGCCGCCACCAGGGCGTCCCGGATCGGCGGCTTCGCGGCCGGCACCGCGCTGCTGGAGCTCATGGACGGGAACGTAGCACCCGGACCGCTTTCGTGGCACTCAGTGCAGCGCGAGTGTCCTGACGGGGGAACTGAGTGCTTCCGGGGTCGCCTCGGGGCGGCCCGGCCGGACCGCGGGGCACGGGTCGCGAGGGGGGCGGTGACCGGGGGTGGCCGGAAGTCGCCGTACCCTGCGGCGTAACCTTTCTCCGCCGTTGCCGCCGCCGTCGAGGACGCCGCAGGCACCGGCCCCCGCACCGTGCCCGCACCACCCACCCGCACCACGACCGCGGCCCCGTGCCGCCCCGAGGAGCCCCCATGCCCGCCGCCCGCCCCCGCCTGCTCTACGTCACCGACCTGGCGTACCAGGCGCGCGGGCGCCGCTACTGCGACGAGGACATCCACCTCACCTCCCGGCTGCGCGCCCACTTCGAGCTGGCCCTGTGTCATCCGGTGGACGCGGCGGGCCTGATGGACGGCTTCGACGCCGTCGTCGTCCGCAACAGCGGGCCCGTGCTCGGCTACCGCAAGCAGTACGACGCCTTCCGCGCGCGGGCGCTCGCCGCCGGGACCCGGGTGTACAACCCGCTCACCGGGAAGGCCGACATGGCCGGGAAGCAGTACCTGCTCGACCTGACCGCCGCCGGCTTCCCCGTGATCCCGACCGTCGACCGCGCCGAGCACCTGGACCGGCTGCCGGCCGCCGAGCGGTACGTGGTCAAACCGAAGCAGGGCGCCGACTCCCTCGGCCTGCGGATCGTCCCCGCGGGCGGGGTCGACGGACTCGCCACCGGGGACGTCCTGATCCAGCCGTGCGTCGACTTCGCCTACGAGGTGTCCTTCTACTTCGTCGACGACGACTTCCAGTACGCCCTCCACGCCCCCGACCCGGAGCGGCGCTGGGAGCTGCGGCCGTACCAGGCGACCGCCGCCGACCTGGAGTTCGCCCGCCGGTTCATCGACTGGAACGACCTCGGCCACGGCATCCAGCGCGTCGACGCCTGCCGCGCCGCGGACGGAAGCCTGCTGCTGGTCGAACTGGAGGACCTCAACCCCTACCTGTCCCTCGACGCGCTCCCGGAGGAGGCCAGGGACGCCTTCGTCACCGCGTTCACCGCGTCCCTGAGCCGGTTCGCGCGGGGAGTGCTCACACCGGCCTGACGGCGGGCGGCGACCACCCGGGCACCTCGTCCCCGACGTGCCGCTCAGGGCCGGGGATCGGTGCGGTGCCACCGGGGCCGGGCGTCACCGCCGCGGCGCCCGGCCACGGACGCGCAGCGTGGGCACACGCGCCGCACCCGGTCCGCCGCGCCCCCGGACTCCGGGAAGGTGTCCGCCCAGCCGACGTGCGGGAAGCGCGTCAGCCGGGAGCGGCTGAGGGAGAGTCCGCAGACGGTCTGGTTCAGACCCGGCTCCCACGCGTGGACCTCGCCGGCGGGCAGCCGGCGCCGGCCGTCCTCCTCGTCGGTCCACTGTCCGGAGGCGGCGACGGCGTACTGCTTAGGGCGTCCCATGGCGTGCTCCGGGGCCGGTCAGCCGGCCGTGACGGCGACGCGCGGCCGTCCGGCGCCGGCCCTGTGTGCCGGGGGGAGAGCGGGCAGGACGCGTGAACGCTCGTAGTCTGTCATCGTGGCACCGTCCTCGAATCGGCTGGACCGCACTCCGCGTGCCCCGCCGGGCGCCCGCCACACCCGCGCGGCGCGGGCGGCCCCGCGGACCCGGGATGCCGCGCCTCCTGGGCGGCGGACCTCACCCCGCTGCCCGCGGACCGTCGTCGTAGACCAGCAGGCCGTCGTCGCGCAGGCGTACACCGGGCGTCGGACTGTGCGCCGTGAGGCGGCCGTCGTGCATCAGGTGCAGGACGCGCGCCCCGCGGGCCAGGACGGCGAAGTCGGCGATCAGGCGCCGGTGGCATCTCCACCACACCGCCTCGCCGCACATCACCGCGGTACGCTCCCCGCCCGCCTGCCGCAGCACACCGTCCATCGCGGTCAGGAACTCCGGGCTGCGCGTGTGAGCGGCGTAGCCCCGGAAGGACTCGTTGCGCCAGACGGTGTCCGGCGAGTCGGGCGGAGGCCTGCGCCACCCGCCCAGCCGCCGCTCCCAGCGGTAGGCGATCCGCTCCTCGGGCAGCCACTCGGCCAGTCGCTGCCGCGACAGGTCCGGGTCCCGGCGACTGCCCGGCGCGGTCCTGACGTCCACGACGGCGGCGACGCCGGCTTCCCGCAGAAGCCCCGCCAGCGCCGTCCGCCCGGCCGTGCCGTGGCCGAAGGTGATCAGCTCCGGGCCCGAGCTGTGGATCCCGCCCACGGGACCGGTCCGGACAGGGTTCATACACCGAGTGCACCACGTGCGGACGTGCCGGGTG
This sequence comes from Streptomyces sp. NPDC046870, assembly GCF_040704595.1. Lineage (NCBI taxonomy): Bacteria > Bacillati > Actinomycetota > Actinomycetes > Kitasatosporales > Streptomycetaceae > Streptomyces > Streptomyces sp. NPDC046870. The sequence goes on from NZ_JBEYXM010000019.1 coordinate 24,829, forward strand.
CGCGGGGTGGGGCTTACCTGCTCAGGGCGTGGGCACTCGAAAACGGCACAAGCCGCCGCAGCCGCTCGGTGCCGACCCCTGTCCGGCCGCGATCCCCGAAGTCGTCCGGGCGCCGGTCCGGCCCGCATGCGCTGCGGCACGTCGGCGGTGGCAGTCGCCGCAGCGGCGAGCCGCGCGACACGTTCTGTCGTCTACAGAAGGGGACGTCATGTATCGCAGTACCGCCCAGCTCCGCGCCGGAGGGTATGCCGGCGCGCCGGACGGAGGCGGGGCGTCATGTGCGGTCTGAGCGGGGAGGTCCGCTTCGACGGACGGTCGCCCGATCTCGCGGCGGTCGAGCGCATGACGGAGCGCCTCGCCGACCGCGGACCCGACGGACAGGGCACCTGGAGACGGGGCGCGGTGGCGCTGGGACATCGCCGCCTGAAGATCATCGACCTGTCGGACAGCGGGGCCCAGCCCATGACGGACGTCCGGGGCGAGGTCACCGGCGTCTTCAACGGTTGCATCTACAACTATCCGGAGCTGCGGGAGGAGCTGCGCCGCCTCGGGCACCGCTTCGAGTCGACGTCGGACACCGAGGTCGTCCTCAACGCCTACCGGCAGTGGGGGACCGCCTGTGTGGAGCGCTTCCGGGGCATGTTCGCCTTCGCGATCACCGAGCACCGGACCGGCCGCGTCGTCCTCGCCCGGGACCGGCTCGGGATCAAGCCCCTCTACCTGGCGCGGACGCCGGGCCGGCTCCGTTTCGCCTCCACGCTGCCCGCTCTCCTGGCCGCCGGAGACGTGGACACCTCACTCGATCCGGAGGCGCTGCACCAGTACCTGAGCTGGCACGCCACGGTCGCGGCCCCGCGCACCGTCCTCAACGGGGTGCGCAAGCTCCCCCCGGCCACCGTGCGGGTCGTCGAACCGGACGGCACGTACCGGGACCACTGCTACTGGCAGCCGGACTACACGCGCCGGCCCGAGCACGACGGCATGACGGCCGACGAGTGGCGGGACGCGGTGCTGGACGCGCTGCGCCTGGCCGTGCGCCGGCGGACGGTGGCCGACGTGCCGGTCGGTGTCCTGCTCTCCGGCGGCCTCGACTCCAGCCTCATCGTCGCGCTGCTGGCCGACGAGGGCCGGCGCGACCTGATGACGTTCAGCGTCGGGTTCGAGACGGAGGGCGGCGAGAAGGGCGACGAGTTCCGCTACTCCGATCTCGTGGCCCGGGAGTTCGGCACCGACCACCGCCGGCTGATGGTCCCCTCCGAACGGGTCTCGACGGCTCTGGACGGGGCGTTCGAGGCGATGAGCGAGCCGATGATCAGCCACGACGTGGTCGCCTTCCACCTGCTGTCCGAGCAGGTGTCCAAGGAGGTCAAGGTCGTCCAGAGCGGGCAGGGCGCCGACGAGGTCTTCGCCGGTTACCACTGGTACCCGCAGCTCGCCTCGGTCGCCCGCGAGGACGAGCCGGAGCAGTACGCCGCGACCTACTTCGACCGGTCGCACGCCGACCTCGCCCGGGTCCTGCGGCCCGAGCTGCTGCCCCGCGAGGACGTCTCGGCACGCTTCGTACGCGAGCACATGGCGCGACCGGGGGCACAGACGGCGCTGGACGCCGCTCTCCGGCTGGACACGCACGTCATGCTCGTCGACGACCCCGTCAAGCGGGTCGACAACATGACCATGGCCTGGGGCCTGGAGGCCCGGGTGCCGTTCCTGGACCACGAACTGGTCGAACAGGCGGCGGCCTGCCCGCCGGAACTCAAACTGGCCGACGGCGGCAAGGGCGTGCTGAAGGAGGCGGGCCGCAAGCTGCTGCCCCACGAGGTCGTCGACCGCCCCAAGGGCTACTTCCCCGTGCCGGCCATCCGGCACATGGCGGGCCCCGTCCTGCGGCGCGTGCGGGAGGCCCTGGAGGCACCGGAGGCCAGGCGGCGCGGTGTGTACCAGGACGCGTACGTGGCGGAGCTCCTCAAGGCGCCCGACGAGCACCGGACCAGGCGGGGCGCGAACGCGCTCTGGCAGATCGCTGTGCTGGAGATATGGCTGCAGACCCACGGAATCACGTGACCGACGACCGGGGCGCGCGGGTGGCGCACGGCCCGGCACCCGCCGTCATCCGCTCCGGACCACCGGGCCCGGCGGGTGCGGGCCCCGTCCGGTCCCCGGACCGCCGTACCGGGGACGTCCTCGACGCCGCCCGTGCCGCCGCCCCCGCACCGGTGCCGCTGCCCGAGGCGGGCGGCCCGCGGGACGCGGTGACACGGCTGCGCGCGCACGGCTGCTGGTACCCCTCCGCGAACCCCGACGGCAGCGAGACGGCCTTCATCTGTGACCGGGGAGGCGTCCCCCAGCTGTGGGCCGGGCCCGTCGACGGCGACGAGGTGCGGCTGCTGGACTCCTCACCGGACCCGGTCAAGGAGGTGTCCTGGTCACCGGACGGCCGCTGGATCGCGTACACCACGGCGCCGGGCGGCGGTGAGCACTCACGGGTGCTCTGCGTGCGGCCCGACGGCACCGGGCGCCGCGTCCTGGCGGGGGCCGACCCGGCCAGCTCCGCCTACCTGGGCTGCTGGGCGCACGACGGCTCGGCCGTCGCCGTCACCGTCGCCGCGCCGGCCGCCGCCGCGTACGGAACCCTCGCGACGCGGGGCCTGGCGGACCCCGGCCCGGCCGACGGCCTGCTCGCCGGGATGAGCCCGGCGGCCGACTGGGCGGAGCGGGACGGTCACGCCACGCTCCTCGGCCCGGCCGCGTACGACGCCGCCTCGGGTGTGGCACCGGACGGGACGCCGACCGGCACCACGGCCCCGGCGGCCCGGCCCGACGGCGGCCTGTCGGTCTATCTGATCGATCCCGACGGCCTGGCCTCACCCGTCCTGCTCACCACCGAGACCCACGCCGCCTCCCTGCGCGCGTGCGACCTCAGCCCCGACGGCGGCCTCGCGCTGCTGCGCCGGGGGCCGCGCGGACGGCGCGAGGCGGTCGTCCTGCGCACCGCCGACTCGGTGACCACCCTCGTCGTGCCGGTCGCCGACGGCGATCCGTGGATCGGCCGGTTCTCCCCGAACGCGCGGACCCTGTGGCTGCGCAGCAACGACGACCGCGAGTACGCCGCCCTCCTCGCGGTCGCCCTCGACACCGACGGCCGGCCGCAGGCGGTGTCGGTCGCGGCGGAGCGCGCGGAAAGCGACCTGGAACTCCTCGCGCTGGCCCACGACGGCCGCACCGCCGCGCTCGCGTGGAACGTGCGCGGCGCGAGCGAACTGGAACTCGTCGAGACCTTCCCGACGGGGCGGACCCCGGACAGCACGGGCCCGGCACGGCCGTTGCCCCTGCCCCACGAGGTCGTCACCCGCGTGAGCGCCGCCGGTGCCGGACGCCTGCTGCTCGCGCTGTCGGGCTCGCAGCGCCGCCCGGGCCTGTGGTGGGCCCACGAGGGAGTGTCCCTGCTGCGCACCCCGTGGTCCTCGAAGGACGAGGACGCCGTCCCGCCGGGCCGCCCGCCGGTGCGCCCCGTCCCGGTGCGGCTGACCGCGCGGGACGGGCTGCCCCTGAGCGGCTGGTACTACCGGGCGCCGGGGCGCGCCACCGACGAACCGGCACCCTGTGTGATCCACCTGCACGGCGGCCCGGAGGAACAGGAACGCCCGGTGTTCCACCCGCTCTACCACGAGCTGGTCGGGCGCGGTCTGGACGTCTTCGCCCCGGACGTCCGGGGCTCCCTGGGGCACGGCCGCTCGTTCGTCGACGCCGACCTGGGCGCGGGCCGCTTCGCCGCCCTCGACGACGTCGCGGACTGCGCGGTGCACGCGGTCACCGCCGGCCCCGCCGACCCGACGCGGCTCGCGGTCATGGGCCGCTCGTACGGCGGCTACCTCACGTTCGCCTCCCTCGTGTGGCACCCGGACCTGTTCCGCACCGGAGTGGCCGTCTGCGGCATGTCCGACTTCCTCACCTTCTTCGCCGGTACGGAGCCGTGGATCGCGGAGTCGGCGGCGCACAAGTACGGCCACCCGGAGCGCGACCGGGAACTGCTGCGCGCCCTGTCGCCGATGAGCCGCATCGACGCGCTGCGCGTCCCGGTGCTGGCCGTCCACGGCGAGCACGACACCAACGTGCCACCGGGGGAGTCCCAGCAGTTCGTGCGGGCCGCCCGGGAACGGGGCGTCCACGCGGAACTGCTGACCCTGCGCGACGAAGGGCACGACTTCCTGCGCGCGGACAACCGGCGCCTGTTCCGCCGCGCGGCGGCCGACTGGATGCAGCGGCACCTCCATCCGTGAACCCCCGGCGGGGATCGCTGAACGGGGTGGCGGCGCGGGCCGTATCTGAGCACGCGGGCCGCAGGAGCCCCGCCCCCGCCGGCGGGACGGAAGGAGAGCCAGGTGCCGACACCGCCCGATCCCGAACAGCCGCAGCCCGGACCGGTCCTGGAGCCCGTCCGGGTGGTGCGCCTGCGCCGCTTCGACGCCCTCGCGGAACTCATGCGGGAGATGCGGCCGCCCGGTCCGGTGGGCCACGAGGACGACACCCGGGAACTCCCGCCCGTACCCGCCCCGGTCTCCCGTGCGCCGGGTGCGCCGGGCCCGCGCCGGGCCGCCGTGGCCGCGGCCGTCGTGGCGGCGGCCCTCGTCGGCTTCGGCTGCGCGCTGCTCCTGCCCGGCCGTCAGCAGGCCGCCGCGACCGCCCGCCCGGCGCCCGCGGTCACCACCGCACCGCCGGCCACGGCACCCGGCGGCCCGTCGGCCCCGGCGTCCGCGCCGGCCGGACCCGCGACCGCCGCCACCGCGCCCGACCCCGACGGCCCCGGCACCCTCCGTCAGGGCGACACCGGACCCGAGGTCGCCGAACTGCAGCGACGCCTGCTGCGCGTCCCGGACGTCTACCGCGACGGCTCCACCAGCGGCACCTACGACACCACGCTCACCGAGGCCGTGGCCCGCTTCCAGCTCTGGTACGGCGTCAGCGGCGACGAGACGGGTGTCTACGGGAACGACACGCGCCGCGCGCTGGAGTCCCGCACCGGCTTCGGTGACGATTCATGAGCGGCGCACCGGGCACACGAGGACCACCGGGCGGCCTGCGCGGGCCGGCGACGGACCACGGCGGACGGGAGCGGAGCGGGATGGCGGACGAGAGCGGCACGCGGGGCCGGCAGGCACGGCCGGACCTGGACGGCTTCTTCGACCGGCTGGACCCGGACATGTGCGTGGTGACCGCCGAGGCGAGCGGCAGGCGCGCCGGCTGCCTGGTCGGCTTCGCCTCGCAGTGCTCCATCCGGCCGCCCCGGTTCACCGTGTGGCTGTCCAAGGTCAACCGGACCTACCGGGTCGCCCGGGACGCGCGGTTCCTCGCCGTCCATCTGCTCACCCGCGACCAGCGGGACCTGGCGGAGCTCTTCGGTGGCGAGACGGGCGACGAGGTCGACAAGTTCGCGCGGCTCGCCTGGCGGGAGGGGCACGGCGGCACCGCCGTCCTGGAGAACACGGCGGCCTGGTTCGTCGGTGCCGTCCTGCGGCGCACCGACGGCGGCGACCACGTGGGCTTCCTGCTCGACCCCGTCGAGTGGGGCGAGGGCCGGAGCGGACCCCTGCTGCGCCTCTCCGACGCCGTCACCATCGAGGCCGGCCATCCCGCGGAGTGAGCGCGGCCACCGTGACGAGTGAGGCGCCGTCAGCCCACCGCGGCCTCCGCCGCGTCCTGCACGCCCTCCAGGGGCATGCGGATGTCGAGCACGCAGACGTCGTCGCGCCGCTCGTCCGCCAGCAGCGCCGCGAGCAGCGCGTCCAGGGAGTCGGACTCGCCGCTGCCGTGGGCGCGCACCGCCTCGGCCAGCCGGGCGAAGCCCGCGTCGAGGCCCTCGCCGGGGCGTTCGACCAGGCCGTCGGTGTAGAGCAGCAGCCGGTCGCCGGGCTCCAGCCGCAGCTCCCGCGACTCGTAGGCGGGGGCGGCCGTCGCGCCGAGCAGCATGCCGCCGGGCCGTTCGAGGAAGCGGACCTCGCCCCGGCGCACCAGCAGCGGCGGCGGGTGCCCCGCCTGTGCCCAGGCGAGGACCTGCCGGTCGGGGTCGTAACGGGCGAGGACCATGGTGGCGGTGATCTGGCTGTCGCGGGAGTGCAGCAGCAGCTGGTTGAGCCGCGCCAGCGCCCCGGTGAGCGAGGAGCCGGTGCTGACCATGCCTTTCGCGGTGAACCTGAGCTGGGCCATGGTGGCCACGGCGTCGATGCCGTGGCCCGCCACGTCGCCGACCACGAACAGCGCGTCGTAGTCGGGCAGTTCGATGGCGCTGAACCAGTCGCCGCCGACGTGGATGCCGGCCTGCGCGGGCAGGTAGGCGACCTCGACGCGCAGCCCGGCCAGCAGCACCGGCTTGCTGGGCAGCGGCAGCAGGGCGTGCTGGAGCCGGGCCGCCAGTGCCCGTTCGGCCTGGAGGATGCCGCGCTGGAGCAGCATCGCGCGCTCGCTCTCCACCAAAGCGAGTTCCGCGCTGCGCTGCGCGGTGAGGTTCTGGACGAAGCCGTGCACCTCGACCGGGGTGCCGTCGGGCTCCGTGACGGCCTCGGCGACCATCCGCAGGTGCCGGACCCCTTCGGGTGTCTCGACGCGGAACGGCACGTCGAACGGGTGGCCGTGGGAGACGAGTTCGGCGATCGCGTGGGCCAGCGGCCCGGTGTCTTCGGGCAGGACCAGGTCGGGCAGCTCCTCCAGGCGGACCGGCCGCTGCCCGGGGCGCAGACCGAGCACGGCGTACGTCTGCGTGGCCCAGGAGATCTCCTGGGTGATCAGGTTCCAGTTCGCCCAGCCCAGGTTGCCGAGCCGCTGCACGTCGGCCAGGCGCTGCTCCTGGCGCTCCACCGGGTCGTGCCGCAGCCAGGTCACCACCAGGCGCTCGCCCAGCGGAGCGGCCCGCACGGTGTAGGTGGCGGTCACGGGCACCTCGCCGACCACGTCCCGGTAGGCGAACGGCTCGCCCTCGAAGGGCACTTTGGTCTCCAGCGCCCGCAGGTAGCCCCGCCACAGCGGTTCGCCCGCGACCGACGGGTAGCTCTCCAGGACACGGTTGCCGACCATGTCCCGGCCGGTGCGGCCGAACACGTCGACCGCCTCCGGGGTGGCCGCGTCGATGAGGTAGTCCTCCACCTCGCCGGAGGGGGCGCGCAGCGGGGTCAGCAGGATCGCCGCACCCGGCAGCGCGTCGAACACCGCCTGCACGGTCTGGGAGACGTCCGCGGGCGCGCCGGGGCGCGGGCTGTCGAAGGCCCGCAGCCGGCCCGCGCACAGCCGGGCCACGGCCCGCAGCAGTTCCCGCTCGCGGTCCGTGAACGGCTCGGGACGCCGGCGCAGCACCCCGAGGGCGACGCAGGCGGCGTCCCCGGCCGGCACCGGCAGCCAGGCCCGGGTGAGCCACCGCTCCGGGGGATCCCCGATGAGCAGGTACCGGGCGCGGTCCAGGGCGATGTCCTCCAGCCAGCGCGGCTCCCCGGACCCCAGGGCGTCCAGCGCGGCCATGCCGGTCACCGGGGGGAGCTGGCGCCACTGGGCGGCGAGGGCGGGGTCGAGACCGGCGTACCCGATCAGTCCGAGCCCGCCCTCGGGGAGCCGCTCGTACAGCATCACCGCGTCGGCGCCCGCCTCGGAGGCGAGGTGGTCCATGAGGCATCCGGCCAGCTCGTGCGGTGAGCCGACCCGGAGCAGATCGCGGCCGATGTGACCCAGGACGTCCGTCAGGTCGGTGGTGCCCGCGGGCACGTGCTCCCAGGAGCGCACGGCGTCGGCCGGCGCGGGAGGCGTGGCGGACTGCTGGCGGGGCGGCAGGGCGCCCAGGGTGAGCCAGCACTGTTCGAGGAGGGTGCGGTTGCCGTCCTTGGCGCGCTGGACCAGCTCCTGGTGGGCGGCGTCCGGGCTGCAGGAGGTGACGGCCATCAGCACGCCCTTGGCCCGCTCCAGGACCGCGGAGGTGGCGGCGAGGTCCCGCAGCCGCTCCATCTCGGCGCGCTGCCGGGCCACGACCTTGGCCAGCGCCGTGAGGTCGGCGGCGGTTCCGCGGTCCGCCGGGGGCAGGGGCTCGCTCGTCACGCGACGAGCATTGCACATCCGGACTCGTTCGATCACTCGTCTGCCGGGTCGGGATTCACACGAACGGTGGACGTCAGGGACGGCTCGGGAAGCGGCGGGAGGCGGCGCGGCGAGGCCGCGGGAGGCAGCGGTGAAGGGGCGTGGGGGAGCGGCCCGGCCAGGTCAGCGGGGTGTGCCGCGGGCGGCCAGGGCCTCGCTGACCACCCGCACGCTGCGGGCGATGTGCTGAAGCTGCAGCACTTCCGCCGCATACAGCTTGATCGTGTGCTCGATCACCGATTCGGGCAGTCCGAGCACGGGAAGTTCCGCCCGCGCGGTCTGCAGGGCGGTGCGCGCGACCCGGATCTCCTGCTGCACCTGGATCTGCGCGTGCCGGGCCAGCAGGACCGGGTACCGGATGAGCGCCGGGTAGCTGGCGTAGCGCGCGGGGATCAGTTCGCGCAGCCACTTGGCGGCCGAGCGCTCCCAGTCGTACGAGCCCGGCGTCTTGACCTGACAGGGCCAGTCTCGACTGATGCGCGTGCTGGTCAGGGGCATGTCCATCGCTTCCGGTGTGCGGTGTCGGAAAGTGGCCGACGGGTTCGGGGCGGCCCCGGTCTAGGGGATGACCGGGGCCGCCACGGGCGCGTCGCGCAGACGACGCGCCCCGGTGCACCCCGGGCGCCGACGTGGGTAGGGGACGGCGGCGCGGGGTGTCCGTGCGCGGGCCCCGGACGAGCGGGGGAGCCCGCCGAGCAGTATTTATATATGCCGACCCGTTTGCAAGACGTATGAAAACATTCATGCTCGTTATGCGGTGAATCATCCCCGTCCACGCCACGGACGACCGCAAGATCTTCACGGATGCCCGCAATCGGCGGAAGGATCGGCCGGACCGGCCCCGGTTCAGTCCCTCAGGAAGAACTGATGCTGCTCGGAGAGCTGTTCGTACTTCTCCAGCCGGGCCTGGGTGCGCTCCGGATCGGCGTCGGTCATGGCCTGCAGCAGCGCCGCGGCCAGCACCCCGGGCGCGGCGTAGGAGTCGAACACCAGCCGGGAGCCGGTACCGGTGGCGAAGGTGACGTCGGCCTCGTCGGCCAGCGGCCCCAGCGCCAGGTCCGTCACCAGGGCGACCTTCAGGCCGGCGCCGCGCGCCACCCGGACGGCGTGCAGCGTTTCCTGGGAGTGCCGGGGCATGGCGAAGGCCAGCACCCAGCTGCCGCCGGCCTCGCGGGCCTGGAGCAGCGCGTCGTAGGCCACGCTGCCGCCGCGGGTCACCAGCCGCACGTCCGGGTGGATGCGGCGGGCCGCGTAGCCGAAGTACTCGGCGAGCGACACCGAGATCCGCAGGCCCAGCACGGTCAGCGGGGTGGAGCGGGACAGCTCGCGGCCGACGTGGATGACCCGGTCGGGGTCGGCGAAGTCCCGCCGCAGGTTCTCCAGGTTCTCGATCTCGGCGTCGACGGCCGCCTGCAGCTCGTTGGCCCGGTCCTCCTCGCCGGGCCCCCCGGCGAGGCTGCTCAGGGCGATCGACTGGAGCCTCTCGCGCAGCGCCGGATAGCCGCTGAAGCCGACGGCGGCGGCGAACCGGGTGACGGAGGGCTGGCTGACCCCGACCCGGTCCGCGAGCTCGGTGATCGACAGGAACGCGGCCTCGGTGATGTGCTCGATCAGGTACTGGGCGATGCGCCGCTGCCCCGGCGACAGACGCGGGCCGTCGAACAGCTCCCTGAGCCGGGAGGTCGGAGCGGCCTCGGCCGCGGGCACCGACCTGCCCGACGTGATCGCTGATGCCTGTGCGCGTGCCTGCTGCGGCGAGGGCACCGGTCGGCCTCCTTTGTCTGCCACGAGGACTCAACATAGCTCACCGGCCGTCGTGACCAGGGCGCTGAGACACCGGGCTCACCGCCGGTACAGGCCGATGGAATGGCCCACTTCACCGACCGGCCGGCTGCTCGCCAGCAGCCGCGCGAGCCGGCCGCGCGCCTTGGCGGCGGCGGAGTCCGAGACCACCAGCAGCCCGTGCACCCGCTCCGGCGGCACCGTGCGCGGATCGGCGGCGTCGATGCCGTAGTACGACGGGACGCCGCTGCCCTTGTACACCAGCCACACCCGCTCGCCCGGGTACCGCTCCCGGAGCCGGTCGGCGAGCCGTCCCAGGTCCTGGCCCCAGTCCACGTTCGAGTCGTGCAGCAGCCGGTGGGTGCGCTCCGGGCCCCCGAACGCCTCGTTGGCGTACGGCAGGTAGTACGGGAACGTCCGCAGCGAACTCACCGCCACCCACAGCACCAGGGTGCCGGTCAGCAGCCCGCGCCACCGCCGCCGCGGGGCCGGCACACAGGCCGCCGCCACCGCGAGGAACACCGGCACGAACAGCGCGTACCGGGTGCCGAAGTCCCGCGACCCCGTCATCGCCGCCGCGAGCAGCACCACGGGCGGCGCGAGCAGGTACGACGCGGCCGGGCGCAGCCGCCGTACCGCCACGACCGCGACCGCCCCGGCCGCGCCCAGCGCCAGCAGTCCGAGCGGGGTCTTCACCAGCAGCGCGGCCGGCAGGTAGTACCAGAGCGAACCGGTGTACAGGTGCCCGAACAGGTATCCCTGCCAGGGCTGCTCCTCCAGCCCGAACTGCACCCGCATCCCCGCCCGGTACGCCGGCGGCACCGGCAACAGCTCCACCAGCCGCGCCCGCGCCCCGTGCACACCCGGCACCGGCCCGGCCGGCGCGAACCGCAGCCGGGGGTCGACGACGAGGTACGCGGCCCACACGACGGCGAGGGCCACGACCGCGACGACGACGGCGGCCGCCACCGCCGCCACCGCCGGACGCCGCGCCCCGAGCCAGGCCAGGGGCCACCGTCGCGGCGCCGGGGCGGACCGGTGGGCGGCGAGGGCGGACACCGCCGCCAGCGCCATCAGCACCGGTACCGCGGGCAGGGTGCTCATCTTGGTCGCCGCGGCCGCGCCCAGCGCAGCCCCCGCGAGCGGCAGGTACAGGACGGGGCGGCGCCGGGCCCGCCATACCAGCCAGGCCGCGGTCAGGACGGCTCCGGCCGCCGGCAGGTCCAGCGTGGCCAGGGAACCGTGCGCGATCACGTCGGGCGAGAACGCGTACAGGGCGAGCGCGACCAGGCCGCCCGCCGTACCCGTCAGGTCCCGGGCGAAGGCGGCCACCACCAGCCCGCACAGCAGCGTCAGCGCGATCACCGGCAGGCGCGCCCACAGCATCAGCCGCCAGGGATCGTTGCCCGACGCGTACAGCAGATGCCGGCCCACCTGCCCCTGGTCGCCCGGGTACGACGGGTCGTAGTGCGGGTCCGCCACCGCCACCCCGGCCGCGATCAGCAGCTTCCCGAGCGGCGGGTGCTCGGGGTTGTAGCGCAGCCGGTGCTCGCGCAGATAGTCGGTGGCCGTGGCGACGTACACCGGCTCGTCGATCGTGGGGGTCTGCCGCACCGCCGTGGTGACCATCGCCGCGGCCATCTGCCCGAGGAGCAGGACGACCAGCACCGGCGGCAGCCACCGCCGGTGCCGGCGCAGCCGGGCCCACCGTCCCGGCGGGTCCTGTCGTGCCGGGACCGCGGCGGGAGCGGTGGGGGTGAGGACCGGGTGCTGTTGGCGCGCCATCATCCGTCCCGCGGCGGAAGGGTCGTGGCGGGGGCGGGCGGGCCATCGGGCCCGATCACGGCGCTGCGTCGCTCCGCCGCCCCCACGGCCCTCACCGCCGCACGAGTCGCACCGGCAGACCTTCTGCCGTGTACACGGGTACGGCCCGCAGCCGCTCGGGGTTCACCCCGAGCCGCTTCCTTCCTGTGCCTCTCGCAACAGGCCCGCTGAAACGGCCCGCCGACGAGCGAGGAGGTGAAGAGCCGCACAGCCGGCGCCGGTTCGTGCCCGGCCGGCGCCGGGACGTCAGCTCACGGCGAGCAGCACACCGGCCGGCACCACCAGGTCCGCCCACCGCCGTGTCGTCGCCACCAGGTCGGCGTTGCGCTGGTCCGAGCCGCGCACCCAGGCCACGGCCGCCTCGTGCTCCTTGCCGAACTCCTCGTGGCGGGCGACCAGCCGGCGGATCCGTTCCTCCTCGGCGATCTCGCAGAACCACACCTCGTCCAGGCACGGCCGCACCCGCGCCCACGAACCCTCCCGCAGCAGCAGGTAGTTCCCCTCGGTCACCACCAGCCGGGCCCGCGGCGGCACCGGGATCGCGCCCGCGAGCGGCTGCTCCAGCACCCGCTCGAAGCCCGGCGCGTACACCACCGCGTCGGTCTCCTCGCGCAGCCGCCGCAGCAGCGCCGCGTACCCGGCCGCGTCGAAGGTGTCCGGAGCGCCCTTGCGGTCCCGGCGGCCCAGCCGGTCCAGTTCGGCGTCCGCGAGGTGGAAACCGTCCATCGGCACGTGCGCCGCCCACGGCGGGCCGTCGCCGTTCAGCGCGTCCACCAGGCGCTCGGCCAGCGTCGTCTTGCCCGAACCGGGGCTGCCCGCGATGCCGAGCAGGGCGCGCCGGCCGTCCCGGGGCAGGGCGCGGGCACGGGCGATGAGGTCGTCGAAGGTCAGCGGCACACAGAGAGTGTGGCATCCCCCGCGCGCCGGCAGTGTGGCGTGCGCCACCCACTGGACGGACGCTTCGCGGGGAACAGTCCGGATATGACTCAGCTCGGTCTGCCCGACACCATCCAGGCCTGTCTCTTCGACCTCGACGGGGTCGTCACCAAGACCGCCGTCGTGCACGCGGCGGCCTGGAAGGAGACGTTCGACGCCTTCCTGCGCGACTACGAGGGGGAACAGGGACGGCCGTTCGACGCCGCCTCCGACTACGACGAGTACGTCGACGGCCGCCCCCGTGCCGACGGTGTCCGCGCCTTCCTCGCCTCCCGCGGCATCCACCTCCCCGAAGGCGGCCCGGACGATCCGCCGGACGCCCGCACCGTGCACGGCCTCGGCAACCGCAAGAACGACCTGCTGCTGGAGAAGATCCGCACCGGCGGGGTCGAGGCCTACGAGGGCACCCTGCGGTATCTGGAGGCGGTCCGTGCCGCGGGGCTGCGCACCGCGATCGTCTCCTCCAGCGCCAACTGCCGGGACGTGCTGCGCGCGGTCGGCGCCGAGCACTTCTTCGACGTACGGATCGACGGTGTGGTCGCGGCCGAGCGGAAGCTGCCGGGCAAGCCGCACCCCGACACCTTCCTCGCCGCCGCCCGGGACCTCGGTGTCGAGCCGTCCCGCGCGGCCGTCTTCGAGGACGCGCTGGCCGGCATGGACGCCGGGCGAGCGGGCGGGTTCGGCCATGTCGTGGGCGTGGACCGGGTGGGCCAGACCGACGCGCTGTACGCGCACGGCGCCGACGTCGTCGTCACGGACCTGGCCGAACTGGGAGGCAAGCAGTGATCACCGACCGCTCCTACGGCGTCGAACCGTGGGCCGTGCGGGAGACCGCCCTCGACCTCGACGTCCTCGCCCAGAGCGAGTCGGTGTTCGCCCTGTCCAACGGGCACGTCGGCTGGCGCGGGAACCTGGACGAGGGCGAACCGCACGGCCTGCCCGGCAGCTATCTCAACGGCGTCCACGAGGTGCACCCGCTGCCGTACGCGGAGGCCGGCTACGGCTACCCGGAGTCCGGGCAGACCGTCATCAACGTGACCAACGGCAAGGTCATCCGGCTGCTGGTGGACGACGAGCCGTTCGACCTGCGCTACGGCCGGCTCGTCGCCCACGAACGCGTCCTGGACCTGCGCCGCGGGGTGCTGGAGCGGACCTGCGAGTGGACCTCCCCGGCCGGCTCCACGGTCCGGGTGCGCTCCACCCGGCTGGTCTCGCTGACCCAGCGGGCCGTGGCCGCCGTGGCGTACGAGGTGGAGGCCGTCGGCAGCCGCAGCCGGGTGGTGATCCAGTCCGAGCTGGTCGCCAACGAGAGCCTGCCCGACCCCGACGGCGACCCGCGCGCGGCGAAGGCGCTGAAGTCCCCGCTGGAGCAGGAGGACGGCTTCGCCTCCGGCAACCGGCTGCGGCTGGTGCACCGCACCCGGCGCAGCGGTCTTAGGGTCGCCGTGGCCGCCGACCACGTCGTCACCGGGCCCGAACGCACCACCAGCCGCAGCGAGAGCGGCATCGACGTGGCCCGGCTGACCGTCACCTCCGTGCTGGAGCCCGGACAGACCCTGCGGATGGAGAAGCTGGTCGCCCACGGCTGGTCCGGCACCCGGTCGCTGCCCGCGATGGCCGACCAGGTCGACGCCGCGCTCGCCGCCGCCGGGCACGACGGCTGGCAGGGCCTGCTCGAGGACCAGCGGGCCTGGCTGGACGACTTCTGGGCCCGCGCCGACGTCGAGGTGGAGGGCGACGAGGAGATCCAGCAGGCCGTCCGGTTCGCGCTGTTCCACGTCCTCCAGGCCGGCGCCCGTGCCGAGCAGCGCGCCATTCCCGCCAAGGGGCTCACCGGCTCCGGCTACGACGGGCACGCCTTCTGGGACACCGAGATGTTCGTGCTGCCCGTGCTCACCCACACCGCGCCCGGCGCCGTCGCCGAGGCCCTGCGCTGGCGCTACAACACCCTGGACGAGGCCCGCGAGCGCGCGGCCCAACTCGGCATCGCCGGCGCCGCGTTCCCCTGGCGGACCATCGCCGGGCCGGAGGGCTCCGCGTACTGGCCGGCCGGCACCGCCGCCTTCCACGTCAACGCCGGCATAGCCGACGCCGTCGTCCGGTACGTCGAGGCCACCGGCGACACCGCCTTCGAGCGGGAGACCGGCGTGGAACTGCTGGTGGAGACCGCCCGGCTGTGGCGCTCGCTCGGCCACCACGACATCCACGGCGTCTTCCACCTCGACGGCGTCACCGGACCCGACGAGTACAGCGCGGTCGCCGACGACAACACCTACACCAACCTGATGGCCCGCCAGAACCTGCGCGCGGCCGCCGACGCCGTCGAACGCCATCCCGACCAGGCGCGGCGGCTCGGGGTGGACGAGGAGGAGAGCGCGGCCTGGCGGGACGCGGCCGACTCCATGCACGTCCCCTACAACGACGAACTCGGCGTCCACGAGCAGCACGCCGGCTTCACCCGCTACCAGCGCTGGGACTTCGAGGGCACCCGCCCCGACCAGTACCCGCTGCTGCTCCACTTCCCCTACTTCGACCTCTACCGCAAGCAGGTCGTCAAACAGGCCGACCTGGTGCTGGCCATGTACACCTGCGGCGACTGGTTCGAGCAGGAGCACGACGAGGAGCAGATCGCCCGGAACTTCGCCTACTACGAGCCGCTGACCGTCCGCGACTCCTCCCTGTCCGCCTGCTGCCAGGCCGTCATGGCCGCCCAGACCGGCCACCTGGACCTCGCCTACGCCTACACCGCCGAGGCCGCGCTGATGGACCTCCAGGACCTGGAGCACAACACGCGGGACGGACTGCACATCGCCTCCCTCGCCGGCACCTGGATGGCCCTGGTCGCGGGCTTCGGCGGCATGCGGCACGACGGCGACCGGCTGCGGTTCGCCCCCCGCCTGCCCGAGCGGCTGCGCCGCCTCGCCTTCAACATCCAGTTCCGCGGACGCCGGCTGCGCGTGGACATCGGCGCGGACAAGGTGACGTACGCGCTCCTCGACGGCCCGCCGCTGACGCTCCGCCACCACGGCGAACCGCTCACGGTCAGCACCGACGAGCCGGCCGTCCGCGCGGTACCGCCGGCACCCCGGCGCCCCACGCCGCGACAGCCGCCGCACCGGGGACCGGGCGGCGGGGAAGGCGGCGCGTACGGGGGATGAGCGGCTGCCCGGCCGGGGCGCCGCGCGCCGGACGGGTCCGGGTGCCGGTGGCTGCCCGGGCGTGTCACCGGACGGCGGCCCGGTGCCGGGCACCGCGGAGCACCGAGGCGCACGCCGGGCGCCGCCCTGCCGGGGCGCCCGGGGCGATGGACGCTGCCATGGGCGGCTCGCGACGTCGGTCGAGCGCGGCGGACAGCGGCAGGCAGGGGTGCCGAGGGGCGAAGGGCCCTGTCGTGCCGGGCTCGTGGCCCTCAGCCGAGCGCGCCGGACAGCAGGTGCAGCAGGTCGCCGGTGGCGTCCGCGGCGAGGAGGGCCGGGAGGGTGCCGAGGGCGAGGACGGCCAGGGCCGCGGACGCCAGACGCGGGGGCGGGCTCGTCCGGAGGGCCGCGATCCGGCGGGTGACGGCCCGGTCGGTGAACTGCAGGGCGCATCCCACGCGTGCCGGGCCCGCGCTGAGCGCGGCCCGGGCCAGCGCCCGCGCCGTCACCCGCCGGTCCCCGACGACGGCCGCCGCCCGCTCGTCGGCCCACCGCTCCACCAGGAAGGCGACCGCCGCGCGCACCGGTTCCAGCAGCGGATCGGCCGCCGCCGCGAGCGTGACCGCCGACACCAACAGCCCGTGCCGGTGCGTGAGGTGGGCCCGTTCGTGGGCGAGGAGCACCCGTCGCTCGGCGGGGTCCAGCGCGCTCAGCATCGCGGAGGTGACCAGGATCCGGCCCGGCCGCCCCGGGATCGCGAACGCCCGCGGCACCTCCGAGGCGGCGACGATCAGCTCGGTGTCCGCCGGCTGCCCCGCGCCGAGCCGCCGCAGCGCGCGCCGCGTGCACCGCTCGGCGCGCACGGCCCGGTGGACGCGCACGGCGACGGCCGCCAGCGCCAGGCAGGCGGCGAGCCCGATCACCGTGGGCACGGGGTCGGTCAGCGGGTGCCCGTCCTCGCGGGCCTCGCGGATCACCGGCGGCGCGTCCCCGAGCAGCGCGGCGGCCAGCAGCAGGAGCGACCAGGCGGTGGCGGCCGCCGTCAGCACGGCGGCCGAGGCCAGCACGCGCGCGGCCAGCGCCGGCGCGGCCCGCCGCGCGAGCACCGGAGCGACAGCCGACAGCAGCAGCGACAGCGCCAGCGGGGCGTACACGTCGAACGTCATGCGCCGCACCTCATGAGCCCGGCCTCACGCGCCGTCCCCGGCGAGCAGCTCGCGCAGCGCCCGCTCCTCCTCGGCGCTCAGCCCCGTCACGAACTGCTGGAGCGCGGCGATCGGGTCCGGCCCCCGGTCCAGGGCCTCGTGCATCGCCGCGGCGGTCAGCTCGGCCGCGTTCTTGGCCGGCCGGTACGCGCCGCGCCGCCCGTCGGCGTCCCGCAGCACCAGCCCCTTGTCGTAGAGCCGTTTGAGGATCGTATGGACCGTGTTGTACGCGAGCCCGCCGCCGATCTCGTGCTGGATCTCCGCCGGCGTCAGCGGTCGCTCGGTGGCCCAGAGGGCGGCCAGCACCTCGCTCTCCAGCGCCCCGGCGCTGCGCCGCTCCGCCCTGCCGCGGGACCTTGTGCCAGCCATGCCCCAACCTTACAGCGCGTAGGGCCGTCGGCCGGATGGCCCTGCCTGCGGGCACGGTCAGGGGATTCGCGTTAGTTTGTCCGTGTTTTCCCCTGCTCCCGTCTCCGGCCCTACAGGACGTAGGGTGGCCGCGGGCCCTACGGGCTGTAGGGGACGGGGACGGAGGGGTGGACATGACCGGCAGTGCGCACGCGACAGTCGACGCGGCGAACCGCGAGCACACGCGCCGCGCGTCCGCCGGCTCCGGGCGCGCGCTCTGGCCGACGGCGGCCGTCGCCGCGGCCTTCACCCTGGCCCAACTGGTTCTCGTGCGCCCCGGTCTGGGGCTCGGCTGGGACGAGACGGTGTACGTCAGCCAGGTCAGCGGACACGCTCCCGCCTCCTTCTTCAGCGCCCCCCGCGCCCGGGGCGTCTCCCTGCTGGTCGCCCCCGTGGCGGCGTGGTCGTCCTCGACGGCCCTGCTGCGGACCTACCTCGCCCTCCTCTCCGGCCTCGCCCTGTTCCTGGCCCTGCGCGCCTGGCGCGGGCTGTTCCCCGTCCGGGTCCTCGCCTTCGGCGGGGCCCTGTTCGCGTCCCTCTGGGTCACCCTGTTCTACGGCCCGCAGGCCATGCCCAACTACTGGGTCGCCGTCGCCGCCCTGGCCGCCGTCGCCTGCTTCCTGCGCGCCCCCACCGACCGGAGCGCGCTGTGGGGACTGGCGGGGAGCGCGGCGCTGATGGCGTGGATGCGGCCGGTGGACGCGGTCTGGGCGACCGCACCGCTGCTCGCGCTCGGCCTGGCCCGCCGCAACCGGCGGGCCCTGCTCGTCCTCCTCGCCGGGCTCGCCGCCGGAGCCGCCGAGTGGGTGGCCGAGGCGTACACGAGCTACGGCGGTCTGGCGCGCCGGCTGTCCGACGGCTCGGCGATCCAGGGCGGCCTCGGCTGGCACTTCGCCGTCGTGGACCAGCTGCGCGCCCTGGGCGGGCGCACGCTGTGCCGGCCGTGCACCGGCGCCCTGCCGCACCCGCTGGTCACGCTCTGGTGGTGGACGCTGCCCGCGCTGGCCGCCCTCGCGCTGGTCGTCGCCCGGCGCGGGCGGCGACCGGCGGCCACGGTGCTGCCGCTGGCCTGCGCGGCGACGGCCGCGTTCCCCTACCTGTTCCTGATCGGCTACGCGGCACCCCGCTTCCTGCTCCCCGCCTACGCCCTCCTCGCGATCCCGGTCGCCGACGCACTGGCACACCTGGCCACGGGCCCCCGCCGGGCCCAGCCCCCGGACCACCGGCCCGCCCCGGGCGCCGGCGGCCGGCGCCCGGCCCTGCGCCCGGACCGTCGTTCGCCCCGGGACCCGGCCCGCCGGCCCGACGCACCCCCGGCACTCCGCCCGACCCCGGACCCGGCCCCCCACCCGCGTCCCGTCCTGTCCCCGTCCCGGTGCCCGACCGCGTCCCCCGACCACCGCCCCGCACCCCGCCCGCCCCGGCGGCCCCTGGCCCTCGTGGCGGTCGGTGCCGGTCTCGCCACCCATCTCGCCGTACAGCTCGTCGTCCTCCTGCACGTGGTCGGCGCCGCCACCGCCGCGCACGACGCCTGGGGGCGCACCGCGGCCGAGATGCGACGCCGCGGGGTGCGCCCGCCCTGCCTGGTCACCGGACAGGAGGCCATCCCCGTCGGCTTCGCCGCCGGCTGCGCCTCCGCCGCGACCAGCGGACCCAACGCCAACACCACCGAGGACGGCATCATCCGGACCGCGCGGCGGACCCCGGTCGCCACCCTCGTGCCGGCCGGGTCCGCGCCGCCCCGGTACGCCCGCGACTGGCCGTCCGTCCCCGTCGGCGCGGTCCGGCTCTACTACGTCGTACCGGGCGCCGCCTCATGACCTCACCGGCCGGGCTCACCGCCTCCCTCGGCCGCCGGCGCGCCCGCTGGCAGGCGGGCGCCTGTCTCGCCGTGCTGCTCGCCGCGCTGTACCTGCTCCACCGGCACTGGCCCACGGTCGAGAGCGGCGCCGGCCGGCTGGCGGTCGCCGACCAGGGCTGGCTGCTGGTCGGGGCCGTCGCGGCCATCGGCACCTGGGCGGCCTCCGCGCTCGCCCAGCAGGGGGCCGTCGTACCCCGGCTGCCCGGGCCGCGGCTGGTCGCCGCCCAGTTCGCCGCCTCCGCCGCCAACCACCTGCTGCCCGCGGGGCTCGGCGCGGGCGCGGTGAACCTGCGCTTCCTGACGCGCTGCGGGCTCCCGGCCGGCCGCTCGGCCGGCGCGCTCGCCGTCAAGGCCGCCACGGGCGCCGCCGTCCGCCTGGCGCTGATCGCGCTGCTCGCCCCGGCCTGTCCCGGGCTGCTGCGCCTCCCGCACGTCTCCCCGACGGCGGTCGCCGTGGTCCTGGGTGTCCTCGCCCTCGCGGCGGCCCCGCTCGCCACGCCCTGGTGGCCGCGCTGCCGACGGGCGCTCGCCGGCGTGGTGGCCGACGTCCGCGCGCTGCACGCCTGCCCGGCCCGGGCCGCCGCCCTGTGGGGCGGCTCGCTGGCCTTCGCCGGGCTGCACGCGTTCGTCCTGGTCGCCGTCACCCGCGCCGTCGGCCTGCCGCTGGCGCCGCTCCAGGTGGCCCTGCTGTACCTCGCGGCGAGCAGCGCCGCCGCCCTGCTGCCCTCCCCGGGCGGCCTCGGCTCGCTGGACGCCGCCCTCGGTCTCGCCCTCACCGCCGCCGGGACCCCGGGAGCCGCCGCCGCGTCCGCCGTCCTCGGCTACCGGCTGCTGACCGTGTGGCTGCCGCTGCTTCCCGGCCTGCTGGTGCTCGGGGTGCTGGTGCGCCGCAAGGCCCTGTGAGCACGGGGGAGTTTCCCACGCGCCGGCTTCAGGTAGGACTCGGGTACGCCGTGTGGCACAGGAGGGGGAGTCATGCCGGGCAACGACAGCGCGGGCCTGCCGAGCGAGGCCTTCTTCATACCGGGGACGTCGTCCTTCACCGAGTTCCTGACCTCGCACCGCCCCGGGCTGCTGCCCACCGCCCCGCCGTTACCGCCCGGCGTGCGGATGCCGGCGGACCGGTTCCCGCACGGCACCACCGTGCTCGCGCTCACCTACCGCGACGGCGTGCTGATCGCCGGGGACCGCCGGGCCACGATGGGCAACCTCATCGCCCAGCGCGACCTGGAGAAGGTGCACCCCGCCGACGACCACACGGCCGTCGCCTTCGCCGGCACCGTCGGCCTCGCCCTCGACATGGTGCGGCTCTACCAGGTCGAGCTGACCCACTTCGAGAAGATCGAGGGCGTACCGATGACCCTCGGCGCCAAGGCGACCCGTCTCGCGGCCATGATCCGGCAGAACCTCGCCCAGGCCATGCAGGGCCTGGTCGTCGTCCCGCTGCTCGTCGGCTACGACCTCACCGCGCCAGGGGGCGGACGCGGCCGGATCTTCGGCTTCGACGCGGCCGGCGGGCTCTACGAGAAGCGGCACTTCCACGCCGAGGGCAGCGGCTCCCCGTACGCGCGGGGCGCGCTGAAGAAGCTGTACCGGCCGGACCTGTCCCGACGGGAGGCGGCCCTCGCCGCACTCCAGGCGCTGTACGACGCGGCGGACGACGACTCGGCCACCGGCGGCCCGGACCTGAGCCGCCGGATCTTCCCGGTCGTCTCGGTCATCACCGAGGACGGCTTCGAGCGGCTGCCGCAGACGGAGACGGAGGACCTGAGCCGCGAGACGGTCCGGCAGCGGGCCGGACGCCCGGACGGCCCGCACGCCTCACCCTGACGGGCCCCGGGCCGCCGTCCCTCCGGGGAGAGGGGGACGGTCGCCTCACCGGGCACTGCGCCGGCCGAACCGTCCGGGCGCCGGCGGGGTTAATGATCCGGTCACGGGAAACGCGGACCAGGACCGCCCGCGAACCCGGAGGAGGCGACCATGAGCGACCAGCAGTCCGAGCAGACCCCCATGGCGGACGACGTCTACCAGCCCACGGGCAGCAACGAGGAACAGGAGGACGCCGGCCCCCTGGACCTGCAGGACGCGGTCGGCGAGCGCTCCTACGACGACATGCTCGACGAGGGATACTCCCCGCCCGAGCGACCCCTCGGCGTCACCAAGCACGGCACCACCGCCGCCGAGCAGCACGAGGGGGAGACCCTGGACGAACGGCTCGGCCAGGAGGTCCCCGACGTGACCCCGCCGGCCGGCGACGAGATCGGCGACCTGCCCGGCGGGGAGGGCGAGCCGGTCGACCCCGAGGCCGGCGCGTCCCGCGCGGGCCGGCTGGTCGCGCCGGACGAGGGCGCCCACGCCGACACCACCAAGGAGGAGATCGCCGAGGACGTCGGCATCGACGCCGGAGCGGCCGGGGCGGAGGAGGCGGCGATGCACGTCGTACCGGACGAGACGCAACTGCCGGAGTGACCGGTGGCGGCGGCGCACCACACCGGCCCCGCCGCCCTCCGCGCACAGGACACCGGCCGGGCGCGCGCCCGGCCGGTCCCCGTTCGTGTCCCTGTGCTCCCCGGATCGCCTAGGGCAGCAGCTTCTCGATGGCCGCCGTGCCCTCCGACTCCAGCTTGCGACGCGCCCAGTCGAGCGTCTTCGGTGTGACGTCCCTGCCCGCCGCCATCACCAGGTCCTCAGGGGTGACGTCCCTGGCGGGCGCGGAGTGGAGCAGGGCGTCCGGGGTGCAGACGTCGTCCGACGAACGGGACTCTTCGGGTGTGGATGTCGACATGATGCCTCCTCCTCGGTCCGGATGACCGCATCCGTGCCGGTGCCTCTCGAACGGGGCACACTCTCACCATTGCCCTCCCCGGCGCACCCTGCATCCGGAAGCGCCTCGGGAGCGGGTGAGGACCACCTGCCCACACCACGGCGAACCACTCGCCTAAGCTGGAAAACACTCGCAACAGGCGCATACCGCCCGAACCGCCCCGCTCACCGGGAGGCCGCCGATGGCCGAATCGCCGTTCCACGGGAACGGACCCCGCGACCACCGTTACCTGCCCATCGCCGAGCACGGACTGATCGGCGACCTGCGCACGGTGGCCCTGGTCGGCAGCAACGGCACGATCGACTGGTACTGCTGCCCGGCCTTCGACTCCCCGAGTGTCTTCGCGGCAATCCTCGACGCCGAGCGCGGCGGCCGCTTCGAGCTGGCCGCCGCCGTCCAGGCACGCACCAAGCAGTTCTACTTCCCCGACACCAACGTGCTGATCACGCGGTTCTTCACCGAGGACGGCGTCGGCGAGGTGCAGGACTTCATGCCGATCACCGGCGAGAAGCCCGGGGACGCGGGACGGCACCGGCTGATCCGGCGCGTGGTGTGCGTCCGCGGCACCGTCCCCTTCCGGACGCTGGTCGCCCCCCGCTTCGACTACGGCGCCGCCGGGCACACCCTGCGCCCCCTGGACGGCATGGTGGTGTTCGAGTCGCCGGCCCAGTCGCTGTCGCTCACCTCGACCGTCGCCCTGGAGTGCGACGGGCGGGACGCGCGCGCCGACTTCAAGCTCGGCGAGGGCGAGTCCGCCGTGTTCGCCCTCGACCAGGTCGACGGCGAGGTGTCCCCGCGCGGCTGCGCCCACGAAGAGGCGGAGCACCAGTTCAACGCGACGGTCGCCTACTGGCGGCGGTGGCTGCACCAGTCCCGCTACCGGGGCCGCTGGCGCGAGATGGTGCACCGCTCCGCGCTCACCCTGAAGCTCCTCACCTACGCCCCCACCGGCGCCATCGTCGCCGCACCCACCACCAGCCTGCCCGAGCAGCTGGGCGGCGAGCGCAACTGGGACTACCGGTACGTGTGGGTGCGCGACGCCGCCTTCGCCGTCTACGCGCTGCTGCGGCTCGGCTTCGCCGGCGAGGCCGAGGCGTTCATGCGGTTCCTGACCACGCACATCAGCCCCGGCTGCGGTGACGGCTCCGACCCGCTGCAGATCATGTACGGCATCGACGGCCGCACCGAGCTGCCCGAACGCGAACTGCCGCACCTGGAGGGCCACCTGGGCTCCGCCCCGGTCCGGGTCGGCAACGCCGCCGTCGGCCAGCTCCAGCTCGACATCTACGGCGCCCTGATCGACTCCATCTACCTCTACGACAAGTGGGCCCAGCCCATCTCCAGCGATCAGTGGGACGACGTGTGCGGCCTGGTGCACTGGGTGTGCGACCACTGGGACCAGCCCGACGAGGGCGTGTGGGAGACCCGCGGCGGGCGCAAGGACTTCACGTACTCGCGGCTGATGTGCTGGGTCGCCATCGAGCGGGCCATCCGCCTGGCCACCCACCGCGGACTGCCCGCCGACCACCGCCGCTGGCGCCAGGCCCGCGACACCATCTACCGGCGGATCATGGAACGCGGCTGGTCGCAGCACCGGAACGCCTTCGTGCAGTACGAGGGCGGCGACGTCCTGGACGCGTCCCTGCTGATGATGCCCCTCGCCAAGTTCATCGCCCCCACCGACCCCAAGTGGCTGTCCACCCTGGACGCCCTCACCGAGGACCTCGTCTCCGACTCGCTCGTCTACCGCTACGACCCGCAGGCCAGCCCCGACGGACTCCGCGGCGACGAGGGCACCTTCTCCATCTGCTCGTTCTGGTACGTCGAGGCACTCGTCCGGGCCGGCCGGCTCGACGACGCCCGGCTGGCCTTCGAGAAGATGCTCACCTACGCCAACCACCTCGGCCTGTACGCCGAGGAGATCGGCCGCACCGGCGAGCAACAGGGCAACTTCCCCCAGGCGTTCACCCATCTGTCCCTCATCAGCGCCGCGTTCAACCTGGACCGTGCCCTCGGCTGAGACCGCCCGCACGTCCCGGCCGGACCACGTCTGTCACCGACGTGTCACAGACCGTGCGCGAGGACATCGGCACCGTCGCCGACGCCGGCGCCCTCTGGCTGCTGCCCGGCTCGCGCACCGGAGGCCGATGACGCCTGGGGCGCCCAGGTGCGGCTCGCCGACACCGACGGCGACGGCCGCGCCGAGCTGGTGGCCGCCGCGCCCGGCGAGAACGCGGGTGACGGCGCGGTGTGGCTGCTGCCCGCGAGCGGCGGCGGGCTGCTGGCCGACGGCTCCTGGTCCTACGGTGCCGCCGGGCTCGGCGGCACCGCCCACGGTGCCCGCTTCGGCGCCGTGATCGACGAGTAGGGACGGCCCGATCCGCCGGTGTGCCCGCAGGGCGCACGGGTACCCGGCGCGGCGGCAAGCGGAATCGGCACAGGGTCGACAGAAGGAGGAGACCCCGGATGACCAGCACCAGCGAGTCCGGCGACGTCACCGGCACCCGCGACAAGGACTACAACCTCATCTGGTACGTCGAGGCGTGCCTGAGCAACGCCCTGCGCCTGGAGCAGTACATCCAGGACGCGGAGCGCGACAAGGACAACGAGGTCGTGGAGCTCTTCCGCAAGGCACAGTCCGACAGCCGCAAGGGCGCCGAGCTGGGCAAGCAGCTGCTGCGCTCGCGGCTCGACGGCGGCTGAGCGCCGCTCGCCTCCGGCGAACCGGGAACCCGGGACCGGCCCGGCGGACCGCACACGCGCCCGTTCGCCGCGCAGCCACGTGCCCTCCACGGCCGTGGCGAACGCGGCGGACTCCGTGTGGCCGTCCGCCGGGCCGCCGCCGTCCCCGGGGCCGGGCGAGCGCACCCCGCACCCCGGACGCTCACGGAAGCGGCTGCTCGGCCCAGATCACCTTGCCGTTCGGGGTGTACCGGGTGCCCCACCGCCCGGCGAGCTGGGCGACCAGGAACAGGCCCCGGCCGCCCTCGTCGGTGCTCGCCGCGTACCGCAGGTGCGGCGAGGTCGTGCTGCGGTCGGACACCTCGCAGATCAGCGTGCGCTCGCGCAGCAGCCGTACCCCGATCGGGGCGCGCCCGTAGCGGATGGCGTTGGTGACCAGCTCGCTCAGGATCAGCTCCGTCGTGAACGCCAGCTCGTCCAGGCCCCAGTCGGCCAGCCGCCGGGTCACCGAGCCCCGCACCTCCGACACGGCCGCCGGGTCCGACGGCACCTGCCACTGTGCGACCCGGTCGTCGCCCAGCACCCGGGTGCGGGCGACGATCAGCGCCACGTCGTCGCTCGGCCGGGCCGGCAGCCGGTCCAGCACGGTACGGCAGGTGTCCTCCGGGGAGGCGCCCGGCGTGCGCAGCAGCGCGTCACGCAGCAGGCCCAGCCCCTCGTCGATGTCCCGCTCCCGGTCCTCCACCAGACCGTCGGTGTACAGCACCAGCCGGCTGCCCTCCGGCAGTTCCAGCTCGGCCGTCTCGAACGGCAGCCCGCCCAGGCCCAGCGGCGGTCCCGCGGGCACGTCCAGGAACTCCACGCCGCCGTCCGGCCGCACCAGCGCGGGCGGCGGATGACCGGCCCGGGCCATGGTGCACAGCCGGGACACCGGATCGTAGATCGCGTACAGACAGGTCGCGCCCGTCACCACGGACGCGCCCGTCACCGATGTCTCGTCGTCCTGGTCGAGCCGGCCGACCAGCTCGTCCAGCAGGCTCAGCAGTTCGTCCGGCGGCAGGTCCAGCGAGGAGAAGTTGTGCACGGCCGTACGCAGCCGGCCCATCGTCGCCGCCGCGTGCAGCCCGTGCCCCACGACGTCCCCGACGACGAGGGCCACCCGGGCACCGGACAGCGGCAGCACGTCGAACCAGTCGCCGCCCACCCCCGACTGGGCCGGCAGATAGCGGTAGGCGAGGTCCAGGGCGCCCTGTTCGGGCAGGGTGCGCGGCAGCAGACTGCGCTGGAGGGTGACCGCCATGCTGTGCTCACGGGTGTACCGGCGGGCGTTGTCGATCGACACCGCCGCCCGCGCCACCAGCTCCTCCGCGAGGGCCAGCTCCTCGGCGTCGAACGGCTGCGGCTTCTCCGCACGCCAGAAGTTCGCCACGCCCAGCACCAGACTGCCCGCCCGCAGCGGCACCGTGATCAGCGAGTGGATGCCGAACGCCAGCACCTGGCCGGTGCGCTCCAGGTCCTGCGCCCGCCAGCCGGGTTCGTCGCGCAGCCGCGGCACCACGACCGACTGCCCGGTCGTCAGGGCGCGCGCCTGCGGCGAGGTGGTCACGAACCGGATCCGCTCGCCGAGCGGATACAGCGGGGTCTCCTTGCGGATGCCCGCGCAGGCCGTGCGGCGCAGCGCCGTTCCCGGGCGCGGCTCCTCCCCGCCCAGCACCGCGTCGAACAGGTCCACCGTCGCGAAGTCCGCGAACCGGGGCACCGCAAGCTCCGCCAGCTCCTCGGCGGTCCGGGTCACGTCCAGGCTGGTGCCGATGCCCACCCCGGCCTCGTACAGCATGTTCAGCCGCTCCCGCGCCACCTCGGCGCGGCCCGACAGGGCGCGCAGCTCGGTGGAGTCGCGCAGCGTGGTGACGCTGCCCGGCGGACCGCCGCGCAGGTCCGTGGGCCGCTGGTTGACCGCCAGCAGCCGGTCCTTGACCAGGTGCACCTCGTCCGTGGCGACCCGCCCCGAGGCCAGCAGCCCCGCCGTCTCGTCGTCCAGGCCCAGCTCCAGCACATGCCGCCGCTCGGCGTCCGCCGGCAGGTCCAGCAGGCGGTGGGCCTCGTCGTTGGCGAGCAGCAGCCTGCCGTCACCGCCGACGATCAGCACGCCCTCCCGGACCGCGTGCAGCACCGCGTCGTGGTGCTCGTACATCCGCGTCATCTCGTACGGACCGAGGCCGTGCGTCTGGCGCAGCAGCCGTCTGCTCACCAGGGCCGTGCCCGCGGTCGCCAGCGCGAGCGCGGCGGCCGCGGCGGCGAGCAGCAGCGGAAGCTGCTGGTCCGCGGCCCCGCCCACGTGCGCGGTGGTGATCCCGGCCGCCACCAGGCCCACCACCTGGCCGCCGGAGTCCTTCACCGGCACCACGACCTGCACCAGCGGCCCGATGGTGCCGGTGATGTGCTCGGTGACCGTGCCGCCGGCCACGGCCGGGGCGATGGTGCCGACGAACTTCCTGCCGATGCGGTCGGGCTGCGGATGGGTGTAGCGGATGCCGTCGGTGTTCATCACGACGATGAAGTCCACGCCGGTCGCCTTGCGGGCCGCCTCCGCGCGCGGCTGGAGCACGGCCGTGGGATCCGGGGAGCGCAGGGCGGCGGCCGTACCGGGCGCGTTGGCGAACGCCTGGGCCACGGCGAGGGAACGGTTGCTCGCCTCGGTGTCGCTGTCGTGCCGTACCTGGAGCACCTGGGCCACCACCGCCGAGACGACCAGAAGCAGCACGATCACCACTTGCAGGACGAAGACCTGCCCGGCCACGCTGCGCCCGGTCACCGCCGCCCGGAGGACCCCCGGCCGGCCGCCGCCCGCGCCGCGGTCCGCCGGTGGCGGGCTGTGCGGTGCGCGCGGGTACCCGAAAGGTCGGGGCGGCCGGCTCACGGGCCGTCCGGACAGTCGCACCATGTGCCCATGTCTACACTGCCCGGCGCCGTCAGGCGAGACCATCACCCGGGGCCACGGCAGCCCGGCGCCGGGCCGGGTCCGGGCGGGCGCGGTGGCCGTTCACCGGCCGGTGCCGGGTGGCGGGCGGCGGGCGGCCAGCAGGAGGGCCACGTCGTCGGGGCGGTCGGTGGCGTGCCGGGCGGTGGCCGTCAGCCGGTCGGCGACCCCGGACAGGGACCGCCCGCCGCCCCGGCCGGCACCGGCACCTGCCTGGGCGAGCGCCCGCCGCAGCGCCGCGATGCCGTCGTCGATGTCGGCGCCGGGCCGCTCCACCAGGCCGTCGGTGTACAGGGCGAGGATCGCGTCGGGCTCCAGCCACAGCTCGGTCACCGGGTACCGGGCGTGCGGATCCACCCCGAGGACGACACCCCCGGCGACGTCCAGCAGCCGGGTCCGGCCGTCCGGACAGCGCAGCAGCGGCGGCGGATGGCCCGCCCGGGCGATCCGGGCCCGGCCGGTGGCGGGGTCCAGGCGCAGGTAGCAGCAGCTGGCGAACTGGCCGGGGTCCAGGTCGATCAGCAGGTGGTTGGTGCCGCACAGCACCTCGTCCGGCGGCCGGTCGCCCAGCGCGAACGCGCGCACCGCGCTGCGGAGCTGCCCCATCGTGGCGGCCGCCTGCACCCCGTGCCCCTGCACGTCGCCGATGACCAGCGCGAGCCCGTCCCCGGCCTCCACCACGTCGTACCAGTCACCGCCCACGTCCATGCCCTGGGTCCCCGGCAGGTACCGGCCCACGGTCTCGACCCGCGGATGCGTCGACAGCCGCCGGGGCAGCAGGGCCTGCTGCAGGCCGCGGGCGAGGGCCGCCTCGTCGTCGTAGCGCCGCGCCCGCTCCATCGCGTGCGCGATCAGCCCGGCGAGCGCGGTGAGGACCGCGCGTTCCTCCGTGCTGAACCCGCGCTCGCGGTCGAAGCCGAGGATGCAGGAGCCCACCGGCCTGCCGGAGGCGATCAGCGGCAGGAAGGCACGCGAACCCACCTGCGCGTCGAGGGCGAGGCCCGGATAGGCCGCCGCGAGCTGCCCCATGGACTCGAAGAACAGTGGCCGGCCGGTGGTCAGGGTCTCCACACCGGGCACGTGCGCGTCGAGGCCGATGCCCTCGAACGGGGCGAGGAACCCCTGCGGGAACCCCGTCTCCCAGGCCAGGTACAGATGCCGGTCCTGGAGCAGGTAGATGGCCAGCCGCCGGCCGCCGAACGCGGGCAGCAGCTCCTGCATGACCACCGCCGACACCTGCCGGGCGGTCACCGCGTCGGTCAGCGCGATGGCCAGCGCGATCGGCCGGTACAGCGGCGCCATCGCGTGGGCGCCCGCCACCGTGTGCTCCGCGTCCTGGACCTCGGGCACCGGCCCGCTCGCGGCGTCCACCCGGCTGGCCGGGACGAGCACGCAGGTCAGCAGGTCCGTGCCGGGGTGCACCGACACCGCCAGCCAGTCGCCCTCCCCGGGCCCGTCCCGTTCGTCGGCCGGCCGCCGGACGTGGAAGTGCACCGGCTCGGGGCAGAGCAGGGCCCCGCGCAGGTGGTCGTCGTACGGCGGCCCGGTCAGCCAGGGCAGCGCGTCCCACAGTGCCCGCCCCAGCAGCCGCTCCCGCGCCCGGCCCGTGAGCCGGGCCGCCGCCGGGTTGACGTACACGATCAGCCCCAGCCGGTCCACGCACAACACGCCCTCCGGCAGCAGGTCGGCCGCGCCGTCGGCGGAGGCGGCCGTACCGGGTTCGAACACCACCCCGTGGACCGCCGTGCCGGCCCGGTCCGCGGAAACCGGCCACAGGTCCAGCAGCCGTGGTGTGCCGTCGTGGGCCCGCAGGCTCAGCGGCGCGCTCGGGGGTTTCCCGGCGGCGGTGTCGCGCAGCGCGGCCAGCACCCGGTGGGCGTCGGCGGGGGCCACGGCGTTCGCGAGTTCCGTCATCGTGCCCGCGAACTCGCCGGGGCGCAGCCCGAGCAGCGCGTGCAACCGGTCGTCCGCACGGACCAGGGAGGTCGACGGGTCCCAGCTGAAACGTCCCACGGCGGCCCGGGCGGGCCGGCTCGCGGGCGGCCGTACGCACAGCGGCTCGCCGTCCCAGGTGATCGCGCTCTCGTCCCCGTCGGCCAGGCCGAGCAGTTCGGTGCCCAGGCCCTCGGCCAGCCGGCCGAGCAGTTCCCGGTCGAGCAGGTCGTCCACGGTGTCCGTCACCGCCGGGTGCAGGACCGTGAGCACCCCCAGCGGCCCGGTGCCGCCCGGTACCGGAACGTGCACCGACCCGAAGGGGAAGGGCAGGCCGGCCGCGAACTGCGGATACCGGCGCATGGTCTCCGTGGCGTTCGGCAGGACCACGTGGACGCCGAGCCGGTAGGCGTCGGCGACCGGGAACGGCCGGCTCACGTGCAGCCGCCACCAGGACCTGAACAGCGGACCGGGCAGCCCCGTGAGCACCGCCAGACGCAGCAGGCCCGGGGCGCGCGAGCGCAGGTAAACGCCCGCCACCCGGCCGCCGGCCGAGGTGAGGGC
Organism: Streptomyces sp. NPDC046870; assembly: GCF_040704595.1. NCBI lineage: Bacteria > Bacillati > Actinomycetota > Actinomycetes > Kitasatosporales > Streptomycetaceae > Streptomyces > Streptomyces sp. NPDC046870. Next base: position 55,073 of record NZ_JBEYXM010000019.1, read on the forward strand.
GCTGGTCGAGACGTCCGCCAGCAGCGCGGTCAGCCGGGCCCGCGTACGGACCGCCTGCTCGTCGCTCCCGGCCATCGGCCCCACCTCGTCCCGTGCGGCTCCGGGTGGATGACACAGCAAGAATGCGCCACCAGACGCGCGGAACGCACCTGGGCGGGGTGGGAGAAGGGCGGGGCGCGGTGCGGGTGCGGCGGGGGCTCGCGCGTGGCGCGGTGCCGGTCGGCCGGGGGTGGGCGCGGGCAGGGCGGGTGTGGATCAGGGTCCGGTGGGCGGGCCTTGCAGGGACTGCGGCGGGGGGCGGGCCCGGCCGCAGCGGGCGCGGGGCCGGGGGACGGGCGGCTCACACCAGTGCCCCGCCCGAGTGGCGGCCTGCCGTGCCCGCTCCTAGTAATGGACTCCGTGACGCGGCGACCGCAGACGGGGCGCGGGTGCGGTCGCACCCTTCTCCTGGAGCCGAGATGACGACCTGTTCCTCATCCCCTCGTCCCGACGACTCGGTGATACCCACGGCACCGGCTGCCCCCGGCGCCCCCACCTCGTCCCCGGACCCGCTCACGCCCGCGGCACGGCCGCTTCCCCCGGAGGAACCCCCGCACGGCGACCCCCTGCGCAGCCTGGTCCACGCGGCCGTCGCCGACCGCCCCGTGGAGGACGTGGTCCGGCTCGTCACGCTGCTGGAGAGCTCGCCCGAGCCGGCCCGGACGACCTCCGACGTGCTGCGCGCGGTCGCGGTCGAACGGTCGGTGGAGGACGTCACCCGGCTGGTGACGCTGCTGACCGAACCGCCCCGGGACAGCGACAGCGCCGACGAGGCGATCCGGGCCGCAGCTCAGCGCCGCCCTCTGGAGGACGTCTCCCGGCTGGTGCAGTTGCTGCACCGCGGCCCGGGGGAACCCTCCCACTGCGCGGAAGCCGCCGTGCGGGCGGTGGCGGTGCACCGGCCCGTGGAGGAGCTCGCCGAGCTGATCGGCCGGCTCGCGGCGGAACGGGAGGCCGGGCAGGCCGAGGAGCCGTCGGTGTCCGCCGCCGTGGTACCGGCGGTCGTGTGGGAGGTGGGGTGGTCGGCCCCGGAGGAACCGGCGCAGACGCAGTGCTCCGTGGCGGAAGAGCCGGCGCCGGCGGTCCGGCCGGCCGACGCGGCGCCGGTGAGGACCCGGCGCATCCTGGTCGAAGGGCGCCCGAGGGCGCCGCGGTCCGGTGCGGAAGGGCGGGCGGGAAGACGGCAGGCCGCCGCGGAACGGTCCGGGGACGACCGGTCGCCGACGGCAAGCGTGTGGGCCACGCGGTGCGCCGCGTCGCTGGTGTTCCTGTGCGGGACGGCGCACGCCCCGCGCTACTGGACCGGGCTGTCCCACGGCGCCCTCGGAGCCACCCTGCTCGCCTCGGCGCTGTGCGGCCTGCTGGCGCTCGCCCTCACCGCCCGGGCGGCGCCGGCCCGGCTCGTGGCGGCGACGGCCGCGGTCGGCGTCACGGCGGTGCTCGCCGCCGGACACGTGCTCGGCGGACGGTTCAACCTGCCGGACCCGGCCCGGCTGCGCGCGGCGACCCTCGCACCGTCGTGGCTGGCCGGCCCGACGGCCGCGGCAGCGGCACTCGGCGCACTGGCGGTCCTGCTCACGGCCCTGACGACGGGCAGGGCCCAGCCCGCCGAAGCCGGTTGAGTCCGTCCAGGGGGCCGGGCCCGCTGCCGGGAGCGTGTCCGGACCGCTGCCGCCGGGGCCGCTCAGGCGAGGGCGGCCGCCTCGGCGGGTGCCCAGGGGCACAGCACCAGGTGGCCGTCCTCCCGGGCGGCCGCCATCGCCGAGGGGAACGTGTCCGTCTCCAGGCACAGAGCCACGTCCTCGGGGTCGACACCGGCCCACCCGCTGCGCGCACCGTCGGCCAGCCGTGCGGCGGCGGTGGAGCGCCGGGCCCGCGCCAGGTAGGGGCCCGCGTCGGCGTCGTCCGTCCGCACGCGTTCCACGATGTACTGCGCGCAGGCCAGGTCCTCCTCGGCCCGTCCGCCGTCCCCCGTGACCACGAAGGTCACCGCCTGCGCCCGTACCCGTCGCAGTGCCTTGGCGGTCGCCCCCGCCACCGCGAAACTCGCGCACAGCAGCAGTCCGGCGTCCGCCACGGCCAGCGCCCCGGCCGTCCCGGCGGTGGTCTTCTGGACGACCGTACGGCCCCGCAGGTCCAGCGCACGCAGCCGCGCGGGCGAGTTGACCAGGTCGAACCCCGGCGACGGCGCCCCGTCCTGGCAGGCGAGCCAGTCCGGGTGACGGGCCTTCAGCGCCAGCGCCTCCCGCCGCGTGCGGGCGAAGACGATCCGCTCGGCGCCGCGCCGGAACGCCCAGGCGGCCACGGTGAACGCGCGCATCACGTCGACGACCACGGCCACGCCGGGAGCCGTCGGGGCACCGGGTATGCCGGTGAACACGGGTCGCATCGCCCCATGGTGCGGCACCACCCGGGGTGCGGTACACCACGCCCGGCCGGTCAGGGCTCGGTCGTCCCCGGCGGCAGCGGCCGGGCGGCGCGCAGGCTGCGCAGGGCGAGGAGGAGGACGCCGATGTCGTCCAGGTAGACCGGGTCGGGCAGCAGGTCGGTGGGCAGCACCAGATACGCGACCGCGCCCCAGAACACCCAACGGGGCCCTGTCGGCAGCCCCGCCCGCCGCAGCGTCCGGCGCGCCCGCACCAGCCGCACGAGCAGACCGACCGCGACGGCGAGCAGCACCACCGCGACCGCGGCGGCGAGTACCAGCAGGGTCGTGGGCATGTCCATCGCGGCTCCTTGCGGGAGTGGGGCGCCTGTGAAGCGTACGACCGTCCGTGTACCCCGGCGAACGCCTACGATGAACGGCCGTCCGCAGCGCCGCCCGTGGCCCCGGCGCTGCCGTCCGCCGGCGTCGTGCCGTAGGAGGAGGAGTCCGCGGCAGGCCCTTGCTGCTGCCTGCCCTTGCCCGTCAGCCTCAGCCGCTCGAACGTCCGCGTCAGCTGGTGCAGGGCGCCCGGTGCCCGCGAGGCGGGCCGCTGCTGGGGAAGGGCGGGCAGGGGGACGTCGCGGTACGCAGCCAGGGCCTCCAGCGCCTGCTCGGCGGCCTGCTTGTACAGGTCCCGGGACTTCGTCATCGCCTCCAGCGCCTCGGCGTACATGGCGACCAGCCGCCGCTCGCGCTCCAGCTCCTCCTGAAGGGTCAACAGGGTCCAGTTCTCGCGCAGATCGGTCAGCGCCTCCTCGGCGTCCGCCGGCAGCGGCCGGGGCAGGGCGACGAAGTGCCGCAGCGCCGCGATGAGTCCGGCCGGTTCCGAACCGTCCAGGAAGACGGTGCGTACGCTGTGCTCCCGGCCGTCGTACCCCTCCGGCGCCGGATCCGGCGGCAGCAGCACCGCCCCGCCGCGCGGCACCTCGACGCCGAGGTCCTTCAGCGCCCAGTTGACGGCGCGCAGTTGCTGCGGTGTGGCCCGGTGCTCGATCACACGGTGCCGCAGGCCGGGCGGCAGCAGCCGCGCCAGCGGCAGCCTCCCCCGCTCGTCGGGTGTCATGGCCTCGTGCACGACGACATGGACGCACCACGCCTCCCGGGCCGCGTCCCGCAGCAGCCGCCGCATGTCCTTGTCGTCCTCCGGCAGCGCGTTGGCGTGCCGCAGGCGCAGGCCCGCGACCGTGGGGTGGTGGTCCCAGGAACCGTCGTCGTCCTCGCCCGGGCCGCCCTCGGGCCAGAACAGCGTCGCGGGCGACGGCCACGCGTCGTCCCACGGGCGCTCCGCCTCCGCGACCAGCCGCCACTCGTGGCCGGGCAGCCGGCCCTCGCGTGGTACGAGGGTGAGCCGGGCCCGCACGGTCACCGCGCCGTCCGCCCGCCAGCGGGCCTCGAAGACCCGCCGGTCCGGGTCGCCGGCCGTGGGCGGCTCGGTGAAGTCGTCGATGTCACCGCTCTCCTTGCGCTGCCGCAGGGTGCGGCGGACGACGTTCTCGGGGGCGGGACCGGTGTGGCGGCCCCGGGCCGCCCAGAGGGTCTGCGGGGTGGTGGCGCGGTCGCCGGCGGAGTTCGACATGAGCCAATCTGCTGATGGGGGCGGGTGGGCCTCCCAGTATCACCGTTCGGCGCGGCGACACGGCGATGGGGGCCCGGCCCCGCGCGTCGCCCCGGGGTGCGCACGGAGCGCGGGGTGTGCGCCGTACGCCCGGGGTGTGCGCGGTGCGCGTCAGGTGACCGCGGTTCACCCGTGCCCGGGCGGCGGTCCCGGCCCCCACAATGTCCGGCGAACGGGGCCCGCCCGTCCATCCGCTCGAGGGCGGACCCCGTTCACCCCTGTCGGCACGCGCCGGAATCCGGCGCGCCTTCATGCTCGCTGCGCGACCGAGTCGTTCGCCGGGCGGTGCGGCACTGAACGCGGCGGGGGCCGGCGCGGCGGCGCCGGCCCCCAGGGGCCCGGAGGGAGGAGAGGGGCTTACGCTCCGCTCTCCCGCAGCATGTCCTCACGCTCGACGAGCTTCACGCGCTCGCGGCCCTGCGGCTCGCCCAGCGCACGCTCGGCGGCGTCCAGCTTGTACCAGCCCTCCCAGGTGGTGAAGCGGACGTTCCGCTCGGCGAGGAAGGCGTCCACGGCCTCCGGCTCGGGGGAGGCCGGAGTGTGCAGACGGCCGCCGGCGTAGTCGTCCAGCAGGTTGGCCACGGTCTCGTTGGCGTCGCCCTTGGTGTGGCCGATGAGGCCGACGGGGCCGCGCCGGATCCAGCCGGTGACGTAGGTGGACTGCAGGTGGGCGCCGCCCTCCTCGATCACCCGGCCGCCCTCGTCCGGCACGGTCCCGGAGTCGATGTCCCAGGGGAGCTTGGGCAGCTTCTCGGAGAGGTAGCCGACCGCGCGGTAGACCGCCGTGACGTCCCAGTCCTTGAACTCGCCGGTGCCCTTGACGTTGCCGGTGCCGTCCAGGGCGGTGCGCTCGGTGCGCAGGCCGACGACCTTGCCGTCCTCGCCGAGGATCTCGGCCGGCGACTCGAAGAAGTGCAGGAAGAGCTTGTGCGGGCGGTCGCCGACGTCGCGGATCGCCCAGTTCTCCAGCGTCTTGGCGACCATGTCGGCCTGCTTGTTGCCGCGCCGGGTCTCGATCGAGCCCTCGTCGTAGTCGATGTCCTCGGGATCGACGATGACCTCGATGTTCGGGGAGTGGTCCAGCTCGCGGAGCTCCATCGGGCTGAACTTCGCCTGTGCCGGGCCACGGCGGCCGAAGACGTGGATCTCCACGGCCTTGTTGGCCTTCAGGCCGTCGTAGACGTTCGGCGGGATCTCGGTCGGCAGCAGCTCGTCCGCGGTCTTGGCGAGGATACGGGCGACGTCCAGGGCGACGTTGCCGACTCCCAGAACGGCGACCTTCTCGGCCTCCAGCGGCCAGGTGCGGGGCACGTCCGGGTGGCCGTCGTACCAGGAGACGAAGTCGGCGGCGCCGTAGGAGCCGTCCAGGTCGATGCCGGGTATGCGCAGCTCGCGGTCGGCCGTCGCGCCGGTCGAGAAGATCACCGCGTCGTAGAAGGCGCGCAGGTCGTCCAGGCTGATGTCCGTCGGGTAGTCGACGTTCCCGAACAGACGGATCTGCGGCTTGTCCAGCACCTGGTGCAGGGCGGTGATGATGCCCTTGATGCGCGGATGGTCGGGCGCGACGCCGTACCGGATCAGGCCGAACGGGGCGGGCATCCGCTCGAAGAGGTCGATGGAGACACCGGGGTCGGCGGCCACCTCGGACTTGAGCAGGGCATCGGCGGCGTAGATCCCGGCGGGGCCGGCTCCGACGATGGCTACCCGCAGGGGGCGCGGCATGATCAGGTTCCCTTCGAACGTGAATGGGGCACGTGATCAGGAGCCTAAACTAAGGCACACCTAAGTCGGTACGCGGGTCCCGTCTATGACCTCATAAGCTGATCTTATGCCTCTCCCAGGGGTGCCTTATGGGCAGGGCGAGGCCGGCCGGGGCTCGGCGGGGCGTCGCCCTCAGGCGGTGACGTGCGTCTTGGCCGCGCGACCGGCCACATCGCCGCGCCCCCCGGACCTGCCGGCTCTCCGCGCGCGTCCGCTCCTCCGGTCGCTGCGGCGCCGGCGCACGCCCGGCCCGAACGCGCGCGGGCGGGCGGCCGACGCCGAGGCCGGGCCCCGTCAGGCCGGCCGGATGATCCGGTGGATCGCCGCCTCCCCGGCGCCGTAGATCGACTCCTCGCGGATGGACGACCCCGGCCCGGGCGCGTGGACCATCATCCCGTCGCCGACGTACAGGCCCACGTGCCGGTCGTCCTCGAAGAAGAGCACCAGGTCACCGGGTTCCAGTCCGGCGGTCGTGAGCGGCGTTCCGGCCAGCGCCTGTTCGTGCGCGGCACGCGGCAACGTGACGCCGGCCGCCTTCCACGCCGCCTGGGTCAGGCTGGAGCAGTCGTAGGAGTCCGGACCGGTGGCACCCCACACGCACGGCTTCCCGAGCTGCGCCCGAGCGAAGGCGATGGCCTTCGCGGCACGGGGGGCGCGGGGCGGCTCGACGGGCGCGGGTGCCGGCAGGGGGAGAGGGAGAGGGAGGGACAGGGAGCCGGTGTCGGTCATGGGAGCGGTGATGCCGACCGGCGGAGGACTTGCCACTGGCGCCGCCGACACGACGGGTTCCGCGCCGTGTCGCTGCCACGGGACGGCCGAGGTCATGGCGGACTGCGCCGTCGCCGTCCACGGCCGGTCGGCGGTGTCCGGCAGGCCCGCTCTGAGGGTGCGCCCGGACAGCAGGTCGCGCGCCGTGTCGAGCTTCCGCCGCGCTCCGGCCTTCGAAGCGGCGGGGGACAGGCGGAGGAGTCCGGCCGACCCGGGGAGTGCCCGGGGCAACTGGACCGCCGCCCGCTGAACGACGGGCGCGGCGACCGGCGCAACGGCAGGGCCCGCCGGTATGGCCGTGGCCCAGCCGACCGGTTCTGCCGTTCCCGTCAAGCCCCGGCCGGACGTGTCCGCCGCACCGCCGCCCCACCCGATCCCGGCGCCCGGGAGGTCCGTACCGCTCGTGGTGTCGACCAGCGCGGTCGGGCCGGTGTCCAGCACGGGCAAGGGTCCGGTGGCCGGGAGCCCGGCGGTCTGCGAGGGCTCCGACCGCAAGGCCCCGCCCGGCACGGCCCAGCCCGGCAGGAACCCGGTCGGCAGGGACTCGCCCGGCAGGGCCCCGCCCGGCAGGAACCCGCTCGTCGCATCCGTCACCGAGCCCGTCACCGAGCCGGTCGTCAGCTCGGCCACAACCCGGCCGGTACCCGGTTCCCGTCCGGCGGACCGCTGTTCGGGCAGGCCGCCCGTCCCCAGCGCCCGCCGCTCACCGCCCGGAAGAGCGCGCGGCTCCCCGCCGCCCGGGAGGGCGGGGAGGCCCAGGGCGTCGCCGCCACCCCGCGGCAGAGCGAGGGGCTCACCGCCCCCACCCGGCAGGGCGCGGACCTCCCGTTCACCCCCGGGAAGCGGCACCCCGTCCATCGGCTCCCGCGAACGCGCCGGAGCGGCGGACCTGTCGGGCAGCCGGTCCGCGGGCAGTACGGCGGGGACGGTCGGGCCGACGGCGGCGCGTGCCGCGTCGAACCACTTCCGGGCGACCTCGTCCAGCGCGGGGTCCTGACGCCGGCCCGCCCGCTTGGCCAGCGGTACGCCACGCGAACGCGTCCGGGCGGCCATGGCCCGGGTCGCGTTGAAGTTACCGGTGTCGTTCTCCGCCCGGTCGTAGAGGGATGCGATCCGCTGTCGCACCTCGTCGCGGCTCTCCGGCGACATGGAGGACGTGCTCCTTCCTCGCCCCGCAGGGCAGTTGGGCGGCTCGCCGGGGCAGAGCCGGGCGGCGGCCTCGCGTCAACCTAGCCAACGTGTGTACCTCGTGTGAAGGTTGAGGTGTGGAATGTCCGATACGTATTCGTGATGTTCGCGACGGTGTTCGACGGGGAAAGGGCGGCGACCATGGTTTTCTGTGAGGTCCCGGTGAATTCGTGATTCCGTTGAACACAGCGGCTCCGCCCGCCGTATGAAGCCGGGGAACTCCATGCCCGGCCGCCGGCCACACCCACCGGCGGTCAGACCACCGGCGATCACACAGGGGACGACCTTGGTACGCAACAGGCGCAGACGCCCGACCGGCGCACGACGCGCGACCCTCGCCGCGGTCGCCCTGATGCTCGGGGGAGCCGGGCTCGTCGGGGCGAACGTCTACGCCTCGGCCACCGAGGGCTGGGGCGACGGCTCCGGCACGGACGCCTCCGGGCGTGTCCTCTCCTCGGGCATGGCGACCATCGACTGCCCCGATGTCGGCGGCCGGCTGACGGACGTGCCCGACGCGGCCCGTCCCGAGGTCGACCGCGAACTCGCCGCGCTGGACCAGCAGATCGCTGCGGCGTACCAGCAGGTGCAGCAGGCGGGGCGGGCCGGCGGCCAGGACGCCGGTTCCGCCGGGGACACCATCATGAAGCCGCTGGAGGAGAAGCGTTCGGAGTCCATCGGACGGATCGCCGACGCCCTCGGCCGGTCGGGGGAACGTCCGCGGGGCCTGGACGATCTGGCCGCCTGCACCCTGCGTCCCGGCGACGACGGTCAGGCCACCGGCACGCCGGCCGACGGCGGCCGGCAGGGCGGCACCGGCCAGGAGCAGGACGGCGCAGGCGCGGACCAGGGCGGCGACGCGCAGGGACAGAACGGCGGCGGTCAAGGACAGAACGGCGCCGGGCAGGGCGGCAACGGGCCCGTCGTCTCGGACTACGCGGACATCACCTCCGTACCGCCCGAGGCACCGGCCCCGCCGCCGCAGGCCGACGCCTCGCGCGGCACGTTCACCTCCGACTGCGGGGTCAACGCGGGCGGCCTGTTCAACTCCGACAACGTCATCGTCGCCCCCGGCGTCTCCAACGGCGCCCACCACTTCCACGACTACGTCGGCAACCAGGGCAACAACGCCTTCGCGAGCGACGAGGACCTGGCCGAGGCCGGCACGAGCTGTGCGGACCAGGGCGACAAGTCGTCGTACTACTGGCCGGTGCTGCGCCTGCAGAACGGCACCCAGGAGCGGGACGCCGGCGCGCCGGGCGGCGGTACGGAGGGCAACGCGGGCCGGATCGTGACGCCCAGGCAGGTCACGCTGACGTTCGTCGGCAACCCGCGCGGCAAGGTCACCGCCATGCCGCGCCTGCTGCGCATCATCACGGGCGACGCCAAGGCCTTCGTCAACGGCCCCGGCAACGCCAACGCGTCCTGGAGCTGCACCGGTTACGAGAACCGGCAGCTGAAGGACAAGTACCCGCTGTGCCCGCCGGGCAGTGACGTGGTGCGCACCTTCCGTTTCCAGAGCTGCTGGGACGGCCGCAACATCGACAGCGCCAACCACCGTACCCACGTGGCCTTCACGTCCGCCGACGGCTCCTGCCCGGCGGGCTTCGCGCCCATTCCGCAGCTGGTGCAGCGCATCGTCTACGATGTCGACGCGCCGAGCCTCACGGACGGCGGCCGTACCGTCCCGCTGTTCGCGGTGGACTCCTTCCCCGAGCAGCTGCACAAGCCCGTCACCGACCACGGCGACTTCATCAACGTCTTCGACGAGAAGCTGATGCGCGAGATGGTCGACTGCATCAACTCCGGCCGCACCTGCGGTTCCCCGGGCGACGACGGCTCCGCCACGACGCCGGCGCCCACGGCGAGTCCGAGCGCCACGGCGACGCCGGGCGACGGCTCCACGGAGGACGGCGGCGGGAGCGTCACCTCCCCGCCCGCGCCGTCGGCGTCCCGGGCCGGTGAGGTGCCACGGCACGACGCGACGACGTCACCCGCCCGCACCACCAAGCACGACACGGACGACAAGGCGGCACCTGCCGCGTCCGCCGAACCCCGGTCCACAGCGGCGCGTCCGGCACCGGCCCCGTCCGCCACCGCGCCGGGTCGGGGCGCCACGGCCACCGCCACCGCACCGGGTCAGGGCACCACCGCCGCCGCGTACGCCCCACCGGCGGCCGCGGGGACCGAACCGCAGGCGAGCCGGGGCGGTCTGGCGGAGACGGGCGCCCAGCTGTGGCCCGCGGCGATCGGCACGCTGCTCGGGCTGTCAGGCCTGTTCATGCTGCTCCGGGCCAGGCGCATGCGCTACTGACCGTCCGCGTACGGCGGCGGCCCTCTCCGAGGCGGTCGCCGCCGTACGGCACACCCCTTGTGGGAGCGCTCCCAAGGAGCGAGCATAGGGGCCATGCCGTCCCTCCACCCGAACCCGCCGATACGGCCCTACCGCCCCGCCGACCGCGACGCCGTGGCCGACGTCTGCGTCCGCACCGCGGACAACGGCGGCGATTCCAGGGCCCTCTACCCCGACCAGCGCCTGATGCCGTCGCTCTTCGCCGAGCCGTACTGCCACTTCGACCCGGACCTCGCCTTCGTACTGGACGACGGCACGGGCCGGGCCGTGGGATACATCGTCGGTACGGCGGACACCGAACGCTTCGTGGAGGACTTCCGGCGGAGCTGGATCCCCCGGCTGGCCGGCCGTTATCCCGAGCCCGTCGCGCCGCCCCGCACGCCCACGGAGGAGATGATCAGCCTCCTGCACCACCCGGAGCGGATGCTCGTCCCCGAACTCGCCGCCTACCCCGCCCACCTGCACATCGACCTGCTGCCGCCCTGGCAGGGGCAGGGGCACGGCCGCCGCCTGCTGCACACCTTCCTGGACGCCCTGAGCGGACAGGGCGTCCAGGCGGTCCACCTCGGCATGGTCACCGCCAACACCGCCGCCCGCGCCTTCTACGACCGGGTCGGCTTCCACGAGATCCCGGTCGCCGACGCGGGCCCCCTCACCTACCTGGGCCGGGCCACGGCGCGGGAGCGGGCGGCGGACCTCAGCTCAGCTTGAGCGTCTGCTGGGCGAGGTCGTACGCGGGCCGCATCTCCTCGTGCTCCTGGGTGTCCATGCCCCCGAGGTGCAGGACGACCGGACCGTCGGGCGTGCTGACGGCGAAGGCGCTCTCCTTCTTCGTCTCGTCCAGCAGCTTGCTCGTGTACAGGTACTCGACCCCGACCGCGGGGACGCCGCCGCCGGTCCTGAAGGAGTGGTACCTCGCCTTGCCGACGTTGTCCTCGGCGGCGACGAACGCGCGCAGCACACTGCCCGCGTCCGCGTCGCCGGCCTTGCCCTTCCACACCCGCAGGAAGCCGATGTTGCCGGCCGGCTTGGCGTCGATCTCGCAGGCGGCCGTGACCGGGCCCTGCCGGAGGAAGGCGTCGGCGAGCGCCCCGCTGAGGTCGCCGTCCTCGCCCTTCGACGACTTGGCCAACTCCTCCTCGGCGTCTATCGACTTGGGCTTCCAGTGACGGGCGACGGCGAAGCTGACGGGCAGTTCGCAGGCCGAGCCTGCCGCTCCGATCGTGCCGCCGCGTGCCGCCGTCGCGCCCTTCGCGCCCGTGTCCCCGGCCGCCGTGCCCCGCGTGCTCGCCGACGCGCTCGCGGACTTCCTCCCGTCACCGTCCGCGGACCCGGCGCACCCGCCGAGCACCGCCGCGAGCGCGGCCACCACGACGATGCGGCCTCCGACGGTCCCCACCCCGACCTGCACTGTTGCCTCCCCTTCGGTTCAGAGGCGTCACTGTAGCCGAGGGCACCGACAACACCGGCCGCGATGAGGTTCACCAGCTGCGGTTCACCGGCTGTCCCTCACCCGGCCTCGCGCACACAGTGCAGGAAGAGATGGGGCTCGGGTCCCGCCTCGGGGGCGCTCGGGGTGAACAGGGCCTGCTCCTGCGCCAGGACCGTCAGGCCCGCGCCGGAGACGAGTGCGGTGAACGCCTCCGCGGCGAAGCTCGTGACCCGGACCGGCTGCCCCATGAAGAGACCCTCCGCGTCCTCCAGGTCCAGCGGCACGGTGGCCAGCGCGGCGAAGCCGCCGGGCCGTACCGCGCGGGCCAGTTTCGCCACGACGGCCGCCTGCTCGGCGCGGGACATCTGCAACAGCGAGAAGTACGCGCACGCGGCGTCGAACGAGTCCTCCGGCAGCGGCGTCTTTCGGATGTCGGCGAGCCGGAACTCGGCCCCGGGCACCTGCCGCGCGGCCAGGTCGACCATGACCGGTGAGATGTCGATGCCCAGCACCCGGTGTCCGGCCTCGGTCAGGGTCTGCGCGGTCGGGCGGCCCGTCCCGCTGCCCACGTCCAGCACCCTGCTGCCCGGCGCCAGCCCTTCCACCAGCCGGCGCAGTGACGCCCGGTGCGGTGCGGAGCCGGCGAACGCCTGCTCGTAGGCGAGCCCCAGCGCGTCGAACACCACGGCGGCCTGTGCCCTGCGGTCCTCGTCGACCACGACTGATCCTCCTGTCTCGGTCCGGCCGCGCGTCCCGTCCCGGAAAGCCGGTCGCGCGGCCCCGGACTCCGCCCGTGGACCGCGCCTCGCAGTATGCCTCGGAAGGCGCCTCGGAGCGGCCGTTTGCGAGGGACGGTACGCGCACGGCAGGGTGCCGGATGTGCCTACCCTGCTGATCATCCACCACACCCCCTCACCGAACTGCCAGGCCCTGTTCGAGGCGGTCGTCTCGGGAGCCACGACACCCGAGATCGAGGGCGTGCGCGTCGTACGCCGGGCGGCCCTGTCGGCCACCGCCTCCGACGTGCTCGCAGCCGACGGCTACCTGCTCGGCACGCCCGCCAACCTGGGCTACATGTCCGGTGCCCTCAAGCACTTCTTCGACCAGGTCTACTACCCCTGCCTGGACGAGACCCGGGGCCGCCCCTTCGGCTTCTACGTCCACGGCGGCAACGACGTCACCGGTGCCGTCCGCGCCGTCGAGACCGTCACCACCGGCCTCGGCTGGCGCCGGGCGGCCGAGCCGGTGACCGTCACCGGGGAACCGGGCAAGGCCGACGTCCGGGCGTGCTGGGAGCTGGGGGCCACGATGGCTGCGGGCCTGATGCCCGGCGCCTGAGCCGCCCCGCCGCCACGTCCCCGGAGCGGTCCCCGCGCTACGCCCCGGCCTGCCGGCCCTCCGGGCCGGCGTTCTGGTGGTGGCGCCGGTGCCCGGCCACCCGCGTCGTCACCGGACCGGGCGAAGCGTCGGTGGCGGCCGGTCGTGATGCCCACGGCGGACAGCGCGTACATCCCGGCGCCGAGGATCCCGTCGTAGCAGCACGGTCCCAGTCGCCGGCCAGGGTGTCCGCCTTCACCCGCCGGCCTGTGGACACCGCACGCCAAACGGGCATCAGGGGCAGAATGGCCGTGCGTGCGAGCGCGGTGCCGGTGATGACCGGCACGGGGGAGAAACAGCGGAGAGGAGGGCCCGATGCTGTCCGCATGGGCCGGGGCCCTGGTGCCCGTCTTCAGCGACACCGACGTGAGCGGCACCCGGCACCTGGTGCGGCCGTCCGGCACGGGATACGTCCTCGCCGCCAACCACACCTCGTTCTTCGACCCGGTCCTGCTCATCGGCATCCTGCACCGGCTCGGCCTGCGCCCCGCCGTACTGGCCACCGCCGGACTGTGGCGGGTGCCCCTGCTGGGCCCGGCCCTCACCCGGGAGGGCCACGTGCCCGTCCACCGGGGCGGCCGCCGCGCCCCTGACGCCCTCCGGGCCGCCGCCGACGCCCTCGCGGCCGGGCGCGGTGTGCTCGTCTACCCCGAGGGCGGCCTGCCCCGCTACCGCGCCTCCCACGACCGCCCGCCCGGACGCCTGAAGTCCGGGGTGGTACGCCTCGCGCTGTCCACCGGCGTCCCGGTGCTGCCGGTCGGGCACGCGGGCGCCCGCCGGGTCTCCTCCGGCAGCCTCGTCAAGCAGCTCGCCGGCTGGGCCACCGCGCCCGTACGCCGCCCCCGCGTCCACGTGCACATCGGCCCCGCCCTGCGGCTGGACACGTCCGACCACCCGCTGGACGACCTGGAAACCGCACTCGTCCAGGCGTGGTCGACCGCCGTCCGCGCCCTGGGGGGCGGAACGGAGGAGGAAGGGGCCGAGGGGGAGGACAGGGCCGACGGGAAGCACGGGCCCTGAAGGATGCGTCAGGAGGGGCGGACCCGGCGGGAGGTGGTCCGCCAACCCGCCCGGGCCAAACGAGGTGCGATGACCCGGAACCTGCCGACCGGCGTGGCCGGGCCTACGACGTACGGCGGCCGGACGCGGACCGGGTGGCCGGGCGCCGCCGGGACGGTCCCTGACGGTCGCCGCAGTGCGTCGGCGTCGTGGTGTCGTGCCGGTGCCAGACGGCGTCCACCACGCGGCCGTCGGGCAGGGTGTGGCGGCGCGGGCCCTGGTCGGGGACGAGGCCCGCGCGGGTCAGGGCACGCCGGCTCGCGGCGTTCGCGGGCTCGGCCCCGGCTCGTACCGTGGCCAGCCCGAGGTGGGTGTGGGCCAGCTCCAGGCCCGCGCGGAACAGCTCCGCGCCCAGACCCTGGCCACGGCAGCCCGGCGCCAGCCAGCCGCCCATCTCGCCCGTCAGGTGGTGCAGTTCGAGAGCACCGGCGTAACCGAGGCCGGACCGGCGCAACACGACCAGCAGGAGAGGGTCGTCCGGGCCGGGGGTGAACGGTTCCGCCAGCTCGCGGGGGATCGGGCGGCCGTCCTCCCCGGCGGGCCGCCAGGCCAGCAGGGCCCGGCGGACGGCGGGGTCGGGCAGCACCTCGTCCGCCTTGGTGCCGAGCCACCGCTGCGCCTCCGCGTCGGCGCTCGCGGCGAGTGCCGCCGCCACGTCCAGGCGGGTGCGCGGGGTGAACAGCAACAGCCGCTCGGTGCGCAGGACATGCCGCCCGGGTGTACACCGACCCGGCACCACAAGTCCCGACGCGATCCGGCCACGGCGGAACAGCGACCAGCCCATGCGACCCCGCATCCCAGCAGACACGGCGGACACGGCACCGGCCCACCGAGAGCACGGACGCTCCGCACCGGCGGTGAATCTAGCGGGTCGCGGCCGGCACGCCGTACGGGGTCCCGGCCGCACGAGGCCCGTGCTGTGGCGGGCCCTGCCGGGAAGCGCCACCCGCAGACGTCGGCAAGGACGCCGTTCTCCTCGGACGCGCGACCCGGCGACCGGGGTGCCGGCGCCCGGGCCGGCCGCCGCTCGTGTCAGCCGGCCTGTTCCTGGGAGCCGGGCTTGGGACGGGTGCGGGTCCAGGACGGGTCGGCGGCCGGGGTGGGGGTGGGGGTGGGGGCAGGGGTGGGGGCGTGGTGCATGGCTGTCCTTCGGACGAGTGGGGGATGGTCCGGGGGCGGTGCGGTGACCGGCGCGCGGGGTCGGTGGGGCCTCTCCCTCGGGCGCGGCGCGGGCCTCACCGCCCGTAGCGGTGCGCTTCGGCAGAGGGTGGGAGCGGGACATGCGGCCCCGGAGGCGAGGTGGTCGGGGCCATGGGGCCCAGGGAGTCGACCAGGGTGCTCGCCTCCGGGTGGTCGGGGGCGCCGGCCGGGACCGGCAGCCGCTGCGGCGCCGTCGCCGACGAGGACGACGGCCGTTCCCGCACGGCGAGTCGGCTGTCCTGGCCGGCCGGTCGGGGGAACCGTCGGTGGGGGGAGGGCGGAGCCATCGCCGTGCGCCTTTCGTCCGGCCTCGCGGGTGAGGATGCGGGCGTCGGCCGGCCGCTCGGGCAACAGACGTCCCACCGCCTGGCGGCGGGCCGTGGCGGCGGCCTGCCTCCCCGGACCGGCAGCGTCGCCTGCTCCTCGGGTCGGCCGGAGCAGTGCGTCCACTCTGGCACCCGCCAACCACGCTCCGCAACCGACAAGTTGAAATTTGCAGGCGGTGAAGTGCATGCTGCATCGGCCAGAACGTGATCGAATGGGCTGCGCACACCGATCGCGTGCGAGGGTGTCCTGGGAGCTGACGAGGGGGTGGGCGTGACCGCGGAGACCGACTGGGGCGGCGCCCCGTCCGTGCTGCGCATGATCCTCGGCAGACGGCTGGAGGAGCTGCGCACCCGGGCCGGCCTCAGCTACGCCGACGCGGGCGCCGCCATCGGGGTCAGCCACTCCACGATCCGCCGTATGGAGGCCGCCAAGGTGTCCCGGCTGCGGCTCGCGGACGCCGAGAAACTCCTCCAGGTCTACGGCGTCACCGACCAGCAGGAGATCGACACCTTCCTGCAGTCCGTGCGCGAGGCCAACAAGCCCGGCTGGTGGCACACCTACCGCGACGTCATGCCCGACTGGTTCTCCGCCTACCTCAGCCTGGAACAGGCGGCCCTGCACATCCGGGCGTACGAGAACCAGTTCGTGCACGGCCTGCTGCAGACCGAGGACTACGCCCGCGCCCTGCTCACCACGGCCGGTCCGCACCTGCCCGCCGAGGTCGCCGAGCGCCGTGTCGCCCTGCGCATGCGCCGCCAGGAGCTGCTGACCAGGGCCACACCGCCACGGCTGTGGGTGGTGATGGACGAGACCGCGCTGCGCTGGCCGGTCGGCGGCCCCGGGGTGATGCGCGCACAGATCGACCACCTCATCGAGGTCAGCCGGCTGCCCCAGGTCACCGTGCAGCTCATGCCGTTCGCCAACGGCCCGCACCCCGCGCTGCCGGCCGGAGCCTTCCACCTCTTCCGGTTCCGGGCCCGCGAACTGCCCGACATCGCCTATCTCAGCGGCCTCCTCGGGGCCGTCTACCTCGACAAGGCCGACGAGGTCGTGGTCTACCGGGAGTCCCTGGACCGGCTCAGCGCCCAGGCCGCGTCCGCCCGCAGGACCGAGACCCTGCTCGCCGCGCTGCGCAAGGAGTGGTGACCCGCCCCGATACCGCCTGCCCGCCCCGCCCTCGTACCTGCTGACGCGAAGCCCCGAGCCCCACCTGACCGAATGGGAGACACGGCGTTGCCCGACAACGGATGGCCGGCCGACCGGATCGACACCGAGAACGCCCACTCCGCCCGCATCTACGACTACATACTCGGCGGCAAGGACTACTACCCCGCGGACAAGGAGGCGGGCGACGCCATGTCCCGGGAGTGGCCCGCGCTCCCGGTGCACATGCGGGCCAACCGCGACTTCATGAACCGTGCCGTGCGCTGGCTCGCCCAGGAGGCGGGCATGCGCCAGTTCCTGGACATCGGCACCGGCATCCCGACCTCGCCGAACCTGCACGAGATCGCCCAGGCCGTGGCCCCCGAGTCCCGGGTCGTCTACGTCGACAACGACCCGATCGTGCTCACCCTCTCCCAGGGCCTGCTGGCCAGCGCCCCCGAGGGCCGGACCGCCTACATCGAGGCCGACTTCCGTGACCCGGCGGCCATTCTGGACGCCCCCGAGCTGCGCGAGACCCTGGACCTGAGCCGGCCCGTCGCCCTCACCGTCATCGCGATCGTCCACTTCATGCTGGACGCCGACGACGCGGTGGGCGTCGTACGGCGGCTGCTGGAACCGCTGCCGTCCGGCAGCCACCTCGCGATGTCCATCGGCACCGCCGAGTTCGCGCCCGAGGAGGTGGGCCGGGTCGCCCGCGAGTACGCGGCCCGCAACATGCCGATGCGGCTGCGCACCCTGGAGGAGGCCCACGCGTTCTTCACGGGCCTGGACCTGGTGGAGCCCGGCATCGTCCAGGTGCACAAGTGGCACCCCGACGGCAACGGCGAACAGGGCATCCGGGACGAGGACATCGCGATGTACGGCGCGGTCGCCCGCAAGCCGTGACAGACCCGGGGCCGGGGTCCGACCCACCTCCCGGACCTCGGCCCCGCCTCCCGTCGTACGACGGACGGGGCGGTCGCCGGCCGCTACCGTGAGCCCCATGTACACCACCCGCGTCACCCGGCACGTGGCAGCGCCCCCGCACGCCGTCTACCGGGCCCTGACCGACCCGGAGGCGGTCGTGGCCTAGCGGGTCCCGGCCGGCATGACCGCCCGCGTGCACGCCTTCGACGCCCGTGAGGGCGGAACCTTCCGGATCTCCCTCACCTACGACGACCCGGCCGGCGCCGGGAAGTCCGGCGGGCGCACGGACACCTACTGGGGGCACTTCGCCCGACTGGTGCCCGGCGCCCTGGTCGTCGAGGTCTTCGCCTTCGAGACCGGCGACGACGCCCTGCGCTCCACGATGACCATGACGACGACGCTCACCGCGGCCGACGGCGGCACGGACGTGGAGATCCGGCACGAGGGCGTCCCGGACGCGATCCCGCCCGAGGACAATGAACGGGGCACCGGCATGGCCCTGGACAACCTCGCCCGGCTCGTCGAAGGGCCGCAGCCCCCGCACGGGAAATGACCGGAAAGAGGGGAGCGGAAAGCGGAACCGGGGCGCGGGAAAAGCGGTCTTAAGGGCTGTCGACGACCGGGATCGGACCGGTCGCGAAGAAACCGGGGGAATGGGACACATGTCCATGCGCAGCCGCAAGACCCTGCTCACCGCCGCGGCCCTCACGGCCGGCCTCACCCTGGCCGCCGTCACGCCCGCCCTGGCGGGGGCCTCCGCGGACGGCACCACCCGTGCCGCCGCCGTGTCGTCCGCACAGGGCGACCCGCGGAACGTCACCCAGCACGTGGCCGACTTCTACGGCGCCTACATCGACGCCGTCTGGGCCACCGACGACCCCACCGCCGCGGCCGGCGCCAAGGCGCTGCGCGGCTTCTACCTCACCGCCGCCGCGCAGAAGAAGGTCGCCGCCTACGAGAAGAGGGAACACGCCGACGGCATCCTCTTCGCGCAGAACGTGCCGGTGAAGTGGAAGGTGGCCTACACCGGCTCCGGCGCCGGTCACGCCACCAGCAGGGTCACGCTCACCTGGGGGGACGGGCCGCACCCGCAGGTCAGCCGGATCGATGTACGGTCCGACCTGAAGACCCTGAAGATCACCGACCTGAAGCCGGCCGGCTGACCCGGGGCACCGGGCACGGGTCCCGCCCCGCCCCATTCGGAGCGGGGCCCGCGCCCACCGGCCGGCCGGGCGTGCCCGCGGGGCCGACGCGGGCGCCCGGGGTCAGGCGTTGGGGTCGAAGGGGATGCCCGACGGCATGGAGTGCGCCAGCGCGTACTGGAAGTCGCCGTCGTCGATCTTGATGGTGGCCGCGCCGAAGTCCGCGCTCAGCAGCTTCTCGCGATAGCCCGCCGGGTAGCCGTTCCAGCCGACCAGCCGCGGATAGAACCAGCCGCCCGTCACGTTCTCCGGCGGCTCGTCGTTGGTGTTGGCGAACCGGAAGCAGTGGGTGGAGACGCCGTCCTTGTGGTACACGATCTTCGGGTGGGTACCGTCGAAGCGCACCGAGGAGCGGGCCGCGACCTGGTAGCCGGAGTGCTGGGACACCGAGACGTACTGGACGGTGTCGTCCTTGATCCACACCACGACGTGCTCCCAGTCGTGGGTGTGCCCGATGGCGGCGGGCCCGAGGGTCGCCTGGTCCTTCTCGAAGTAGCTGGCGTACATCACCGCGCACCAGCCGTTGTTGCACTTCTCGCGCGAGTAGGTGTTGGCGTTGGCGAGCTGGGCGTAGTCGTGGCAGTGGCCGTTGACGTCACCGCCCAGCTTCAGACCGGGGTTGATGGTGCCGTCGCTGCCGATGGCGGCGGTGGCGTAACAGCCGTCCCCGTCGTAGTCGTAGGCGGGGGAGAAGGTCTGTTCCAGGCCGTCGGCGTTCTGCGGCAGCAGTTGCAGGACGTTGGCGCCCGCGGTGCCGGGCGAACTGAGGACGAGGGCGAGCGCGCCGAGGGCGGCGGCGAGCGCGGAGGTCAACTGACGCACGTGGGCTCCCTGTTGTCGAGGCGCCGCAGATTCTCGCAACGTCTCGGCGGGAGGGGCCACCCTCCGAACTGAACTTTGCCACAAGGTGAGTTGAACGTGGCGGCGACAGGCACCCGCATGGGTGCCGTCGTACCGCTATCGACCGGAAGTCAGACGTTCGCCCTGGTTGCCGCCGTAAGGCGCGGGACGGGCCGATGGCCTGGATCGTGAGCCGGCGGGGTCGGGCCGGGGGCTCACCCGTGGCGGGCCATCTCGCCGCGGCCGTGGTGACGGCGGCGCTCGACGGGGGTGCGGTGCACGGCGATGAGCGCGGCGTCGTCGCCGAGCCGGCCGCCGGCGTGCGCGAGCAGATCGCGCCGCAGGTGGTGCATCAACGCCTCGGGGCTGTCCTCGGTCCACCGCGCGACCCGGTCGGCGAGCGGATAGAACCGGTGGTGCTCGTCCCGGGCCTCCATGACCCCGTCCGTGTAGAGCAGCAGCGTGTCGCCCGGTTCGAAGGAGAACACGTCCAGGGTGTGCTCGGCGGCCGCGTGCACCCCGAGCGGCGGAGCCGGGTGCAGGCTCGGCACGGTCACCACATGGCCGGGGCTCAGCAGCAGCGGCGGCGGGTGACCACAGCTGGTCATGGTGACCGGGCCGCGCTCCGGGATGTCCAGGAGCAGCGCGGTGGCGAACCGCTCGCCCTCCTCCTCCGGACTCTCCAGATCGGCCGCGTAGCGGGTGACGCTCTGGTCCAGCCGGGTCGCCAGCTCGGCCAGCGGGATGCGCCGGTGGGCGCTCTCCCGGAACGAGCCGAGCAGCAGGGCGGCCTCGCCGATGGCGGGCAGCCCCTTGCCGCGGACGTCACCGATGAGGAGGCGGACCGAGCCGTCGGACACGGTCGCCGCGTAGAGATCGCCGCCGATCTGGGCCTCGTCCTCGGCGGCCAGGTACAGCGAGGCGATCCGCAGCGGGCCGATCTGCTCGGGCAGCGGCCACATCAGGACGTGCTGCGCGGCCTCGGCGACCGTGCGGACCTGGGCCAGCAGGGCCTGCCGGCGCTCGCGCAGGGCGCTGTAGACGACGGTGAGCACCACGAGGATCACGAGGGTGATGAGCTGCACCATGTGATTGGTGGTGGCGAGCCCGCCGCGGTGGACGCCGATGAGGAACTGGGCGGCCACTGCCAGCGCCCCGACGCCCGCCGTCGCCCGGGGGCCGGCGAAGGAAGGGGTGAGCGCGGGGGCGATCACCAGGGCCGGTCCGAGGTGGATGTCCCAGGGCAGCCGCAGGTCCACGACCGTGATCACCACGATGAGCACGACCGGGAGCGCCAGCAGCGCGTGGACCTTGAGCCACGGCTGCCGGAGACGGACGCGCGGGCCCCCGGGTGCCATGCCTACCAGCGTGCTCCCGCCCAGGTCGCCCGGCCACTCACCGACGGCCGCCCCGGTAAGGCGACCGCCTCGCGGCGACGGCCGTCGCCGCCCGGCCGACCGCAGGCCGTGGAACCGGCGGACCGGGCCTCGGGCGAGCCCACGCGGGGGGGGGCGGTCCACTGCGGGCGGCGCCACGTCGGGCGGTGCCACCACGGCGGGTCCCGTCCCGGCCGTGCCCGTCTGGGCCGGTCCCGCCTGGGGCGGTGGTGCCGCTTCCGCCTCGGTCGGCCTGCTTCGGGTGATCCCGCCTCGGCTGACCGCGCCTGGCTGTCCGTACCCCGGCTCCCGGCACCCCGACACCCCGGACGACTGCGCCCTGGCTGTCCGTACCCCGGCTCCCGGCTCCCCGGCCGACCGCGCCCCGGCCCCCGGCAACCCCGGACCCCGTCATCGGACGGGTGAAGCCTTTCGGTGACGCCGTGTCGCCGGCCGTGCGCCGGGTACCCGTACCGGCCCCGGGGCCGATCCGGCCGTCCCGGGAAGCAGGGTGCCGAATGGAGAGGTCATGACGCACAACGGGGAGGACACCGCATCCCTCCGGCGACCGGATGTCACCGAACTCCGCCTCGCCTCGGACGGGCCCGACCTGGAGTTCTCGTCCGCGCGGGAACCGGCGCAACTGCCGCACGACCGCAGCCAGGCGATCCTGGAGGCGACGAAGGAGATCGGCTCGCTGCTCAAACGCGCGGGCCACCCCTTCGCGCTCGCCGGGAGCGTGGCCGTCTACGCCCACGGCGGCAGCCGCTACCTCCAGCACGACGCGGACTTCGCGATCCTGCCCGACGACGCCGAGGCGGTGGCCGCCACACTGAGCGAGGCCGGCCTGCCCGTGCGGACCCCACCGGAGGACTGGCTGCTGAAGACCACCTGCCACGGGCAGAACGTCGACATCATCTTCGCGCTGGCCCACCAGCCCGTCACCCGGGACATGCTCGACCGGGCCCATGTCCTGCCGGTCGACTCGGTGCTCATGCCGGTGCTGTCGCCGACCGACCTCATCCGCAGCCTGATCAGCGCCTTCTCCGAGCACTACTGCGACTTCGGGTCGGTGCTGCCGGTGGCCCGCGCGGTCCGCGAGAAGGTCGACTGGGACGAGGTCCGCACGACCTGCGGCGGCGAGCCCATGCCGGCCGCCTTCCTCTTCCTGCTCGAACGGCTGAACGTGATCGACGCCCAGGAGGGGCAGTCATGACCGAAACGCCCCCGCCGCCCCCGCCGGCGGCAGGGAGTCTCGACTACCGCGTAGCCCACCTCGCCGAGCACCTGGCCTCCGGAGACCTCGCGGAACTCGGCGTACGGCTCGAACTGCGCGGCGACACCGTCCTGCTCACCGGCACCGTGCCGTCCACCCAGTGCCGGGACCACATCCTGCGCACGGCCCGCGAGGAACTGGCGGGGCACCCGGTCCACAGCGACCTGCTCATCGCCGGGACCTCCTCGCCCGACCACGGAGAGGACCTGACATGATCCGCGTCGCGGCCGTGGGCGACATCCACATGGGCCCCGAGAGCCAGGGCACCCTGCGGCCCTCCTTCGAGACACTGCCCGAGTGCGCCGACGTCCTGCTGCTCGCCGGCGACCTCACCCGCCACGGCACACCGGAGGAGGCCGCGATCGTCGCCCGGGAGATCAAGGACCTCGGGGTGCCCGTCGTCGCCGTGCTCGGCAACCACGACCACCACGACGAACGGCCCGAGGAGGTCACGGCGATCCTCCGGGACGCCGGCGCGCACGTCCTCGAGGGGCAGGCGGCCGTCGTCACCGCCGACGGCGCCCGCATCGGGGTCGCCGGGACCAAGGGCTTCGGCGGCGGCTTCGTCGGCCGCTGCGCGGGGGAGTTCGGCGAACCGCTGATGAAGGAGTTCGTCCGCTACACCCGGCGGAGCGCCGACGGCCTGCACAGCGCCCTGAAGGACCTGCACGAGTGGGACTGCGACGTGCGGATCGCGCTGACCCACTTCTCGCCGGTGCCGGACACCCTGGCCGGGGAGCCGCTGGAGATCTACCCCTTCCTCGGCAGCTACCTGCTCGCGGAGGCCATCGACACCGGCGGCGCCGACCTGGCGGTGCACGGCCACGCCCACGCCGGCACCGAGCACGGCATGACCAGCGGGGGTGTGCGCGTGCGCAACGTCGCCCAGCCGGTGATCGGCCAGGCGTTCCACGTGTACCACCTGCCCGGCCGGCACGACTGACGGGCGGCGGAGCCAGGGACGGGCAGGCCGGCCGGCGCCCGGCGGAGCCGTCGTGTCCGGCGAGGCGCACGCGGCCCCCGCCGGAGCGTCACGCCGCCGTGCCCAGCGTCTCGCGGCCCGGGACGTCGCCGTCCCGCGCGGGCAGTGTCAGCGGCGCCGGCGTACGGCGGCGCCGCAACAGCAGACCCGCGCCGATCGGCCCGGCGATGAGCAGACCGCCGGCCACCAGCGCGCCGCGCGCGCCGGCCCACTCCATGAGCAGGCCCAGCAGCGGCGGACCGCCGAGGCTCCACACCGTGCCGACGCTGCTCCACACGCCGAGCACCCGGCCCCGCAGGTGCGGCGGCGGATCGGTCTGGAGGACGGCCGTACCGGCGGTGTCGGAGACGGACTCCACGATCGCCATGGGCAGCACCAGGACCAGCAGCACGGCCAGTGACGGCGAAAGCCCCGCCACCACCTGGAGCAGCGCACCCCCCGCCGCCAGCACACCCACGGTCCGCACGGACGGCCGGCGCAGCCGGGCGCCGAGGACCGCGCCGAGGATGCCGCCGACCGCGAGCACCGTGGACACCGTGCCGAACGCCCCGGCGCCGCCGGCCAGCGGTCCGGTGACGAGGACGGCGAGCGTCAGGCCGTAGTTGCGGCCGAAGACGGAACTGAGGCCGGTGATGCCGGCGAGCGCGACCAGGCGCGGCCGGCGCGCGAAGAAGGACAGGCCCTCCCGTACGGTCATGCCCGCGCGCGCCGGAACCGCCCGCGTCCCGGCCGCCGGCTCCCCGGCGGACCCGGGCACCGGCCGCAGGAACGGGACCACGGCGGCCACGAACAGGAACGACAGCCCGTTCGCGGCGTACGCGGCGGACGTGCCGAGGAAACCGACGGTGACCCCGGCCAGGGCCGTGCCGGCCAGCCTGCCCGAGCTGTGCACGAGCGCGCCCACCCCGATCGCGGACGGCACGTCCGCCACCGGCACCAGATCGTTGCCGAGCAGGGCACAGGCCGGTCCGTCGACGGTGGCGATGAGGCCGGTCACGCCGGCCAGCACCAGCAGCGCCGTCATGTCGATCCGGTCCAGCGCCACCAGCAGCGCCGTGGTGAAGGCGACCGCGCCGAGCAGGGCCTGGCTGACCGTGACCGTCAGCTTCCGGGGCCACCGGTCCACGGCGGCGCCGCCGAGCAGGCTCACGAACAGCGCGGGCGCCGCCTGGACGGACATGGACAGCCCGGTGGCCGCCGCCGAGCCCGTGATGTGCAGCACGAGCAGGTTCTGCACGGTGAGCTGCATCCACGTACCGGCGTTGGAGACGAAGTTCGCGGCCGACCACCAGCGCATGCCCCGGTGCCGCAGGGAACGCCACGGCGAACGCGAGGCCGGGGCGGTGATGGACGCCGACGGGGGCTGGGCGGGCTCAGAAGACACGACGGGACACTCGACAACCGGGAAAGCGGAACGACCGGCCAGCCCGTCGGTTCGGCAGCGCTGCACGGCCGGGGCTGCCAGGTCAGGGCGCCGACCATGGTGGCAGACGGGACGGCGCGGTCGACGCCACGCCGTTCGCCGGCGTCCGGTGAGCCCCGTCAAACGGCGGCGGCACTCGGGGAGTTGGAGTCTGCGTGGGGTTCCTCACAGGTCCCGTTCCGCCCTGTCCGTCCCGGTACGCGAAGGCGCGGGAGAAACCCGGCGACAGCCCGGTCGCCGGGTGGGGGTCCCGCGGGTCGCCCTACGAGAGAGCCTCAGCGGTTGACGGTCCTCATCCCGGCCTCGTCGTACCGCTCACCCGCCACCGCGGGCAGCTCCGCGTCGATGCGGGCCAGGTCGTCCTCGGTCAGCTCGATGTCCACCGCGGCGGCGTTCTGCTCCAGGTAGGTGCGGCGCTTGGTGCCCGGGATCGGCACCAGGTCCTCGCCCTGGGCCAGCACCCAGGCGATGGCCAGCTGGGCCGGGGTCACGTCCTTCTCGGCGGCGATCTCCTTCACCTTCTCCGCCAGCCGCAGGTTCGCCTCCAGATTGGCGTCCGTGAAGCGCGGGTTCGTGCGCCGGAAGTCGTTCTCGTCCAGCTCATCGGGGGAGGTGAAGCGGCCCGCGAGGAAACCCCGGCCGAGCGGCGAGTACGGCACGAAGCCGATGCCCAGCTCCCGGCAGGTGGGCAGCACCTCGGCCTCCACGTCCCGCGTCCACAGCGAGTACTCGCTCTGCACCGCGGTGACCGGGTGCACGGCGTGCGCACGCCGGATGGTCTCCGCGCTCGCCTCGCTCAGCCCGATGTACCGCACCTTGCCCTCGGCGACCAGCTCACCCAGCGCGCCGACCGTCTCCTCGATGGGCACGTTCGGGTCGACCCGGTGCTGGTAGTACAGGTCGATGTGGTCGGTGCCGAGCCGCTGGAGCGAGCCGTGCACCGAACTGCGCACGTGTTCGGCCGAGCCGTCCTGCCGGCCGACCGTGCTCATGTCGCCGGGGACGGCGTCGTCCATCCGGTAGTTGAACTTCGTGGCGATGACGTACTCGTCGCGGTGGCCCCTGATCGCCTCACCGACGAGCGACTCGTTGGTCAGCGGCCCGTAGACCTGCGCGGTGTCGAGGAAGTCGATGCCGAGTTCCAGGGCGCGTCGTATGGTCGCGATGCCCTCCTCCTGGTCGGCGGAGCCGTAGAAGGCGGACATCCCCATGCATCCGAGTCCGATGGCCGATACCTGGAGGTCCCGCAGCCTGCGCTTGTGCATGTGGGGTCACAGCCTTTCGTGCGTTCGTCGGTCGTTCTCCGGGCGCGAGGGCCTTCTTCCATCTAGCGACGGAATCCGGAGCCCGGCATCCCGTGGGGGAACCGGGTGCCGGCCGTGCGCACCGGCGCTCTGCGACGCTACGAGCTGGAGCGCTCTCGAAGTCAAGCCGTGCCGGGCGGGACGGTGTTCCGCCGCGTCACGGATTCAGCCGCACCGGCAGTTCGTACAGGTCGTTCTGCGTGACCACCGGCTTGTTGCGCAGCTCGGTCGCGGGGATTGCCAGGTCGAGTCCGGGGAAACGGGCGTACAGCGCGGGCAGGGCGACACCCGCCTCGAGGCGGGACAGGGCGGCGCCGGGGCACACGTGCGGACCGTGGCCGAAGGAGATGTGCCGGTTCTTCGTGTCGCGGGTGATGTCGAACTCCCCGGCGGTCGGGCCGTGCGCACCCTCGTCCCGGCCGATCGCGCCGTACGACACGATCAGCGCGTCCCCGGCCGGGATCACCTTGTCGCCGACCGGCACGTCCTCGGTCGCGAAGCGGATCAGGACGTGGGAGGTGGGGGTGGAGTAGCGGAGGGTCTCCTCGACGACCGCGGACCAGTCGGCCCGGCCCGACAGCACCAGGTCGCGCTGTTCGGGATGGGCGGACAGGTTCACGACGGCGTTGACGATCAGCGAGATGGTGGTCTCGTGGCCCGCCGCCACCATCAGCTGGAGGGTGGAGACGATCTCCTCGTCCGTGAGGTGGTCGCCGTCCTCGGAGGCGAGGATCAGCGCGCTGGTCAGGTCGTCGCCCGGTGCGGCCCGCTTGGCCGACACCGTCCGCGCCATGATCTGCGCCAGCTCGGTGAGCGTGGCGACGACCTCCTCCGGCGGGGTCTGCGTCGAGAAGAACTTCTCGAACAGCACCTTCAGCCGGGGCAGCAGGTCCTCGTCGATGCCCATCAGGTCGGCGATGACGTACATCGGCAGCGGGTAGGCGAAGGCCGCCTTCAGGTCGACGGTCCCGCCATCCGCGGGCAGCGCGTCCAGCAGGTCCTGGGTGAGCTTCTCGATCCGCTCCCGCATCCGCTCCACCCGGCGCGGGGTCAGCGCCTGCGCGACCAGGGTGCGCAGCCGGCGGTGGTCGGCGCCGTCCACCGTGAGCATGGAGCGGCCCGGGTTGGCCAGGCCGATCAGCGGCCAGTCCGCGGGTATCTCACCGCGCCGCCACGCGCCCCAGACGTTGATGTCCTTCACCAGCCGCGGGTCGGTGAGCAGCGCCTTGGCCTCGGCGTGGTGGGTGACGGCCCACACTGGGACACCGCCAGGGAGCTCGACGGCGGCGAGCGGGCCGGCCGCGCGCAGCGCCGCGCTCTCGGCGTCCAGGTCGGTGACGAAGGGATCGAGGGCGATGCGGGGTGCTTCGGTACCGGTCGTCATCGTGACGTGCCTCCCAGGGCGGGGGTCGGGTACGGCGGGTACGGCGCCGCGTCCGGGGACGGCGCCCCCGGACGGGCGGCGGAACAGCGGGCCGGCCGGCGTGGCGCGGGTCAGCGGGCGGGTACGGGGCTGAACCGGACGGGCAGCGCGGACAGCCCCCGCAGCCAGGGCGAGGGCCGGCGCGTGAGGGACTCGGCGGGCACCGCCAGATCGATGTCGGGCAGCCGGTCCAGCACCACCTCGATACCGGTGCGCGCGATCACCTCGGCGATCTCCTGCGCGGGGAACGGACAGCGGTGCTCGCCGTGACCGAAGGAGAAGTGCGCGTTGTTGCCGCCGGTCAGCGCGGAGGCGTCGGTCCGCACCTGCGGGTCGGAGTTGGCCCCTTGCAGACCGAGCAGCAGCAGATCACCGGCCTTGACGCGGCGGCCGCCGAGGTGCGTGTCACGGGCGGCCCAGCGGCCCGCCACGTTCTGCGTCGGCGTGTCCTCCCACAGCACCTCGTTCATCGCCTCGGCGACGCTGTTGCGCCCGCCGAACAGGGAGGCCGCGAACCGGTCGTCGGTGAGCATCAGCCGCAGCGAGTTGCCGATCCAGTCGGCTGTCGGCTGGTGCCCGGCCGCCATCATCACCATCAGGTCCTGCGCGATCTCCTCGTCGCCGAACCCGCTCTCGTCGGCCAGCATCCGGGAGACGACGTCGGCCGCCGGCTCCTTCCTCCGGTCGGCCAGCAACTGCGCCATGGACGCGGCCAGATGGGCCTGTCCGGCCAGCGCCCGCTCCCGCCCGTCGATCATGTCGTTCAGGGCGGTGACCAGCCCCGGACCGTCCTCGTCCGGGAAGCCGTACAGCCGGGCCAGGACCCGTACGGGCAGCAGCATCGCGTACTGCCCGACCAGATCGGCCTCGCCCGCCGCGCACAGCGCGTCGATCAGTTCGTCCGCGAACCGTTCGGCGTGCGTGCGCAGTTCGAACGGGTCCACCGCCTCCAGCGCGTTGCTGATCATCGCCGCACGCTGCCGGTGCCGTTCGCCGACCGTGTAGAGGATCGACGGCTGCTTGTGCCCGATCATCGGCAGCAGCGGCCAGTCCGCGGGGATGTTCTCCCACTGGTTCCACAGGTCCGAGTCCCGGCTGAACAGCACCGGGTCACCGGTCACCTGGTGCAGTTCCCGGTAGCCGAGCACCAGCCAGGCCGGGATGCCGCCGTCGAGCAGCACCGGTACGACGGCGCCGTGGTCGCGCCGCATCTCCCGGTACAGACGGGCGGGTTCGGCCTGGAACCGGGGTCCGCTCAGCGGGACGGCGTCGGGCGTGGTCACACGAACTCCTGTCGGGGCAGGACCGTCCGCGCGGACGGGTCGGCGTACCGGTTCTTCACGTGCTGCACCAGCGTGATCAGCACCTGCTTGCCCGACTCCCGGGAGCGGGCGTCGCAGTCGACCAGCGGCACCTGCGGATCCAGGTCGAGGGCCTCGCGGACGTCCGCGCCGGCACGGACCGGACCGCCGAAGTCGTTGCACGCCACGATGAACGGCGTGCCGTGGTGCTCCAGCCGGTCGATGGCGTACCAGGAGTCGTCGATGCGCCGGGTGTCCACCAGGACGACGGCCCCGAGCGTGCCGGAGAACAGCCGGTCCCACAGGAACCAGAACCGTTCCTGTCCGGGCGCGCCGAACAGGTACAGCACGTTGCGGGCGTCCAGGCTGATCCGGCCGAAGTCGAAGGCGACGGTGGTGCCGGACTTGCCGCGCACCTGGCGGATGTCGTCGACGGTCGCACCGGCCTGCGTCATCGTCTCCTCGGTGTTGAGGGGACGGATCTCGCTGACCGAGCGGACCAGCGTGGTCTTGCCGACGCCGAAGCCGCCCACGACCACGATCTTGAAACCTTGGTCGGCGGAGGCACCCAGCGGGGTGCGCGCGGGAGTGCGCGCGTCAGAGGTTGCGGAGTCCAACGAGCACCTGCTCCAGGATGTCGGGATCGGTAATGGCCGGTCTGCGCGGGTGCCGGGCGCTGACCCGGCCCGCCGCGAGCAGATCGCACAGCAGCACCTTGGTGATGCCCACGGGCAGCCGCAGCTCGGCGGCGATCTCCGCCACCGAGGCGGGGAACCGGGTCAGCTCCAGGATCGCCACGTGCTCCGACTGCATGCCGGCCGCCGGCTCCGACTCGGCCACCACGAGGGTGACGAGGTCGAAGGGGTTGTCCGGGCCGGTGCGGGTGCGTCCCTGGGTGATGGTGTACAGCCGGTCGGGGGCGTCGTCCCGGCCCGGGCGGTTCACGCCCGGGCGGCCCCTGTCCGGCCGGTCGGTGTCCGGTCCGCTCATGACGTGCGGGGCGGAGCGGTGAGGTGCTCGCCGAGCTGCTCCACCAACTCGCTCATGTTGTGCCCGATGACGCCGGCGTCCGCGTCCTCCGTGGCGATCACGGCCAGATGGGCGCCGTCGCCGGCTTCCACGATGAACAGCACGCCGCCGTAGAACTCCGTCATCGCCGAGCGGACACCGCCGCTGCCGTCGCCGAACTCCACGGACGCGCCGTGCGACAGCGACTGGATGCCGGCGGCGATCGCGGCGAGCTGGTCCGCCTGGTCGACGCTCAGCTCCGGCGTGCGGCACAGCTTCAGCCCGTCCCGGGACAGCACGAGCGCGTGCCGGGCGCCCGGGGTCCTCTCCAGCAGGCCCTCCAGGAGCCAGGTGAGCTTGTCGTCGGCGGTGGTCGGGCCGGTCATGAAGTGGTGTCGCCTTCCGGGTGCGCGTGCGGGTGGGAGGGGGCGGGGGAGACGTGTTCGCCGGCGCCGTACGGGGAGTCGCCGGCCGGCACACCGTCGTCCGGCGGCGCGGTGGCGGCTCCCTCGTCCGGTGCCGTGGTGTGCGCGGGGTCGGTGGTGCGGTCACGGGACTGGTCCGGTGCGCAGTCCCCCGGGGCGGATCCGGGACCGCGGGTGCCCGGTGCGGGCGGGCGCACCGCCTGGCGGAAGCTGCTGAAACGGGCGGCGCGGGCCCGGCCCGGGTCGGAGGCGGGGGCCGTGCGGGCTACGTCGGCGGCCGGTGCGGTGCGGTGTCCGGCGGTGTCCGTCGCGGTGCCGTGCCCGGCGGGCGCCGGTGCGGAGCGGGGTGCGTCCGTGGCCGGCGCGGTGCCGTGGTCCGTGGTGCCGTGGTCCGTGGTGCCGTGGTCCGTGGCGCCGCGGGCCGTACGGTGCCCGGACGTGTCCGGTGCCGTACGGGCGCGTTCCGCCCGGGCGAGGGTGCGGCCCCGGCGACGCCTGGGCAGGCCGGCCGGGCCCTCCTCCGGCGGCGCGGCGGGCTCGTGGACGACGCCGGTGTCCACGGCTTCCCGTACCGGCGCGGAAGGGCTGGTCTCCGGCCGCGGGTCCGCGGCGGCCGGCTCGGCGGCTGCGGGGGCGGGGCTGGTCAGGATCTCCTGCGGGATGAGCAGCAGCACGCCCGTGCCGCCGCGCGCCGACGGCCGGAACGACACCGTGAGCCCGTGCTTGCGGGCGAGGCGGCCGACCACGGCGAGCCCGAGCCGGGTGCCGGTCAGACCGCCCAGCTCGGACACGTCGCCGGAGACCGCCCGCTCGGCGCGGCGCAGCTGCACCTCGCCCATCACCAGCCCGCTGTCCTCCACGGACACGATGACCCCGGCCGGCACCTCCTCCACGTAGACGTGGACCTCGGCGGTCGGCGGCGAGAAGTTGGCAGCGTTGTCGAGGAGTTCGGCGAGCGCGTGCATCACGCCCTCGGCGGCGTGCCCGGTGACGGCGGCCTCGCTGACCGAGTGCACCCGCACCCGCCGGTACCCGGCGATCCGTCCCATCGCGCCCCGCAGGATCGACTCCATCCCGATCGGCCGCGCCCAGCGGCGGCCCGAACGCGCCCCGGTGAGCACGGCGACGGAGTCCGCGAGCCGGCCGGCCTGGGCGGTGCGGTGGTCGAGGTGGAGCAGGTCGGCCAGCACGTCCTCGTCGGTGTGCCGGTCCTCCATCGCCCGCAGGTCGGCGAGGGTCGCCGTGGCGAGGGCCTGCATCCGGGCCGCCGCGTTGGAGGTCGCGGCGACCGCCGCGGCCCGGTCCCGCCGGGCCCGCTCCAACTCGCCCGCCAGACGGGCGTTCTCCTTCGCCAGCCGGTTCAGCTCCCGTGCGCCGTCCTCCTCCAGACGCGCGCGCTCGGCCGCGAAGGACTCCGTGAACTCGGTGCGCTGCTGCGCGAGTTCGTCGATGAGCCGCTGCTGCTCCTGGCGTGCCTCCTCGGCCGTACGGGCCTGCTGCTGGAGCAGCCGTCCGACGTCCTGGGTGACGCTCTCCAGCCGTCGCCGGGTGCCCCGCGCGGTCCGCAGGGCGTGCGCGGCCGTGGCGACCGCCGTGCTGAACAGGACAGCCGCCGCGCCCGCGCCCGCGGCGAGCGGGGTGCGCACCGCGTCCGGTGCCACCGCCACGGCCGCGCAGACCACGAGCGCCGACAGCACACCGGTCACGGCGAGGGCGGAGACGAACGTACGGAGGGAAGGTCGGTCGCCGGGATGCGTGGGCGCGGTCATCGGTCCGGTCTGGTCCTTGCGGCAGAGGCGGCAGGCTGGGGCGGGGCTGGCGGGAACATCGGGTGGTGAGAGATGACACCGGTGGTGAACTGGCCGTCACTATACGAGAGTTCGTGATCGAAACAGAAAGGTTCCGTGTTCGTTCTCGTCCGCGGTACCGGAAACGCCTGTCTCCGAGGACGGTTCCGCAGGGGGTGCCGGTTGCCTCCCGGCCCCGGCTTTCCGGGCCGTACGCCTGTGGGTCTTCCCACACCGGCGCGCCCTCGCGGCGAATCTTGACGCCCGCCTCCCGGCTCGCTGGACTGCACGGAGGGACGGGTCGGACCGGAGCGATCGGTGCATCCGTACGATGACGCCTGAAGTGGGCGTGTGACGGACGAAACGCCTCGCACGGTCGGACCGCCGGGAGCGAGGTGGAGGAGGCGGTGCGCGTGACGGGGGAACAGACGGCGACGGGCTGCCGTGCCTCATGACCGCTGAAGGGCGCATCCCGCGGGTCACCCCACTGCTCGCGCGGCTCGCCCGGTTCACCGGGCGGACGCTGTGGGGCGAGTGGCGTGCCATCGTCGTCGACCCGGTACGGCGGCTCGCGCGGCGCGGACTGTCCGGGCTGGTACTGGCCTTCGTCGCCGCGTTCGGCGTCGTCTTCTTCCACGACATCGCCCAGCACCCCACCGGAGCCCTGTGGGTGGAGCGGCTCGGCGGGGTCCGGGCCGAGCTGCCGCTGTGGCTGTCCCTGCTGCGCACCCCCGTGTCGCTGTACGTCCCCGCGCTGGACCTGCCGGTGTGGGCGGGCATCACCCAGCTGTTCCTCGCCTTCGCCGTCGCCGAGCTGACCCTGGGCCGGGCCCGGACCCTGGTGATCGCCTACGCCACCACTCTGGCGGGCACCCTCACCGCCCGCCTGATGATCGCGCTCGGGCCCGGCTGGTGGGGGTTCGGGCTGCCGCCCGAGGCCGGACACGTCCTGGACACCGGGCCCTCCGCGGCCGTGGTCGGCCTGTTCACCTACCTTTCGGTGGTCCGCCGCGCGCCCGTGGTCTTCACGCTGACCGGCGGCTCGATGGTGTGGGAGTCCATCGCCGTCCCCAACCTGGCCGGCCGCGAGCACCTGGTCGCGGTGGCCGCGGCGATCGTGCTCGGCCTGCTGCGCGGCCGGGGGGAGCGGTTCCGCTCCGCCGTACGGTCGCCGTGGCCCGTGCGCCGACGGCCCTCGCGCACACCCCCGCCCGCCCCCGGCCCCCCTCCAAAGGCCGACCGCCCCGAAGACGCCCAGCCCAGGGTCCCGGCGCGGTTCCTCGACCGCTAGGGCCTCTCGTTCGGATCATGCCGGGCTCGCGGGCCCTGGCACCACGCCCCGCCGCGTCGTCGCCGGTTGCCATGGCTCCGCCACGGCGCTCTCCTCCGCCTCGCGCCGCGGCGCGCCCGTGTGGCGCGGCCCACCCCGTCAGTGTGATGGTTTTCGCACATCGACCTGTACGGGCACCCCCTAGGGTGGCCGCGAGTACGGCAGGTGTGGCTGACACCAGGGTGTTCGTCGCCGGCAGGCAGCTGAAGGGAATCCATGATGTTCCGCAAGGTGCTGGTCGCCAACCGTGGAGAGATCGCGATCCGCGCGTTCCGGGCGGGCTACGAACTCGGCGCGCGCACCGTCGCCGTGTTCCCGCACGAGGACCGCAACTCGCTGCACCGGCTGAAGGCCGACGAGGCGTACGAGATCGGGGAGCCGGGGCACCCGGTGCGGGCCTACCTCTCCGTCGAGGAGATCGTGGGCGCCGCCCGCCGGGCGGGCGCCGACGCCGTCTACCCGGGCTACGGCTTCCTGTCCGAGAACCCCGAACTGGCCCGCGCCTGCGAGGAGGCCGGCATCACCTTCGTCGGCCCCAGCGCGGCCACGCTGGAGCTGACCGGCAACAAGGCCCGCGCGGTCGCCGCCGCCCGCGCCGCGGGCGTGCCCGTCCTCGGCTCCTCCCAGCCCTCCACCGACGTGGACGAACTGGTGCGCGCCGCCGAGGAGATCGGCTTCCCCGTCTTCGTCAAGGCGGTCGCCGGCGGCGGCGGGCGCGGCATGCGCCGCGTGGAGGACCCGGCCCAGCTGCGCGAATCCATCGAGGCCGCCTCCCGCGAGGCCGCCTCCGCGTTCGGCGACCCCACCGTCTTCCTGGAGAAGGCCGTCGTGGAGCCCCGCCACATCGAGGTGCAGATCCTCGCCGACGGCGAGGGCAACGTCATCCACCTCTTCGAGCGGGACTGCTCGCTCCAGCGCCGCCACCAGAAGGTCATCGAGCTGGCCCCCGCGCCCAACCTGGACCCGGAGCTGCGGGACCGGATCTGCGCCGACGCCGTCCGCTTCGCCCGCGAGATCGGCTACCGCAACGCCGGCACCGTGGAGTTCCTCCTCGACCGCGACGGCAACCATGTGTTCATCGAGATGAACCCGCGCATCCAGGTCGAGCACACCGTCACCGAAGAGGTCACCGACGTCGACCTGGTCCAGGCCCAGATGCGGATCGCCTCCGGCGAGACCCTCGCCGGCCTCGGCCTGTCCCAGGACACGGTCACCCTGCGCGGCGCCGCCCTCCAGTGCCGCATCACCACCGAGGACCCCGCCAACGGCTTCCGCCCGGACACCGGCCGGATCAGCGCCTACCGCTCCCCGGGCGGCTCCGGCATCCGCCTCGACGGCGGCACCACCCACGCCGGTACGGAGATCAGCGCGCACTTCGACTCGATGCTGGTCAAGCTCACCTGCCGGGGCCGTGACTTCCAGGCCGCCATCGGCCGGGCCCGGCGCGCGGTCGCCGAGTTCCGCATCCGCGGCGTGGCCACCAACATCCCGTTCCTCCAGGCGGTCCTGGACGACCCCGACTTCCAGGCCGGCCGGGTCACCACCTCGTTCATCGAGCAGCGCCCCCACCTGCTGACCGCCCGCTCCTCCGCCGACCGCGGCACCAAGCTGCTCACCTACCTCGCCGACGTGACGGTGAACCAGCCGCACGGCCGGCGGCCCGACACGCTCGACCCGCTGACCAAGCTGCCACCGCTGCCGGCCGGCGAGCCGCCCGCCGGCTCCCGCCAGCTCCTCGTGGACCTCGGCCCCGAGGGATTCGCCCGGCACCTGCGCGAGTCGCCGACCATCGGCGTCACCGACACCACCTTCCGCGACGCCCACCAGTCCCTGCTCGCCACCCGGGTGCGCACCAAGGACCTCCTCGCCGTCGCCCCGGTCGTCGCCCGCACCCTGCCGCAGCTGCTCTCCCTGGAGTGCTGGGGCGGTGCCACCTACGACGTCGCGCTGCGCTTCCTCGCCGAGGACCCCTGGGAGCGGCTGGCCGCCCTGCGCGAGGCCGTCCCCAACATCTGCCTCCAGATGCTGCTGCGCGGCCGCAACACCGTCGGCTACACCCCGTACCCGACCGAGGTCACCGACGCCTTCGTGCAGGAGGCCGCCGCCACCGGCATCGACATCTTCCGCATCTTCGACGCCCTCAACGACGTAGGCCAGATGCGGCCCGCCATCGACGCCGTGCGCGAGACGGGCACCGCGATCGCCGAGGTCGCCCTCTGCTACACCGCGGACCTCAGCGATCCGTCGGAGCGCCTCTACACCCTCGACTACTACCTGCGCCTCGCCGAGCAGATCGTCGAGGCCGGCGCCCACGTCCTCGCCGTCAAGGACATGGCCGGCCTGCTGCGCGCCCCGGCCGCCGCCAAGCTCGTCTCGGCGCTGCGCCGCGAGTTCGACCTGCCCGTGCACCTGCACACGCACGACACCGCGGGCGGCCAGCTCGCCACGTACCTCGCCGCGATCCAGGCCGGCGCCGACGCGGTCGACGGCGCGGTGGCCTCCATGGCCGGTACGACCTCCCAGCCGTCGCTGTCCGCGATCGTCGCCGCCACCGACCACTCCGAGCGGCCCACCGGCCTGGACCTCCAGGCGGTCGGCGACCTGGAGCCGTACTGGGAGGGCGTCCGGAAGATCTACGCCCCGTTCGAGGCGGGCCTGGCCTCCCCGACCGGGCGCGTCTACCACCACGAGATCCCCGGCGGCCAGCTGTCCAACCTGCGCACCCAGGCCGTCGCCCTCGGCCTCGGCGACCGCTTCGAGGACATCGAGGCGATGTACGCCGCCGCCGACCGCATTCTCGGCCGTCTGGTGAAGGTCACCCCGTCCTCCAAGGTGGTCGGCGACCTGGCCCTGCACCTGGTGGGCGCCGGGGTCAGCCCGGACGCGTTCGAGTCCACCCCCGACAAGTTCGACATCCCGGACTCGGTGATCGGCTTCCTGCGCGGCGAACTGGGCACGCCGCCCGGCGGCTGGCCGGAGCCGTTCCGTACCAAGGCGCTGCAGGGGCGGGCGGCGCCCAGGCCCGCGCCCGAGCTGTCCGCCGAGGACCGCGAGGGGCTGGCGAAGGACCGCCGGGCCACCCTCAACCGGCTGCTGTTCCCCGGCCCGGCCCGCGAGTTCGAGACGCACCGCCAGTCCTTCGGCGACACCAGCGTCCTCGACAGCAAGGCGTTCTTCTACGGCCTGCGCCCGGCCAAGGAGTACGCCGTCGACCTGGAGCCCGGCGTCCGGCTGCTGATCGAGCTCCAGGCGATCGGCGAGGCCGACGAGCGCGGTATGCGGACCGTGATGTCCACGCTCAACGGCCAGCTGCGGCCCATCCAGGTCCGTGACCGTGCGGCGGCCTCCGACATCCCGGTGACGGAGAAGGCCGACCGCTCCGACCCCGGCCATGTCGCGGCCCCCTTCGCCGGTGTGGTGACCCTGGCCGTCGCCGAGGGCGACGAGGTGGCGGCGGGTGCCACGATCGCCACCATCGAGGCCATGAAGATGGAAGCCACGATCACGGCTCCCAAGGCGGGCCGCGTCTCCCGCCTCGCCATCAACCGCATCCAGCAGGTGGAGGGCGGCGACCTCCTGGCGGAACTGAGCTGAGCGGGGGCCGGGACCGCGCGCGCCCCGGCAGACCCCGCGCCCGCGCTACCCCCGGCCGATGAGGTGGCGCAGGCGGGCGAGGAGGAGGTTCGGGTCGTGCCGGGTGGCGGACGCGGCGCTCGGCACGTACACGCTTCGCCCGCGGACGGCCACGGAGGTCGGGCCGGACAGGCCCTCCCGTACGGTGAGCAGGGTTGTGACGGTGCCGTCCGCGCGGACCAGGACGACCCTGTTGCCGGGGTTCAGCGCGGCCAGCACGCTCCGTCCGTGGCCGGGGAAGGCGAAGTCGTCGATGCCGGCGAGTCCGCCGGCCCGGGTCTCGACGGGGCCGGCGGCACCGTCCGCGCGGACGGGGATGCGCAGCAGCGTGCCCCGGTCGGTGTTGGACACCCACACGGCGTCCCGGTGGAGCTTGACGCCGTTGGCGCCGAAGCCGCCCGCCGGCGCCGCCGGGAGCGGGGCGAGCGCCGCGCCCCTCGCCCACGCCGTGGCCGTGCCGCCCGACAGGGGGACGCGCCAGACGGTGCCGCGCACCGAGTCGGCGACGTAGAGCACGCCCCGCCGCTCGTCGAGGGCCAGTCCGTTGGGCAGCCCGTCGGCCGGCAGCGCGGCGATCCGCTCCGGCGCGTCACCGGGGGAGAGGCGCCAGACGCCGGTCGCGCTGGTGCCGGTGGCGTAGTTGACGTACAGCGTCCCGTCGTGGGCGCGGGCGATGCCGGTGACGGCGGCGCTGTGCAGCAGGGGTGTGGCGGCGTGCGCGACGGCGGGCAGGGTGGCGCGGGTCCTGACGCGGCCGTCGTCGGTGACGTGGGCGACCTGCCGGGCGGAGGCGAAGGTCAGGTAGGCCGAGCCGTCCTGGTCGAGCGCGATGTTCTCGGGCGTCTGCCCGGCGGCCAGGTCGAGGTGGGCGAGGACGCGCGCGTCGGTGACGAGCGGCTCCTGGCCGGCGGCCGGCGCGGCGGCGACGAGGCCGAGCGCGAGCGCGACCGCGGCGGCACCGGCCGGGCGGGGGAGTCGGGGCATGTGACCTCTTCTCGGTCGGCGCGCGGGGCGCCGGCGTGCGGGGTCACACCAACATGACGGGGAACGGGTCACCGGTGGCGGGAGCCGGGCCGCGGGATCGCCCGCCCGGACCACTGCCGGGCGCCTTCCCCGCGGGTCCCGTCAGTCCCAGAGCGGATACGTCATGACCTGCTTGAAGCCCTCCGGACGGCCCTCCTCGTAGGTGAGGCTGATCCGGCTGTAGCGCTGCACGTCGGGGTGCTTCTTCCAGGGCTCGGTGTCGTCCAGCCGGACGGTCACCGGGTACGCGTGGAACGTGCCGGCCGCGCAGTACGGCTTGCAGTCGTTGACCATGTTCATGCCCACGGCGGTGGCCCCCTCCGGGCTCCACTTGGTCCAGTGGAGCCCGGTGAGACGGCTGTTTCCGTCGCCGCAGGCCAGGATGAAGTCGCCGGGGCGGACGGTGCGGTTCCACAGGCAGTCGACCAGGACCGGCTGCGAGGCGTCGGTGTGGGACGGCGAGGTGCCGGCGCGGGGCTGCGTCGTGGCGGTGACCGGCGGACTGGCCGTTGCCGTGGTCATGGCCGCTGTCACCAGCGCTCCCGCCGCGAGGAGGACCGCCGTTCCCGTCACTGATCCGCGCATGGTCGCTCCCACCCGTCGTGCTGTGTCCGACCGCGTGCACCCGACGCTACGACCGTCCCGCCGTTCGCACCAGTCGCGCAGGTCGGGCCGTGTGTCAGCCGTGCGAGACGGTCAGCCCGTAGAAGGCCACGCGGGCCCCGTTGGTGGTGCTGTCCGAGGAGGACTGGTTGTAGGAGCCCGCCTTGAAGTACTGCTTGTACGGCTTGAAGGAGGACGGGATGGCGTAGTGCGTGGTCGTGCCGTTCACGGTCAGGTCGATGGTGTTCCCGCCGGAGACGGCGATGGTGTAGCTCCACGTCTTGCCGATGGACACGTGCCCCACGGGGTGCTGGGTCTGGCCGCCGTCCGGGGAGTCCTCGGTGCCGAGGACGATGTCCCCGTTGGCGCGGTAGTACAGCTCCACCAGCGGCTTGGTGGAGGAACCGCCGGAGCCGAGGTGGATCTGGCCGACGCAGACGTTCTTGGTCACGGACACCACGCGCAGCGTCGCGCTCAGCCGGTGGCTGCCGCCGAGCGCCCAGTCGGCGGCGGAGCCGTCTCGGTTCATCTCGCGCAGTTCGGAGCGGGCGTACTTGGAGTTCGGCGTGGTGACGCCCTTCTCGGGCGCCCAGAACGTCATGGCGCCGTCGCGGGTGTCGGTGTAGAAGTACGCGTCCTGGTAGCCGTTCGCGCCCTGGAGCCGGGACGACGGGATGGTGGTGGGCTTGCCGGGGGAGCCGACGGGTTCCTGGAGCTGCCACACGGACAGGTCGAAGTTGCCGCCGGGAGCGACACGCGGGTCGGCCGCGTCCGCGCCGCCGGTGGCGAGCGCGGTGAGGGCGAGGGCGAGGACGGCGGTGGCCGTCGCCGTGGGTATCCGGGATCGGGTCATGTGGGGGGTCCCTTCTTCGGACCGGATGCGGGCCGGCTGCGAAGCGACGAGAGCGTTCATGTAGGTGAACGCTGGACTCATGCTTGTTCGCCGGTGACCCGAGAAGGTAAAGGTCTGAACCAGACACGTCAAGAGTGGGCGGCCGGCTCGCACGCAGCTCGGGGGCCTTGGCGCATCCCTCGCCCGCGAGCGTGCCGGTCTCCTGGTCCTCGGAGGTGTTCGCGCGGTCGTTTGGGAGGAGGGCGGCGGCGCGGGCCCGCCGGGCACTGCAAGGGACACCTCATGCGCGCTCGCGGCACGCGCCGCCGGACCGGGTGAGCGGACGGGCCCCGGCCCCACGCGGGAGCGTTCAACCCGGCCGACCGCCCCGAAGCACCGCTCACCCGAACGGGGACGACCGGTGGTCCCCCTGCGCGCGGCGAACCGTCAGGAGAACCTTTTCAGGCGCCCGGTGACCGTCCGTCACGGGGACGGGCTCGCGATGCGGAGCGGCGCCGCGGGGGCCGGCGCGCTGACCCCGGTCCCGCCGGTGGCGTCCACCCACCAGTCGGCGCCGTCCTCGGCGTAGCGCAGCAGCACGCCCTCGCGGATCGCCCAGGGGCAGACGAGGGCCCGGGGCAGGCCCATCAGCTTCAGCGCCGTGTGCCCGACGACCGCGCCGGCCAGGCTCTGGGCGGCGCGCGGGGCGGAGATCCCGGGCAGCCGGGCGCGTTCGGCTGCGGGCAGCCCGGCGAGGGCGTGCACCGCCGCGCGCAGATCCCGGCAGACCAGCTCCCGGTCCACGAAGGGACCGAACCGGCCCGGCGCGGCTCCGCACAACCGCGCCAGCTGCTGGAACGTACGGGACGTGACGGCGGCGGTGCGCGGACGCTCCCAGCGGATCCGCGCGGCCACGTCCCGCAGTTCATGGCGGATGCGGCGGCGCAGCTCCTTCAGCTCGCCCGGGCCGGGCGGATCCTGCAGGCCCAGATGCTCCCGGGTGAGCCGGTTGGCGCCGAGCGGCAGGGACGCGGCGAAGTCGGGCAGCCGGCCCCGGCCGAAGGCCACCTCCAGCGAGCCGCCGCCGATGTCGAGCAGTGCCAGGGGCCCCGCCTTCCAGCCCAGCCAGCGCCGCGCCGCCAGGAAGGTCAGCTCGGCCTCCGTCTCACCGGGCAGGGTGCACATGCGGATACCGGTGCCGGACGCCACCCGTTGCAGCACCTCGTGGCGGTTGGGGGCGCCGCGCACCACCGCGGTCGCGAAGGCCAGCGGGCCCGCCGCGTGCCACCGCCGGGCCGTGGCGCCCGCCGCGGCCACCGCCTTCACCAGTCGCTCCACCGCCTCGTCGGCGATGGTGCCGTCCGGGCCGACCTGTTCGGAAAGGCGGAGCTTCCACTTGACGGTGTGCACCGGCAGCGGAACGCCACCCTCCACATCTGCGATCACCAGTCGGACCGTGTTCGACCCCGCGTCCACCACGCTCACCCGCATGGCCGAGGAGTACCCGTTTCACCGGGGACCACCCTTCACACAGGGGGCGTGCCGGCGCACAGCGCACCCGGCCGCGTGCCTCAGGAGCGGCTCGCGCGGCAGCCGGAGGCGGACCGGGAGCGCGCGGCGCACGGGCCGGGAACCAGCGGACGCCCGCCGCGAACCAGGGTCCCCCGAAGGCCGGTTACCGCAGCGGCGGCCGTGACCCGCGCCTTGCCAGGGACCCGGGAGGGCCCGACTGTCCTGATTTCGGCCCCGTGCGTTCCGGCGGCCCCCGGCGCTGCCCTTGGATGGTCACGGCCACGGTCGGCGCGCGCAGCGGGAGATGAGGGAGCGGACGCGATGAGGGTACTGGTGATCGGCGGCGGCATCGCGGGGACCGCGACCGCCCTGGGCCTGCACAAGGCCGGTGTCGACGTCACCGTCTACGAGGCGCACCCGGACACGGCCGAGGACATCGGTGCCTTCCTCACGCTGGCGAGCAACGGCATGCGCGCCCTGGCCGAGCTGGACGCCACGCGCGCCGTCACGGCCGTCGGTTTTCCGCTGACTTCGCTGCGGCTACTGGACAGCGGGGGCACCGAGCTCGCGCAGACACCGCTCGGCGAGGCGGACGACCCCGCCCTGCGCTACCGGTGCCTGCGCCGCGGTGAGCTGAACGCGGCCCTCCAGGGCGAGGCGGTCCGCCGCGGTGTCCGGCTGCGCCACGGCGCCCGGCTGGTGTCCGTGACGGACGGCCCGTACGACGTCACCGCCCACTTCGCCGACGGCTCCACGGCCACCGGCGACCTGCTCGTCGGCGCCGACGGCCTGAACTCCACCGTGCGCGGCCTGCTCATGCCCGGGGCCCGGCCCGGGTACGCCGGCCAGCGGGTCTACTACGGCTACACCGCGAACGTCCCCGAACCCGGCCCGGACGGCGCCATCACCATGGTGCGGGGCGGCACGACCGCCTTCGGGTACGCGGTGTCACCGACGGGGGAGGCGTACTGGTTCGCCCGCACCGGCGGCGGTCCGCTGCCCGCCGATGCCCTCGCCGCGCCGCCGGCCGTGCTGCGCGCGCAGTTGCTGCCGCCGCTGAGGGAGGACGACACCCCCGCCGCCGCGCTGGTCGAGGACTGCGCCGACGCCCTCATGGTCACCAACGCCACGGAGCTGCCGCTCGGCACCCCCTGGCACACCGGGCGGGTCCTGCTCGTGGGTGACGCGGCCCACGCGGCCTCCCCGGCGACCGGCCAGGGCGCCTCGATGGCCCTGGAGGACGCCGTGGTCCTGGCCAAGGCCCTGCGTGACCTGCCCGACACGCGGGCGGCGTGCGCCGGGTACGAGCGGCTCCGCCGCCCGCGGACGGAGCGCAACATCACCGTCAGCGGTGCTCTCACCCGCGGCGCCCCCGCGCCCGGCCCGCCGCGTCCCGCCGGCCCGGACGAGCAGCTCGTCCGCCAACTCGCCTGGGATGTCCCGCTGTCCGCGGCCCCGCCCGAGCCGAGCTGACCCGCGCCCGCCCACGTACGGGAAGCGACCGAGCCGGCCGCCGGGTGGCCGGGGGCGACGCCCTGCGTGACCTGCCCGACACGCGGGCCGCGTGCGCCGGGTACGAGCGGCTCCGCCGCCCGCGGACGGAGCGCAACATCACCGTCAGCCCCCCGTGCCCGGCTGCCGCGTCCACGGCCCGGACGAGCAGCTCGTCCGCCAACTCGCCTGGGACGTCCCGCTGTCCGCGGCCCCGCCCGAGCCGGGCTGACCCGCGCCCGACCACGTACGCGAAGCGGCCGAGCAAACCGCGGGGCGACACCGGCAGTTGAAGGAATCTCGTGTCCGAAGACTTGTGGGCGAGTTGGTTCATCTCTTAAATCAAAGCATGAACTAAGCCATGGGTCACTCCCGTTGCATCCCCACATGTCTGGAGCCGCTGCATGAGACTGAGATCGCTGGGCGCAGTGCTGGCCGCCACGGCCGCGCTGCTCGTCCTGCCCGCCACACATCCCTCGGCCACCGCCGCCGAGACACCCCTGTCCCAGGGGAAGACCGCCACCGCGTCGTCCGAGGAGAACGGCGGCACCGCCGCCGCCAAGGCCGTCGACGGCGACACCGGGACCCGCTGGTCCTCGGCCGCGAGTGACGACCAGTGGGTCCGGGTCGACCTCGGGAGCACCGCCACCGTGACCCAGGTCGTCCTCAACTGGGAGGCCGCCTACGGCAAGGACTACAAGGTCCAGATCTCCGGGGACGGGAGCACCTGGACCGATCTGAAGTCCGTCACCGGCTCCGACGGCGGCACCGACACGCTCGACGTGTCGGGCCGGGGCCGCTACGTACGGATGCTCGGCGTGCACCGGGCCACCACGTGGGGCTACTCCCTGTGGGAGTTCCAGGTGTTCGGTACCGCGGACGGCGCCCAGGCGGGCTGCGGCACCGCGAACGCGGCCCAGGGCAAGGCCGCCACGGCCTCCTCCACCGAGAACGCCGGCACCCCCGCCTCCGCCGCCGTCGACGGTGACACCGGGACCCGCTGGTCCAGCCAGGCCGCCGACCCGCAGTGGCTCAGGATCGACCTCGGTTCCGTCCAGGACCTGTGCAAGGTGGACCTGAACTGGGAGGCCGCCTACGGCAAGGACTTCCAGATCCAGGCGTCCTCCGACGGGCAGAGCTGGAACACCCTCAAGAGCGTCACCGGCGCCACCGGCGGCACGGCGTCCTACGACGTCAGCGGCTCGGGCCGGTACGTCCGGATCTACGGCACCGCCCGCGGCACCGGCTACGGCTACTCCCTGTGGGAGGTGGCCGTGCACACCGGCACCACCGGCGTCCCGCCCGTCCAGGGCGGCGGCGACCTCGGCCCCAACGTCATCGTCGTCGACCCCTCGACACCGAACCTCCAGCAGAAGTTCGACGACGTCTTCGCCAAGCAGGAGTCGGCCCAGTTCGGCACCGGCCGCTACCAGTTCCTGCTCAAGCCCGGCACCTACAACAACATCAACGCCCAACTCGGCTTCTACACCTCGATCTCCGGTCTCGGCCTGAACCCCGACGACACGCAGATCAACGGTGACATCACGGTCGACGCGGGCTGGTTCAACGGCAACGCCACCCAGAACTTCTGGCGTTCGGCGGAGAACCTCGCCCTCAAGCCGGTCAACGGCACCGACCGCTGGGCCGTCGCCCAGGCCGCGCCCTTCCGCCGCATCCACGTCCAGGGCGGCCTCAACCTCGCCCCCAACGGCTACGGCTGGGCCTCCGGCGGCTACATCGCGGACTCCAAGATCGACGGCACCGTCGGCCCGTACTCCCAGCAGCAGTGGTACACCCGGGACAGCTCGGTCGGCGGCTGGACCAACGGCGTGTGGAACATGACCTTCAGCGGTGTCCAGGGCGCCCCCGCCACCAACTTCGACAGCGGCCCGTACACCACCCTGGACACCACCCCGGTCTCCCGCGAGAAGCCGTTCCTCTACCTCGACGGGTCCGCCTACAAGGTGTTCGTCCCGGCCAAGCGCACCAACGCCCGGGGCGTCTCCTGGCCCGCGAACGCCGGTACGTCGCTCCCGCTCGACCAGTTCTACGTCGTCAAGCCCGGCGCGACGGCCGCCACCATCAACCAGGCCCTCGCCCAGGGCCTCAACCTCCTGTTCACCCCCGGCGTCTACCACCTGGACCAGACCATCGAGGTCACCCGGCCGAACACCGTCGTCCTCGGACTCGGTCTCGCCACCCTCGTCCCCGACAACGGC
This sequence comes from Streptomyces sp. NPDC046870, assembly GCF_040704595.1. NCBI lineage: Bacteria > Bacillati > Actinomycetota > Actinomycetes > Kitasatosporales > Streptomycetaceae > Streptomyces > Streptomyces sp. NPDC046870. The sequence continues at coordinate 99,674 of NZ_JBEYXM010000019.1, forward strand.
GTCGACGCGATGCACGTCGCCGACGTCGACGGGGTGCGGCTCGCCGGATTCCTCATCGACGCGGGCCCGGTCAACTCCGACACGCTCCTGCGCATCGGCACCCCCGACGCCGCCGCCGACCACTCCGCGAACCCCACCACCATGCAGGACGTCTTCATCCGCGTCGGCGGAGCGGGGCCCGGACTCGCCACCAACTCCGTGGTGGTCAACAGCGACGACGTCATCATCGACCACACCTGGCTCTGGCGCGCCGACCACGGCAGCGGTGTCGGCTGGGACACCAACCGCGCCGACTACGGCCTGCGTGTGAACGGCGACGACGTCCTGGCCACCGGCCTGTTCGTGGAGCACTTCAACAAGTACGACGTCTACTGGAACGGAGAACGCGGCCGGACGATCTTCTTCCAGAACGAGAAGGCCTACGACGCCCCGAACGCCGCCGCCATCACCCACGACGGCATCACCGGCTACGCGGCCTACAAGGTCGCCGACTCCGTCACCACCCACGAGGCGTGGGGCCTGGGCAGCTACTGCAACTACACGGCCGATCCCTCGATCGTCCAGGCCCACGGCTTCCAGGTGCCCGTGAAGAGCGGGATCAGGATGCACGACCTGCTGGTGATCTCGCTCGGCGGCAAGGGCCAGTACGCGCACGTCGTCAACAGCACGGGCGCACCCACCTCGGGGACCGACACGGTCCCGTCCAAGGTGACGTCCTTCCCGTAAGGACACCGGCCGGCCGGTGTCAGCCGCCGGCCAGGGTCTCGTGCGGGGCCCTGCGGTAGGTGCCCCGGTACAGGGAGGCGAAGCGGCCCGGGTGGTGGAAACCCCACCGGGCCGCGATCTCCGTCACCGTGACGCCGCTGCCGGGATCGGCGGCCATCAGCTCGTGATGGGCGTGCGAGAGCCGCACCCGGCGCAGCTGGGCCAGCGGAGTGGTGTCCAGGTGACGGCGGAAGGCGTACTGCAGCGCCCGTACCGTCACATGGGCAGCGGCGGCGATGTCCGCGACCGTGACGGGCTGGTCCGCGTGGTCGTCGATGTAGGCGAGCGCGCGGCGCAGCACCGCCGGGTGCGCGCCGGTGTCGTGGGCGGCGGGCTCGTCCAGCGCCGTGTTGGGGAACGCGGCCAGGACGCTCGCCGCCAGGTGCTGGGCGGCCGTGGCGGCGATCAGCGGCTGGTCCGCGATCTGGGCGTCGGACAGCACGTCGTCGCGCAGATGGGCGATCGTACGGGTGAGGTGGCGCGCCGCGGCGGCCGAGCGCGGCCGGTGCCCGATCAGCCGTACCGGTCGCGACCCGTCCCCGGCCACCTGGGCGAGCAGCGCCGGATCCAGCATGGTGATGTTGTACCGGGCGTTGCAGATGCGGCCCTGGTACGGCAGGTCCGGCGGCGCGAACAGCACCGCGTCTCCCGGCCCGAAGGAGTCCTCGACACCCTGGAACGCGTGGTCCCGCACGGTTCCCTCGTGCACGACGCACAGGCAGATCCGGCCCAGCGGTGACACCGAGTAGGACATCTCGAAGTCCAGTGCGAGTTCGTCGACGCTCACCGCGGGGATGCCGGCGCGGCGGATCTGGGCACGGTTCGAGCCGGGCGTCCCGCTGGCGATACGCATCTTGGCGTAGGCCCGGCTGAGGAAGTCCTCCGTCACGTCCAGGTCATGGCTGTCGAAGGTGAGGCTGTCCATGCCCAGCTGCTGCCCCCGAATTCCCCTTCCACGGCCCGCCGACCAGCGATTTTTCGCTTTCTGTACGGCCTCTTGCCCTGTTGTTCGCCTGACGGCTGGCGCTGTGTGCCCGGGCTGCGGAGTGTGAGGCGCATGATCGGACCCGAGGAGCAGACGGACCAGCTGAAGGCCCTTCAGGAGGAGGTGGAGCAACTGCGTCACGCCCTCGGCTCGCACGCCCTGGTCGACCAGGCGATCGGCGTGGTCATCACCATGGGCGGGCTGCGTCCGGAGCAGGGCTGGGACGTCCTGCGGCACGTCTCGCAGCACACCAACATCAAACTGCGGGAGGTCGCCCGCTGCCTGGTGGAGTGGCCGACGCGCCGCCGGCTGCCCGAGGCGATCCGCCGGGCCCTGCCCGCCGCCGTGGAGGACGTGCGGGGCCAGGCGAAGGCCGCCGAACGGGAGGACCGGCGCGAGGTCCGCTGCGGACGGCCCGGCTGACCGTCCGGACGGCGGCACGACGGATGGTGCGCGGGGCCGGCGGGCCCACGGCCGTCAGTCCGCCGTCAGGTGCAGGTCCGCCCACGCGCGACCGCGCAGGTCCGCGTCCCCCAGGAGGTCCACCGCCGTACAGGCCAGCGCCTCCACCACCGCCGTCAGCACCCGGCGGGCCCGCTCCGAGGCCGCGGCCTCGGCGAACTCCGGCGTGTGGTCGGAGCCGTCGGCGCCCATGATCGCGACGAACGGGTGGATGGCCGGCACCCGGCCGCTGACGTTGCCGATGTCGGAGGAGCCCAGGTAGACGCCGGGCGTGGGCGCGGTGAGCGCGATCCCGGCGCGGTCCAGGTGCCCGGCGAACCGCTCGGACAGCACCGAGCTGTCCCGGAAGTGCTCGTAGCGCACGCTCGCGCGTTCCACCGTGACGGCCGTGCCGGTCGCCAGCGCAACCCCTTCCGCGGCGGTGCGCAGCTGCTGCGCCAGCTCGTCCAGGGCCGCCGTCGTGACCGCGCGCAGCCCGAAGCGGCCCTCGGCGTACTCGGGCACGATGTTGGTGGCCGTACCGCCCTGGGTGATGATCCCCTGCACATGGGAGCCCTCCGGCAGCCGCCGCCCGAGTGCCGACAGCACGTTGAACAGCTCGATCAGCGCGGCGAGCGCGTCGATGCCCTCCGTCGGGTTGCCCGTCGGGTGCGCGGCCCGGCCCCGGAAGCCGACCCGGTACTGCTCCTGCGCGGTCAGCGGCGCCCGCACCCAGTCGTACACCCCGGGGTGGAACATCAGGGCGGCGTCCACCCCGTCGAAGACCCCGGCCTCCACCTCCAGGGCCTTGCCGCCACCGCCCTCCTCGGCCGGCGTGCCCACCGCGAGGACCGTGCCCCCGGTGCCGTCCCGCACGGCCTGCGTGACCAGGGCCGCGCCCAGGCCCGCCGCCGCGATCAGATTGTGCCCGCAGGCGTGCCCGAGGCCGGGCAGCGCGTCGTACTCCAGGGGGAAGGCCACCACCGGCCGGCCCTCGCCCGCGCGGGCCGTGAACGCGGTCGGCAGGCCGGCGGCCTCCCGCCGCACCTCGAACCCCGCGCGCTCCAGCTCGCCGGTGAGCAGCTTCGCCGCGCGGTGCTCGGAGAACGCGGTCTCCGGGTCCGCGTGCAGGGCGGTCGCCACGGTCCACAGCGCGTCGGCGCGGCGCGCGGTCTCCTCCCGGATCCGCTGGTACAGCGACACGAGACCTCCTGGGGGTGCGGCGGGCGTGTTCCGTGCCGGGGCCGGGTTCCACCGAACGGCCGCCTGACACCGGCCGTGTGTTTGGGGAGCGCGGCCGGTGCAACACGGTGGATGCGGCACCGACCAGCTCAGGAGGACAGGCATGGACCACTCACGGGTACCCGTCCTGGAGGCTCTGCAGGAGTTCCGGCGGCGAGGAGACGTGGCGTACGGGCCCCCCGGGCACAAGCAGGGCCGCGGCACCGATCCCCGGGTCGCCGAGATCCTGGGAATGGACGTCTTCCGTTCCGACGTGCTCAGCCTCAACGGTCTGGACGACCGCCGCCAGTCCCAGGGCGTGCTGGAGCAGGCCCAGGAGCTGATGGCGGACGCGGTCGGCGCCGAGCAGGCGTTCTTCTCCACCTGCGGCAGCTCCCTGTCCGTGCGGACCGCGATGTGCTCGGTCGCCGGACCGGGGGAGAAGCTGCTGGTGTCCCGCAACGCCCACAAGTCGGTCATCGCGGCGGTGATCATCAACGGTGTGGAGCCGATCTGGGTGCACCCCAAGTTCGACACCGAACGGCACATGGCCCACCCGCCCGAGGCCGATGACGTGCGCAACCGGCTGCGCGAGCACCCCGACGCCAAGGGCATGCTGCTGATCACGCCCACCGACTGGGGCACCTGCGCCGACGTGCGCGCGGTGGCCGACGCCTGCCACGCCTCCGACGTCCCGCTCATCGTGGACGAGGCGTGGGGCGCCCACCTGCCCTTCCACGACGGTCTGCCCGTCTGGGGCATGAACGCGGACGCGGACCTCGTCGTCACCAGCGTGCACAAGATGGGCGGCGCGATCGAGCAGAGTTCCGTCTTCCACCTCCAGCACGACCGGGTCTCGCCCACCGTGCTCAAACAGCGCGAGGACCTGCTCGGCACCACCAGTGCCTCCACCCTGATCTACGCGGCTCTCGACGGCTGGCGGCGGCAGATGGTCGAACAGGGGCACGACCTCCTGGACGCGGCGCTGCACCGGGCCGAGCGCGTCCGGGCCCTGCTGCGCGAGCTGCCGGGGCTGAAGGTGATGGGCGGCGAGGTCGTAGAGGAGAACCTGGCCGCCGAGTTCGACCCCCTGAAGATCGTAGTCGACGTACGCGACCTCGGTATCAGCGGTATGCAGGCGGCCGAGTGGCTGCGCGCCAACTGCCACGTCGACGTGGGCGGCTCCGACACCTGCCGGATCAGCGCCTCCATCACCCACGCCGACGACGAGGAGACCGAGAAGCTGCTGGTGGAGTCCGTGCGCTCCCTGGTGGAACGCGCGGACTCCATCGAGCGACGGCCCGCGGTGCACCTGCCCGAGCCCGGCGTCCTGGAACTGGAGCAGGCGGTGCTGCCCCGCGACGCCTTCTTCGGCCCCGCCGAGGAGGTGCCCGCCGAGCGGGCCGTGGGCCGGATCGCCGCCGAGACGATCAGCCCGTACCCGCCGGGCGTGCCGGTCGTGGCGCCGGGCGAGGTGATCACCGCGGAGGTCCTCTACTACCTGCGCAGCGGTGTCGCCCACGGCTTCCTCATCCCGGACGCGGCGGACTCCTCCCTGGAGACCCTGCGGGTCGTCGCGCGTCCGTGACCGGCGGCCGGAAGCCGTACTCCACGCCGTACGCCCACGCCCGTCCCGAACTGCGCCCGGCGGGGTCAGCGCCTAGGGTGGCCTGTGCGGGCGGCCGCCGGGTGGCCGCCTGCCCCGGGTCAAGAAGCCGGCCCTGCTGACCGACACGTCCTCGGCAGGGGGGCACTTGGCCCTGCCGGTGGTTCCCCGGGTCCGGACCAGCGCGTCCGGCGGGCCTCACGCCCCGGCAACACGACAGGAGACGGCCCGACTTCACCCCGACCGGAAATCCCCCGTGATTCCCGGTTTCGGACGTCCCGGCCCGGGGACCTCGGTACGAGCCCTGTCACACCACCTTCCCATCGACATTCGCCCGGTACGGCTTCGATGCCGTGTCCCGGCGCGGGCAGCCGCGCCTCGGACACGTACCCAGCCCCTGCCGGACCCGCCCCCGTGACCAGCGAAGGAATCAGAACTGATGAGCGAGACCAATCCCCTGAAGCGAGCGGCGGACAAGGTGGCGGACGCCCTGCAGGGCGGGCCGGCGGGCCCCGACGACGGCATCCCCGGCAAGCCGGCACCCAAGTCGCCGCCGGTCGCGGAGCCCACCGACCCCCATGAGCCGTACCCGCCCAAGCCCGACCAGAGCGGCCCGGCCACCGTCTCGCCGACCGGGCAGCCGACCGGCGCCGACCAGGCGCGGATGGCGCAGAGCGGCAGCTACCTGACCGACGCCCAGGGCACCCGGCTCTACGACACGGACCACTCCCTCAAGGCGGGCCCCCGCGGACCGGTGCTCCTCCAGGACCACCACCTGCGCGAGAAGGTCATGCACTTCGACCACGAGCGCATCCCGGAGCGCGTGGTCCACGCCCGCGGCGCCGGAGTGCACGGCGTCTTCCGCAGCTACGGCACCGCCGCCAACGTGACCAAGGCGGCCTTCCTCGCCGAGGACGTCGAGACACCGGTGTTCGTCCGCTTCTCCACCGTGCTCGGCTCCCGCGGCTCCTCCGACACCGTCCGCGACACCCGGGGCTTCGCGACGAAGTTCTACACCAGCGAGGGCGTCTTCGACCTCGTCGGCAACAACATCCCGGTGTTCTTCATCCAGGACGCCATCAAGTTCCCGGACGTCATCCACGCCGGCAAGCCGCACCCGGACCGGGAGATCCCGCAGGCGCAGAGCGCCCACGACACCTTCTGGGACTTCGTCACCCTTCACACCGAGGCCACCCACCACACGCTGTGGAACATGTCCGACCGGGGCATCCCGCGCTCGTACCGCACGATGGAGGGCTTCGGCGTCCACACCTTCCGCCTGGTCAACGCCGCCGGGGAGACGACCCTGGTGAAGTTCCACTGGAAGCCGAAGCTGGGCGTGCACTCCCTGGTGTGGGAGGAGGCCCAGATCATCAACGGCGTCGACCCCGACTTCCACCGCCGCGACCTCTACGACGCCATCGAGGCGGGCGCCTACCCCGAGTGGGAGTTCGGGATCCAGACCTTCCCCGACACCCCCGACCAGACCTTCGAGGGCATCGACCTGCTGGACCCGACGAACATCGTCCCCGAGGAACTGGCCCCCGTACAGCCGATCGGGCGGCTCACCCTCAACCGCAACCCGTCGAACTTCTTCGCCGAGACCGAGCAGGTCGCCTTCCACGTCGGCCACCTCGTCCCCGGCATCGACATCACCGACGACCCGCTGCTCGCCGGCCGGCTCTTCTCCTACCTGGACACCCAGATCACCCGGCTCGGCGGCCCCAACTTCCCGCAGATCCCGATCAACCGGCCGCACTCGCCCGTCAACGACATGCTGCGCGACGGCTTCCACCAGACGGCCGTCCACCGGGGCGTGGCCCCCTACCGCCCCAACTCCCTCGACGGCGGCTGCCCCTTCACCCCCGGCACGGACCTCGAAGGCGCCTACGTCGAGACCCCCGTCCGCGTCCCCGAGGCGACCAAGGTCCGCGAGGCGCCCGAGTCGTTCCAGGACCACTTCAGCCAGCCCCGCAGGTTCTGGCTGAGCATGAGCCCGGTGGAGCGCGAGCACATCATCGGCGCCTACACCTTCGAACTCGGCAAGTGCTACGAACAGGCCATCCGGGAAAGGGCCCTTCAGGTCCTGGCCAACATCGACCCGGAGCTGTGCGAGGGCGTCGCCGCCGGCCTCGGCCTGCCCGCCCCCGCGCCGACGGTGCCGCTCGCCGACGTCGAGCCCAGCCCCGCCCTCTCCCAGGTCGGGCACACCTGGCCCACCGACGGCCGGATCATCGGCATCGTCACCGGCCCCGACGGCGACCTGGACGGCGTACGGGCCGTACGCCAGCAGGTGCTCGACAGCGGCATGGTCCCGCTGATCGTCGCACCGGCCGGCGGCACCCTCGGCGACGGCGAGGACGCCCTGACCGTGCAGCGGACCTACGCCACCGCGCGTTCCGTGGAGTTCGACGCCCTGCTGGTGGCCGGAACCCCCGGCGTGGGCGCCGACGCCTACGGCGCCCGCGACGCCAAGGCAGGTCACCCCAACGGCCGGCCGGGCACCCCCGACCCGCGCGTGGGGCTGCTGCTGGCGGAGGCCTTCCGGCACGGCAAGGCCATCGGCGCCGCCAAGGGCGGGCAGAGCGCCCTGGAAGCGGCCGGCATCCCGCTGGAGGCACCCGGTGTCGTCGCCGACGACACCGCCACCGCCGCGCTCCAGCAGCTCACCCAGCTGCTCGGCGCCCACCGGGTCTGGGAACGCTTCCCGTCCGCCGCCTGACGGCCTCGGTCACCTGTCCGCCGTACGCGCCACGCCCCCGCGCCGGCTCCCCCGCCAGGGGAAGCCGGCGCACGCGGCTCCTCACTCCAGCGTGGTGCGGCACAGCAGCAGGCAGATGTCGTCGTCGTGTTCGGAGTCGTGCAGCATCGGCTTCAGCAGCGCGTCGGCCGCGCCGTCCAGATCCGCCAGGTCCGACCGGCCGAGCGCCCTCATGGCCTCGGCGAGGCGCTCGATGCCCGCGTCGATCCCGGCCGACCGCCGCTCCACCAGACCGTCCGTGTACAGCGCGAGCGTCGAGCCCACCGGAAGCTCCAGGGTGTGCTCCTCGTACGAGAACGCCATCGGAATGCCCAGCATGATCCCCGGTCTGCCCTCCAGCACCCGCACCTCGCCGTCCGGGCCGCGCGCGATGGCCGGCGGATGCCCGGCCGCCGCCCAGACCACCCCGGGCTCCCCGGGCGTGAACCGGGCGATGACGCAGGTCGCGTACAACTCCGGCTGCTGATGGCGGAGCATCCGGTGCAGCAGGGTGAGGATGCGCGCCGGGCCGTTGCCCTCGACGGCGTAGGCGCGCAGCGCGGTCCGCAGCTGGCCCATGATCACCGCCGCGCGCAGCCCGTGCCCCGTGACGTCCCCTATCACCGCCAGCACACTGCCGTCCGGCTGCGGGAAGGCGTCGTACCAGTCGCCGCCGATGTTCAGACCGTGCGTCGCCGGAAGGTAGCGCGCGGCCAGCTCCAGACCCGGCGTGGTGGGCAGCTCGGTCAGCTGCGCCCGTTGCAGGGCCTCCGCCACGTCCCGGTGCTGTTCGTACTGGCGGGCGTTGTCCAGGGCGATACCCGCCCGCCGGGCCAGTTCCAGCAGCATCACCGTGGTGTCCGGGTCGAAGCGCTCACCGGGCGCCGACAGTGTCAGCACCCCCTGCACGGTGCGCGCGCCGAGCGGCAGGCACAGCAGCGGCCGCCGCGGGGAGAGCGCGGACGCCGGCAGGTCGTCCACGCCGGGGAGGTCACCGGGGTGGGGGCCCGCGTGCTGCGGGCGGCCGGTGCGCGCCGCCGTCACCGTGGCGGCGGCCCGCTCGGCCGGCGGGACGCTCTCGTCGTCCACGAACCAGACGTCGACGTGCCGCGCGTACTCCGGGACCAGCAGTTCGGGCAGCCGGCGCAGGATGTCCTCGTGATCGAGGGAGGCGTTCAGCACGGCGCTCGCGTTGGCCAGGAAGGTCAGCAGACGACGGGCCTTCTCCGCCTCCGCGCGCGCCGTCCGCTCCGCGTCCAGGAGTTCGCGCTGCGCCAGCGCCGCCGCCTCCAGCTCGGCGTGCAGCGCCAGCACGCCCTGGTTGGTCTGGTGCAGCTCCTCCCGGTGGAACCGCAGCAGCTCCTCCGTCTCCGCCAGGTGCGCCAGCAGGGCGGCGGTGTCCTCGTCGGCGTCCAGCACGGCCTCGGCGAGCGGGGCGTCGTCCAGGCCGGGCAGCGGGCCGGTCACGGGGGCGGGGCAGACGAGCGTGTGCCGCCACGGCTCCGGCCCGTCCAGGGCGACCCGCAGCTCCCCGCCCGCCTCGGCGCTCACGGCCAGGTCCGCGCCCCCGGCGTCGACGGCGCGGCGCAGCCGGGCGCCGAGCGCGCTCAGGAAGCGGGCGCGGTCGAGCGCGGGCACCCCGGCGTCCGCGGTGAGCCGCGCCAGCAGGGCACGGGCGCGGGCCGCGTCGGCGGCGCGGGCGATGGTCCAGGTGTCAGAGGCGGCTGTCATGGGCGCTGGTCCGGCGGTCGGGGGCCAGTACGGCCACACTGGTGTCGTCGCGTGCGGGGCGGGCCGGGCTGCCCGCGTCGCGCAGGATGGCCGCGGCCACCACCGACGGGTCCTGGGCGAGCAGATGGGGGTCCTGCGGCGGCTGCCACCGGCTGGGCAGCCCGTCACTGTGCAGGACGAGCAGGCTGTCCCCGTGCCAGGGCACCCGGCGCACGGGGACCTGCGCCGGGAAGTACGCGCCGACGATCCCCGGATGGGAGACGAGGGACGTCCAGGAATCCCCCGTGCGCACCCGGGCGCCGACGTTGCCGACGCCCGCGAAGCTGAGTTCCGCCCGGTCCGTGTCCACCTGGGCCACCGAGACCGCCGCGCCCCGGGTCGGCCGCAGCACGGTGTGCAGCCGGCGCAGGATGTCGGCCGGCGGCAGCTGGGCGGCGCGGTGCAGCTCCGCCACGGCCGCGGTGGAGGCGTGCGCGGCCTTCGGACCGTGCCCCAGACCGTCCGCGAGCAGCAGCGTCACCAGGCTCCCGGAACGCACCCAGCTCCATGCGTCACCGCACTGTTCGGCCTGCGCGAGGGCGGTGGTGATCCCGCCCGCCGGCACCGGTGCCGCCGGTGCCCCGCGCCTGATCGGCTCGGGATCGATCCGCGCCGCCGCGACCGTTCCCCGGCCCGGCAGGCTGTACAGGTGGAAGGCGTTGGCGCTGCGCTGACAGCTGCCGAGGCCCGCGCCGAGCGAGCCGGCGGCGGTGGACCAGCCGTCCCGTCGCGCGGCGCCGACGTCGGCGATGCCCGGACCGTGGTCGAGCGAGAACAGCTGCACCGACCCGGTCTCCCCGCCGCCGGCGGGCGCCGCCACCAGGTTGACCACCATGCGGCCGCCGCCGGCGTGTTTGAGCAGGTTGGTGGCCAGCTCGGTGGCGACCAGCTCCGCGGCCGCCGTGCGCGCGGCGGCGAGGCCCGCCTGTCCGCACGCCTCACGGGCCGCTATCCGGGCGTCCCGGACGCGCGTGGAGTCGTGGACCGGGATCTCCCACACCCGGCTCATCCCACCCCCGGACGCGACGCGGGCACCTGGGCCACCCAGGCGACGGCGGTGACGGTCGTGCCCCGCCCGGGCTCGGTGACCACACTGAACTCGTGCACCAGCCGCTTCGCTCCGCTCAGCCCGAGTCCGAGGCCGCCGCCGGTGGTGTACCCGTCGGTCATGGCCAGTTCCATGTCGCGGATGCCCGGACCGTCGTCGATGAAACTCATGCGCAGACCTCGGCTGCGGCCGTTGTCCAGCGGCGTGATCTCCGCCCGCCCGCCGCCGCCGTGCACCAGCGTGTTGCGGGCCAGCTCGCTCGCCGCCGTGACCAGCTTGGTCTGCTGCACCAGACCGAAGCCGAGCTGCGCCGCGCACTGCCGCACCTGCTGCCGGACCCAGGCCAGATCCGCGTCCGAGCCGATGGGCAGGCTCGTCGCGGAAGCCTGGCCGGACGACTGCATCAGCTCCCCCTCTGTGAGAGCAGTTCCAGGGCACGGTCGACGTCCAGGGCGGTGACCAGGCCGGGCAGGGTGAGACCCAGCTCGACCAGCGTGATCGCCACGGCGGGCCGCATCCCGGCCAGGACCGTGCGGGCCGCCAGGAGGGCGGCCGTGGAGGCGATCTCCGCGAGGACCCGGCCGAGGAACGAGTCGACCATGTCCACACCGGAGATGTCGAGGACCACACCGGTCACCCGGCTGGTGGCGATGCGGTTGGTGATGTCGTGCTGCAGCTGTTCGGCCATGCCGTCGTGCAGCTCGCCCTGCAACGAGACCAGCAGCACGTCGCCCAGGGCGAGCACCGGGACCTGGGACGGCTGGGCGGGGACGGGCTGGTTCACCGGGCGCTCGCACCCGCGTCCGCGCGGGACACCTCGATGCCCTGCTTGCCCAGTGCGTAGGCCAGCGCGTCGGACAGCGAGGCCCGGGTGAGCACCGAGCCCAGGTCGATGCCGAGCTGCACGATGGTCTGCGCGATGGCCGGGCGGATGCCGGAGACGATGCACTCCGCGCCCATCAGGCGCGCCGCGGCCACCGTCTTCATCAGGTGCTGCGCCACGAGCGAGTCGACCGTCGGCACGCCGGTGATGTCCAGGATGGCGTACCGGGCGCGCTGGTCGACGATGGCCTCCAGCAGCGACTCCATCACGACCTGGCTGCGCGCGCTGTCCAGTGTCCCGATCAGGGGTACGGCGACCGTGCCCTCCCACAACTTGATGACGGGGGTGGCCACTTCGAGCAGCTGCTGGCGCTGCCGCTCGATCAGCTCGGCGTTCGCGTCCAGGGCCGTCTCCATCACCACCAGGCGCAGCGTGCCGAGCAGCAGCGTCAGCGCCACCACGCACTCCTGGGCCTGCGCGGTGGCGGGGTCGGTGAACTCCTCGCGCAGCAGGTCGACCACGGGGACGCGCAGGCCGGCCACCTCGTCGGCGATCTGGGCCGGGGTGGATCCGGTGCGGGTCCGGGTCTGGGTCATCCGCCCCAGCTGGTCACGCACCGGCGTGAAACCGGGCGACGTGATGTCCTCCAGCCGTCCGCTGACCGCCACGTCGGACAGCGCGTCCACGACGGCCTTGCACGCCTCGACCGCCTCGTCGCGGGAGACGGTGAAGACCGAGCGGAACAGAGGGGCGTCGGCCCAGCGCTGGGCGATCTGCTCCTTGCGCCGTTCCAGGAAGGCACTCACCACCTGCGGGGCCGATGCGGCCGCGTCCTGCTCGGGCACTCTCATCCTCTCCTCTCGCACAGCCAGGTCCGCCGGTCGGCCGGCTCCCCGTACCGATCATTGCCGACCGCCCACCGTAGCCCCCGCCGTCCGAGCGGGCCAAACCCGGCCCCGACAACTTTCCCCAGGTCAGGGTCGTTTGACCGGGAACACCGCGCGGACCGGGCAGACAGGTGGACCGGGGTCGCGGCCGGGTGGGCCGGGACGGCCGGACGGCCCGGGCGTGGGCCGGGAGCACGGCGGGGGGACCGGCCACGGTCCAGGGCGGGAGGGCCGGCGCGACCGGGGGACGGGCACGCCGGACGGACGGCACGGCCGTACGCCGCCGTCCCGCGGCACGGCTCCTCGCCCTGGCCATGCGCCGTCGTGTCGTGGTGCCGTGTGCGGGCCGGACCCACCGGGCCGGGGCGTGGCGTACGGGCCGGGGCACCCGGCCCTGTGCGGGCTGGGGCATCGGCCGCTGTGTCGTGGTGCCCTGCCCGGGCTCGGGCATGGACGGCCGCCCTGTCGTGCTGCCGCCCCCGGGTCGGGGCGTGGGCTGCCGCACTGTGGTCCGGAGCACAAGCCGGGCCGCGGGACCCCGTGCCGTGGCGCGGGGCCGGGAGCGGGCGGTGACCCGTCGTGTCCCGGTGCCGTGTGCGTGTTCGGCCGTGGACGGCCGCCCTGTCGTGGTGCCGTCCACCGGCCGGGGCGCCGGCTCTCGCGCCGCTGCCTGGAAGGCGCGCGAAGCCGGAGACCCCCGTGCCGTGGTCCGCAGCGCGAGCCGGGCCGTGGCCCCTCGTACCGGGACGTGGTGTGACGTGCGCCGGGCGGGCGGCGGGGGCGGGGCATGGCCCGGCCGTCGTCGGCCGTCGGCTCGTCCCGGTCTGCTTCCCGCGCACGTCGATGCGGCTCCTTCGGTGCGATCACGTGGTGCCGGCCCGCCGGTGTGCCGCCGGGCCGGTGTCGGGGAGCCGCCTACCCCGAATCGCGCGGGACTCTCCTCGCTGTTGCGGACGTCACCCGTGCGTGCGACCGGCCTCGTCCGCCGGGGCCTCCCGGCGGACCGGTGCCGGGTCCGGCCGCGGAGACGGACGGCGACGGCGCAGCAGCAGGCGCCGTGCCGGGCGCTCCACCCCCTCGTACAGGGCCCAGGACAGGGCGAGCGACACGGTGAACGCGGTCGCGGTGACCGCCCCTCCCATCAGGGCGCCGAAGTGCGGCTTCTTGCCCAGCACCTCCGTCGCGGCGCGCAGGACCAGCAGGTGAACCATGTAGAAGGCGAACGACAGCTCCCCGAGCCGTACCATCCGCCGGCGCCGCCACAGGGAGGGCAGCCCCCGCAGGTCGGCGACGGCCGCCGCCGGGATGAGCAGGGTGAACCCGGTGACGGTGCACACCGTGGCGGAGTAGCCGGGCGTGACCTGCGGGACCATGAAGTAGCCGATGACGGCCAGGGCGAGCGAGGCCTCCAGACCCGGTCCGCGCCAGCGGCCGAGCAGCACCAGTCGCGCGGTGACCGCGCCGAGCACGAACTCGGGCAGCCGGGCGGCGGGGAACGAGTAGACCGAGTAGGTCCACCAGTGGTGGGCGTCGGTCCAGGCCAGCATCACGACCGCCACCCCCGACAGCCCGCCCAGCGCGGCCGAGGAGCGCGCCCCGAGCCGGCGCAGCAGCAGGAAGAGCAGCGGGAAGGCGGCGTAGAAGAACGCCTCGCAGGCCAGCGACCAGCTCACCGGGTTCAGCGTCTGCCACCACGGCCGCCACCAGGAGTGCAGCAGCAGCGCGTTCGCCAGTGCCTGCTTCGCCGTCGGCCGCGCCTGGTGCGACAGCGTGTACGCCATGACGAGGGCGACGGCGAGGGTGGCCAGGTGCACCGGGTAGATCCGGGCGACGCGCCGCCGCCAGAAGGCGAGCGCCCGGTCGCGGGGCCGCGCCGACCAGGTCAGGACGAATCCGGACAGGACGAAGAAGAACGACACTCCGGTGGCGCCGGCCCCGAAGGCCCAGGAGACGAGGCGGCCACCGGTGCCGCCGAACCAGCCGAAGTTGTGCACGTGCAGTCCGAACACCAGCAGCGCCGCCATCCAGCGCAGCCCGGTGAGGGACGGCAGGGAAGGCGGGGCTGACCCGGCGGTCGCCGTCCGGCCGGGCGGCGTCCGGAGTGCCGGGGTCGTCGCCGTGGTCATCACATCACCTGCAGCAGGGGATTCGCGTGGGGCATGAAGGGGAACGTTGCCCGCCGGCTCCCGGTCCCTCACGTCACACGGGAAACATCACACGGCTGCCGAACCACGGACCGCCGTCCGTGCCACGGACGGCGGGACCGCGCGCGCCCGCACGGGTGAGACACGTCATCCGTCACATCATGGCCAAATCCCGAAAAGGAGAAGTATGTTCCGAATTCAACGACCCCTGGTATCGTTGATAACGTGAGCAATAGATCGCTGATCCTGGAGGCGGCGACCGAACTGCTGGAGGCGTCCCCGACCGGGGACGTGGCCACCCGCGGCGTCGCCGAGAGGGCGGGTGTGCGGCAGCCTGTCATCTACCGCCTCTTCGGCGACAAGGACACGCTCCTGGCCGCGGTCGTGGATCGCGGGTTCGCGCGGTACCTGGCCGCCAAGCGGGCCGCCGAGCCGACCGCCGATCCGGTCGCGGACCTACGGCGCGGCTGGGACCAGCACACCCAGTTCGCCCTGGAGCACCCCAATCTGTACCGCCTGATGGCCGCCCCGGGGCCGGCCTGCGTACCGAAGGCGATCGACGAGATGCACGCGCTGCTGCGCGCCACACTGGAGCGCGTGGCACAGGCGGGGCGCCTCGCGGTCGAGCCCGACCGGGCGGCCGACATCGTGATCTCCGCGAACACCGGTGTCGCGCTCACCCTGCTGACCCGGCCCGGGATGCGGCCCGGCACCGAGCTGTCGGCGCGGGTCAGGGACGTCGTGCTGGCCGGTGTCCTCATCTCGGAGACGTCCACGGGCGACACGTCCCCGCCGGTGACCAGGCGGCGGGCCGCCACCACGCTGGCGGCGCTGCTGCGCTGCGATTCTCCGTGCCCGCTCTCCCCGGCGGAACGCGCCCTGCTGGCCGAATGGCTCACCCGGCTGATCGAGGACGACCGCGCCACACCTGCCGACGACGGAACCCGCACCGAATCCCGCACCGGCGAAACCCGCACCGACGGATCCCGCACCATGGACCGGAGCACGACGTGACGGCTGCGACGACGAAGACACACACGACCGGGGTCCTGCCGCGCCGGGAACGGGGATCACCCCGTCCGTTCTGGCTGGCCGCCCCGCTGCTGGTGGTCATCGCCATCCCGACGGCCGACGCGTTCCTGCCGCCGGACATCCATCTCGCCCACCTCCTGGCCGTCGCGACCGCGTTCACCGCCATGGCCTATGGCCCGAGAGCCACGTCGCTGGTCGGCGCACTCGCCGTCCTCGCGCTGATCACCGCCGGGACCGAGCGCGGCACCCTGTTCACCGAGAGCGTGCTGGTCGAACTGTGCACGCTCACGGCGCTCTGCGTGCTGCTGGTCGTCTTCACCCACCTGCGGGACCGGCGCGGACTGGAACTGCTCAGAGCGCGTGCCGTCTCGGACACCGCGCAACGCGTCGTGCTGCGTCCGCTGCCCACACGCGCCGGACCGCTGGCCCTCGCCAGCGAGTACCACAGCGCCGAGGCCGACACCTACATCGGCGGCGACCTCTACGCCGCGGCCCGGTCCGGCCGCTCCACCCGCCTGGTCATCGGGGACGTCCGCGGCAAGGGCCTCGCCTCCATCAGCGACACCGCCATCGTGCTGGGCGCCTTCCGCGCCGCCGCGCACCGTCCCATCGCGCTGCCGGAACTCGTCGCCTACGTGGAGGACGCCGTCCACTGGGGCCTCAACGAGTTCTCGGAAGCCGATCCGTACGCCGGGGAACGCTTCGTCACCGCCGCCGTGCTGGACATCCCGGACGACCAGCCGGTGGTGCACATGATCAGCTGCGGGCATCCGCCGCCCCTCCTGCTGGGCCGGTCGTCCGGGACCGCCACCGCGCTCCACGTCACAGACCCGGCCCCGCCGCTGGGCCTGGGCGCCCTGTCCGACAACACGTACACCGCGGCGACGTTCCCCTTCCACGACGGGGACAGGATCCTGCTCTACACCGACGGCGTCACCGAGACCCGCGACAGCGACGGCACGTTCTACCCACTCGCCGAACGCCTCGCCAAGTGGTCCCACCTGGAGCCCGGCCCCCTGCTGCGGGAGATCGTCGCCGACCTGCGCGACCACGCGGGCGGACTGGTCCAGGACGACATGGCCATGATGGTCGTCCGACGCGACGGGGCGTCCGCCGCCGGCTGACGGCCGGGGCCGGGCGGCCCGGCCCCGGCCGGACCTCCACGAGCGTCTGCCCACGGTGGGTGAGGTTCGGGTCCCGCCCTCGCGCCGGGCGGTCGCCGCGGCGTCGGCCTCCGCCGCTCCGGCGTCCCCGGTGGCGGCCCACCACACCGTCGGTGACCGCGGTGACCACGTTCTCGCTCGTCGCCACGGGCCGGGGGGAGGGAACCGGAGCCGCGCAGGCCGTCAGCCGAGGGAACCTGCACCCGTGGCCGTCCGCTCCAGCCGCGCGGCGGCCTGTTCGGCGCGGCGCCTGGCCTCCCGGAGCGCGCGGCCGGTCCGCCGCACACGGTCCCGCGCGTCCCGCTCCGCGGCCCGCGCCCGCTGCTGCTCCGCCTCGGCGTCCCGGAGCCGGTCCCGCAGCTCACGGACCCGCTCCTGTGCGCCGGCCAGCCGCGCGCCGGCCTCCTCCGCCGCCCGCGCGGCGGCGTCGGCCTCCTGCTCGTGCGCGCGCAGCTCCCGCTCGGCGTCGCGGACCTCGGCGACACGTAGGCGTTGCTCCTCGGCCTCCCGGCCCTCGTCCAACCGGGCCTTGCCCCCCTCCCGGACCTTGGTCTCGCGGGCCCCGCCCCCCTGCCGGCCCCTGCCGTCCTCGCGGCCCTTGCCCCGGGCGGGCTTCCTCGGCTCGGGCGCGGGCCGGCCGCCGAGCAGGGCCTCGTCCGCCGCCGGGAACCCGATCGTCGAGCTGAGCGGCTTCACCAGCCGCCCCACCGCCCACTCCCGCGCGGCCTCCGGGTCGGCGAGCGCGGCGTGCAGGGTCTCCTCGACCTCGCGCTGGACACCCTCGCCCACCGGATGCCCCGCCCGCGCGGCCAGCTGCCGGGCCTGCCGTCCCAGCGCGCCGATCACCTCGTTCTGCCGACGGGCCAGTCTCCGCAGCTCTGCCCCGTTCAGCTCGCGGTGCGCGCGGCGCAGTTCCTCGCCGAGGCCGAGCAGCGGCTGGACCTCCTCCGGCTTCCGGCGCACCAGCAGATTGCTGACCCAGGCGGCCAGGCTCGGCCGCCGCAAGGCGCCGATCTCCTTGGCGAGGGCCTGGTCACCGGCCTTGCGGGCGTCCCGGGCGCGGCGGTCGCGGGCGGCCACGAACTCCTCCGGCCGCAGCCCGTACAGCTCGTCGGCGACGGCGTCCAGGTCCATGAGCGTCCCTCCCGACGGCCGGCTCGATGACGGGCTCCGGGTTTCTCGCCCGGGCGGCTTCATGTGCCGCGCGGGCCCATCCGCCGGGGGCGCGCACCCAGTCACCCGTTCGGAGGACCGTCCGGCTCGCCGCGCGGATCGTGCCCAGCCGGGGCACGATGATGCGGGAATGCCCGGGACCGGCCTCCGGTCGGCCGAAATGGGCGTATGCGTGTGCGAATGTGCGGTGGATGGCACGGGACGGGGGAGTGGACGCGGGGCGACGGCACTCGGCCAAAATTGCACCGTTCGTTTTCTTGAATCCCTCGTGTTTATGAGGATAGGTTCGGCGGCATGACCGCCTCCCCGCTCCCGACCACCGCCGAGGAGCTCCGCGGTGCCGGCCTGCGCGTGACGGCAGCCCGCGTCGCGTTGCTTCAGACCGTCCGGGACGGCGACCACCTCGGTGTCGAGGCGATCGCCACCGGGGTCCGCGATCGCGTAGGCCACATCTCCCTGCAAGCCGTCTACGAGGCCCTTCACGCGCTGACCGCGGCGGGTCTGGTACGCCGTATCGAGCCGGCCGGCCACCCGGCCCGGTACGAGGGGCGCGTGGGCGACAACCACCACCACATCGTGTGCCGGTCCTGCGGCGCCGTCGCCGACGTCGACTGCGCCGTCGGCGACGCGCCCTGCCTGACCGCCGCAGACGACCACGGCTTCGCGATCGACGAGGCCGAGGTCGTGTACTGGGGCCTGTGCCCCGGCTGTTCCACCGGCCGCCGTACCTGAGCACCGAGTTCCGCACAGTTCGGAAGGATTGCCATGACTGAGAACCACGACGCGATCGTCACAGACGCGAAGTCGGAGGAGGGGAGCGGCGGTTGCCCCGTCGCGCACGACCGGGCCCTGTACCCGGCCCAGGGTGGTGGCAACCGCCAGTGGTGGCCGGAGCGGCTCAACCTGAAGATCCTGGCGAAGAACCCGGCGGTGGCCAACCCGCTCGACGAGGACTTCGACTACGCCGAGGCCTTCAAGTCGCTCGACCTCGCGGCCGTGAAACGGGACATCGCCGAGGTGCTCACGACGTCGCAGGACTGGTGGCCCGCCGACTTCGGCAACTACGGCCCGCTGATGATCCGTATGGCCTGGCACAGCGCGGGCACCTACCGCATCAGTGACGGCCGCGGTGGCGCCGGCGCCGGCCAGCAGCGCTTCGCCCCGCTCAACAGCTGGCCGGACAACGGCAACCTCGACAAGGCCCGCCGTCTGCTGTGGCCGGTCAAGAAGAAGTACGGCCAGAGCATCTCCTGGGCCGACCTGCTGATCCTCACCGGCAACGTCGCCCTGGAGACCATGGGCTTCAAGACCTTCGGCTTCGGCGGCGGCCGGGCGGACGTGTGGGAGGCGGAGGAGGACGTCTACTGGGGTCCCGAGACCACCTGGCTGGACGACAGGCGCTACACCGGCGACCGCGAGCTGGAGAACCCGCTCGCCGCCGTGCAGATGGGCCTGATCTACGTCAACCCCGAGGGCCCGAACGGCAACCCGGACCCGATCGCCGCCGCCCGCGACATCCGTGAGACGTTCCGCCGCATGGCGATGAACGACGAGGAGACCGTCGCCCTGATCGCCGGCGGCCACACCTTCGGCAAGACCCACGGCGCCGGCCCCGCCGACAACGTCGGCCCCGACCCCGAGGCCGCCTCGCTCGAGGACCAGGGCCTGGGCTGGAAGAGCACCTACGGCACCGGCAAGGGAGGGGACGCCATCACCTCCGGCCTGGAGGTCACCTGGACCAGCACCCCGACCCAGTGGAGCAACGGGTTCTTCAAGAACCTGTTCGAGTTCGAGTACGAGCTGGAGCAGAGCCCGGCCGGCGCCAACCAGTGGGTGGCCAAGAACGCCCCCGAGATCATCCCGGACGCGCACGACCCGTCGAAGAAGCACCGCCCGCGGATGCTGACCACCGACCTGGCGCTGCGCTTCGACCCGATCTACGAGCCGATCTCCCGCCGGTTCTACGAGAACCCGGAGGAGTTCGCGGACGCCTTCGCCCGCGCCTGGTTCAAGCTCACCCACCGCGACATGGGCCCCAAGTCGCTGTACCTCGGCCCGGAGGTCCCGCAGGAGACGCTGCTGTGGCAGGACCCGCTGCCGGAGCGCGAGGGCGAGCTGATCGACGACGCGGACATCGCCACCCTGAAGACCAAGCTGCTCGAATCCGGCCTGTCCGTGTCCCAGCTGGTCACCA
The DNA here is from genome assembly GCF_040704595.1 of Streptomyces sp. NPDC046870. Classification (NCBI taxonomy): domain Bacteria; kingdom Bacillati; phylum Actinomycetota; class Actinomycetes; order Kitasatosporales; family Streptomycetaceae; genus Streptomyces; species Streptomyces sp. NPDC046870. Next base: position 119,666 of record NZ_JBEYXM010000019.1, read on the forward strand.
CCGCGTGGGCGTCCGCCTCGACGTTCCGCGCCAGCGACAAGCGCGGCGGCGCCAACGGCGCCCGTATCCGCCTCGCCCCGCAGCGCGGCTGGGAGGTCAACGACCCCGACCAGCTGGCCCAGGTGCTGCGCACCCTGGAGAACGTCCAGCAGGAGTTCAACGCCTCCTCCGGCGCCAAGAAGGTCTCCCTCGCCGACCTCATCGTCCTCGGCGGCGCCGCCGCCGTGGAGAAGGCCGCCAAGGAGGCCGGCCACGAGATCCGGGTGCCCTTCACGCCGGGCCGTGTCGACGCCACCGAGGAGCACACGGACGTCGAGTCCTTCGAGGCGCTGGAGCCGACCGCGGACGGCTTCCGCAACTACCTCGGCAAGGGCAACCGCCTGCCGGCCGAGTACCTGCTCCTCGACAAGGCGAACCTGCTGGACCTGAGCGCCCCGGAGATGACCGTGCTGGTCGGCGGCCTGCGCGTGCTCGGCGCCAACCACCAGCAGTCGCAGCTCGGCGTCCTCACCACGACGCCCGGCGTCCTCACCAACGACTTCTTCGTCAACCTGCTCGACATGGGCACGACGTGGAAGGCCACCTCCGAGGACCAGACCACGTTCGAGGGCCGCGACGCCGCCACCGGCGAGGTGAAGTGGGCCGGCAGCCGCGCCGACCTCGTCTTCGGCTCCAACTCCGAGCTGCGCGCGCTCGCCGAGGTCTACGCCAGCGACGACGCGAAGGAGAAGTTCGTCAAGGACTTCGTCGCCGCCTGGACCAAGGTCATGGACGCGGACCGCTTCGACCTCGTCTGACCGACCGGTCCCCGTACGCCCGACCCGTGGAACAGGACGTCCGGGTCCGCCTCGCTGGGCGGACCCGGACGTCCCGCGTTCCGGCGGGACCGGGCGCGTCAGCGGCCCAGCACCGCCGCGCCCGCCCGCGCGTACCGTTCGTCCAGGTCGCCCGACGGGGCGCCCGCGACGCCGATGCCCGCGACCGGGGCGCCCTCGGCGGTCACGGGCGTACCGCCCGCGAGGAACAGCGTGCCCGGGATGTCCTTCAGGGTCGGCGCCTGGGCCAGCCGCCCGGCCAGCTCCGAGGTCGGCGCGTTCCAGGACACCGCGGTGAACGCCTTGCGCTCCGCGGACACGTACGACTGCGGGCCGGCCCCGTCCCCGCGCAGGGTGACCAGCGTGTTGCCGTCGCGGTCGACGACGGCCACGGACACGTGCCGGCCGTCCTTCCCGGCCGCCTCGACCGCGGCGCGCGCCGCCTTCGTCGCGGCGTCCAGGGTGAGGTGCGTGCTCCGGGTCAGCTCGCCGTTCCGGGCCGCGACGGGTGCGGCGGCGGGCGTGGTGTCCGTGGAGCCGGCGGCGCCGGCGGCCACCGTGCCGGTGACACCGACACCGACGACGGCCAGGGCTGCGCCGCCGACGAGGACGCGGGTACGGAGGGACGGCTTCGTGCGGCTGGGCATGCGGAGGAACCTTCCGGTAGAGGCGAGGCCGGGAGCGGGGTCGCTCCCGGAACCGATCCTCCGTCCGGTGCGAGCCGGGTTCCGTCCCCGGACCGGATGCCCTGGGGGTCATCCGATCGGATGACACCGAAGGGCCCGGGCGTGGGCACAATGGAGGGTGTTTGCCCAGTTCAGCGCGGAGAGGGAGGTACTCGCGGTGGCCGTGCCCGAGCGCGACGACACCCGCGCCCTCACCGTCGTCATGCACACGGCGTTCTTCGTGCTGCTGTCCGCGTCCGTCGCCCGCTACCTGGCCCGGCACGCCGACGGACCGCACACCCCCTGGGTGATCGCCCTGTCCGCGCTGCTGGCCGCGCTCTACGTCCTCGGGCCCGCCCTCGGCACCCGGCCGACCCCGCGCCGCCTGACCTGGCTCGGCCTGGTCGTCACCGCCTGGGCGCTCCTCGTCGTCCTCGCCCCGAGCTTCGCCTGGTGCGCGGTCCCGCTCTTCTACACCGGCCTGCGCACCCTCCCGCCGCGCGCCGCGATCCCGCTGGTCGCGCTCCTCACCGCGCTCGCGGTGGCCACCCAGCTCGGCCTCGCCGGCTGGCCCGACCCGAATGTGCTGCTCGCACCGCCCGCGGTGGCCGCCGTGGCCACCACCGTCTTCGTCGTCATGCAGCGCCAGGCGGCCCGCCAGGAGGTGCTGATCGACGACCTGGTCCGCACCCGGCGCGAACTCGCCGCCACCGAGCGCCGCGAGGGCACCCTCGCCGAACGCGAACGGCTCGCCCGGGAGATCCACGACACCCTCGCCCAGGGCCTGTCCAGCCAGCGCATGCTGCTCCAGGCGGCCGACCGCCTCTGGGAGACGGCGCCCGGCACCGCCCACGACCACGTCCGCACGGCGGCGGCCATCGCCGAGCGCAGCCTCGCCGAGGCCCGCCGCTTCGTCCACGACCTGACCCCGGCCGACCTGGCCGGGGGCGGGGGCCTGCTCCAGGCCCTGCGCGCCGTCGCCGAGCGGGAGACGACACCGGGCCTCACCGTCCGCGTCCACACCGAGGGCAGCCCGTCCGTTCCGCTGCCCGCCCCCGTGGAGTCTGCCCTGCTGCGCATCGCCCAGGGAGCCCTCGCCAACGTCCGCGAACACGCGGCGGCCACCACCGCGACTCTCACCCTGACCTGCCTGGACGACCAGATCGTCCTCGACGTCACGGACGACGGCCGCGGCTTCGACCCGCGCACCCCGCCCCCCACCGGAGCCGCCCCGGCCGGCGCCCGCGGCCACGGCCTGCCCGCCATCCGCGCCCGCCTGCGCCAGCTGGGCGGCACCCTCACGATCGAGTCGGCGCCCGGCGAGGGCACCGCGCTGTCCGCGGCGATCCCGCTGGAGCCGAGATGACCCACACCCCCGGGACGGCCGCACCGGTACCGGTGCGCATCCTCGTCTGCGACGACCACGCCGTCGTACGCGCCGGACTGCTGGCGCTGCTGCACAGCGCCCCGGACATCGAGGTCGTCGGCGAGGCCGGCAGCGGCGAGGAGGCGCTCGCCCTCGCGCGCAAGACCGCGCCGGACGTCGTCCTCATGGACCTCCAACTGGGCGAGGGCATCGACGGCGTCGAGACCACCCGCCGGCTGCGCGCCGAGCCGTCCGCCCCGCACGTCCTGGTCCTCACCACGTACGACACCGACGCCGACGTGACCCGGGCCGTCGACGCGGGCGCCACCGGCTATCTGCTGAAGGCCGAGCGCGCCGAGGACCTGTTCACGGCGATCCACGCCGCCGCCCGGGGCCGCCCGGCCCTCTCGCCCCCGGTCGCCGGCCGCGTCATGTCCCGCCTGCGCAACCCGCGCCCCGCCCTCACACCCCGCGAACGGGACATCCTCACCCACCTCTCGCGGGGCCTGTCCAACCACGCCATCGCCCGCGCGCTCCACATCAGCGAGGCCACGGTGAAGACCCATCTGCGGCGCGTCTACGACAAGCTCGGCGTGGACACGAGGGCGGGCGCGGTGGCGGTGGCGGTGGAACGACGCCTGCTGCCCTGACCGGTGGGCACAGAACGCCGGTGATCCGTTCCCTCGTGGACATGAGTGGCCTCACGCTGTTTCGCTGTCCCCGCTGACACCGTCCGGCGCAGACCGATGCCGGAGCGGGCGCCGCTGCGCGCCCGCCGACCGGCCGCGTCGGCCGATCCGGCTGACCGACCCCGCAGACCGGCCCCGATGACGGGCCCGATGACGGGCCCGACCTGGGAGGACCTCACCCATGACCGACCTCGACCGCCCCACCCGGCTGCCGCGCCGCCGCCTGATCCAGGCCGGCCTCGCGCTCCCCGGCGCCGCCCTGAGCACGACCGCGCTCGCCGCACCCGCCGCCTCCGCGAGCCCGGACGCCGGATCACGCGCCGCGCAGGCCGAACTGGCCGAGCTGGAGCGCCGCCACGGCGCCCGGCTCGGCGTGTACGCGCGCAACGTCCGTACCGGGCGGACCCTGTCCCACCGGGCGGGGGAGCGGTTCGCGACGTGTTCGACGTTCAAGGCGTTCGCCGCGGCGGCGGTCCTGCGCGACCGGGCCGGCTGCGCGCCGCTGGACCGGGTGGTGCACTACCCGCCGCACGACCTCCTGCCCAACTCACCGCGCACGCAGGAGAACCTGGCGACCGGCATGACCGTGGCCGGCCTCTGCGCGGCGGCGATCCAGTACAGCGACAACGCGGCCGGCAACCTGCTGCTCCGGGAACTGGGCGGTCCGGCCGGTCTCACCCGCTTTCTCCGGTCGCTCGGCGACGAGGTGAGCCGGTTCGACCGGTGGGAGCCGGAGCTGAACACCGCGATCCCCGGGGACCCGCGCGACACCTCGACCCCGGAGGCGATCGCCGCGAGCCTGGAGCGCCTCGTCCTGGGACGGGCGCTGGCCCGCGCCGACCGTGAGCGGTTCGTCGGCTGGCTGAAGGGCAACACCACCAGCTCGGCACGGTTCCGCAAGGGACTGCCCAAGGAGTGGATCGTGGCGGACAAGACCGGTACCGGCGACTACGCGACCGCCAACGACATCGGCGTGGCCTGGACCACCCGCCGCACCCCCGTCGTCCTCGCGGTCCTGTCGGACAAGAGCACCCCGGACGCGCCCGTGGACGAGGCGCTGATCGCCGACGCGGCGGCCGTCGTGGCCCGCACCCTCGCCCCTGGTGAGTAACTCCGGTCAGCGGTCCGGGAGTTCACTTTTCCGAATGTGAACCATGTACGCGACTGTCGATGCGTCCGTGACGGTTTCCCTACCCGTGACGCCGTGACCACTGCACCACGGTGAGGGAACGCGGGAGGCCGCCGCAGGGCGACCTTCCGCTTCCGGCCGCAGCGGGCGGAAGCGGCCGACGCGGCGGTGCCGCTCAGCCGACCGGGTCGCCGGGTGACACCGGGTGGACCTCGAGGCCGGGCACGGCCAGCAGGTCGCCGATCAGCCCCGGTGAACCGCCGACGTACGTGCTGACCAGGTCCACGTCCCCGCCCACGATCCAGGTGCGGTCCTGCGGCCACCACAGGTCGGGAAGCTCGGCGAACTCGTCCAGCGTCACCGGGGAGACCGCGTCGGCCAGCCGGCCGGCCAGCAGGACCTCGTCCCGGCCCGGCGTCCCGAACGTGGCGAACCGGCTCCAGTCCCAGCGGCCGTACCCGCTCCACAGCCCGAACCAGCACCGGTCCGGGGTGCCCGTGTGCCGGGCCAGGACGGGCAGCAGCACCCGGGCGACGTCCGGCGGGGTCGGACCCTCACCGGGATGCTCGTCCCACACGCCGGGCAGACCGTCCGAGCGGTCGGCGTGGTCCTGGTCCGTCCCGATCACCTGGTGCCAGCGGGTGAGCGGTGTGACGCGCGTGCCGTGGGCGGCGGCCACCGCCGACCAGCGCACCGGCCGCTCGTCCAGCCGGGCCGGGTGCAGGATCCGCGCGTAGGCGGCGAAACCCGGCGCGGCGACGCCCGCCACCGTGCCGAGCGCACCCGGCTCCGACCGGCTCAGCCAGTTCGCGGGGGAGAGGTCGTCGGCCCGCACCCGCAGCCGGCCGTACCACTGCGGAGCGGGGTCCTGGTCGACCAGGGGGTAGTCGTTCACGCCCACAGTGTGCCTTCACCCGGATCGGCCGATCCGGGCGGGCCGGGACGCGGGTCCCGGCCCGCCCGTCCGCTCAGGACCCGGCCGGCTGCGCGTGGCTGCCGTAGGGGCGGGTGATGATCTCCATGCCGTGTCCGGCCGGATCCATGAAGTACACGCCCCGGCCGCCGTGGTGGTGGTTGATCTCGCCCGGCTGCTTCCGGTGCGGGTCGGCGTAGTACGTGATCCCGGCCTGCCGGATACGGGCGAAGGCCGCGTCGAACTCCTCGTCGGAGACGAGGAAGGCGTAGTGCTGCATGACGATCGACTCCGCCGGGACGGTGGCGAAGTCCAGGGTCACCCCGTTGGCCGTGGCGACCGGGACGAACGGGCCCCACGCTGGGCCGGCCTCCAGCCCGAGGACGTGGGCCAGGAACGCGGCGGACTCCCGGTTGTCCCGGGCGTGGACGATGGTGTGGTTCAACTCGACTGACATGAGTGGAATGCCTCCGAGGGCAATCTCACGGGCACCTCCATGCCTCACCCGGCCGGTGACCGACACGCGATGCCGTACGACGATCCTACCGGGTCGACACCGAGGGGTCCCGGTGCGCCACCTGCCCGCCGGTCACCGTCAACACCACCGGCGCGTCGATGAGTTCGTCGACGGACGCCCGCACGGGGTCCACCGACAGCGCGGTGAGGTCGGCGCGGCGGCCGGGCGCGATCCGGCCCGCGACATCCGCCTCGCCGGCGGCGGCCGCCGCATGGCTGGTGCAGCCCTCCAGCGCCTGCCCAGCCGTCAGGCCCGGCCGGTGCGCCGCCGCGCCCCTGGGCCGGCGGGCCGTCGCCAGTACGGCCCGCACGTCGTAGTGCGCGATGGGCCAGTCCGAGCCGAGGGCGACCGTGGCCCCGGCCTCCCGCAGGTCCCGCAGCCGCCAGGCGCGGACGGCCCGGTCACCGCCCAGCCGGCGCGACCACTCGTCGGTGCCGTCGGCACGCGTGTAGCCGGTGTGCGGCGGCTGCAACGAGGCCGCGACCCCCAACGCGGCGAACCGGGGCAGGAGTTCGTCGGGCGCCGTCTCGATGTGCTCGATCCGGTGCGCGCCGTGCCCGCTCGGGCCCAGCGAGGCCACGGTGTCCAGGACGTGCCGGACGGCGGCGTCCCCGATGGCGTGCGTGGCGGTGCGGACACCGGCGGTGTGCAGGGTGCGCACCGCCTCGGCGTACGCCCGTGGGTCGGGCCAGAACGCGTCGGTGCCCTGGCCGTGGCAGTCGGGGTGGTCCAGCCAGGCGGTGCCGCCCTCCACGGTGCCGTCCATGAAGAACTTCACCCCGCCGACCACCCAGTGCCGGCCGCCCCTGCCCTGCGCCTCGATCAGCTCCCGCAGGGCGTCCGCGTCCGCGCCCGGCATGCACCAGGGTGCGAACCGCAGCCGCACCGGCAGCACCGTCTCCCGCGCCACCGCCGCCACCAGGTCCAGGTCGCCGCCGTCCATCACGTGCGCGCCGGTCAGCCCGGTCGCGGCCATGGCGGACAGCAACTCCAGGAGCCGCGCCCGCCGTTCTGTGTACGAGGGGCGGGGGGCGACGTCCGCCACCAGGTCCATCGCCGCGTGCTCCACCAGGTGCCCGGTGGGCCGTCCGGACGCGTCGCACACCACCTGGGCGCGCTGGTCGAAGGCGCGCGGCCCGGTCACCCCGGCGGCGGCCAGCGCGGCCTCGTTGGCGAGGGCGGAGTGGCCGTCGTACAGGCGCAGGAAGGCCGGGGTGCCCCCCAGGACGTCCGCCACCAGTCCGTGGTGGACGGGGCGGCCCTCGAACGCGTTGTGGTCCAGGCCGTGGCCCACCACCCAGCCGTCCACCCGCTCGGCCCCGGCGAGCGCCGCGCGCAGTCCGGCCAGGTCCGTCACCCCCGACAGGTCGGTGCCGGTCGCCATGTCGAGCCCCCACACGGGGTGGCTGTGGGCGTCGACGAGGCCCGGCACGAGGTGCGCGCCGTGCAGGTCGACGACCTCCGTGCCGGGTCCGCGCCAGTCCCGTACGTCGTCCGCCGTGCCCACCGCGGTGATCACGCCGTCGCGCAGGGCGACGGCCGTGGCCGTGGGGCGGGCCGGGTCGAGCGTGCGGACCTCGGCACCGGCGAGGATCAGGTCGGCAGCGGGCATGCGATGAACTCCCTTGTCCAGAAGATTACTTGGTGGTTCCGGTGCCGAACGTGGCGTAGACGTCCGGGCGGTTGCGGCGCAGCCACCACGCCAGCGGCAGGCCGAGGGCGAAGACGGCGGGCGCCACGGCGACGAGGGTGACGTTCACGGCCGGGGACGCGGCGGTGAACAGGTCGATGTGGCTCACCACCAGCGCGATCGCGGCCGCCAGCAGGACGGTGGCGAGGACCGGCGCCGCCACCGTGCGCACGGTGCCCTCCGTGTGGCGGACCCGCCGGAAGTAGCAGGGCACGGCGATCGCGGCGAGCAGCTGGAGCAGCAGCAGGCCGATCATCCCCGGGGTGTTCACCCACAGCAGCAGCTGCTGGTAGGGGTCGGCTTCGGCGGCCCGGAAGGCGAGGACGACCAGCGCGCCGAGCACGGTCTGGGCGACGCCGGCGAGGTACGGGGAGCGGTGCCGGGCGTGGACGCGGCCGAGCCGGCGGGGCAGCACGCCCTCCTCGGCCAGGGCGAGTGCGTAGCGGTTGATCGCGTTGTGGAAGGCGAGCAGGGACGCGATGACGCTGGTGACGATGAAGACGTGCATCAGATCCGCGGCCCAGCCGCCCACGTAGGTGGTGATCGCGGTGAAGAAGAGCCCCGCCGGGTCCGCGCCGGCCGCCTCCACGACCCGCTCGTCGCCGAACGCCTGGACGGCGATCCAGACGACGAACGCGTAGAACAGGCCGAGGAATCCGACGGCCGCGTACGTGGCGCGCGGGATCGTGCGCTCGGGGTCGCGGGCCTCGCGGCGGTAGATGACCGTCGACTCGAAGCCGGTGAACGCCGCGAAGGCGAAGGCGAGGACGGCCGCCGTGCCCGGCACGAACACGTGTGCCGGGGCCAGCGAGGCGAGGGACAGCCCGTGGGCGCCGCCCTTGAGCAGGACCCCGCCGGCGAGCAGGACGAGTATGCCGGTCTCGGCGACGAGCAGCACGCCCAGCACCTTGGCGCCGAAGTCGATCGAACGGAATCCGCCGTAGCCGATCAGCAGCAGGCCGGCCAGCGACATCGGCAGCCAGGGCACGTCGGAGCCGAACAGGGAGTGCACGGTGTCGCGGGTGGTGGTGGCGAGGAGGCCGTAGACGCCGATCTCCATGCCGTTGTAGCCGACCAGGGCCAGCAGGGCGGCGCCGATGCCGACCGGCCGGCCGAGGCCCCGGGCGATGAAGGCGTAGAAGGCGCCGCCGCTGGTGACATGCCGGCTCATGGTGGTGAAGCCGACGGCGAAGACGGCGAGGGTCAGCCCGGCCAGGAGGTAGCCGACGGGTGCGCCGACGCCGCCCAGCAGGATGGCGAGCGGGGCGACCCCGGCCATGACCGTCAGGGGCGCGGCGGCGGAGACGACGAAGAAGGCGATGTCGGCGGTGCCGAGGGAGCCGGACCGGAGGCCGGGCGCGTCGGACGACGCGTCGTCCTCCGGGAGGTCGGTGGTGGTCACGGACATACGGGGGTGCCCTTCTGGCGGCGGACGGGAGGGGTCGGCGGTGGCGGGGCAGCCGGGGCGCGGGCACCGGCGGACGGGGCCGGGGTGGGCCGTCCGGGCCGGTGTGTCCCGGGAGCCCGGGGGAGGGCGGGCGCCCGGAGCGGGAGCCCTGGGGGGTGGCGGGCGCCCGGAGCCGTAAACCTAAAGGCTTTCGGTTTCGGCAATGTAACCTGCCGTTGGGCATCCGGGAAGACCTCGGCAGGACATCAGGGGGATCGCTGACCATGGGACGGCCGCGCACACCGCTCCTCGACCGCGAGCGCATCACCACCACGGCGCTCCGGCTGATCGACGAGACCGGTGACTTCAGCGTCCCGGCCATAGCCCGCCGGCTCGGCGCGCAGACCGGGTCGGTGTACCACCACGTGGACGGCCGGGACGGCATCGTGGAACTGCTGCGCGAACGCGTCTGCGCGGCCATCGATCCGGCCACGCTGGAGCTGACCCCCTGGGACGCGGCCGTCGAGGCCTGGGCCCGCTCCTACCGGGCCGCGTTCGCCGCCCACCCCCGGGTGATCCCGCTGCTGATGACCTCGCCCGTCCGTGCGCCCCGGGTCCTGGAGCAGTACGAGCGCGCGGTGGGCGTGCTGCTCGCCGCCGGCTTCGAACGGGCCGAGATCATGCCGCTGGTCATCGCCCTGGAGAACCTGGTGCTGGGCTCGGCCCTCGACCTGGCCGCCCCCGAGGCGATGTGGGAGCTGACGGACCACGTGCCGACGCCCCGCCTCGCGGAGGCGCTCGCGGCGGTCGGCGACGGGCGCGCGGACCGCGCGTTCGAGGTGGGCCTGACGGCGTTCCTGAACCACGCGCGGGCGCTCCGCGCGGAGCGGGGGCGGTAGGAGCCGGCCGCGTTCCGGTGGCGCCGGGGTGGAAGACCTCGGTACGGATTTCCTCGGTTTCCCAGTACCGGCAGTAACATGATCACCTGTTTCCGGGTGTACCAGTCAGTCAACTCGGCGCCGTCCCCGTGACGCGCCCTGCCCGGAGAAGTCCATGCCTTCTGTCAACGACGCGTTGGACGACGCGCGCTTCACCTACGAACAGCACATGCGGACCTGCCGCCAGTGCCACGCCGATGCCGCGCACTGTGCCGTGGCGAAACACCTCCTGCGGATGTACAACCTCGCCCGCAGGGACCGGATGCGCGCAGGCGGCCCGGGCGCGCCCACCGCCTGACCGGCGCGGACCGCTTTTCGCCCGCCTCGGAGGGGGAACCCGCTGGTCTGTCCCGTCCCCGAGACACAGGAGGCCACTGTGACGGATCAGCAGGGTGATCGTCCGAACCCGGTCACACAGCACGCCCGCCCCGACTTCCCCTCCCAGGACCAGCCGCATCCGGGCTGGACCGGCCCGATGGACCCGCCGCCCGACCACGGCGAGGAGTCCTACCGCGGCTCCGGCCGTCTCGACGGCCGCAAGGCCGTGATCACGGGAGGGGACTCCGGCATCGGGCGCGCGGTGGCGATCGCCTTCGCCCGTGAGGGCGCCGACGTGCTCTTCACGTATCTCGCCGACGAGGAGGAGGACGCCCGCGAGACGTCCCGGCTGGTGGAGGACGCCGGACGCAAGGCGGTCGCCGTGTCCTGCGACATCCGCGACGAGGACAACTGCCGGTCGCTGATCGACCGGGCGGTCCCCGAGTTCGGCCATATCGACGTCCTCGTGAACAACGCCGCCTACCAGATGTCCCAGCCCGAGGGCATCGAGGCGATCAGCACGGAGCAGTTCGACCGGGTGATGCGGACGAACCTCTACGGGATGTTCTGGCTGACCAAGTTCGCCCTGCCGCACATCCCGGCGGGCGGTTGCGTCATCAACTCCACGTCGGTCCAGGCGTACAAGCCCAGTCCGCACCTGCTGGACTACGCGATGACCAAGGGTGCGATCGTCACGTTCACCCAGGGCCTGGCCCAGATGCTCGCCGAACGCGGCATCCGCGTCAACGCCGTCGCACCGGGGCCCGTCTGGACCCCGCTCATCCCGTCGACCATGCCCGACACGTCGGAGTTCGGCAAGCAGAGCCCGCTCGGCCGCCCGGCCCAGCCCGCCGAACTGGCCCCCGCCTACGTGTACCTGGCCTCGCCGCAGGCCGGCTTCATCACCGCCGAGATCCTCAACGCGACCGGCGGCACCCCGCTGCCCTGACCCGCGGACGGGAGGTGGCGGGGCCTGCCCCGGCCCTCGATGCTCCCACGTCAGTACTCCTGCGTCCGGCGGACCTCGCCCGTGCCCAGGCGGATCACGGCCCGGGGCCGCATGGGGCCGTCGTCGCGCCGGGAGAGGAGGACCACGTCCTCGACCGCCGCCGACAGCGGGCCGAGCCGCGCGGCGCACTCGGCGGCCAGTCCGTGCGGGTCCCGGGTACGGCCGAGGGACAGGTGCGGGGTGAAACGCTCACCGCGTCCCCCGCACAGCGGGAACCGCAGCCTCAGCTCCCGGTGCAGACGGGCCCAGGGCGCCGGGTCGGCCGCGGCCGGGTCGAGCCACACCGTGGCGGAGTGCCGGTGCCGGAAGGAACGCACCCCGGCCAGGCGCGCGCTGAACGGCGTACCGTGTGCCGCTCCCGCGGAGAGCAGCGGTACCGCCCGCTCGAACTCCTCCTCCGGTACGAAGCCGAACAGCAGGTTCACGTGCGGCGGCCACCGGCGGACCTGCGGATCGTGCTCCCAGCGGATCCCCTGGATCGCCGGCCAGAGCTCCGGCGGCGGCAGCCATGCCACCGCGGTCCGCGGCGTCGGCGCCACCCTGAGCGCGTCCGCCGGCCCGGCCCCGCCGGAAGCCGCGTACCCGTTCACCCGGCCACCGTCCCGGACTGCGCGGTGCCGGAGCGACGCGGGCGTCCCAGGGCGAGGAGGGCCGCGTCGTCCTCGAGTCCCTCACCGAAGCTGACGAGCAGACGGACGAGGGCGTCGACCACGGTGCGCGGATCCGCGGGGGCGAGCTCGGTGGCGAACGACTGCAGCGCGTCGTAGCCGTACAGGCCGCTCCTCTCGCCCGTGTGCGCCTCGGTGAGGCCGTCGGTGTAGAGCAACAGCGTGTCGCCGTGGTGGAGGGTGGTGCGGATCGTCGTGAAGGAGGCGTCGGGGAAGGCCCCGACCAGCAGTCCACCCGGCGTCGGCAGGTACTCGGCCCGGCCGTCCGCCCGTAGCAGCAGCGCGGGCGGGTGGCCCCCGGAGGCCAGGAGGACGCGGACGCTCTGCCCCTCCGCTTCCAGGGTGCCGAAGACGGCGGTGCAGTACCGGGGTTCCTCATCGCCGTAGCGCTCCAGCAGTGCCGAGTTGAGGGCGGACAGGACGGCTTCGGGAGCGAGTCCGTGCAGGGCGGCGGTGCGCAGGGTGTAGCGGACGAGGGAGGTCGCCGCCGCGGCCCTCGGGCCCTTTCCGCAGATGTCCCCGAGGAAGAACGCGAAACGGTCGTCGTCGAGGGGGAACAGGTCGTAGAAGTCGCCGCCCAGCTGTATCGGTGAGGCCGTGTGGTAATAGGCGGCGGCCTGCACGCCGGGCACCGCCGGGAGGCCCGCCGGGAGCAGGCTCTGTTGCAGTACGGCCAGTGCCTCGCGCAGCTGTTCGCGGTCGGCCTCCGCCTGGCGGCGCGCCTCTTCCGCCGCGCGGCGCGCGCGCAGCAGCTCGGCCTCGTAGGCACGGCGGTCGGTGGCGTCGAAGACGGTGGTGCGGATCAGCAGGGGCCGGCCGTCGGCGCCCCGCTTCACGGCCGAGGTGATCAGCACCGGAAGCCGGGACCCGTCCGCGACCTTCATCTCCAGCGCGATGCCCCCCACGTGACCCTGCATGCTCAGCAGCGGGGCGTAGTGGGTCTCGTGGTACAGCTTGCCGCCCACGGTCAGCAGGTCGGCGAACCGCCGGCGGTGGACGACCTCCTCCCGGGAGAGCCCGAGCCAGCCCAGCAGCGTCCTGTTGACCTTGACGATGGTGCCGTCCATCAGGGTGGACAGGTATCCGCAGGGTGCGGACTCGTACAGCTCCTCCGTGCTGTCCTCCAGCAGGGCGGTGACGTCCGTACCGATCAGTGGCCACGCCTTCCCCGGGGGCGGGGGAGGCGGGCCGGAGCCGGACATCAGCCCAGCTCTTCCACGAAGGCGGTGATCGCCCGGGCGGTGGTCCCGGGAGCACTCAGTTGCGGGCAGTGGCCCGTGGCGGCCAGCGTGACCAGGCGGCTGCCGGGAACGGCGGCGCGGACGTACGCCCCGACCTCCCGGGGCGCTATGACGTCCTGCTCGCATTCGAGGACGAGGGTGGGGACGGTCACCGTCTTCAGGTCCTGGCGGCTGTCGGACAGGAACGTGGTGCGTGCGAAGACGCGCGCGATGTCCGGGTCGGTGGCGCAGAAGCTGTTGGTCAGCTCCGCACCCAGTTCCGGCCGGTCGGGGTTGCCCATGATGACGGGGGCCATGGCCGCCGACCAGCCGAGGTAATTGGCTTCCAGCGAGTCGAGCAGCTCGTGGATGTCGGCCGCGCTGAAGCCGCCGCGGTAGTCCTCCTCGTCGATGTAGGAGGGGGAGGGGCACACCATGACCAGGGAGCCGAGGCGGTCCGGTACCGCCGCGGCGGCCAGGACGCCGACCATGGCGCTGACCGAGTGGCCCACGAACACGGCGTCCCGCAGGTCCAGCTCCTCGCACACGTCGATCACGTCCTGGGCGTAGCCGTCCAGGGTCGTGTAGCGCTCCTCCCGCCAGGCGGCCAGGTCGGAGCGGCCGGAGCCGACGTAGTCGAACAGCACCACACGGAAGTGCCGGGCCAGGGCGGGGGTCACGAGGCGCCACAGGTTCTGGTCGCAGCCGAAGCCGTGCGCGAGGACCAGGGTCCGGCCGGACTCCTGCCCGATGACCCGGACGTTGTTCCTGCGGAGGATGCCCATGTCCCCATCCTCGCACGTCAGCGGGTTGGACGCGGCGGCCCGCCCGGGCCGGCCCCCGCCCTCGGGCGGGGGCGCGAGGACGGGGACGGCGCCGCCCCGCCGTGGCGGCGCCGCCCCCGGCGCGTTCAGACGGCCTTCTGCCGTTCGCGGAGCTCGTGCACGTTGCTCGCCGTGAGGGTGCCGTCCTGCTGTTCGTAGTGGGACAGGGCGAGGCCCAGGCCGAAGAAGGTGGGCGCCCATTCGCCGACGAAGATGCCCCAGCGATCGGCGCGGTCCACGCCGGTGCCGGGTTCCATCTTCAGCGAGCCTATCCACGCGACGAGCGTGAGGCCGATGGAGGCCATGCCGGCCATGTAGGCGTGCTCGCTGCGGATGCCCATCTCGTGCATCTTCTTGATGATCATGGCGTGCTCCAGGTCCGTGCGGATGGTGCGGATGGTTGCGGTCGCTCCGACACTCACCCGGTTGCCCGATTTACCCAGAGGCATGTCCGTTTGATGGTGGTTTGTGACGTTTCTTGATTGCTGTTTCAACATGCCGGCACGGAAGCCCCCGGAGCAGTTCAGTCCTTCACCGCTCCGCCCAGCCCGGAGACCAGCCGTCGCTGCACGAGGACGAAGAACACCAGGACCGGAACGGTCATCACCGTGGACGCCGCCATGACCCCGCCCCAGTCCGGCTCGTCGGGCTTGTAGAAGACCAGCAGGGCCATCGGCAGGGTCGACTGCGAGGTGTCGCTGATGATGAACGACTTGGCGAACAGGAAGTCGTTCCAGGCGGAGATGAAGGAGAACACGCTCGTGGCCACGAGCCCCGGCAGGACCAGTGGGAGGAGGATGCGCCACAGGAAGCGCGCACGGCTCGCCCCGTCGAGGTACGCGGCCTCCTCCAAGGACTCCGGCACGGCCCTCACGAAACCGCGCAGCATCCAGATCGCGAACGGCAGGGAGAAGGCGATGTGCGGCAGGATCAGCGACCCCAGTGTGTTCAGCTGACCGAGGTCCCGCATGAGGAAGAACAAGGGGATGGTGAGCGCCTCCACCGGCACCATCTGGGCCACCAGGAACATGACGAGCAGGGTGGTCCGGAAGCGGAACCGGAACCGCGTCACGGCGGTCGCGGCGAGGAAGGCGATCAGCGCGGAGGCGATCACGACACTCACCGCGACGACGAGGCTGTTGACGAAGTACCGGCCGAACTCCTGCTGTTCGAACACGCGCCGGAAGGAGTCCAGCGAAGGCGAGGCCGTCCAGGGTCTCGGCTCGGTGGACTCGATCTCCCCGGCCGGCTTGAGCGCGCCGAGCAGCATCCAGTAGAGGGGGAAGGCGACGACCGCGGCGACCAGCAGCGCGGTCGCCTCGGCGGCGAGCCGCCAGGGCCGCCGTACCGCCCGAGCGCGTACGAGGCTCACAGTTCCTCCCCTTGGCGGCGCAGCAGCCGCAGGTACCCGAGCGTGATCGCGAGCAGGATCAGCAGTGTCACGACGCCGATCGCGGACCCGAGGCCGTACTGCGAGGAGGCGAAGGCCTTCTGGTAGGCGTAGACGTTCAGGACCAGGTTCTGCCCCGCGATGCCGCCGCCGCCCGTCATCACGTAGATCTGGGTGAAGACCTTGAAGTCCCAGATCACCGACTGGACGGTGACGATGACCAGGATCGGTCTGAGGGCCGGCGCCAGCACCGAGCGCCAGATCCGCCACTGGGAGGCGCCGTCCAGGGCGGCGGCCTCCAGGATCTCGGCCGGCACCGCGCGGATGCCGGCGTAGACGGTGACCATCACGAACGGGAAGGAGCACCAGACCACTTCGAGCAGGACCAGGAGGAAGGCGCTGTAACGGCCGTAGGTCCAGGAGAAGTCGCCGATGCCCAGCAGACGGTCGACCGGGCCGAAGTCGGGGTCGAAGAGGAAGAGCCAGACCGTCGAGCCGGTGATGGTTGGTGTGGCCCACGCCCCCAGCGCGGCCAGCAGGAGCGCGAGCCGCGGGACCGCGCGGACCCGGGTGAGCAGGACGGCGAGCGCGCAGCCCACCGCCAGTGTGCAGACCACACAGGCCGCCGCGAACCCGACCGTCGCCAGCAGCACCTGCCGGAACTGGTCGTCGGCGAACAGTTCGGTGTAGTTGGCCAGGCCCCGGAAGCGGGTGGGTTCGCCGCCGCTGACCTGGGCCTGGGTGTACTCCAGGAACGAGATCAGGCCGAGCTGGTAGACGGGGTAGACCAGCAGGCCGCCCAGGACGAGCAGGGCGGGTGCCACATAGAGCCAGGGCGTCCATCCACCCGGGCGGCGCGGGGCCGGATTCGACGAGCGGCTGGCGCCGCGCGGGCGCGCCGCGCCGCGAACCGCCCGCACCCGCGGGGGCTCCACGAGTCCCGGCCCGGAAGGCGCCGGCAGCCGGCTCACCTGGCGGCTCCGAACGCGTCGTCCATCTTCTCCGCCGCGTCGGCGGAGGCCGCCGCGACGTCCTTCCTGCCGCTGACGATCTCCTGGAACATGGTCGGCAGCACCAGCGAGGAGTCGATCTGGGCCCAGGCGGGGGAGGCGGGTACGAACCGGGTGCCGGCCGCGAGGGTCCGGACGAACGGCTTCACGTACGGCTTCTCGGCCGCGGCCCGCCGCCGTACGTCCGTGAAGGTCGGCAGGAAGCCCATCGCGTCGAAGAGTTCCCCTTGCGTCTTCTTGGAGGCGAGCCGTTCCATCAGGTCCACCGCGAGCGTGCGGTGTGACGTGCTCTTCAGGACGCCGATGTTGTTGCCGCCCGCGAACGCCGGTGCGATCGAGCCGGGTTCCACCCCCGGCAGCGGCACCACCGCGTACTTCCCCTTGACCGTGCCGGCCTCCATGGCGGCGTGGCTGAAGTCGCCGCCGATGGCCATGGCCGCCTTCCCGGAGGCGAACGCCGTCACGGTGTCGTTGCCGCCCATGCCCGCGCACTTGGCGGCGGGACAGTTGTCGTCACCGAAGAGGGAGGTGTACGCCTCGATGCCCTTCCGGGCGGCCGGGCTGTCGATGGCGGAGGCGTACGCGCCACCCTGCTCCCTGGCCAGGTCACCGCCGTTGGCCCAGATGAACGGCATCGCGCCGTAGGTGTAGGCGCCGCCGACGGCCAGGCCGTACAGGCCGGGTTTGGCGGCCCGGATCCGCTTCGCGGTGGAGATCAGCTCGGCCTGCGACCTCGGTGCGCGCAGGCCGAGTTCACGCAGGACGTCGGTGCGGTAGTACAGCGCCCGGACACCGACGAAGTACGGCGCCCCGTAGACCTTGCCGTCCACGGTGACCGACTGCCGGGCGGTCGGATCCGTGTCCTTCGCCTCGCTCCAGGCGTCGAACTCCCGGGTGACGTCCGCGAGTCCGCCGTCCCGTACGTAGCCGGCGGTGTCGGTGTTGCCGTACTCGATCACGTCGGGCGCGGACTTCGGGTCGTTGAAGGCGGCCTTGACGCGCTGGGCACGGGTCTCGACGGGGATGTACTCGACGCTGACGTCGGTGCCCCGGTGCGCCTTCTCGAAGCCGGCGACCACCGCGTCGACGACGCGCCGCTTGGGCTGGTTGTCGACCTCCTGGAAGAGCCAGACGCGCACGGTGCCGGTCTTCTCGTCCTGGTCGGAGGCGGAGGTGCCGGAGGTCTGGGGCGCGCAGGCGGCGACGAGGGCGGTGGCGAGCGCGGTGAGCCCAGCCCAACGGACGGACAGCTTCATGCAGTGCTCCTCCGATGAGTCGTTGCAACATGCGCAACGACGATTTCGCTGTGCACAACACATCGGAGGCTAGGGACTGCATGAACACGCCACAAGAGGGCGCCACCCCTCCGTGACAGCGGGACGCACCCCGCGCAATGCCCGCCCGGATCAGCGCACAGGGAAGCCGAACGCGTACCCCTGCTGCTTCAGCCGGGGCAGCAGGGCGCGCAGGGCCGTCACCGTCTGGGAGCGGTCGCCGCCCGCGTCGTGGAAGAGGAGCGTGGGCCCGCCCGGCAGCTCCCGCTCGACGGTCGCGATGATCGCGTCGCTGCCCGGCCGCTCGAAGTCCTTGGAGTCGACGTTCCAGCCCAGCGGCCGCATCCCGTGCGAGGCCGCCAGCTTCCGGCTGTACGGGGTAAACGCGCCGCCAGGGGCCCGGTAGTACATCGGCCGCACCCCGCCCGACGCCTTGGTGATCTGCCGTTCGGCGTCCACGATCTGCTGCGCCTGGTACGCCGGGGACTTGGTGTCCATGGTGGTGTCGTGCGACACCGTGTGGTCGCACAGCCGGTGCCCGGCGGCCACCACCTGCCGGACCAGCTCCGGGTGCGCCTCGGCCTGGGTGCCGACCATGCAGAACGTCGCCTTCACGCCGTTGTCACGCAGCACTTGGAGCACCTGCGGGGTCCAGACCGGGTCCGGGCCGTCGTCGATGGTGATGTTCACCGCGTGCGCGCCCCGGTCGGAGGCGTGGGCGATCGTGACGGACACAGGCCGCGCCTCAGGTGCCTCGGCCCGGGCCGAGGCACGCGGTGCGGCCTGCCCGCCGGTCTGGCCGGCCTGTGCCGTCCACACCGATGTGGCGGCGGCGACCGCCGTGACCCCCACCGCCGCCGCGATCACCCGGCCGTACCAACCCCGTCCACCATGCCGCGCCATGTCCGTCCGCCCCCTGCCGTGCCGATGCCTGTGCCGTGCCGGTGCGTTGCCGAGCCGAAGCTCCGCGCAGCGCAACCGGTGCACCTGGCAGGACGGCGGGGACCGGGCGCGGGATCCCGCTGTTACGGATCACGGACAGTTCCGGGGCGCGCCCGCGACAGTCGCCCGTCGCGGGGGGCCGCCCGGTTGTCCCCACGGGATCGGCGGGCCGCTGAGCCGGGATCAGCGACGGGGTGCTGTCCGGGCCGTGACATCGGCGGGCGGCGACGGACGCGTGCGCCGGGCGCCCGGCGGTGACCGCCGGGCCCGGTGCTGACGGGCCGTGGCATCCGGGGGAGACGTCAGGGTTCGCGGACCCGGGTCAGCTCGGACGCCGGGGGCCGCGTACGCCGCCCGGCGGGCGCTGGGCGCGCCCGCCGGGAGGGTTCATTGGTGGCCGCTCATCCGGAGCGGCCTTCACCAGTAGTGACGGCGGCCGGCGACCGCGTGACCCATGGACCCCATGATCCACAGGATGGCTCCCACCACCAGCAGGATGACGCCGATGGTCCACAGGATCGAGATGCCGGTGATGAAGCCGATGATGAGCAGGATGATGCCGAGGGCGATCATGGCGTGCCTCCAGCCGATGACGGGGCTCCTGCCCTTCGAGTGCCCCCGAAACGCCGGTCCTATCAGTACGCTCCGACTTTCAAGAAGTTCTGTCGACCGTGTTGACTCGGCGATGCGGCGGCCTCACATTACCTAGCGGTAGTACCCCACGGTAACCCCGCCGCCACCCCCACGCCCCGCGGTCGCCTCCCGTACGCCGTCCGCGTCGTCTCCCACCCCAGCCCTCCGCGCCGCCACGCCCCGCCACGCCCACGGCACCACCATGTCCAAGGCACCGCCGTCCCTACGGCACCGCCGTCCCTACGGCACCGCCGTCCCTGGCGCCGCCATGCCCGTCTGCCCCGTGTCCTGTCCCGAGAGGGGAGAGCACCGCATGTCCCTACCCACCCCGCGCCGCGTCCTCACCGCTGCCTGCGCGGCCGTCGGCGCACTGGTCCTCGGCCTCGGCGCGGTCCCCGCCCAGGCCACCGCACCCTTGAACTACGCGGCCCTCGGCGACAGTTACAGCGCCGCCTCCGGTGTCCTCCCCGTCGACCTCAGCAGCCCGCTCTGTCTGCGCTCCACGGCCAACTACCCCCACGTCATCGCCGCCCGGACCGGGGCCCGGCTGACGGACGTGACCTGCGGCGCCGCCCAGACCAAGGACTTCACCGAGGCCCAGTACCCCGGCGTCGCACCCCAGGCCGACGCGGTCGGCGCCGACACCGACCTGGTGACCCTCACCATCGGCGGCAACGACAACGGCACCTTCATCAACGCCATCACCGCCTGCGGCACCGCCGGCGTCCTCAGCGGCGGCAAGGGCAGTCCCTGCGCGGACCGGTACGGCACCTCCTTCGACGACGAGATCGACGCCCACACCTATCCCGCGCTGAAGTCCGCGCTGCGCGGCGTCCGGGCCAAGGCTCCCCGGGCCCGGGTGGCGGTGCTGGGCTACCCGTGGATCACGCCCGCCACCGCCGACCCGTCCTGCTTCGTCAGGCTGCCCGTCGCCACCGGCGACGTGCCCTACCTGCACGCCCTCCAGGCGCACCTCAACGCCGTGGTCCGGCGCGCCGCCGAGGAGACGGGAGCCACCTACGTGGACTTCTCCGAGGTCTCGGCCGGACACGACGCCTGCCAGGCCGTCGGCACCCGCTGGATCGAGCCGCTGCTGTTCGGGCAGAACGTCGTCCCCGTCCACCCCAACGCCCTCGGCGAGCGGCGCATGGCCGAGCACACCCTGAGCACGCTCGGCCTCGGCTGACCGGCGCCACCGTGCCGGGGCCGCCGGTCAGGCGTCGGCGAGCAGCGGGTCGTACGGAGTGGAGCGCTCCCGGCCCGACATGAAGGCCAGGAAGTCCCGCACGAAGGCGCCCCGCGCGTACGTGCCGTCCGCGCCGGCCATGTCCCGCCGGAACGCGGTGCGGAACAACGCCCGGTACTCGTCCGCGTCGACACGCTGGTCGCCGTCCGCGTCGGTGACGTCGAAGAGGACCTCGGCGACCCTGATCAGGGCGGGGCCGGCGAGCGACGGCACGGCCGCCGCGTACTCCCCGGCGCTGACACGTCCGTCGCCGTCGGTGTCGAGAGCCGCCTGGAGCTCCCGCCACCAGCCGGCGAAGGCGTCGTAGAGCCGGGTCTCCTCCGGCTCGTCCAGGTCGAGGCGGCCGGCGAGTTCCCGGGCCATGGCGGCGAGGTCGGGCCAGTCCAGGTATCCGTCCCCGGTCTGGTCCAGCACCGCCGCGAAGAACTCCTCCGCGCTCCGCCGGGCCGTGCTTCCCGCGTCGGGGTCCGGCTCCTGGGACGGCAGGGGGGAGATCAGCCGGACCAGGGCTCCGGCCCGCTTCATCCGGTCCCGCAGCGCGCTGATGGTGCGGGCCCGGGGGTCGTCGCTGTCGAGGGAGACGGAGAGCAGGTCGACGACGGCGTCGGCCCGGAGCAGGCCGTCGGGCAGGAACCGCGCGAGGCCGACGGCCAGGTAGGCGCTCTGCATCAGGGTCTGGGCGCCGGGCAGCTCGGGAAGTCCGGCGCGCCGCCGGAAGGGCTCCGGCAGGGACGCCACGGTGATCACACCGATGAGCGGACCGGCGAGCGCGCGGCCGGCCGCCCACAGCGTGGGCAGACCGTGCAGCAGCGGCGGCGCGGGCAGGTGGTCGAAGAGCCGGTAGAGGATGACACGCATCGCCTCCGTGTTCTCCAGCCGCTCCTCGACCACCCGGTCGTAGTACGTCCAGAACTCCTGGACGGTGGGCGGGAGATGACCGGCGTCACCGTCCAACAGGGCCAGGTACGCACGGAACTCGGCGTACAGCTGCTCGATCGCCCACTGTTCCAGGGGCTGGCCGCTCAGGCGGCACATCGTGACGCTGCTCTCGAAGAGCGTCGCCACCACCCAGGCCCGCACCTCGGGGTCCATCGCGTCGTACGGCCGGTCGCGCGCGTCGGTGCCGCTCAGCCGGGCGTGCAGCCGGTTGAGCCGGGCCGCCTCCCTGTGCCGTACCCCGTCGTCGGGACCGAACATGCGCTGCAGGCTCACGACCGTGTTGCGCAGCCGTCGCCACGGGTGCGTCACGAACGTGGAGTTGTCGATCAGGGCCCCGCCGATCTGCGGGTGCGCCGCCTCCAGCACGGTCGCCCGGATGACGGCCAGCGCCCAGCGCGGATCGTTGAAGAAGGCGTGGAACTGGCCGCCCTCGCCGAAGAGCCGGCCGACGGTGGCCTCGGTGCCGGTGGTCCTCGGCTCGTCCCTGCCCGTGTCCGTCACGGTCGTCGTTCTCCGTTCGTGTCGGGCGCCACGCCGCCGAAGCGGCGGTCGCGCTGCTGGTAGGCGCGCAAACACTCCATGAAGTGCGGCGCGCGGAAGTCGGGCCAGAGCACCGGCGGGAACGTCCATTCCGCGTAGGCGACCTGCCAGAGCATGAAGTTGGAGATGCGCTGTTCCCCGGAGGTCCGGATGACGAGGTCCACGTCGGGGGTGTCGGGGAAGGGCAGATGAGCGGCGAAGCTCCGCTCGTCCACGGCCTCGGCCGGCACCCCGCTGCGGATCAGGGACCGTGCCGCCGCCACGATGTCCCGGCGCCCGCCGTGGTCGAAGGCGACGGTCAGCGTCATGCCCCGGTTCTCACCGGTCAGCGTCATCAGATCGGCGAAGTCCCGGGCCAGCGCCGGGGGGATACGGGGATCCGCCACCCCGAGGAACCGGCACCGGATCCCGCGCGCGTGCAGCAGCGCGGCGTGTTTGCGCACCACGCGGCGGACCAGCCGCATCAGGAAGTCGACCTCGGCGCTCGGGCGCTGCCAGTTCTCGGTGGAGAACGCGTACAGGCTCAGCCACTCGACACCGGCCGTCCGGGCCGCCTCGATGACGTCGATCACCGTCGTCTCCGCCGCGCGGTGCCCCGACGTACGCGGCAGCGAACGCCGCGCCGCCCAGCGGCCGTTGCCGTCCATCACGCAGGCCACGTGCCGCGGCGTCCGCCGGGCCGGGCCGCTGCCCTCAACCGTCACGCCTGCCCCCCGCAGCGATGAGCGGACCCCCTCGTCACGTCCAGGGTGTCAGTCCCGCGTTCCGGATACGGCGCATCGCCCGCCGTTCACCCTTGGCACGCATGTCCGAGTGGTGTGCGGCGCGTGCGGGGGCCCGCCCCCCGGCGCGCGCTGGTGCTGGGCCCCGCCCGGAACCGCCTGCCCGCAGGAGTGAGCGCGGCCCCGGCGGTGCCTAGCGTCAGGGGACATGGCGATCTCCTTACCGGGTTCCGTGTCCCGCCCGTCGACATCCGCGCGCCGTCGCCCATCCGATTCCGCGTCCCGCCGTCCGCCGGGTTCCGCGTCCCGTCCGCCCGGTTCCGCACGGCGCCGGCGTACCGGCCTGGCGGCCCTGGCCACGGCCTGCCTGATGGCCGTCGGTCCGGCCGCCGCCGCGCAGCCGTCCCGCCAGCCGGCCGGTGCCTGTGGCCCGCACCCGGCGCTGAGCCGGTCCGTGCACCGCCTCGTGGCGCACGACCGGATCCCCGGCGCCGCCGTCCTCGTCACCGGCGCCGGCCCGGACGCCCCCTGCGCCCGCTGGACGGCGGCCGACGGCGTGGCCGAACTGCGCACCGGCCGCCCCATGAACACCACCGACCGGCTGCGCGCCGGCAGCGTCACCAAGACGTTCACCGCGACGGTCGTCCTCCAACTGGCCGCCGAGCGGCGGCTGTCCCTGGACGCGCCCGTCGAGCGGTATCTGCCGGGCCTGATCCGCGGTGGCGCGTACGACGGCCGCCGGATCACCGTGCGGCAGCTCCTCCAGCACACCAGCGGGCTGCCCGACTACCTCGACGCGCCCGAGTGGCAGCACATCGAACGACTGCGGTACCGCCACTTCGAGCCGCGCCGGCTCGTCGCCCGCGCCCTGCGGCTGCCGCGCCCGGACCGCCCCTGGCACTACGCGACCACCAACTACCTCGTCGCGGGGCTGATCGTGCGCGAGGTCACCGGCCACAGCCCGGAGACCGAGATCAGCCGCCGGATCATCGCGCCCCTGGGGCTGCACGACACGTACTGGCCAGGTGACCAGACCCGCATCCGAAGCCCCTACTCGCACAGCTACTTCACCGCCGAGGACGGCCGCCGGGCGGACGGCACCGCCTGGAACACGACCTTCGGCGGGGTCGGTGGCGCCCTGGTGTCCACGCCGGCCGACCTGACCCGGTTCGCCCGGGCGCTGCTCACCGGCCGGCTGCTGCCCGCACCGCAACGCGCCGAGATGCGGCGCACGGTGGCCGCCGACCCCGACCGGCTCTGGCCCGGCGCCCGCTACGGGCTCGGCCTGATCTCCTCACCACTGTCCTGCGGCGGCACCTGGTGGGGGCACGCCGGGACCGTGCCCGGCGGGCACCGGGCGCTGGTCGCCACCGGTCCGGACGGCCGCGCCGTCGCCGTGGCCCTGAACGAGGTGCCCGCCACGCTCCAGGCCGAACAGGACTTCCTCGACGTCGTCGACAAAGCCCTCTGCGAGGGCCCGTCCGCCGAAAGGACCCCCGTATGACCCGCGCCACCTTCCCGCGCCGCCTCCTGTCCCGGGCCCCGGCGGCCCTCGCCCTCTCGCTCGCGGGCGCACTGGCCCTGGGCACCGCGCCCGCGCCGGCCGCCCCGGCCCGCCCGGCCGCCGACCCCCTCGCCCGCTACCACCACCAGCACCTCCACTGGAAGAGCTGCCGGCTCGGCCCCGACGACACCACCGGCAAGGAACTCGAACAGGCCGGTGCCCGGTGCGCCGACGTCACCGTGCCGCTGGACTACTCCCGCCCCGAGGGCCGTACGGTCACCGTCGCGATCTCCCGGATCCGGGGCACCGACACCGCCCACCGCGTCGGCGCGCTGCTGCTCAACAGCGGTGGCCCCGGCGGGCAGACGCTCGGCGATCCGCCGTGGGTGCGCAGGGCCATGAAGGACGTCGCCGAACGCTACGACGTGGTCGGCGTGGACCCCCGCTTCGTGGGCCGGAGCACCACCCTGGACTGCCACTGGCCCACCGGCAGCATGATCCGCGGCGCCGGCACCGGACGCGCCGGCTTCGACCGCATCGTCGCCCTCTCCGAAGACCTCGCCCGCCGCTGCCGCGCAAACGCGGGTGACCTGCTGCCGTACGCCACCACCCGGAACACCGCGCGCGACATGGACGTGGTCCGGGCGGCGCTGGGCGAGCGCAGGATCTCCTACCTGGGCTACTCCTACGGCACCTACCTCGGCCAGGTCTACGCGACGATGTTCCCCCGGCGCACCGGCCGGGTCGTCCTGGACGGCGTGGCCGACCCCGCCCGGTACGGCCCGCGGCTGCTGCGGGGCACGGAGGAGGCCAACCGGCACGCCCTGCGCGACTGGGCCGACTGGACGGCCGCCCACCACGCGGCCTACGGGCTGGGGCGCACCGGGAGCGCCGTCCTGGCCACCGTGGAGGGGGTCCGGTCGGCCGCCGCCCGCACGCCCCTGAGCATCGGCGGGTACCGGGTGGACGACCATGTCCTGCCCGTCCTGCTCTTCAACGGTCTCTCGCAGGACAACGCCACGGCGTACGGCGACTTCGCCCGGGGCGTGCGGGAGCTGCGACAGGCCGCCGAGGGCAGGCGGGTCACGCCCTCGCCGTGGCTGGCCTCGGCGCTGGAGTTCGTGCTGACCGGGCACGAGTCCTCGTACGGCAGCGCGCAGACCGCCATCCTCTGCGGGGACGTGGCCGCGCCGCGTGACCCGGAGACGTACTGGCGCGATCTGCGGCGCGCCGGCAGCCGGGACACGCTGTTCGCGCCCGTCACGTACGACATCAACGCGTGCGCGTTCTGGGACCCGCCGCGCGAACGTCCGACGACGGTCCGCGACGACCTGCCGGCCCTGCTCGTCAACGCCACCGGCGACCCGCGCACCGTCTACCCCATGGCCGAGGCGGTGCGCAGCGCCTGGCCCAGTTCCCGCCTGGTGACCCTGCGCGGCGCGGATCAGCACGCGGTCTACGGCGTCTACGGCAGCCGGTGCGTGGACGGCGCGGTCAACACCTACCTCGCGACCGGCCACCTCCCGCCCGGCGACCTCACCTGCCCCGCCGGCTGACCACCCGGGCCCCACCCTCCGGAGCGGTCGTGATAGTTTCAAGTTCAACAAATCTGTCGCCCGGAGGAGCCCAGGTTGACCAGTCCCGTCCCGGCCGGCGCCGACCGGCGGATCTACATCGACAAGCAGAGCCCCAAGGCGTACCACGCGCTGGTGCAGACGTCCGAGGCGGTGCGCACGGTCGCCGCCGACGCGGGCCTGGACCGGGTGCTGGTGGAACTGGTCAACCTCCGCGTGTCCCAGCTGAACGGCTGCGCCTACTGCCTGCACCTGCACACCCGGGCGGCGCTGCGGGCCGGCGACACCCCGCAGCGCCTCGGCGTGCTCGCCGCCTGGCGCGACACCGACCTCTTCACGCCCGCCGAGCGGGCCGCCCTGGCCCTCGCCGAGGCGACCACGGCCGCGGCCGACACCGCCGCCCAGGACACCGCCTACGCCGCGGCGCGGGACGTCCTCACCGAGGACCAGATATCCGCGGTGATCTGGGTGGCCGTCACCATCAACGCCTTCAACCGGGTCTCCGTCATGAGCCGGCACCGGGTGCGGGCCGAGCAGTGAGCCGACGCGGCCTCCGGGTGACCGGGAGCCGCCTCACGTCGCGGGATGCCGTTCCCGGGCCGGGACCGGCAGGACGACGATCTGCTGGACGGCCCGGCTGAGGACCAGCACGCCCGCCGCGATCAGCAGGGCCCCGCACACCTCCGGCACGAGCCACCAGCCCGTCCGGATCCGCTCCCCGAACAGGAAGACGCCGAGGGCCAGGCTCACCACCGCGTCGCCGATGGTCAGCGCGGGCTGTGCGGCGGCCAGCGGGCCGGCCTGCAGCGCGTTCTCCAGCAGGATCACGGAGGCCGCCCCGGCCAGCGCGAAGCCGTACGTCTGCCACGACCGCAGGAACTCCGCGAGACCGTGGTCGGCGAACGTGCCGGAGGCCGACTTCAGCAGGGCCGCGGTCAGGGCGTTGCCGGTCGCGGACGCGGCCGCCAGCAGCGCGGCGCGCCGGGCCGGCGGACGGCCCCGGCCGGCCAGCAGGACGGCCGCGGCCATCATGCCGAGACACAGGCACAGGGCCGGGACCCAGCGGACGAGCCGGGCCTGGTCGGTGGCACCGTGCGGGGCGGCGGCGACGAGCAGGAGGGCGAGCCCGGCCACGCAGCCGCCCACCCCCCACCAGCCCCAGGGCGGCAGCCGCCGGCGCATCAGCGGGGCGGCGACGAGCAGCGCGAAGGGCAGCTCCAGGATGAAGAGCGGCTGGACCAGCGCGAGCGGGCCGTTGACCAGGGCGAGGCTCTGGAACACCGCGGCGCAGACCACCCCGGCCATGCCGATCAGCCAGGCCGGACGGCGTGCCAGCTCCGCGACCAGCCGGATCCCGCTGCCCCGGGAGACGGACGCCGCCTTGCGCTGGAAGGCGGTGCCCACGGCGTTGCTCGCCGCTCCCGCGACGGCGAACGCCGCGGCCAGTTCGATCACGACCGTCTCCTGCCTGCGGGTCGGTCTCCCGGGGGAGTCACGGACCTTCCCAGCCTACGGAACCGGGCGGTCCCCCGCGGATCGGCCGAAGTCACCTCGCGCCGGAGCGCGCCGGAACCCGCCGGCCGGCCCCCGGGGGGTCACGCGGTCGCCGCGTCCTTCGTACGCAGGGCCGTGTCCGCCTGGCGCACCCGCCACTCCTCCACGGTGGCCTGCTGGCGCCGGGCCCGTTCCAGGAGGGTGTCGAGCCGGCCGGGGTCCAGGCGCTTGTCGGTCGTGGCGAGCCGGCGCAGGGTGAGCCACCCCGCGGCCTTGCCCTCGACCGCCAGCCGCATCGCCTCCAGCTCCAGGACCGTGCTGAGCGGGGAACGCCGTACCAGACGGCCGTTCAGCTTCAGGCGCCCCACCTTCTCGGCCGTCCAGCCCGCGTAGACCTTGGCGCGCCGCACCGGCACGTCCAGGTCCCGCATGATGTCCAGCAGTGCCGCGCGGTCCTCGTCGATCTCCGCGGCGACCGGCCCGAGGGCCCTGCCGAGCGCGGAGCCCCGGGTCGACCGCACCAGGTGGCCGATCCGCTGGGTACCCGCCGTGGCACCGGCGAGGTGGTCGTTGAGGTAGATGCCGAGCAGTTTCATGTCGGCGCCGCCCGTGCTCCGGGGGCCGGTTGTGGCGGGACGGTTCATCGCGCGCCTCCTTCGTGTGTGCCGTGGGGTCGTGGGTGCGGTGCGTCCGGCGGACCGTCTCCGGCACCCCGGCGGCGATCCGGCCGTACGGGGTGCGAGAGGCCCAGGCGTACCTTGTGCACGCCGTCCGAGTAGTGCACGAGCGGCGCGGTCGTGGGCGGTGGCAGCCCCGCCGCCCGGGTGAGGGTCTCCTCGACGGAGTCGAGCCGGGCCTCGCGCACCGGCCAGGGCGCGTGCTCCACGGGTGTCTCCCAGAGCGCGCCGAGCCGCCGGCTGAAGGCCCGCCACCGGGAGGTCAGCCACACGTCCCGGGCGCCGGGCCGGACCGGCTCACCCGGGCGGACGGCCACCTCGTACGAGGGCCCGCCGCCCCGCCGGGCGCCGGTGTAGACCACGCTGTCCCCGCGGCGCGCCACCGCCAGGCGGCCGACGTGGTACGGCACCCCGACCGCGCGGGCGGCCAGCATCACCGGGGAGGACACCTCGATGGACAGGAACCACAGCCCGTCCCGGCCGCTCCGGTCGCGCACATAGGTCCGCAGATTGGTCTCGGGGAACGAGGGCAGCGCGAGCGGGAGCCCCGGCGGGCGCACGTCGGCCATGACGAACGGGGTGAGGCTCACCCACGCCGCGCCGTCGAACGTGTCCACCACCAGTCCGTCGGGCAGCAGCCGCTGGACCTCTTCGGGCGGGTACGCCCAGTGAACGAAGGTCTGGGTCAGCCAGCCGGCCCACAACGCGGGCAGGCGCACGCGCTGCTCTGCTCCGTACGAGACCACGCGCACCGAATCCCCCGGGCGCCCGCGCCGAAACCCGGGGAGCGGTCCGGCCTGCCCGGGGGCGCCGGTTCAGGTGGCCCGGGTGCCGCCCCCGCGGCGGATCCGGCCGAGCAGGTCCCGGTGGTAGGCCGCGAGCTGCCCGGCGGGCACGGGGGCGGGGCTGCCGGTGAGCGTGTACCAGGTGTCGCTGCCGGAGTGCTGGACGACGACGCGCACGCTGTGGCCGTCGGAACTCAGGATGGTGGCGACGGTGAGGTCGCCGGTGATGACGCCGACCTCGTCGGTCATCGCGCCGCCCGGGCCGGCGGTGACCCGGTCGACGTAACGGGTGATGGCGGGAGGGTTCTTCATGGGCGCAGGTTCGCACCGGCCCGGGCCCCGGGGACCGCACCGCGCGGGTGTCGCCGTCGTTCACACCCGGCTGGACGTCGCCGTGTCCGCCGACAGCCGCTGGGCGAGGTAGATCGGGATCACCGACAGCAGGACGAGGACGGCGGCCACGACGTTCACCACCGGCGCCTGCTGCGGCCGGGTCATGTTGCCGAAGATCCAGATGGGCAGGGTCTCGATGCCCGGCCCCGCGGTGAACGTGGTGACCACGATCTCGTCGAAGGACAGGGCGAAGGCGAGCAGGCCGCCCGCCAGCAGCGCGGAGCGGACCAGCGGGAAGGTGATGTCCACGAAGGCGCGGAAGCTGGTCGCGCCGAGGTCCATGGCCGCCTCCTCGTACGAGCCGGACGTACGGCGCAGCCGGGCCACCACGTTGTTGAAGACCACGACGATGCAGAAGGTGGCGTGTCCGACGATCACGGTGAACAGCCCCAGCCCCACGCCGAGCGGCTCCAGCACCGTGCTGAAGGCCGAGTTGAGGGCGATGCCCGTGACGATGCCGGGCAGCGCGATCGGCAGGACCACGATGAAGGACACCGTGTCCCGGCCGAAGAAGCGGTGCCGGGCCACGGCGAACGCGATCAGCGTGCCGAGGACCAGCGCGACGGCCGTCGCCCCCAGCCCCGCCTTCACCGACACCCACAGGGCCTCGCGGGCACCGGAGTTGTGCGCGGCCACCGACCACCAGCGCACGGTGAGGCCCGGCGGCGGCCAGCTCGCGCTGCGGTCCGGGTTGAGGGAGTTGACCAGGACGAGCAGCAGCGGGACGTAGATCACCGCGAAGCCGAGCCCGGCGCCGATGCGCAGGGCGATGCGCGCGGTGCGGCTGAGGTGCATGGCGCTCTTCTTCTCCAGCTTCCGACGGGTGTGCGGGCGGGTCACAGGCTGTTCAGGGCGCCGGTACGGCGGATCGCCAGCAGGTACAGGACGATGACGGCCACGGGCACCGTGCCGAGGGCGGCGGCCATGGGCAGGTTGAGTTCGATGTTGGAGTAGACGAGGTTGCCGATCAACTGGGTCTTGCCGCCGACGATCTGCACGGTGATGTAGTCGCCGAGGCTGAGCGAGAAGGTGAACACCGAGCCGGCGGCGACCGAGGGCAGCACCATGGGCAGGACGACCGAGCGGAAGGTGCGCCCCGGCCGTGCCCCGAGGTCGGCGGAGGCGTCGAGCAGGTTGGCCGGGAGCTGTTCCAGCGCCGTGTGGATCGGCAGGATCATGTACGGCAGCCAGAGGTAGGTCAGGGTCAGGACGGTGGCGGGCAGGCCGTAGCCGGGCCCGCTCAGTCCGAACGGCGCGAGCATCCAGTCGGCGAGACCGCCCTCCGAGAGGATCAGCCGCCAGGCGTACACCTTGACCAGGTAACTCGCCCACAGCGGGGTGAGGATGGCGACGACGAGCAGCGGACGCCACTTCGGCCGGGCCACGCGCGCGGTGTAGAAGGCGACCGGGAAGGCGATCACCGCGCACAGGGCGGTCACCGCGAGGGCCACCCCGACGCTGCGCAGGACGACCTGCCGGAAGACCGGTGTCGTGAACAGCGCGTGGAAGTTGTCCGTCGACCACACCTTCACCACCTGGGAGGTGAAGGAGTCCGTCGTCCAGAAGGCGGAGACGAACAGCACCGCCAGCGAGCCGAGGTAGAGGACGGCGAGCCACAGCAGCGGGGCGGCGAGCAGGAGGGCCAGCCGCAGCCGGGGTCTGCGGTGCAGGGTTCCGGCGAGCCGCCGGACGGTGCCCCGGCCGGCGGCGGTCGGCAGATCGGTCGTCACGGCTCAGCCCTTGATCTCGGTCCAGGCCTGCACCCACTTGGCGTACGGGACGCAACGGACGTCCGTGCGGCCGTCGAGGCACTGCTCGATGGGCGTGTTCCAGAACGCGATCTTCTTCCAGTAGCTCTCGTCGGCGGCGTGGTAGACCGTGCAGAAGTTCTTGTCGCTGGTCTCCGCGCACGCCTTGGCGTTGGCGGGAGCCTCGCCGAAGTACTCGGCGACCTGGGCGTTGACCTTGGGGGAGACGATCCAGTCCAGCCACTTGTAGGCGCAGTTGGGGTGCTTGGCCTTGGCGGAGACCATCCAGGTGTCCGACCAGCCGGTCGAACCCTCCTTCGGCACCAGCGCCTTGACCTTCGCGCCCTCGGAGGCGGCGAGGTTGGCGATGACCTGCCAGGTCGTGCCGACCACCGAGTCCCCGCTCTTGAAGGCGGAGACCTCCTTCAGGTAGTCGCTCCAGTACTCCCCGACGTTCGCGTTCTGCCGCTTCAGCAGGGCCACGGCGGCGTCGAACTGCTTCTGGTCGAGCGCGTACGGGTCCTTGATCTTCAACTCGGGCCTGGTGGCCTTGAGGTACAGGGCGGCGTCGGCGATGTAGATCGGCGAGTCGTAGGCGGTGACGTGCCCCTTGTACCGGGCGGCGTCGTCGAAGACGGCGGACCAGGAGGTGGGCGCGGGCTTCACCTTGGCGGTGTCGTACATCAGCAGGTTGGCGCCCCGGCCGTGCGGGATGCCGTACATCTTCCCCTTGACGGAGTTCCAGGCACCGTTCTTCAACCCGCTGAAGACGTCCTTGTAGTTGGGGACCAGAGCGGTGTTGACGGGGGCCGCGTCACCGGAGGCGATCAGGCGCAGCGAGGCGTCGCCGGAGGCGGAGACGGCGTCGTACTCGCCGGTCTTCATCAGCTTGACCATCTCGTCCGAGCTGGCGGCGACCTTCGAGTGGACCTGGCACCCCGTCTGCTTCTCGAAGCCGGAGACCCAGTCCGCCTTGGGGTCGTTGGAGCCGTCCTCGACGTAGCCGGCCCAGGCGACGAGGTTGACCTGGCCCTCCGTCCTGCCGAGCTTCGCGGGGGCCTCGAGGTCGGGCGGGTTGAGGCCGGTGGCGGAGGTGCCGCCGGAGCCGGAGGAGTCGCAGGCGGTGGCGAGCAGCAGCGCGGCGGCGCAGACGGCCGAGGCACGCAGGGTACGGGTGAGACGCACGGCGTTCTCCAGGGGGAGGGGGACGGTGTCAGGAGGGGAGCCGGACGGCGTGCCGGCGGTGCCACTGCAGGCGGACCCGGGTGCCGCGGTAGGCGGCGACGTCCGCGGAGGAGGTCTCCAGGTTCTGCTGGAGCGCGGTGAGCCGGCCGCCGCCGTCCAGGTCGACCAGGAAGCGGGTGGCGTCGCCGAGGTAGACGACCTCGGCGACGGTGCCGGTGGCCGTGGCGTGCCCGGGCTCGTCGGCCTCGGCGGCCTCCTTCAGGACGCGGATCTTCTCCGGACGGATGTTGTACGTGCCGGCCGTGCCGGTGATCCGGTGGGCCGCCTCGCCTTCGAGCAGGTTGGAGGTGCCGACGAAGGAGGCGACGAAGGGGGTCGCGGGGCGTTCGTAGATCTCCGCGGGGGTGCCGACCTGGGCGACGCGGCCCTGGTCGAAGACGGCGATCCGGTCGCTCATCGTCAGGGCCTCCTCCTGGTCGTGGGTGACGAAGACGAAGGTGATGCCCACCTCGCGCTGGATGGCCTTGAGTTCGACCTGCATCTGCTCGCGCAGCTTCAGGTCGAGCGCGCCGAGCGGTTCGTCCAGCAGCAGGACGCGGGGACGGCCGACGAGCGCGCGGGCGAGCGCGACCCGCTGGCGCTGACCGCCGGAGAGCTGGGAGGGCCGCCGCTGGCCGTAGCCTTCGAGGCGGACCTCGGCCAGCGCCTTGCGGGCGCGGACCAGGCGTTCCGCCTTGGGGGTCCGGCGGATCCTCAGCCCGTAGGCGACGTTCTGTTCGACCGTCATGTGCGGGAACAGCGCGTAGTCCTGGAAGACGGTGTGCACGTCCCGCTCGAACGGGGCGAGGCCGGTGACCTCCTGCCCGGCGAGTTCGATCCGGCCCTGGTCCGGGGTCTCGAACCCGGCGACGAGCCGCAGCACCGTCGTCTTTCCGGAGCCGGACGGGCCGAGCATCGAGAAGAACTCGCCGTCCCGTATCTCCAGGTCGACCCCGTCGACGGCGGTGGTGCCGCCGAACGACTTCCGCAGACCCTGGAGCCGGATCGCCATTCCCTCCATACGGGAACCTTTCTGGCGCGCTGATCGTTGACCGTAAACATATGAAGTCATAGGTCATAGCTCAAGGTCCCCTTAAGGTAAAGCTTGAGTCAACGCACGAGGTGATGGCCGTGAGGCAGCACGAGACCGACGGAGGCGCCCGCAAGGCGGTCTTCAGCCCGGTGGACAGCCGGGCCCGCGTGGACGCCGTCGTCCGCCGCCTCGGCGACGCCATAGAGCTGGGCCTCCTCGCCGACGGCGAACAGCTCCCCGGCGAGAGCGAACTGGCCGGACAGCTCGGTGTCTCCACGGTCACCCTGCGCGAGGCGCTCATGGCACTGCGGCAGCAGGGCCTGCTCACCACCCGCCGGGGCCGCGGCGGGGGCAGCTTCGTCTCGCTGCCCGAGGTGCCCGCCGACGACCGGCTCAGGGCGCGGCTGCGCGGCTGGAGCACCGAGGAGCTGCGGGACCTCGGCGACCACTGGGCCGCCCTGTCCGGAGCCGCCGCCCGGCTCGCCGCCCAGCGCACCGAACCCGCGGACCTCCACCCCCTGCGCCGCACGGCCGAGGAGCTGGGCCACGCCGAGGACGCGGCGGCGCGCAGCCGGCTGTACGGCCGCTTCCACGTCGAGCTCGCCGCCGCCGCGCAGTCCGCCCGGCTCACCCGCGAACAGGTCGCCCTGCAGAGCGAGGTCGGCGCCCTGCTCTGCCTCGTCCTCGCCGACGACGCATGTCGTGAAGAAG
Source organism: Streptomyces sp. NPDC046870 (assembly GCF_040704595.1). Taxonomy (NCBI): domain Bacteria; kingdom Bacillati; phylum Actinomycetota; class Actinomycetes; order Kitasatosporales; family Streptomycetaceae; genus Streptomyces; species Streptomyces sp. NPDC046870. Next base: position 153,653 of record NZ_JBEYXM010000019.1, read on the forward strand.
TTGCGGACCGTCATCGCGCCGTCATCTCCGCCGTGCAGGATGGGGCCCACGAAACGGCCGGCACGCTGGCCGAGCGGTGCGTCAGGGAGGCGACGGGGCGGCTCGTCGCCGTACGTCTCACCCTCTGACCGCGCCGCGTCCGGTTCTTCGTCCGCTGGAGGACACATGGGCGTCAGCGCCGGGCCGGCCACTGCCGCGACGGATCAGGAGGCGTGGGTGGCCGCGCGGGTGTGCGGCGCGCTGGAGGCCGTCTTCGCGTCGGTCGCCGCCACCCGTGCCGACACCGCGGCCCTGCTGGAGCGGGTGGCCGCCGAGGGGCGCCGGCCCGCCAGCCGCGACCTCGCCGCACTGCGCCCCGGTCTCCATCTGCGCCTGAACCACGAGGAACTGGTCTCCGGCGCCGGCTTCGTCGCCGCCCCCGGCCTGCTGACCGACGTGCCGGCCTGGCTGGAGTGGTGGCAGGCGGCCGCCGACGGCGCCGTACGCCCGCTTCTCCTCGATCTCGACCCCGGTCGGTCGGCCTACTCCGACTACACGCACTGGGACTGGTTCGCGCTGCCCCGGGACACCGGGCGCCGGGCCGTCGCCGGACCGTACGTGGACTACCTCTGCTCCGACGAGTACAGCCTCACGCTGTCCGAACCGGTGTGGAGCGAGGGGCGGTTCGCCGGGGTCGCCGCGGCCGACGTGTACCTGCGGCACTTCGAGGCGGCCGTGCTCCCGCTGCTGCGCCGCCTGTCCCGGCCGGCCCGCCTGGTGAACGCGCGCGGCCGGGTCGCCGCCTCCGCCGACCCCGCCCACCTGGCCGGCTCCCTCACCAAGGGCCCGGACTTCGGCGAGCTCCTCACCGCTGGGCGGCCCGCCGGGTACGACGGCCTGCGGCTGGTGCCGTGCCCGGGCGTGCCGCTGGTGCTGGTGCTCGCCTGAGCGCTCTCCGGCCGGCCCCGCGCACGCGCGCGACCCCGGGCCGCCCGTGCCCGGGGTCCGTCGTGCGGTACGGCCGGCGTCAGGCCGCGAGGCGCTCCGCGAGCTGCTTGGCCTTGTCGGCCGCGGCGGCGTGGGCCTGGTCCCGGGAGGCCTCGTACAGCGGGATCAGCTCGGCCATCGCCGGGTTCTGCGGGGCCATGGTCAGCTCCGGGACGATGAAGTCCAGGTCCAGGCCCAGGGCGTCGGCGAGGACGGCCGTGAGGTAGTTCTGGACGTACTCGTACCCCTCGCGCGGGGTGCCCGGCGCGTAGGAGCCGCCGCGGCTGGCGACGACGGTGACCGGGGTGCCCTTGGCGGACGGGGTCTCGCCCGCGGTGCGGCCGAACAGGATCACGTTGTCCAGCCAGGCCTTCAGGGTCGACGGGATCGTGTAGTTGTACATCGGGGCGCCGATCAGCACCGCGTCGGCCTGCTCCAGCTCCTCGATCAGCTTGACGCGCTCCGCGAAGACGGCGGCCTGCTCGGGCGAGTGCGCGGACGGGGGGACGAAGCCGGCGACGTGCGCCTCCGCCGAGAGGTGCGGCACGGGTTCCGCGGCCAGGTCGCGGTAGACGACCGTGCCGCCGGGGTGCTGCTCCTCCCAGTGCTTGCGGAAGGTCTCCGTCACGGCGCGGGAAGCCGACGCCTCGGTCGAGAACACGGACGAGTCGATGTGCAGCAGGGTAGGCATGCGGATTTCTCCTGAAATAAGGCAGGACAGCCTGACACCGAGGTGCCGGCTCACGTTTCGTTCAGAACTATGTTTAACACACTCACTTACTTTTTCTCAGCCCCCTACGGCGGGGTAGTAAGCTGGGGCCATGGCGGCGGAGCAGAACCACGACAGCGCGGCGTGCAAACGGGTGGACGACGGCATCACCCGGGTCTTCCAGTTGCTCGGCAAACGCTGGAGTGGCCCGATCGTGGCCGTCCTCGTCGAACAGCCCGCGTACTTCGCCGACCTGCGGCGGGCCATCCCCGGCATCAGCGAGCGCATGCTCTCCGACCGGCTCGCCGAGCTCGGCGCGGCCGGCCTCGTCCTGCGCGAGGTCGACGAGGGGCCGCCGCTGCGCGTGTCCTACCGGCTGACCGAGTCCGGCGCCGCCCTGGAGCCCGCCCTGCGCAAACTGGCGGACTGGGCCAAGGCCTACCTGCCGGAGGCGTCGGGATGCACCGAGGCGAACCTGGAACGTCCGGCCGGGGCGCGGGGCTAGGGTCCTGCGTTCGGGTCAGGCCGGATCGGGGCGCGGTGCCAGGGCCCGCGTCAGTCGACCGGCCAGGTGTGCACCGGCGCGTTGAGATGCATGTAGTCGATGTACACCTGGGTCATCCGGCGCAGCACCTCGTGCCGGCCGGCGTGCGTCGTGCCGGCGAGGTGGTGGAACGTCTCCTTCTGCCACACCGCTCCGTTGCGTGCCGTGACGCAGCGCTGCTCGATGACGCCGAGCAACGGCTCCCGCCAGGCCGCGTCCATGCCCGACTGCTCCAGCCCGCGGTGCGCGAGCGGCAGCAGCCGCCGCAGCACCAGCTCCGGCACCGGCACCTCGCCCATCCCGGGCCAGTACAGCCGCGCGTCGATGCCGTGCCGGGCGGCTGCGTGCAGGTTGTCCCGGGCGGCCGAGAAGGACATCCGCGACCACACCGGACGGTCCTCCTCCACCAGGGCCCGGGTGAGGCCGTAGTAGAAGGCGCCGTTGGCGAGGGTGTCGGCCACGGTCGGGCCGGCGGGCAGCACCCGGTTCTCCACCCGGATGTGCGGCAGGTCGTTCGCGACGGCGTAGACCGGCCGGTTCCAGCGGTAGATCGTGCCGTTGTGCAGGGTCAGTTCGGGCAGCTCGGGGACGTCGCCGCGGTCCAGCGTCTCCGCCGGGTCCTGGTCGTCGCACAGGGGCAGGAGGGCCGGGAAGTACCGCAGGTTCTCCTCGAACAGATCGAAGACGCTGTTGATCCACTGCTCACCGAACCACACCCGGGGCCGTACACCCTGGACCTTGATCTCCTCCGGGCGGGTGTCGGTGGCCTGCTCGAACAGCGGGATGCGCGTCTCGTGCCACAGCTCCTTGCCGAACAGGAACGGGGAGTTGGCCGCGAGCGCCACCTGCACCCCGGAGATCGCCTGCGCCGCGTTCCAGTAACCGGCGAAGTCCTCGGGGGACACCTGGAGATGGAACTGCGTGCTCGTGCACGCGGCCTCCGGGGTGATCGTGTCCGCGTAGGTGCGCAGCCGGTCGGCTCCGTCGATCTCGATGCGCAGGTCCTCGCCGCGGGCCGCGAAGACCTGGTCGTTGAGCAGACGGTAGCGGGGGTTCTCCGACAGGGTGTCCTCGCCGATGTCCTCCTGCCGCAGCGTGGGCAGGATGCCGACCATGAGCAGGCGGGTGCCGACCGAGCGGGCCCGCTGGTCGGCGTGGTTCAGCGCGGCCCGGATCTCCGACTCCCAGGCGTCCGGTCCGCCCGCCGTCAGCCGCCGGGGCGGCACGTTGATCTCCAGGTTGAACCGGCCCAGCTCGGTGGACCAGGCCGGGTCGGAGATCGCCTCCAGTACATCGGTGTTCCGCATCGCCGGCTCGGCGTCGTCGTCGACCAGGTTCAGCTCGATCTCCAGGCCGACCTGTGGCCGCTCCGACTCGAACCGTGCCTCACGGAGCATCTGCGCGAAGGCGTCCAGGCACTCCTGCATCTTGATCCGGTACCGGCGGCGGTCCTCGCGGGTGAAGACGAGCGCCGGGACGTCACGCCCCATCGACCCTCCAGCGTCCCTCGTCGGACCTCTCCCCCCAGCGTGGCACCAGCGGCGGACGGCCACCATGCGGACGAGGAGCCGGGGGCGGGAGACTCGGCCCGGCCTCGGAAGGGGGGTGCGGCGGGCGGGGTTCCGGCTCGGCCCCGCCGAGGCCGTACGCACGAGCGGGTCGGGAAGCCGTCGGCGAACCGGGCGAGGCCACCGGAACGACCCGGCCGGTCGGCGGCGGCCCCGCGCCGTGGTGCGGCCACGGGGCCGGCCGCTGCCGCGCCGTCGGCCCGTGCACCCGCGTACCCGCGCACCGCGAGGACCGTGCGCGGGCCCGTCGGTCAGGTGGTCTTGCGGGCCACGCCGCCGTAGAAGCCGATCTGTGCCGAGTGGGGCGGCGGCGGGGTGTCCGGGCGCCAGAAGGGCACCTGGGCCAGGCCGGGTTCGACGAGGTCGAAGCCCTCGAAGAACCGCTCCACCTCCGCGCGGGTGCGCAGGTTCAGGGAGGCGGTCGCGTTGGAGTACACGGCCTGTGCGGCGCTGCGGTCGGCGAAGTCGCCGGTGGCGTGCGAGAGCACCAGGAAACTGCCCGCGGGCAACGCGTCGCGCAGGGTGGCGACGATCTCGGCGGGCCGGTCCTCGTCGGTGAGGAAGTGCAGGACGGCGACGAGGAGCAGGGCGACCGGCTGGTCGAAGTCGATGAGCTGGCGGACGTCGGGGTGGTCCAGGACGGACCGCGGTTCCCGCACGTCGCCCAGGATGATGCGGGTCGTGCCGGACCGGCTGAGCAGGGCGTTGCCGTGCGCGGCCACGATCGGGTCGTTGTCGACGTAGGCCACGCGGACGTCCGGGGCCACCGACTGCGCGACCTCGTGCACGTTGGGCGAGGTGGGCAGTCCGGTGCCGATGTCCAGGATCTGGCGGACCCCGCCGCCGACGACGTAGCGGACGGCGCGCTGCAGGAAGGCCCGGTTGGCGCGTACACCGATCCGCGCCTCGGGTGCCGCGGCGGCGAGTCGGTCGCCGGCCTGCTGGTCCACCTCGTAGTTGTCCTTGCCGCCCAGCAGGTAGTCGTAGATCCGCGCGGGATGCGGTTTGCTGGTGTCGATGCCCACGGCCTCGAAGCCGTCCTGTGTCACGCTGAGCTCCTCTCGACGACCCTCACGGCCCGGGTCCGCGCACGGCCGGGCACAGCTTCCCACATCACCGCTCAACTTCGGTCATCGCGTCGGGAGTTCCCGCAGGTTACCGGTGCCGCGTGGGGAGCGGGCCGCCGGTGCCGGACCCGCGCCGCGCGTGCGGCGCCTCACCCGGCCGGACCCTTCCGGCTGGCCCGCACGGGCCCGGCGCCGCAGGGTCGGAACAGGACCGGGATCCCGGCACGTCCGCCGAGGGCGGACCCCACGGACCGGCACGTCGCCCCGCCGCGCGGCGGTGGCGGGCCGGTCCGGCGGGCGCGGGGAACGGTGAATCCATGCGCTCGGGCCGTTCCCCGCCCCGCCGGACACCGCCCGCTCGCACCACCGGGTCACGCGGCCCACCCGAGTCGCCCGGTCACGCCGCCCGGTCATGCGGCCCGCCCGAGTCGTCCGGTCACGCCGCCCGGTGGATCCGTACCGGCAGAGGCATCCGCACCAGCCCGTCCGTGGCGCACGCCCACACATGCGTGCCTTGATGGGCTTGCCTCTGGAAACCGATCGGTTTACGGTGGCGGAAACAGATCGGTTTCCAAGGTTGGAGAGAGACATGACGTCGATCAAGAACTCTGTCGCGCTGGTCACCGGCGGCAGCCGTGGTCTGGGCAAGGCGCTGGTGGAGGAGCTGTACGCCCGGGGCGCCGCCAAGGTGTACGCCACGGCCCGCGACCCGCGCAGCGTCACGCACCCCGACGCCGTACCTCTCGCGCTGGAGGTCACCGACCCCGCGTCCGTCGCGGCAGCGGCGGCGCAGGCCGGGGACGTCACCGTCCTGGTCAACAACGCGGGCATCTCGGTCGGCGCGCACTCCTTCCTGGACGCCCCGCTGGAGGACGTGCGCCGTGAGTTCGAGACCAACTTCTACGGACCGCTGCTGGTCACCCGCGCCTTCGTGCCGGCCATCGAGCGCAACGGCGGCGGACACCTCCTCAACGTCCACTCCGTCCTGTCCTGGATCGGCATCGCCGGCTCGTACAGCGCGACCAAGGCGGCCCTGTGGTCGCAGACCAACTCGCTCCGCCTGGAGCTGAAGGACCGGGGCATCGGGGTCACCGGACTGCACGTCGGCTACGTCGACACCGACATGGCCGCACACGTGGACGGGCCCAAGTCCGCCCCGCGGGACGTCGCCGCGCTCGCCCTCGACGGTGTGGAGGCCGGGACGTACGAGGTGCTGGCGGACGACATCAGCCGACAGGTCAAGGCGGGACTCTCCGCAGACCCGGCCGCGCTGTACCCCCAGCTGTCGGCCTAGGGTCTTTCGTTTGGATCAGGCCGGATCAGGGAGCGGGGTCTGGTGCCGTGCATCGCAAGGCGGAGGAGGGCGCCATGGCGGAGCCATGGCA
>NZ_JBEYXM010000020.1:0-148537 GCF_040704595.1 Streptomyces sp. NPDC046870
GGCTCCGGCAACGCCTCCGCGGGCCGCTCACCCGGATCAGGTGGAACGGTGTTCCGCCGCCGGCCTGCCCGACGGAACTCCGGCACTCCGACGGCCTGCGGTGCGGGTCCCCGTCGGCCTCCGACGTGAAACAACCACCCACCGATCGATCAGGTCGTTCAAGCGAAACGGCCTGGTTCAACGGGCGTGGGCCCGGCTCGCTCGGACCTCTCAGGGCACCCGGTCGGCCACGTGCCCGGCTCTCGCTGCCTGCGGTTCGGAGGCGGCAGCACGGGCCCGGGGACGAGCGAGGACCGCCGCCACTTGAGCATGCACACCCCCGCCCACCGGACGAGCCGTCCGCTGCCGGTGATGTTCCGGATCCACGGCGGCGGCTTCTGCACCGGTCCGGGAGACACGCAGGACGGTTCGCTGATCGCCAGGACCAACGATGTCGTGGTCGTCACGATCGATTACCGTCTCGTGGGCCGGCCCGCCCCGCCTGCGGGCCAAGCCGGCCGGTGAACCGCAGTCCGCCGCACGGGACTTCGCCGGCGGCCTCCTGAGCGACCCGCTGCCGACGTCCGCGGTTCCCGAACTGCCCGTACCGCCGATCGAGGCCGTACGCACCGGCCGGACCGCGAACGTCCCCCCTCGTCGGCCACCCGCGTGACGCGTGACAGCAGCGTCTTCTTCGGGCCCGGGGGTGGCCGGTACCAGAACCTCACCGCCCAGCACGCCACACGACAACCGCCGACGCACTACCACGAGTTCGACGACCCGCACCCGCCCACCGGCCGGCCCTCGACCGGCTTCGACTCGGGCGCCTCGCACACCGGCGAGACGGCGTACCTGCCGCCCTCGGCGACCTCCGCACTGCTGTCTCCCGAGCGGCAGGAGCCGTCCAGAAGGATGGTGCTCCGGCAAGCTCATGGGCCCCCTCCTGAGGGGGGTCAGTCGCCGGCGCCGCCCATGTCGAGCACGATCTTGCCCACCGCCGTGCCCGTGCGCAGCCGCTCCACCGCTTCGCCGAGCGCGTCCGTCCCGTATCGCTCGTACGGCAGCGACAGCGCGCCCGAGGACAGGTCCGGCAGCAGGCGCAGCACCTCGCGAGCAGTGCCTGGGCGACGGCGGGTACGTGCGGCGGCTTCGCGGGGCGCCCGACCGCGCCGACCACCTCCGCGCCCGCGCGCGCCGCGAGCTGTACGGCCATGGCGCCGACGGCGCCGGACGCGCCGGTGACCAACACCCGCTCCCCCGGCCGCACGTGGGCGATCGCGTGGACGGTCGCCCACGCGGTGCCGACCGGCGAGAAGTAGATGCAGGCCAGAGCGGGGTCGGTGCCCTGCGCAGTACACGCGCGATCAGGCGCAGCACCGCGGTCGCCGACCTGATGGGCTGGAAGCACCACTGCACCCTGTTCCCGCTGATGGAGATGTCGGCTGTCTCGGCTCCCCGGGGAGTCACTGTCGGCAATCGCGGGAGTCGAGCGGTGACGCCTGGCATGATCGAACGGGTCAAAGTGATCTCAGGCAGGAGCCGCCGATGGAGGAGACCCGTTCCTTACCCGCCGCACGTGTATCCGCCTATGCGGCCGTAGGTGCACGGCTCTCGTTGCTCAGCGACCGCCGGCTCGGGGATGCGGTGGCTGCCGCGCCGGCACTGGGCTCGGGCATCGGTGGCAGACGGGGCGAGATGGAAGTCGCGGGGGTACCTGTCTTCGTCAAGCGAATCCCGCTGACGGACATCGAGTTGCGGCCGGAGCACGTCCGCTCGACCGCCAACCTGTTCGGTCTCCCTCTCCACTACCAGTACGGGGTGGGGTCGGCAGGGTTCGGGGCCTGGCGCGAACTGGCGGCACACGTCATGACCACCGCGTGGGTGCTGAGGGGTGAGTTCGCCGGTTTCCCCCTCATGTACCACTGGCGCGTTCTGCCGGATAAGCCTCCTGCCGACTTCGCCGATGAGTTCGGAGGCGTCGAGGGGGCCGTCGCGCAGTGGGAGGGATCACCTGCCGTACGTCGCCGGCTGGAAGCCATCGGCCGGTCGTCCGTCAGCCTGGTGCTCTTCCTGGAGCACGTGCCGCACACACTCGCGGCCTGGCTCGGCGCCACCGGTGAGGCGGCCGGCACGCAGCCCGGAGGCGACTCCTCCTATCTGTGGGTGGAAGACGCGCTGCTGGAGGGGACCGAGTTCATGAGTTCCCGTGGGCTGGTGCACTTCGACGCACACTTCGCCAACCTGCTGACCGACGGCCAACAGGTCTACTTCGCGGACTTCGGGCTCGCTCTCAGCCGCCACTTCGAACTCTCCGCTCAGGAAGCCGCCTTCCTCCGCGACCACCTCGTATATGACCGCTGCTACGCACCGTGGCACCTGCTGCGCCACCACCTGCCCGAGGCCGTGCGCGGTGACACGGAACTCGGGACTTTTCTGCGCCGATGGCTCGCCGGGCGCCGGCCCGACGGCGTGCCTCCCGGAATCACCGCGATCATCGATCGCCATGCCCAGCATGCCGTGGCCATGGACGACTTCGCCCATCGACTCGTCACGGAGAGCAAGCGCACTCCATTCCCCGCAGCCGAGGTTCGACGGGCCCTGGCCGGCACGTCAGCGCCGGAGTGAAGTGCGGGCCGAAGCAGTCCCACACGGCCGACGGCGATCGCGGCAACGAGACGGCTTGGATGCCGCCCGCCGTCAGGCCGGCCCTGCGCAACTGCGGCCAGCGGGCGTCCTGTTGACCGTGCCCGGAGCGGACCGGCAGGCCGAACGCGTCCACGTTCGCCTCCCTGCCGGGCAGGTCACATGTCGTGCCGTCGGTCGCGGCCGGCCGCCGGGCGCGGTGGAAGGCGCCCTGCGTGTCCGGTGTGGTGACCGGACGGCACTCCCGGGCAACAACTGCCACAGCGACGCCAACCCCCAGCCGGGACCCCGCTTCTCCGGGTCGCCGCCGTACTCGCCCGCGCAGGGCACACAACCGGCCGGAACCAAACGCTTTCCTGTCATGTTTCGGACATGATCCGACGCCGGTCGGCGTCGCGGACGGCGCCGGACGCACGCCCGGCCGGGTGACGCGGGGAGAGCGGAGCGACAGGGGAGGCTTCCGCGGCCACGCGCCGATCGCCTTCCCTGCCTGCGGGAACGGCACTCGGCCCACCGCCGCCCGGCCGGCCGGAGCGGGGCGCCGCACATCCCCCGCCGCACACAGCGAAACATCACCGCAATGTTTCACCAAGATCTTCCCACCGCCCCCCGTGGCAGAATATCGGCGACCATTGCGGGCACCCCTGACCACCGCATTGACGTGGCCTGGACCCGCATTTAGTCTTGCCCCTCGTGCGGCCGGCAGGTAGCTGAAGGAATCGGTCTTATCGCGTCCGGAGGGGCGGTCAGTATGCCCGCAATCTCGTCGCCGACATCTCCTACTCTCGTTCATATACTCCGGGACAGGGCATTAGAAAAGCCCGACGCCACGGCGTACGTATTCCTCGCCGACGGCGAGGACGACGAACGGCGTATCAGCTACCGGGAGCTGTACGCGGCGGCGGCCGACGTGGCCGACGCCCTGGGCGCCCGGCACGGGCGCGGCGAACGGGCGCTCCTCCTCTTCGCCCCGGGCCTCGACTACATCACCGCGTTCTTCGGGTGCCTGCTCGCGGGTGTCGTGGCCGTACCGGCCTACCCGCCGCAGGACGCCCGCGGCCTCGGCCGGCTGGACGCCATCATCGCCGACGCGGGCGCGAGCATCGCCCTGACCACCAAGGACCTGCTGCCGATCGCCCGGTCGGCGCTGGACGCCCCGCTGGAGTGGCTCGCGACCAACGCGTTGGCGGGCGGCGCACCTCCGGCGGGCGGGCCGCTCGGCGTCCGGCCGGTCGCCACGGCCCCCGAGGACCTCGCCTTCCTCCAGTACACCTCCGGTTCGACGCGGCTTCCGCGCGGCGTCATGCTGTCGCACGCGAACCTCGTCCACAATCTGGAGGCCATCTACCGGGCTTTTGCCGGGTCCGGTCACGACGTCATGGTGAGCTGGCTCCCCCCGTATCACGACATGGGCCTTATCGGCGCCATCCTGGAACCACTTCACGGTGGATTCCCGGGCATTCTGATGGCGCCCCTGCATTTCCTTCAGAAACCCTATCGGTGGCTGAAAGCGATCTCCGCGCACCGGGGCACGATCAGCCCGTCCCCGAATTTTGGATACGAACTGTGCCTGCGGAAGATCGACGACGAACAACGGGCGTCGCTCGATCTCTCGTCCTGGCGCGCGGCCGTGAACGGCGCGGAACCCGTGCGCGTGGAGACGATCGAGCGGTTCACGGAGCGGTTCGCCCCGGCCGGCTTCGACGCCGGCGCCTTCCGTCCCAGTTACGGCCTGGCGGAGGCCACTCTGCTGGTGACCGCCGACCCGGTCGGCGAGAGCGTGCGCCGCTTCCCGGTCGAGGGTGTGTCCCGGATCGCGTGCGGGACCGCCCGCGGCGACCAGTCGGTCGTCGTGGTGGACACCGCCACCCTGGCGCCGGCCGAGGCGGGGCGGGTCGGCGAGATCTGGGTGTCGGGACCGAGTGTTTCGGTGGGCTACTGGGGCCGTCCCACCGAGAGCGCGGCCCTGTTCGGCGCCACGCTCCCGGACGGCCGGGGCCCGTACCTGCGTACCGGGGACCTCGGGGCCCTGGACGAGGAGGGCGCGCTCGCCGTCACCGGCCGGCTGAAGGACCTGCTCATCCTGCGGGGCCGCAACGTCTACCCGCACGACGTGGAGGGCGCCGCCGAGCGGAGCCACCCCGCCCTGCGGCCCGGATGCGGCGCGGCGTTCACGGTCCCCGTGGACACGGAGGAGCGGCTGGTCCTGGTGTTCGAGGTCGTGGACGGCGCGGACGCGGAAGCCGTCGCGCTCGCCGTCCGCCGGGCGGTGCGCGAGGAGTGCGAGGCCGACCTCCACGAACTCGTGCTCATCCCGCCCCGCACCATCCCCAAGACCTCCAGCGGCAAGATCCAGCGCCGCGCTACGCGCGAGGCGTACCTGTCCGGGGACCTGTCGCCGGTCGGCGGCTGGCGGCCCGAGGGCACGGCGGCGTCGGGCGAGCGGACCGCCGTCCCCGCGCGCACCCCACTGGAGGCGCTGATCGCCGGCATCTGGGCGGAGCTGCTCGGACGGGACGAGGTCGGCGTGCACGACGACTTCTTCGCCTCGGGGGCGCAGTCCCTCCTCCTGTCCCAGCTCGCCGTCCGCATCGAGGCGGAGCTGCCGGTGCGGGTCACGACGGGCGACCTCTTCCAGGCCTCGACCGTCGCGAAGCTGGCCGCCCTGCTGGAGAGCAGACCGCTCACCGTGGACGACGAGCAGGTCGCCGGTCTGATCGCCCGGAGCGACAACGGCTGAACAGCGCGAGCACCGACCTCTTGGACCGAAGTCTCACCGTTCCTGACGCACGCTGATCCCAGCAGGGGGGCCCATGGATACGACGGACGTGGTGGAAACGCTGGACAACCTGGTCGCCGACGCCACCGACCACCACTACAGCCCCTACACACGGTTCGACTGGGTGGACGAACTCGCCGAGGAGCAGTGGTGGATGACGCCCGACCTGCTCACGGTGGCCGGCACACGGCACGCACGGGAGCTGGACGAGAAGCAGCTCATGCGGCTCAGCAAGTGGGAGAGCATCAACTTCTTCAGCCTCAACATCCACGGCATACGCGAGCTGCTCATCGAGGTGACCCGGCGGATCCACACCCGGGGCTTCGAGCTGCCGTCCGAGTTCTTCCACCGTTTCCTGGGCGAGGAGAACGGGCACATGTGGTTCTTCGCCCAGTTCTGCCTGCGCTACGGCGGCAAGATCTACCCCGACAAGTCGCTGCCGGTCGCGACGCCGGAGGAGGACGCCGCCGTCGCCAACTTCCTGGTCTTCGCCCGCATCCTGATCTTCGAGGAGCTGGTCGACCACTTCAACATCAGGATGGGCCGCGACACCACCCTGCACCCCCTGATCAGAGAGGTGAACCAGGTCCACCACGACGACGAGTGGCGGCACATCATCATGGGCCGCAAGCTCGTCGGCCTGCTGTACGAACCCCTGCGGGAGCGCGGCGACCAGGAGCTGCGCGAGCGTCTCGACGTCTACCTCCGGCGCTACATCACCGCGAGCGTGCAGTCCCTCTACAACCCCGCCGTGTACCGGGACGCCGGCGTCCCCGAGGCCTTCGCCTTCCGTGAGGAACTGCTGCGGGACCCGGCACGCGCCGCCTACCACGAGACGTTCTTCAAGCGCATCACCCGGTTCCTGGTGAGCCAGGACATCATCACGGCCTCTCCGTTCCAGGAGGCCGCGGCCTGATGGCGACGGACGTGATCGAGCAGGTACGGGCGTGGCTGCTGGCGCGCAACCCGGAGGTCACCGGGATCGGCTGGGACGAGGACCTCATCGACAGCCGGCTCATCGACTCCCTCGACTTCCCCCAGCTGCTGCTCCTGCTGGAGGAGCTGGCGGGCCGGGAGCTGGAGCTGACCCCGGAGAACGTCGTCGGGTTCCGGACCCTGCGCGGCATACGCGACACGGTCCTGGCGGACGCCACCGGCGCCGGCGCGGTGAGCCATGAGTGATCTCTACACGGAACGCGGCGGGCTCGTCGCCCTCGGCCCGGAACTCGTGCGCCTCATGGACCTGCTGGACGAGCGCTTCCGGGGCTGGGCCGAGGAGTGCGGCGCGACCCCGATGCTCTTCCCGGCGGTCATCGGCACGGCGGACCTGGCGTCCATCGACTACTTCGACAACTTCCCTCAACTGACCCTGATGACAGCCCCGTTGAAGCTGCCGGCCCAGAAGGTGGAGGACGCCGCGGCGCTGCCGCCGGAACGTCTCGGCGCGAGCGCGTACGGCCTGGCCTCCGCGGCCTGCTACAACGTGTACCTGCACCACCGCTCCGCGACCCTCGCCGGACCCCGCCACGTCACCACCGTCGCCAAGTGCTTCCGCAACGAGGACCACTACGACGGGCTGCGCCGGCTGCACGGGTTCACCATGCGGGAGATCGTGTGCCTGGGGCCCCGCGAGGCCGTGCTGGCGCACCTGGCCGCGTTCCGGCCGAAGGTGGTGGAGTTCGCGGCCCGGCTCGGCCTGGAACTGGCCGTTCAGCCGGCGTCGGACCCGTTCTTCGAGAAGGGCGGCGGGCGGGCTCTGCTGGCGCAGCTGTTCCCGGTGAAGGAGGAGTTCGTGCACGGCGGCGACCTGGCCATCGGCTCGCTGAACTTCCACCGCAACTTCTTCGGGGAGCGCTGCGGCATCTCCCTGGCCGACGGCGGACCGGCCTTCACGGGGTGCGTCGCCTTCGGTCTGGAGCGGTGGATCGCCGCCCTGCTGGAGACGCACGCGAACATCGACGACATCCTGGAACGGGTGGCGGGGGCGGCTTCGTGAGCGATCTCCTGGGACGCCTCGCCGAGTTGTCAGGGCCGGAGCGCGCCCGCCTCATGGCCCGGCTGCGGCAGCGCTCGGCCGGGCCCGCCGCGCGGCCCGCCGTATCCGGTGCCGTCTCCGACGCTCAGCAACGGCTGTGGCTGCTCCAGCGGCTCGCCCCGGACAGCCCGGCCCACCACCTCTCCGCCGCGCTGCACCTCGAAGGGCCGCTCGACGCCGACGCGCTGCGCCGGGCGCTGACCGAGATCACGGCCCGGCACGAGTCGCTGCGCACGGCGTTCGAGGAGCGGGACGGCACACCGGTACGGCGGGTCGCCGCGCCCCGGCCCGTCGACCTCCCCCTGGTCGACCTGGGCGACCTGGAGCCGCCGGAGCGGGAGCGCCGGGCGCGGCGGGCGCACGCCGAGAACGGCAAGCGCCCCTTCGCGCTGGACGAGGCGCCCCTGGCCCGCTTCACGCTCTACCGGTTCACGGCCGAGCGGCACGTGCTGACCGTGGTCGCCCACCACCTCGTCTGCGACGGCTGGTCGATGGGCGTCTTCACCGCCGAACTGACCGCGCTGTACGAGGCGTTCGCGGCCGGGCTCCCCTCTCCCCTGCCGCCTCCCGCCGCGCTCCCGGCCGACGAACTCCGGCCGGCCGGCGCCGAGCGCGACCGGTCGGTGGCGTACTGGCGCGGCGTGCTGTCCGGTGAGCTTCCGGTCCTCGAACTGCCCACCGACCGGCCGCGGCCGGCGCGGGAGGCGATCGAGGGCGCCCGGCACGGCTTCCGCCTGTCCGCCGGCCTCCACGAGGAGCTGCGCGCCGCGGCCGGCCGTGACCGGTCCACCGTCTACGGTCTGCTGCTCGCCGCGTACGCCGTCACGCTGCACCGGATCACCGGCGCCCTGGACGTCGTCGTCGGCGCCCCCGTGGACGAGCGCAGGGGAGCCGGCGAACAGGCGCTGATCGGTTTCTTCGTGAACACGCTGCCGCTGCGGTTGCGGCTGCGGCCGGGGCAGACGTTCGCGGAGACGGCCCGGCACGCAAGCGAGGCGGTCAGGGGCGCGCTGACGCACGACCTCCCGTTCGGCGACATCGTGCGGGAGACGAACCCGCCCCGGCCGCCCGGGCGGACGGTGCTGCGGCAGACCGCGTTCTCGCTCCAGCCCGCCGTCACCGGGGGCCGGCGTGCCGGACGGCTGACCGTCACCCCGGCCGCCCCGGACGACTTCGACCTCGGCGTGTCCCCGCTCGACCTCAGCCTGCACCTGCGCGAGCAGGACGGCGAGCTGCTGGGCTGCCTCGAGTACCGCACCGACCTGTTCGACGCCACTACCGTCGCCCGCTGGGCGGAGGAGTTCCAGGAGGCGGTCCGGCAGGCCGTGCGCTCGCCGGAGGCGGTCGCGGTGACGGGCGGGCCGGAGCCCGGGACGCGGACGGCCAACGAGCCCGTGACGAACCTGACGGACAGTCAGCTCGCGCTGTGGTTCGGCAAGAAGACCGCCGCGGGCGTGCGGCTGTACTACGAGAACGTCACCGCCCTCTACACCATCACCGCCCCGCTCGACCACGGCCGCTTCCAGCGTGCCTTCCAGAAGCTGGTGGACCACAGCGACGCCCTGCGCAGCACCTTTCACGAGGTGGACGGCGTGCCCCTGCGGCGGGTCGCCGGGTCCGTCCCGGCGCCGGTGGACCTGGTGGACCTCTCCGCCGAACCCGATCCCCGGCAGGCCGCCCTGCGCTGGGCCCGGCGGCGCAGCGGGTCGGGGCTCGACCCGCAGCGGTGCGTCTTCGACTCCGCGCTGCTGAGGCTGAGCGACACGGCGTACGCGTGGTACCTCAACGTGGACCACCTGGTCTGCGACGCGTGGTCCATGTCGCTGTTCCTGCGCACCGTCTCCGCGTACTACGACCTGGACCGGCGCGGGAGTCTCGACGAGGCCGCGCCGCTGCCGCCGTTCCAGGCCTACGTCGACCACGAGCGGTCGCTGCACGGCTCGCAGCGCCGCGCCCGGGCCGAACGCCACTGGAGCGAGACGCTGGCCGAGCCGGTGGAGCGGCTTGCCTTCTACGGCAGGGAGGACGACGTCGCGGGCACGACCCGCACCGCCCGGCTCACCCTGGACCTCGGCGCGGGACGCAGCGCCCGCATCGCCGAGTTCGCCCGGCAGGAGGGCCACGCCTCGCCCGCCGTCGCGTTCGCCGCCGCGCTCTTCGCCTACCTGCGCCGGATCGGCGGCGGCGAACTGCTGCGCGTGGGGACGCCGTTCGCCAACCGCCCGGCCGAGTTCCGCGAGACGGCGGGCCTGTTCATGAACGTGCTGCCGCTGCAACTGCGGGTCGGCGGCGACACCACGCTGCGCCACCTCGCCCGCGAGACGCAGCGCGCCTTCCTGCAAGCGGCCCGGTACCAGGACCACGTGCCCCGGCATCGCGGCGGCGCCCGTCTGTACGACGTGTACCTCAACTACCAGAACGCGGTCTTCGAGGGCTTCGGCGGCACGGCCGGCTTCGAGCTGCTCGACACCGGGCACTCCCCCGACCGGCTCACCCTCCAGGTCCGTGAGCTGCGCCAAAACGCCACGGCGCCGCCGCGCTTCGTGCTCGACTTCGACTTCAACACCGCCTGCTTCGACGAGGTGCAGCGGGAGCGGACCACCGGTCACTACCTGGCCCTGCTCGACGCCCTGCTGACCCGGCCCGACGACGCGTTGTCCGCCCCGCGGATGCTGTCGGACGAGGAGCTGAAGCAGCTCGACGCCTGGAACGACACGGCCCGCTCCTACGACCTCGGCATCCCGCTGCACGCGCACGTCGAGCGCCAGGCGCGTCGTACTCCCGGCGCCACCGCGCTCCTCTTCGAGGACCGCTCGCTGACGTACGCGGAGCTGGACGCCGCGGCCGGCCGGCTGGCCCGGCGGATCCGGCGGGCCGTCGGCGAGGACCGCTTCGCGCCCGGTACGACGGTGGCCGTGCGCATGGAGCGCTCCCTGGAGCTGGTCGTCGGCCTGCTCGCCGTCCTCAAGGCGGGCGGGGCCTACCTGCCGCTCGACCCGGCCACGCCCGCGGAGCGCGAGGCGTTCATGCTCGCCGACGCCGGCGCCGAACTGGTGCTCGTCACCGGGTCGCCGGACGCCCTCCCGGACGGCCTGCCGGTCCTGAGGGTCGACCTGGCCGAGCCGCCGGATCCGCAGGACACGGCCCCCGAGGTGGTGGTGGCGCCGGACCAGCTGGCCTACCTCATCTACACGTCGGGGTCCACGGGCACGCCGAAGTGCGTCATGCTCACCCACCGGGGCATCTGCAACCGCCTGCTGTGGATGCAGGAGGAGTACGGCCTCGGCGCGGCCGACGCGGTGCTGCAGAAGACGCCCTTCACCTTCGACGTGTCCGTGTGGGAGTTCTTCTGGCCGCTGATGACCGGGGCCCGGCTCGTGGTGGCCCGGCCCGGCGGCCACCGCGACCCCGGCTACCTGGCCGAGGTGATCCGCCGTACGTCGGTGACGACCGTGCACTTCGTCCCGTCGATGCTGCGCGTCTTCCTCGCCGACCCGGCGGCCGCCGGCTGCGGTTCGCTGCGCCGCGTGATCGCCAGCGGCGAGGCCCTCCCGCCCGACCTCGTCGGCCGGTTCTTCGAGGTGTTCCCGCCGCCCGCCGTCGAGCTGCACAACCTGTACGGCCCCACGGAGGCGTCCGTCGACGTCTCGGCGTGGCCGTGCGGACCCGAGGACGCGGCCGGCCCCGTGCCCATCGGGCGTCCGGTCGCCAACACCACCCTGGACGTGCTGGACGACCGGCTGACCCCGCTGCCCCCCGGCCTCGTGGGAGAGCTGCACATCGGCGGGGTGCAGCTCGCGGCCGGGTACCGGGGCCGCGACGAGCTCACCGCCGAGCGCTTCGTGCCCGACCCGCGCCGGCCCGGCGGCCGGCTGTACCGGACCGGCGACCTGGTGCGGCAACGGTCCGACGGCGCACTGGAGTTCGTCGGCCGCGCCGACGGCCAGGTCAAACTGCGCGGCTTCCGCGTCGAACTGGGCGAGATCGAGGCTCGGCTGGCCGCCCACCCGTCCGTGCAGGGCGCGGCGGTGCGGCTGCTGGACGACCGGCTGGTGGGGTACGTCGTCCCGGCCGCCGGAGCCGAACCGCCCGGACCGGGGGAACTGCGGGCCTTCCTGGAACGGTCCCTGCCGGAGTACATGGTGCCGCCGGTCCTCGTGCCGCTGACCGCCCTGCCCGTCACCGCCAACGGCAAGCTCGACCGCGCGGCCCTGCCCGTGCCCGCCCCGGCCGCCGCCACCGCACCGGCCCGCGCGGCGCGCACCGCGCTCCAGCGCACGGTCGCCGGCCTGTGGGCCGGGCTGCTCGGACGGGACGCGGACGCCATCGGACCGGACGACGACTTCTTCGAGCTGGGCGGGCACTCACTGCTCGCGGCGCGCCTGATGGCGGTGGTGGCCCGCCGCTTCGGGGTGCGGCTGCCCCTCACCGCCCTGTTCGAAGCGCCCACGGTGGCCCGGTTCGCCGAGCTGGTCTCGGCGGGGTCCGAGCACTCGCTGATCCTGTCGCTGCGGGCGCCGGTCACGCCCGCGCCGCTGTTCCTGCTGCATCCGGCGGGCGGGGATGTGATGGCGTACCGGCAGCTCGTGACGCTGCTGCCGCCGGGCCGCGAGGTGCTGGCCATCCGGTCGCGCGCCCTGACCGGTGAGGCCGAGGCGGCAACCCTGGCGGAGATGGCCGCCCAGTACGTGGACGTGATCCGGGAACGCCGGCCGACCGGGCCCTACCACCTCGCGGGCTGGTCGATGGGCGGCGCCCTGGCGGTCGAGGTGGCGGCCGGGCTGGAGGCGGCGGGCGAGCGCGTCGCGCTGGTCGCCCTGCTGGACTCCTCCGTGCCCGGTGAGGGCGGACCCGACCCGCTGCTCGCGCCCGCCGTCGCCCTGGCCGACTCGCTGCCCGGACTCGACGTCACCGCCGAGGACACCGCGGCCCTGCGCGACCGGCTGCGCGGCCTGCCGCTGACGGAGCGGCTGAAGCTGCTGACCACCTGGGCCGAGGAGCGCGGCTCCCGGGTACTGCCGTCGGAGGCCCTGCTCCGGCAGGCGGAACTGGCCGAGCTGCACGA
Organism: Streptomyces sp. NPDC046870; assembly: GCF_040704595.1. NCBI lineage: Bacteria > Bacillati > Actinomycetota > Actinomycetes > Kitasatosporales > Streptomycetaceae > Streptomyces > Streptomyces sp. NPDC046870. Next base: position 12,502 of record NZ_JBEYXM010000020.1, read on the forward strand.
GCAGTTGGTGCTCGCGCACCGGCCGTCGGTCGTCGACGCCCCGCTGACGCTCTGGTGGGCCCGTGACCGGCTCCGCGAGCACCGCGGCTCCTGGGCGCGGCAGACCCGGGGCGGTGTCCGCGAGGAGGCCACGCTCCCCGGGAACCACTTCACCCTGCTGCGCCCGCCCCATGTCGCCCAGGTCGCGCGGCGGCTGGCGGCGGCCCTGGACACCTGCGAGCGAACCGTCCCCGTAGAACGACAAGGAAGTGAACATCTGTGACCTCTGCGAAAGCCAATCAGGGGACCGCCTCACCGGATTCGTCTCAGCCCCCGGCCCCGTCCCCGGGCACTCCGCCGCTCGCGGTCGCGGCCGGGCTGCTCACCGTCTTCCTGTGGGCTTCCGCGTTCATCGGGATCCGCGCGGCCGGCAAGGACCTCGATCCGGGCGCGCTGACCCTGGCGCGGCTGTTCATCGGCGCGGTGCTGCTGGGCGTGGTCGTCCTGGTCCGCAGGGTCCCGTTGCCGCCGCGCTCCGACCTGCCGCGCCTGGTGCTGTGCGGTCTGCTGTGGTTCGGTGTGTACAACGTGGCGCTGAACGCCGCCGAGCAGCGGATCGACGCGGGCACCACATCCATGATCATAAGCCTGGGTCCGGTGCTGATCGCCGTCCTGGCCGGGTTGCTGCTCAAGGAGGGCTTCCCGCGTCCGCTGGTCGTCGGCGGCGGCGTCGCCCTCGCCGGTGTCCTGCTGATCGGCCTCGCCACCTCCAGCAAGGGGCTGGAGGCCGGGACGGGCAGTGCCCTGGCGCTGCTGGCCGCCGCCGCGTACGCGGGCGGCGTCGTCACCGAGAAGCCGCTGCTCGGCAACAGTTCGGCCCTGGTGATCACCTGGCTGGCCTGTGTCGTCGGCGCGGTGCTCTGCCTGCCGTTCCTGCCCCAGCTGATCGACAACCTTTCGCACGCGAGCGGCAAGGCGATCGGCTGGACGGTGTACCTGGGCGTCTTCCCGACCTCGGTCGCCTTCACGACCTGGGGGTACGCGCTGGCCCGCTCCACCGCGGGGAAGATGGGCGCGCTGACCTACCTGTCCCCGCCGATCGCCGTCACCCTGGCCTGGCTGATCCTCGACGAGACGCCTCCGTGGCTCGCGGTGGTCGGCGGCGCGCTGTCCCTCGCCGGTGTCGTCTACAGCCAGCGCAAGAGGTGAGGGGCCGGTGACGGCGGCCGTGACCGTCGCCGTCGCGGACACGGACCGGCTCCTGACCCTGCCCGGTGCGGACGCGTCGCTCCTGACGGCCGCGGAGCGGCGGCGCCTGGCCGCCGCCCGCACCGCGCGGGCCCGGGCCGACTTCCTCGCCGCGCACGTCCTGGCCCGGATGTGCGTGGCACGGCGGACCGGCGGCGCGGTCCGGGACGTCGCGCTGGACCAGCGGTGCCCGCTCTGCGCGGGCCCGCACGGCCGGCCCCGGGTCACGGGCGCGCGGTGCGGGGTCAGCCTGTCGTACGCGGACGGGGTGGTGGCGGCCGCGGCCGCCGATCACCCCGTCGGCATCGACGTCGAGCGGCTGCCCGGACCGGCCGCCCGGGCCGACGGGCCCGACCTGCGGGGCTTCGGGTCGTTCCTGTCCCGCGGCGAGATCGACCGGATCCGCGGGTCGCCCGCCCCGCACCACGCGTTCCTGCGGACCTGGGTACGGAAGGAGGCACTGGTCAAGCTCACCGCGCGGGGCCTGCCCGCGATGGCGGACGTGGACCTCGCACGCCTGCCGCTCGTCCCCACGGGCCGGGACCGGCCGTTCCGGCTCGGCCGCCGACTCCTGTACGACCTGCCCGGCGTGCCGCCCGACGTGGTCGGCGCGGTCGCCGTCACCGCCCCGGACGCCTCGGCCGGCCGGGGTTCCACAGCCGCCTCCGGCATGCAGTCGCTCACCACAGACGACCTGATCGACACCCTCTCATTCCAGGGAGAAGCATCATGACCGAGGTACAGACCCAGCCCGAGAGCGTCGTCCCGGACGCCCTGACCACCGTGCTGCTCGGACACAACGCCTTCCAGTTCACCCGCGCCGGTGTCGAACTCGGCCTCTTCGACCTGCTGGAGCGCAGCCCCGGTACGCCGCGCGAGCGGATCGGCGCGGAACTGGACCTCGCCGAGCGGTCGTTGGACATCCTGCTGCTCGGCGTCACCTCGCTGCGGCTGGTGGAGCGCACCGAGGAGGGGTACCGCAACTCGAAGTCGATCTCGGACCTGTTCACGGGCGGCCACTGGGAACTCGTCAAGGCGGTCGTCGGGTTCGAGGCGTACGTCACCTACCCGGGCCTCGTCGACTTCACCGAGTCCCTGCGGGCCAACAGCAACATCGGCCTGCGCCGCTACCCGGGCGACGGCGCCACCGTCTACCACCGGCTCAGCGAGGACCCCGAACTGCTCAAGGTCTTCTACCACTTCATGGGCACCTGGTCGGCCGTCGCCAGCAAGCACCTGATCAAGTACGGCGACTTCAGCGCCTCCCGGCGTGTCCTCGACGTCGGCGGCGGCGACGCGACGATGGCGATGGCGGTGGCCCGGGCGCACCCGGACATCGAGGTCACGGTGCTGGAGATACCGAAGGTGGTCGACCTGGCCCGCAAGCGGGTGGAGGAGGCGGGGCTCAGCGACCGCGTCAAGGTGATCGAGGGCGACATCTTCGCGGGCGACTACCCCGAGGGCCACGACACCGTGATGTTCGTGCACCAGCTGCAGATCTGGCCGCAGGACCGCATCCGCGTGCTCCTGGGCCACGCACACGCGGTGCTGCCGGACGGCGGCCGGGTGCTGATCCTGAACTCGATGTCCGAGGACAACTACGACGGCCCCCTCATGGCCGCCCTGGCCAGCCCCTTCTTCGCGGCGGTGGCCGGCGAGGGCGGGATGCTCTACTCCTGGGAGGGTTACGAGAAGTCACTGAAGGAGGTCGGATTCGACCAGGTGCGCCGCACCCGCTGCACCGAGGCCATCACCCCGCACGGCATCATCACGGCGGTCAAGTGAGCGGGCGCCGGCCCGGTCCCGGCCTGGTGGAGGACCTCGTACGACTGCGCGAGGACCTCCACCGGGAACCGGAACTCGGGCTCGATCTGCCGCGGACCCAGGCCAAGGTGCTCGCGGCGCTCGACGGACTGCCCCTGGAGATCACGACCGGCAGCGGGCTGTCCTCCGTCACCGCCGTGCTGCGCGGCGGGGGCCCGGACGCTGGGGACGGCGACCGTCCCGTCGTCCTGCTGCGCGCCGACATGGACGCGTTGCCGCTGACGGAGACGAGCGGCGTCCCGTACGCGTCCAAGATCGAGGGCCGGATGCACGCCTGCGGGCACGACCTGCACACGGCCATGCTGGTCGGCGCGGCCCGGCTGCTCACCGAGGACCGGGACGGGCTGGGCGGCGACGTGGTGTTCATGTTCCAGCCGGGAGAGGAGGGGCACCACGGCGCGCGGCTGATGATCGAGGAGGGGGTGCTGGAGGCGGCCGGCCGGCGCCCGGTGGCGGCGTACGCGCTGCACGTGGCCTCCTCGATGCTGCCGCCCGGGTGGCTGCTGACCCGCAAGGGCCCGCTGCTGGCCGGGGGTGACGCCCTGCGCGTGACCGTCCGGGGCCGGGGCGGGCACGACTCCCAGCCGCAGCTCCTGAAGGACCCGGTCCCGGCCGCGGCCGAGATGGTCCTGGCGCTCCAGACGTACGCGAGCCGGGGCTTCGACCCCTTCGACCCGGTGCTGCTCTCGGTCGGCAGCATCCACGCGGGCACGTCGGCCAACATCATCCCGGACGAGGCGGAGCTGAAGATCGGGGTGCGGACCTTCGGGCCGGGGGCGAAGGCCCAGGTCGTGGAGGGGGTGCGGCGGGTGCTGGAGGGCGTCGCCGCGGCCCACGGGGTCACGGTGACGGTGGAGCACTCCATGGACTACCCGGTCACCGTCGTCGACCCGGACGAGGCGGACTTCGCGGCCGGCACGGTCGAGAAGGCGCTGGGTCCGGGGCGGCTCATCTGGTCCCCGAACACCCTCAGTCCCTCGGAGGACTTCTCCTTCGTCCTGGACCGGGTGCCGGGGGCGATGCTGTTCCTCGGCGCCTGCCCGCCCGACCGCGACCCGGGGAAAGCGAGCTTCAACCACAGCCCTGACGCGGTGTTCGGCAACGAGGTCCTGGGCGACGGCGCCCTGCTCCTGGCCTCCCTGGCGAAGGACCGGCTGGCCGCGGCCGGCTGACCGCGGCGGGGCGGGCACGGACGCGGCTCGGGGTGCGGATCAGGTCCGCGCCCCGAGCCGTGAGCGCAGTTCCCGGTTCTCCTCCTCCAGGCGCGCGATGCGCTCGTACACGGGCTCCAGCGCGTGCGCGAGCTCGGCCTCGGAGTAGCGCGGGGTGATGTGCTTGGTGCAGTTCCAGGCGAGGCCTTCGATCCGCACGACGATCAGCGCCTCCTCGTGCCCGTCGGTGCGCGCGTCCCCCGAACGGTCCCGCAGGCCGTGGAATTCGGCGGCGTCCCTGATCTCGGCCCGGCCGAGTACCTTCAGCCGGGTGCGGTGGGCGTAGTCCATGAAGAACAGCGAGACCCGGTCGTTCCCGCGCACGTTCCCGGTCGTGATGTACTGCCGGTTTCCCCGCACGTCGAGGAAGGCCAGCGTCTCCTCGTCCAGCACGTGCACGAATCCGGGCGGCCCGCCGCGGAACTGGATGTACGGCCAGCCGGTCTCCGTCACGGTGCCGAGGTAGAACCCGTCGCGGGCCGCGATGAACTCGGCCTCGTCGTCGCCCAGTCGGTCGGCACGCCCCGGGTCCGAGGCGAGGAGCCGTTGCATGGCGGCGGCGCTTCCCCGCTCCTCCTGGACGCGTCGGACGTTGTCGGTGAAGGCCACGTGGGCGTATCGGCTCATGCGGCACTGCCTCCCTATCGAGGAATCCAACCGGGCACGCGGAAAGAGCAACGAGGGACGACCTGAGTCCGAAGCTTAGTTCAGAAGTCCCGGCGGCCTCCACGATTCGGTGAACGCACCGAGGGTCGCCCTGCGGTGACCCGGCCCCGTGTCGAGCCAGGGCGGACCAACGCTTCCTGCCCGGCCGAGGCGAAGGGCGGTGCACGGCCTTGCCGAGACGGACCTCCTCACGGCGGGCGGCGACGCGGGCGCGGACTTCGGCAGGAGGCGTCGACGGCTTCATGCTCGTCCAGCAGCCGTTCGCAGCTCCGCTCGACGGTGTGGCGCTGCTTTCGCGGCGCGGTCGGGTCCGCCTTCAGGACGGCGTCGGTCACCGGCGGTTCATCGCGTCACCGGGGCGGCACCCGTCGCCGCGACGGACAGGTCCCACAGCCGTGCGGCCGCGTCGGGGTCGACGGCGTGGGCGCGGACGCCGCCGTCGTCCATGGGCGCGGCGGGGGCGGAGACGCGCGCGACGTCGCAGTCCTCGAGGTAGAGGCCGCCGCGGCCGTACCCGTCCGGCGCACCGCGGGCGGTCGACGGCGCTACACCACCGCCGACGTCGACTGGCTGCTGCTCTGCGTGCGCCAGCCCTGTTCACACAGGCACCTTCATGAGGCTCGCGCACCCCGCCCGTGTCCGGCGGAGCGTCGGGCCGTGCCGGTCGGCCCGCTCAGTGGGGGGCGGGCAACCGCGTGTCGAGGAGCTGCTCGGCGAGCTGGGTCATGTGGTCACCGGGGGTGTCGGTCCCCAGGGCGGCCGCGAGGACTTGTGCGCCGTCAAGGATGACCAGGAGCTTGCCGGCCGTGTCCTCCGGATCCGGGTCGCCGGCCTCGCGGAGCTGGTCGCGCAGCCAGGCTTGCACCTCGGTCTTGTGTGCGACGGCGGCAGCGTGGGCCGGGTGGTCCGTGTCGGGGAACTCGCTGGTGATGTTGAGCGTGGCGCAGCCGCGGTAGCCGGGGGCGGCCATGTCCTGGCGGATGAGGTCGAACAGTGCCCGGACCCTCGCGCGGGCGTCCGGCGCACTGGCGGCGGCTTCGCGTAGACGCTGCCACCAGTGCTCATTGCGGGTGACGAGGTAGGCGGTGACCAGCTCGTCCTTGGTCGCGAACTGGCGATAGAGCGTCGCGTTGGCCACCTCGGCGCTGCTGATGACCAGGTCCATGCCGACCGCGCGGACACCCCGTGCATAGAAGAGGTCGCCCGCGACCTCCAGGATGTGCCGCCGGGTCTCTTCGGTCGAGCGTCGCGCCACGGGGAAGTCCTCCTCAGGTCGGTCCCGAGCCCATTATGAGACGGAACGTTCTTGCTATCAAGCTTGACAGGAGAGAACGTTCCGTCTCAGCATGAGTGAGAACGTTCCGTCTCAATTGACCAGCCGGCCTCTTCGACCGGCCGCCGCTGGACTGTCTAGGGAAACACCATGCACATCGATTTCACCGGTCGCACCGCTTTGATCACCGGTTCCACGCTGGGCATCGGCCTGGCCACTGCCGAGGCGTTCGCCGGCGCCGGCGCCCGTACGGTCCTCAACGGCCGCGACAGGGCCCGCCTGGAGGCGGCGGCCGACGGCATCCGCGAGCGCGTTCCCGGTGCCGACATCATCACCGTGGCCGCGGACGTCGCCACGGCCGAGGGCGCTCAGGCGCTGCTGGAGGCGGTTCCGGAGGTTGATGTCCTGATCAACAACACCGGCATCTTCGCCTCCACCCCGGTTCTGGAGATCCCCGACGAGGAGTGGCGTCGCTTCTTCGAGGTCAACGTCCTGAGCGGCGTGCGCCTGGCCCGCCAGTACATGCCCGGCATGATGGCACGCGGCTTCGGCCGCATCGTGTTCGTCTCCAGCGAGACGGCCATCGACACCCCGCTGGACATGGTCCACTACGGCATGACCAAGACCGCCCTGCTGGCGGTGGCCAGCGGCCTGGCCAAGGCCGCGGCCGGCACAGGCGTCACCGTCAACTCCGTGCTGCCCGGTCCCACGCACACCGAAGGCATCGAGGAGTACATCACCGCCCTCATCCCCGAAGCGGAGTCCTTCGACGCCGCGCAGCGCGAGTTCATCGCCCGCTTCCGCCCGACGTCTCTGATCCAGCGGCTGATCCAGCCCTCCGAGGTCGCCGACCTCATCCTCTTCACCAGTTCCGACCGGGCCTCGGCCACCACCGGCGCGGCACTGAAGGTCGAAGGAGGCACCCTCACCTCCCTCACCCCGTGACGCGCGAACGGCACATCCGGTGCGGTCGTCTCCCGCCCGCCGGGTGTGCCGCCTTTCAGCGTCCACCAGGTCCAGCACCTGCGTGAAGGCGTCCCGGCCGCCGGTCCCCCCCGGTAGGGACGGCCACCGGAAGATCCATGTGCCAGGCGGCTCATGCCGTCGGCTGCTGCACGATCCACCGGTACTTCGCGCTTTCGGCGCGCCGTCGCCGCGGGGTGGGACCGGCTGCGGCGGATGACGGCGTGTGCCGTCCCTGCGGTCCTCACGGCGATGATGACGAGGACCCCGCGCGGGCCATGGCACGACCGTGGTGGCCAAACAGGCGCTGGGCCAAGGCAGCGGTTCCGAGGTTCCCGACCTTCGCCGGGCTCCAGGAGCCCTCCAGGGGCAGGCCCGGGTCGCTCCAACAGGCACTCGTACCACGCTGGACGATCTGCTGCCGGGCTTCTTTCCGGCTCCGGGCGTAGCGTGGGATGACGGCGACGCCGACGACAGCCCGGGCTGACGAGGATGCCGGCGTCGGCATCGCGTCGGTCTTCCCGGGTGCGCAGACGAAGGGCCGCTCATGCCTCGATCCATGCGTGCGCTCGTGGCCGTGACGGCCGGCGAGCCCACCGATGTCCTGCGGCTGGAATCCCGGCCTGTTCCCACGCCGGAAGCCGGGCAGGCGCTGATCCGTGTGAAGGCGACTCCGATTCACGCCAGTGATCTGCACGTGCTGCGCGGCCGCTACGGCTTTTCCCCCGGATTCCCCGCCGTCGGGGGCGCTATGGAGTGCGTGGGCCGGGTCGCGGCCCTGGGCCCGGGCACCGAAGCACCGACGGTCGGCGAGCGCGTGGCGGTCGCCGCGGTCCCGGCGGTGCCCGGGCCGCCGGCGGCCGGTACCTGGCAGGAGTACCTCGTCGCCGACACGCGAAGGCTTCTGCCGGTCCCCGAGGACCTGAACGACTCCAGCGCCTGCCAGCTCGCCGTCAATCCGTTGACGGCTTTGCTCCTCGTCACGCACGAACTCGAGGTACAGCCGGGCGAACAACTGCTGCAGACGGCCGCGGGCTCCACCGTCGGCCGGCTCGTCATCCAGCTGTCCAGGCATCTGGGTATCCGTACGATCAACGTCGTTCGGCGCCGAGCCGCCGTCCAGGAGATCGAAGCGCTCGGCGGGGACCAGGTCATCTGCACCGAGGACGAGGACCTGTCGCAGCGCATCACCGAGACGGCCGGACCGGCCGGCGTGCGGAAGGCCATCGACTGCGTCGCGGGCCCGGTGGGGGCCCAGGTGTCCCAGGCGCTGGCTCCCGGCGGGGAGCTCGTGGTCTACGGCGCGCTCTCCACCCACCGGCAGACCGACCCGGCGGCGCTGACGATCCCGCTCCAGGCCCGCTCGGTCATCTACGAGACCAAGACGGTCCGAGGCTTCTGGCTGAACCGCTGGTTCGGCACCACCTCGCCCGAGGACGCCCTGCGCGCGCTGTCACAGGTGCGCGGTCTCGTGGCCGACGGGGTCCTCGGCATCCCCCAGGGCCGGCCGTTCCCGCTCGAACACTTCCGCGAGGCCGTCACGCTCGCCGAGGCACCCGCGCATGGCACGAAGCCGCTCTTCGTCTTCGAAGACGGCCGGGACGGGGGCAACGGGTAGGGCGGGGTCCTGCCACTGCCGCTGAGGTCCGCTGAACCGTGCCCCTGGTCCGGCAGCCGGAGCCACGAGGGGGCCGGTTCAGGACGCATCCGCCGGAGCCTGCGCACCCGCCTCGGGCTCCTTCGACGTGGCGGACACCGTCCGGCCGGCGCCGCCGCGGCCGAGGTGCACGCCGATCGCCGAGGTCGCCAGGCCCAGTGCGGCGGCCGCCCACCAGGCAATCCGGAAGTCGTTCCGCGAGGAGGCTCCGACGTGTGAGCCGACCACCGCGACCAGGACGGCCACGCCGATCGTGGCGGAGATCTGGCGGACGGAGTTGACCAGCGCCGACCCGGTTGCCGCACGGTGCCCAGGCAGGGCGTGCACGCCGGCGGCCACCAGCGTGCCCAGGGCCAGGCCGACGCCCGTGCCGGTCAGCAGTTGGCTGGGCAGCAGATCACGCAGGTAGTCCGGTGTGACGGACGCGAAGCACACGCGCCAGACCATGCCGCCGGTGAACAGCAGCCCGCCGGCGGCGACCAGAGGACCGTGCCCGAAGCGCTGCGCGGCGCGGGCGGTCAGAAGGGTGACGACCGGCACGAGGGCGGGACCGGGGACGAGGGCGACGCCGGTGCGCAGCGCGCTCCAGTGCCAGACCTCCTGGCACCACAGCACGTTGGACAGCAGCATGATCGAGAAGGCGACGCCGAACACGAGGCTGCCCGCGTTCGCCGCTCCGAAGCGCGGCAGCCGCAGCAGGTGCAGCTCGAACAGCGGGCGGGGGTGGCGCAGGGACCTGAGGACGAACGCGACACCGCCGGTCACGGCAACGGCCACGAGCAGTACGGTGCCGCCGCTCGCCCAGCCCCAGTCGGGGGCCTGCACCAGCGCCCCGGACAGTGCCGCGACCGACGCGATGAGCAGCAGTGCGCCGAGGAGGTCGGGCAGCGCTCCCCTCTCCCGCGCGGCCGGCTTCGGCAGGACCGATCGGCCGGCGACGAGCGCGGCGATGCCGATGGGCACGTTGACCGCGAAGACCCACCTCCAGTCCACCTCGGTCAGGAGGCCGCCGGCGACGGGCCCGGCGGCCGCGGCGAGTCCTCCGACCGCGGCCCAGTTCCGGGTGGCATGGGTGCGGCGTTCGGTGGGCACCGTCGCCAGCAGCAGGGCCAGGGACGTCGGGATCTGGGCGGACGCCCCGACGGCCTGTACCACCCGGGCCACAACGAGGGTCGCCAGGTTCGGGGCCAGGGCACAGCCCAGTGACGCGAGGGTGAAGACGGCGATCCCGGTGAGGAAGACCGGCCGTTGGCCTATGCGGTCACCGGCGCGGCCGGCCACCACAAGCAGCGCGGCGAAGGTGATCGCGTAGGCGTTGAGGACCCAGGACAGCGAACCGAGGGTCACACCGCTGCCGCCCCCGGAGAAGCTCGCTCCCATGGCCGGAAGGGCGACGTTGACGATCCACAGGTCCAGGTTGGTCATGAAGACGGCCACCAGGACCACCACGGTGGCCGTTCGGGTGTGCTTTGGAAATCCAAGCGTCGTGGGCATGGCGCAAGTGAAGCACGAGCGTGGTTTGGGAATCAAACCATTGCGAGTGATACTGGGTGCGTGACCACACGCATCGATCCCCAGGACATGGCCGGGCGCCCGTGCTCGCTCGCCGCCTCCCTGCAGATCGTCGGCGACCGATGGGCTCTGCCGGCGATCCGCGAGGTCATGCTCGGCAACCACCGGTTCCGGCAGATCGCCAGGAACACGGGCGCCCCCACGGACCGCCTGGCGGCACGCCTGAAGGCGTTGGTGGAGAGCGGCGTCCTCGAACGGCGCCCGCTGCCGGACGACGCCCGTCACAGCGGCTACTACCTGACCGAGGCGGGACGCGACCTGGCGGGCATCACCCGAGAGCTCATCGGCTGGGGCGACCGCTGGGCCGTCACCTCACCGCCCGTCCGGCTCCTCCACCGGGACCACGAACTCGTCACCCACGCGGTCTGCGAGACCTGCGGCGAGCGGGTCCACGCCGAGGACATCCACCGGGAGGAGACAACCCCTGGCTGGGACCGGTCCGGCCCGGTGCATGCCTCATAGACGGCAGCGGGGCCACGACCGCGACGGTGGCGGCACGTCCGGGCACGCCGCGCGGTGCGAGGAAGCGGCACGCGGGTTTCCGGCAGTCCCCGGCGGACCCGATCGTCCCGGACGCGGAGCCGCTCCTCCGGGCAGGGCGGACTCCGGCCTCCCCGCGGCGCCCCGCGCTCGTGACCCGAAGCCGCACGGTCCGGTTGCCCCGCCCTGGCCGGCCCCTGACCCAGCTCTCACCCCGGAACGGCGCGCCGGGCGAGAGCGCAGACATCATGCCGCGCCTGAAGGAGATGTGATGCAGGTAGCCGTGGTCACCTTCGACGGGTTCAACGAGCTCGACAGTTTCATCGCTTCCGCGCTGATCAACCGCTGCCGTGCGGACGGCCTGGAAGCCTTCGTCACGACGCCGACACCGGTGGTGACGTCGATGAACGGGGTCGAGGTGACCGGGCAGCGCCCCATGGAGTTCGTGACCGAGGCCGAGGTGGTGCTGATCGGCAGCGGCGTGCGGGCACGGGACGTGGTCGCCGACGACCGGCTGGTCTCCAGGCTGCGGCTCGACCCTTCACGGCAGCTGATCGGCGCGCAGTGCTCCGGCGCGCTGGTGCTCGCCCGGCTGGGGCTGCTGGAGGGCATGCCGGCGTGCACGGACAACAAGACCCGGCCGTTCGTCGAAGCCCGCGGCGTCACCGTGCCGGACGCGCCGTTCCACGCCGAGGGGAACATCGCCACGGCGGGCGGTTGCCTGGCGTCCCAGTACCTCGCGACCTGGGTGATCACCCGGACGCTCGGGGAAGCGGCCGCGCGCGACGTCCTCGACTACGTGGCGCCGGTCGGCGAGAACCGGGAGACCGTCGACCGCGCCCTGCGCGCCGTCCAGACGGGAGCGGGCGCGGTGCGCTGATGCCCCGTGACCATGACGACCAGTCACAAACGATGCAAAACTGACGAACTGCCTGTGCCGACCGCATCCCCCCGGCATTCGAGCCCGTGGACGCACCACGGTCGCCATCCTCAGGAGACCGCATGAACGAGCTGCTCACCGAGGTGATCGAAGCCCACGGTGGCGACACGCGCTGGCGTCAGCTGACCCAGGCGCGAGCCACCCTTGTCAGCGGCGGTCAGCTGTTCGCCGTCAAGGGCCTGCCGCAGGATCCCGCGCCCCGCGAGATGACCATCCTCCTCCACGAGGAGCGCGCTTCGGTCAGCCCCTTCGGCGCACCCGACCAGAAGACCGACTTCACACCCGGACGGGTGAGCATCGCCAAGCTGGACGGGCGAGTGGTCGCCGCACGCGAGGACCCGCGGTCGTCCTTCGCAGGCCACACCCTGGAGACCCCCTGGGACCCGCTGGACCGCGCCTACTTCAACGGTTACGCCCTGTGGACCTATCTCACCACGCCGTTCCTGCTGGCCATGCCCGGCTTCACGGTCACCGAGACCGAACCGTGGCGGGAAGGAGACGAACTGTGGCGGGGGCTGCGCGCCACGTTCCCACCCGCAATCGCCAGCCACAGCACCCACCAGGACTTCTACTTCGGCCCCGACCGACTGCTGCGCCGACACGACTACCACGTCGACGTGGCAGGCGGATTCGCGGCAGCGCAGTACGTCCACGACCACGTGGAAGCGGACGGCATCGTGCTGCCCACCAAGCGGCGGGCCTACCGCCGCGACGCCGACGGCTCCCCCATCCTGGATCAGCTCATGGTCTCGATCGACCTGAGCGAGGTGCACTTCAGCTGAGCGAGCCGGCCACCGAGGTCTGCGGGACGAAGAACTGATCGGCTCCACCCTTCAGCGGCAAGGGCTTTGACGCCACATCAGCACTGCCACAGGAACTTCGCGTGGCCACACGGTTCACAGGCGAACGCATAGGCGCTGCCGCAGCCGCCGAAGTTCATGGCGGTGCTGTGGTCCGGACCCTCCTCGAGCTGGACGACCAGCGGCATGGCGGTGGCACACGACGGGCAGGACGGTGTCTCGTCGTCCTGGATCCAGGCGGGGCTGCCTCCGAGCCGGCCGAGCACGGATGATGCGGAGCGGCCGTCTCCCGCCGACCACTCTTCGCCGGCCTTGTCGTAATCGGGCTCGCCGACATGCACGAAGCCGACCCCCCGCACGGAACCGAGCAGAAGCAGATCCTCATCGGCACCGGCAGGCTGGGGCAGTGGCTGAAGAGCATCCATCGGGAAGAGCAGGGCCTGATTCCCGCCCGAGTCCGGCTCCCAGTCGCTGCACATACCGGGGTCGTTCTGGCATGCGAACAAGACGAGGATCCCTCGGCCCTCCGTCCCACCCCCGAGGTCATCCAGGACCACCTGGGCGAGGAACCGCATCGGGCCTTCGCACGAAGTGCAGCAGGGCCACGGAGTGCCGGCCGACGCCAGAGGCACGCCCCCGGTGCGCGTCACCCGAGCAGCCGACGCGACTGGACCTGCATCGATCATGAGAGTGGTCACGGCCAGGACTCTACGGCGGACCGGTGACATCGCCCGGAAAGGTCTGGCTGTGCCGTCCCGGGAGGCCGGTGACACGCGTGCTGGGCGCTGAACAGGTGAGGGCCTTCCGGGGTCGGCTGCGCAGGGCCGCGGAACGGGTCCAGGGCGGCCACACCGCCGTCGCCCGCTACCGGCAGCAAGGTGAGGCCGGGATGCGCGACCGCTCCAGCCGCCCGCACCGTCAGCCACGCCGCACTCCGGCCGCCGTCGAGGCACAGGTTCCGCTGCTGCGGCGCGAGCACCGGATCGTGCCGATGCGCCTGGCCGCCAGGGCCGGCGCGTTCCCGGGCCTGACGCCCGGCCGCGAAGGCGACGGCACGGCCCGGGCCGAGGCGTACCTGCTGTGGGAGGCGTGTGCCGGCCGCTCAGCGGCCTGCGGGGCGGGGTGGGCGACGCAGCGGCATCGGGCGTAGGGCGGACGGCGGCGGCCTCGGCGTGGGCGGCGGCGTGCCGGGCGGCGCAGGCAGGCAGGACCGCGAGGATCTTAGAACGCGGTGATACCCGGCAGGCGGGAGTGCTGCTGGAGGCGCCGGCGGAACGGTCGCCGTGTCCGGTGATCCGGACGGTCCGGCTCCGCCAGGGACCGCGCTCGCTGGAAACGTCGCTGAAGGGAGTCGTCAAAGCCGTCCGTTCTCGTCGGTCGACGGACGTCGATCCGTGACGTCGGTCACGCGACCCGCCGATCAACCAGCGCTCTTAGTAGACGCGACGTAGCGGATATTTATGGTTTTGGTCGATTTGGCCTGGATGTCCATCCTGCCGTGCGTGCTGGAACTCCGCCCGGTCGGCCCGCATGCCATCTGCCCCGCGCCGTACGGCTTCTGACGTCGTAACAGCTCGTCCTCCTGTCGCCGTGTGCTGACCGGGGCGCCTGCGCGCTGCCCCGGCGAGGTCCCGGGGCCTACGAGGGGACGTAGTGGCGGGACCCGTTGCGCACCCTGTCGAGCCTTTCTAAGAATGACGGCCCACAGGACGTCGCCGCAGTTGAGAACCGGTGTTCACGCCGACTCGACCGCGCACTGCGGCGATCGGTCACCGAGTGAGCAGGAGCCCCCCACGTGAAATTGTCCCGACCGTCCCCGCGACTCCTCTCCCTCGCTCTCGGCCTGGGCCTGGCCTCCAGCGCGCTGGGCGCGGCAGTGCCGGCGAGCGCAGAGCCGGCCGCCACCCCGCCCGCTTCAGCCGGGACCTCCGTGGCGCGGTACGACGGGTCGGCCGAGGAGGCCGCGAACAACAAGGCGTTCTTCGAGGCCGTACTCAAGTCGGTCGCCGAGAAGCGCGCCGCCCAGCCCGACGCGCAGGCAGTGACCGTCCACTACGACGCCTCCAAGGCGCCGAGTTTCCGTTCACAGATAGCGAGCGCGGCCTCGATCTGGAACAGCTCCGAATCCCACGTCAAGCTCGAAGAGGCGTCGAGCGGTGCCGACTTCTCCTACTACGAGGGCAACGACCCGCGGGGGTCCCACGCGAACACCGACGGTCACGGAAAAGGCTCCATCTTCCTCGACTACACCCAGACCCAGCAGAACGACTCGATCCGCGTCGTCACCCACGAGACCGGACACGTGCTGGGTCTTCCGGACGACTACAGCGGGCCGTGCAGTGAGCTGATGTCGGGCGGCGGTCCCGGCCCGTCCTGCACCAACCGCTACCCGGACGCCACCGAGCGCGCCCGTGTCGACCAGCTGTGGGCCACCGGACTCGCCCAGACCCCGGGCACGGGGAGCCAGCCCGCCGGGGGCCCGGGCACCGGGAGCCAGCCTGCCGGGAACCCGGGCACCGGGAGCCAGCCCGCCGCGGGCCCGGGCACGGGGAACCAGCCTGCCGGGGGCCTGAGCGCCGCACCGCGGGTACGGATCGTGACGCCGGGCAACGGTCCGTGGCACCCGGTCCGCAATGCGCCCTGACTGACGGCCGGGGTCGGTTGATCACGTGAGCGAGCGGGCAGCGGCTCGCCGTCACGGCCGGCTCCAGTCACATGCCCGGGACGGCCGTCCGAGTGTTCCTGTCGGCCGCGAAGGCATCCGCCCCGGCCTTCAGGGACCTCGTCGGCCCGCCGCCCTCGGGCCGTCCCCGGCGGTGCCTGCCTCACCACGGCAGAGTCTGAGGTCAGTCGTCGAGTGAGCGAGCCGGACGCTTCGGCATCCGCGGCCTCCCGTCCTCCCGGCCCCGTCCGTGTGTCTACGGACCGCACCGGGGCAGTGCACGGGCCCCTGCCCAGACCTCGCCAAGCAGGCCGGCGGGGCCGTCATCATCGGCGGCACCCTGGTCCCCGTCCGACGCCGGGCCGGGGAGGCCGGACGACGCGACTATTCCGGCGGAACCACGGACACGGCCTGCGGTTCCTCCGCCCCGACCGGGAAAAGGGCCGCCCTGACCTGGATCCCCGCCGCCCGGCCCGGCGGCACCCGCGTCCATGCCCCGGCCACCTCCGCGCCGCCGGCCTCGGCACGCCGGCCTTCCCGGACCCGCCTGCTCCCCCGGGCACCGGGGACCGGCCCCGCCGCGCTGATCGCCGCCGGCAGCAGGTCCGTGCCCGCCATACCGCAAGGTGGGCCGGCTCGGTCGGAGACAGGCCGCGGCTTCTCCGTCCACCGGCACACGTCCGGCGGGTCGTGAGGAGCCGCGGCCGGGCGGGAGGCCGCGCCTGGTGCGGCGGCGTGGAGCCGGCGGCCCGCCGGAACCGGGGTTCGGCCGGCCGTCGGGAGTCGGAGGGCTCCGGGATCAGCACGAGGTGGAGCCTGATCGTGTCGGTTCCCTCGTCGTAGGTCACGGCGAGACGGTGACCCGGCCCCGCACCGCCGTCCGCACCCTCGGTCCGGGACACCACCATTTCGCGGGCTCCGGCCTCTCTACTCCCGGCCGGACAAGGTGATTCACCCGCTTCAGGAACACGCCTCCGGCCTTGTGACACCCGCATTGCGATCACGTGACAGGCTCCCGGCAGGGCTGGCGCGGAGCATGATCACGGCCGAAGAATCAATGCCGGTCGGTGTGCTCGCCCGATGCACAGAGAACGACTGCCGCTCGCAGGTCCGTCACCGCTCCACCAGGGCGGCGTATCCCTCGCCCTCAGAAAGTGTCAGGCTCATGCCATATCCCGGCACAGTCTCGCCGGCTTCCCGCGCTGTCACTGCCGTCGAGATCCGCTTGCCCAGAGGGGCGGCCTCGTGATCCGCCACGTGACGCGCAAGGCCGCGGGATGGCTCATCATGATCGTCGTCGCCACCAACGTGACGTATGTACTGGCCGCCTGGTTCCTCGACCCGAGGTCCAACTACCGGGGGCTGCGACCGGTCCGCACCGAGGAACAGATCGATCACGCGCTGGCGCCCTACAACCTGGATCCGCGGACCCCTCTCGCGGAACGGTGGTGGCACTGGTTCAGCAACGTGCTCCTGCACTTCGACTGGGGGAAGTCCCCTGTCGGTGCGTCGGTCGACTCGGAGATCGGTTTCCGGGTCGTGGTCAGCGGTCAGCTGGTCACCGCCGCGACACTGCTGTCCGTGGTGGCGGGTGTGGCGCTGAGCGTGTTCACCGCCTCCCGGCAGTACGGGTGGTGGGACCGGACGACCCAGCTCGTCTCCGTGTTCCTCTTCAACGTCCCGGCGGCCGTCGCAGCGCTGGCGGTCGTCTTCGCCGGGATCTGGCTGAACCAGCACCTCGGTTGGCGCCTCCTGTACGTCGCCGGGGAGAAGTCCCCGGACGTCAGCGGACTCTGGCCGACGGTCGCCGACCGGTTCCGGCACCTGGTCCTGCCGACGCTGAGCCTGACCCTGCTCGGCTACGTCGGTTACCACCTGACCCAGCGCTCGCTGCTGCTGGACAACATCAACTCGGACTTCGTACGCACCGCCCGCGCCACCGGCCTGACACGTGCCCAGGCGATCCGTCGGCACGCACTACGCGCCTCACTGATCCCGACGGCGACCTCCGTGGCGTTCAGCATTCCGGCGATCTTCACCGGTGCGGTGATCACCGAGACCGTCTTCGGCTGGAACGGCATGGGCCAGTACTTCGTCCAGACCATCGCCAAGAACGACGTGCACGGTGCCGTCGCCGTCGCGGCCTTCGGGGCCGGCATGACGGCGATCGGTGCGATCCTGGCCGACGTCGCAGTCGTCGTCCTCGACCCCCGGGTGCGGGTGAGGTGACATGGCGACCACGGTGACCTCCCTGCCCGAGCCGCTCGATCCGGACACGGCGAAACAGGGTCCGGCGGCCCGTGCCGGCGGCGGACGACTGTATCTGCGGCGGTTCGCCCGCAACCGGCCGGCGCTGTTCGGAGTCGTGCTCCTCGTGCTGCTGGTCCTGTTCAGTGTGGGCGGCGGTCGGCTCACGCACTTCTCGTACACCGACGTGGACTTCACCGCACTCACCCAGCCCCCCGGCGGCACGCACTACTTCGGCACCAACCAAGGGGGCAACGACGTCTACGCCGAGGCCGTCCACGGTCTCCAGCGCTCCCTTGTGATCGCCGTGAGCGTCTCCGTACTGACGATCGTGCTCGCCGCGGTGATCGGCGCGGGGGCCGCGTACTTCGGCGGTCGCGTCGAAAGGCTGACGCTGACCGTCATCCACTTCCTGCTCGTGGTGCCGTCGTTCCTGATCCTGGCCCTGGTCTCGCACCACCTCGCCGGGGACTGGCGGGTGCTCATCCTGGTGCTGACCGTCTTCGGCTGGATGTCGACGGCGCGGGTCATCTGGTCCGTCTCCACCTCGCTGCGCGAGAGGGACTACGTGCTGGCCGCCGAGTTCATGGGCGTGCGGCCGTGGCGGATCATCCTGCGGCACATCATTCCCAACCTCGGTTCCCTGCTCATCGTCAACCTCACCCTGGGAGTCGTCGCCACCGTGCTCAGTGAGACCGCCCTGTCGTTCCTGGGCTTCGGAGTGCAGACACCCGACGTGTCACTGGGCACGATGCTCGCCGACGGATCCGGCACGATCACCACCGCACCGTGGCTGTTCGGCTACCCGGCGGCGCTGGTGGTGCTGCTGACCCTGTCCATGACGCTCGTCGGGGACGGCCTGCGCGACGCGTTCGACCCCAGCTCGACCACCGGTGCACGCGGAGGCCGGCGATGACCGTGGCGACCCCGGGGACGGACCCGCAGGCCGGGTCCGCCGCGACAGCACCGGTGCTGTCCGTTCGCGGCCTCAGCGTGGTCTTCCCCTCGGAGGCCGGTCCGGTACGGGCCGTGCGCGAAGTGAGCTTCGACGTCCTGCCCGGACGCACGCTCGGTATCGTCGGTGAGTCGGGGTCGGGGAAATCCGCGACGGTGATGGGCGTCATGGGGCTGCTGCCGGAGACCGCCCAGGTGTCGGGCAGCGTGCTGCTGGGCGGCCGCGACCTGGTCGGGCTCGGCGACCGTGAACTGTCCGCGGTGCGCGGCAAGGACATCGGCATGGTCTTCCAGGATCCGCTGTCCGCCCTGACCCCGATCTTCTCCGTCGGCCGACAGCTGTCCGACGCGCTGCGCGTGCACCAGGACCTGACCCGGCAGGCCGCGTGGAATCGCGCCGTCGAGCTGCTGGACCTGGTCGGCATCGCCGAGCCGCACCGCAGCGCGCGTGCCTTTCCCCACGAGTTCTCCGGGGGCATGCGTCAGCGCGTGGTGATCGCTCTGGCGATGGCGAACTCCCCGTCGGTCATCGTCGCCGACGAGCCGACCACCGCCCTCGACGTGACGGTGCAGGCGCAGATCCTGGACGTGCTGCGGACCGCCCAGACCGAGACGGGCGCCGGCCTCGTACTGATCACTCACGACCTGGGGGTGGTGGCCGGGTACGCCGACGAGGTCGCCGTGATGTACGCGGGCCGGATCGTGGAGCAGGCCGGCGCCGACGAGCTGTTCGCGCGGCCGACCATGCCTTACACGATCGGGCTCCTCGGCGCGGTACCCCGGCCCGAGGCACGGGCGAGCGGGCAGCTGGTGCCGATCGGGGGCGAACCACCGTCGCTGGTGGCGCTCTCGGCAGGATGCTCCTTCGCGGACCGCTGTCCCGCCGCCGTGGACCGCTGCCACAGCCAGGAACCACCGCTGGGCGCGGTACCCGGACACGGTCGGGTCGCCTGCTGGCGCGCCGATGACATAGCCGCCGGGAACCCGGCGGCGAGTTCGCTGTTCCCGCCGCCCGAAGCGGCCGTCGAAGAGCACCGCCCCGACCGGCGTGTCCCCGGTGAGACCGTGCTGCGGGTCGCCGAACTGGCCAGGACGTTCCCGATCACCAAGGGGGCGTTCCTCAAACGCCGCGTCGGCACGCTGCACGCCGTCAGCGACGTCAGCTTCGAGCTGCGGGCCGGTGAGACCCTCGGGCTCGTGGGCGAGTCCGGCAGCGGCAAGACCACCACCCTGCTGGAGATCATGCGGCTGAGGCCGCCGGAGCACGGCCTGATCGAGATCGCGGGCACCGACGTCGCCGCACCACGCTCCACCGGACGGACACAGCGACTGCGCCGCACGGTGCAGATCGTCATGCAGGACCCCATGGGATCGCTCGATCCGCGGCTGACCGTCTCCCGGCTGCTCGCGGAACCGCTCCAGGCCATCGGCACGGACCGGGACGCCGTGCAGATCCGCGTGCAGGAACTTCTCTCCCTCGTCGGGCTGGACGATTCGCTGGCGGACCGTTTCCCGGCGGCTCTCTCGGGCGGCCAGCGCCAGCGCGTCGCGATCGCCCGAGCCCTGGCGACCGAACCGCGGATCGTGGTCCTGGACGAACCCGTGTCCGCCCTGGACGTGTCCGTCCAGGCCGACGTCATCAACCTGCTCAGGAAGCTCCAGCACGAACTGGGCCTGGCGTACCTGATCGTCGCCCACGACCTCGCGGTGATGCGACAGGTGTCCGACCGCATCGCCGTCATGTACCTGGGACACATCGTCGAGAGCGGTGCCACCGAAGACCTCTTCACACACGCCCGGCACCCGTACACCGAAGCCCTCCTGTCGGCGATCCCGGTGCCCGATCCGCAGGTGGAACGCTCTCGCGAGCACATCGTGCTCAAGGGCGAGCAGCCCAGTGCGTCGCGTCTCCCGCGAGGCTGCGTCTTCACCGACCGCTGTCCGCTGTATCCGCTGCTCGACGACGGGACACAACAGCGCTGCCGCACCGAACGGCCCCTCCTGCGGCCGGCGGCATCCGGAACCGACCACCGCCACGCCTGCCACGCCCGCTGACCGGTTCCTCCGCCTTCCGCAGCGATGCCGCGACGCGCGGCATCGCCTCACCCCACAGAGAAACGGATCAACTCCCCATGCGATCGAGTATCGCCCCGGCCTCCGCGCTCACCGTCGCCCTCGCCCTCGCCCTCACGGCCACCGCCTGCAGTTCGTCCGGGACCGACGCCCCGAACGCCGGGAAAGCAGGAAACGGCTCGACGCCCGCGGTCGCCTCGGCGAAGGTCGACTACAACCCCCAGCCGTACGACAACATCAAGGACGGGGGTACCTACACCACTCCCGGAACCTTCGACGACCAGGGCAACCCGTTCAACGCCAACGCCACCCTCACCGCGAGCCGAGTGTGGTTCTGGTACAACCCGGACGTCATCACCTACTCCCCCACGGGTGACGTGCAGTACAACCCGGACTACCTCAGTGACGTCAAGGTCACGGTGACCGGCGGCAACCAGCGGGTGATCCTCACACTCAACCCCAAGGCCGCCTACAACGACGGCACCCCGATCGACTGGCGGGCCGTGAAGGCGACCTGGCAGGCCAACAACGGCTCGAACAAGGACTACAACGCGACCAACACCGAGGGCTACCGGAACATCGTCTCGGTCACCCGCGGCACCGACGACCGGCAGGCCGTCATCGACTTCAAGGGAGTCGACCCGTGGTGGTCGAGCCTGTTCACGACGTTCCTGCATCCCAAGGCCGCCACGGTCGCCAACTTCAACGACGCCTACGTGAAGAAGGCGCATCCCGAATGGGGCGCGGGTCCGTACACCGTCGGCACCTTCGACACCAAGAGCGGCAACCTCACCTTCGTCCGGAACCCGAAGTGGTGGGGCAAGAGGGGCAAGCTCGACAAGCGCGTCTACGTCAACCTGGACTCCGAGGCCGCGATCAACGCCTTCAAGAACGGGCAGGTCGACTACGCCGCCACCGGCAGCGCCGAGGGCTTGAAGCAGATCAGCGGGGTCGACGGAACCGAGATCCGTCGCGGCGGCAGCCCCTTCGAGTACTCGCTCTACGTCAACGCGAAGTCCCCGGTGCTCAAGGACGTCGAGGTGCGCAAGGCGCTGCTGGAGAGCATCGACAGGACACAGATCGCCAAGATCCAGTTCCAGGGCCTGGACTACTCCGAGCCCCTCCCCGGCTCGGCTCTGCTCTACAGCTTCCAGAAGGGCTACTCGGACAACGTCTCATCGGTGATCAAGTACTCGCCCGACGACGCCGAGAAGACCCTCGACGCGGCCGGCTGGAAGGCCGACGGCAACGGCGTCCGGGAGAAGAACGGCACCAAGCTCAAGGTGGGCTACACCCTGCTCGGCGACGACCCGCTGGAGAAGGCGACGGCCAACGCGTTCGCCGCCATGCTCAAGCCGGTCGGCATCCAGGTGGACATCAAGAAGGCGGACGAAGCCGATTTCTCCAAGATCCTCAGCGATCGCGACTTCGACCTCTTCCTCTCCGGCAACCGCTCGACGGACCCCTTCGGCGCTCGCTACCTGTACCAGTTCTACGGCACCGACAGTGACTCCAACCTGACCGGCACCGGCACCCCCGAACTGGACAAGGAGATCCACGCGGCGTCCCGGATCTCCGACCCCGCGAAGCAGACGGCCCGGGCCAACGCGATCGAACGCAAGGAACTGGCGCAGTACGCCTTCCTGCCGCTGTACAGCGGTCCCTCCGTCTACGGTGTCAAGAAGGGACTGGCCAACGTCGGCGCCACGATCTTCGGCACCCCCCTGCCGGAGACGGTCGGCTGGCAGAAGTGACCCTTCGTCGCCGTGGGGGCGTCTTCCCGCCGCCTTGATCCCGTGATGTCCCCCTCGCCGACCGCCGGCCGAGGGCACGGCGCACCCCGGCCCCGGCGCGGGCAGCCCTGGCGGCATCTGCCCGCGCCGGCGGGGGCCGAGGCACACCTGCTGCCGCCGCTCCACGCTCCGGCCCGCGACGGCACACCGCACCGCGTCACCAGCGCGCCGCCGGCCTCGGGCCGGGGCCGGCCGGCTGTGTCCGCGACTCGCGGTTCGGGCTCGTTTCGCGTGAACCGGTCACGGTGGGTCATCCGGCGTAGCTCGAAGGCCGTGGTCCCGGCGTGCTTCTGTGGCGAGAAAGTCTCGCGCCGCGGAGGTGACGCGGTCGTGAACGTGCGGCTGGTCCGGGGGCTGATCGTTCGGCAGGCCGAGTGCTGTCGCCAGGTCGACGATGGGCCGCAGCGCGTCGGGGTGGCCGAGTTCGGCCGCAGCTTCCGTATGGATCAGCTTCGCCCCGTGCACGGGATCGAGCCGGCCCGCCGCGATCTGGCGGGCCCACCACCGGGCCGCGGTCCACCGCGCCTTGGCAAGATCTTCCGGGGTCATCGGCAGCAGACCCGACTCTTCGAGTACAAGGCCGAACAGCTCGCGCGCCTGCGGATGTTCACCACGCGCGAGGCCGGCCAGCAGGGGAAGCGAGGGGGCCTCGACGCCGGCCATCAGGGCGTCCAGGCCCAACTGGACCAGGTGAGCGTCGGAGGGGCGCTGCCAGGGTTCCATGGCCAAGTCCGCAGCGGCCATGCGCATCAGGGCGATCGCCACTACTGCGTCCACGCTCTCGCCTCCTCATCATCTTTCCGTAGGGGAAGTCCCGTCACCGGGCGCGGGTGTTGATCAGGTGGCCACCACACGCGGGACCGGGCGTCCGGGCGACGAAGCGTACGACTCTCGCATGAACCGGTGCCTACCTGCGTCGTCGCGGGATCGGGGCGACGATCCCCGTCCCGGCGGACCGGGTCCGCAACCGCGGCGACCCCGGCCCTCACGGTCGCATGCGAAGTCGACGCCTCATGCGCCACCGTGCGATGGCCACCCGCTCGGACAAGTCGACCGTCCGCTACGGGGCCACCGTGTTGGTGCCGGACCTGAACGCATGGCTGTGGCCGGCAGCGGAATCGTCCTCGTCGGTCACCTTGTAGCCGGGCACGGAGGGCCAGCGGACCGTCAGCACCACGGACTCCTCCTCCGCGAACCAGGAGTGATCGACACCCCGGCCCCACACGACGTAGTCCCCCTGCCGGGCCAACACCACGCTGCGCCCTGGCAGTTCGACCCGGAAGCGCCCGCTGATGAGGACCAGCAGCGCGGTGCGCTCTTCGCCGGTCACCCACTGAGCCCGCTCGTCGCCCTGCGGGTGGACGCCCCATTTGATCTCCACGTCCTCGCTGTGCCGAGGATCGGAGGCGTCTTTGAAATGCCCCAGCAGCCACCCTCGGTCCAGCGCCGCGTCCCTGCCCGCGTTGCCCACGTACACACTGTCGGTCATGGCTCCGGAAGGTAGCAGGCAGCCGCATCAGCACTCACAGGAGCGGCTACTTCCACCTCCACCGCAGGGCCACTGGACGTGCGTCCTGCTGATCTGTTCGGCCGACATGGTTGGTCGGCTTTGGAGGTCGAGCAGGGCGGCCCGGACGACGGCACAGTCCAGGGTGTGACTGGTGAAGCGGTGGCGTACGGCGGCGGAGGCCGGCCGGCGACCTGATCGGGGGCGACGGCGAGGACGCCGCCGGCATCGGTGACCTGGTCGGAGGCGATGGCCGGGACAGTGATCGTGGGCCCGATGCCGACCCGGATTTCTGGGAAATCGAATACGGGTTCGGGTGTACGAGTACCCCACCGATGAGGCGGTGCGTCGGTCCTGGGGAGCGCGGACTGTGAGGCTGGACGGCCCCTCCGGTTCCTCCTGTGCGACGCCGCGACGCTTGTCCAGATGACCGCAGCGGCCCGGTCGCGTGGGGCGGGGGCGCCGGGCAGTATGTGAAGTGTCCCGAACGGGCGCCTTTCGTCTCCGCGCGGCGGCGCACCCCGTACACGGACTCCCGCAACGGGGGCGGACGCGTCTCGGTGCAGCCCAGGGTCGACCTCGGAGCGACCCGGGCGACACATCACCTGCACAGCACCAAGGAAGGCGGGTCGCCATGTCCCAGGCCGCAGACGAGTTGAGCAGGGCCCCCACGCCGGACCCGGCAGAGGACAACGCGTACTTCCCGTCGCCGTATTCACTCAGTCAGTACACGTCGTCGAAGACTGACTTCGACGGGGTCCAGCACAGGGGCGCCTACACCCAGGGGAGGTGGAAGGTGCTCATGATCGCGACGGAGGAGCGCTACGTCCTGCTGGAGAACGGCAAGATGTTCTCCACCGGAAACCATCCGGTGGAAATGCTGCTTCCGCTTCATCACGTGATGGAGGCGGGCTTCGACGTCGACATCGCCACGTTGGAGGGTTATCCGGCGAAGCTCGAGCTGTGGGCGATGCCTCGCGAGGACGACGCGGTCATGGGGACGTACGAAGTCCTCAAGCCGAAGCTCAAGCAGCCCGAGAAGCTCTCCGAGGTCGTCGCCAAGGAACTCGGACAGGACTCGGATTACATCGCCGTGTTCATTCCAGGCGGACACGGGGCCGTCGTCGGGCTGCCGGCCAGTGAGGCGGTGAGCCAGACGCTTGAGTGGGCTCTGTCCAACGACAGGTTCATCATCACCCTGTGCCATGGCCCGGCGGCGCTGCTCGCCGCTTCGATGGGCAGGGACGAGTCGCTGTTCAAGGGCTATTCGGTCTGTGTCTTCCCCGACGCACTCGACGAGGGGGCGAACCTCGAGATCGGCTATCTGCCCGGCCGCTTGCCCTGGCTGGTGGCCGATCTGCTGAGCAAGCAGGGACTGAACGTCCTCAACGACGACATGACCGGCAGGACCCACCGGGACCGGAAGCTCCTGACGGGTGACAGCCCCCTCGCCTCCCACAGACTCGGTCTGCTCGCCGCTGAGGCCCTGGTCGAGGCGGCCACGACCGCCGGCTGAATCGTGTCTCCCGACTCCGGTGGCGGACGGGGACTTCGTTGATCCTCGTAGACTGATGACGTGGCATTCATGAGCACCCCGCACTGCTGCTTCCTGTGATCGGAAGGCGTTGAGGGCGATACCGAACGGCATCGCCCTCGTTGGTGTGCCTGCTGCGTGAACCACGTTCCAACGCTGCCCGTTCCTTCCTGGGGCAGTGGCGCTCTGAGCGCGCGAGCAGGCACGGACTCTTCCCTTCACCCTTGCCAGGAGTGCCTCGTGCCCGTGTCGCTTCCCCCTGCCCTCGAACTCTCCCTCGACCTGCTGCGCTGCCCGACGTGCCGCACCCGCCACCTGCGGCCCGACCGCGGTGCACTGCGCTGCCCGGTGGGCCACTGCTTCGACATCGCCCGCCACGGCTACGCCGGGCTGCTGACGGGCACCCGTCCCACCAGTGGCGACGACGCGGCCATGGTCCAGGCCCGGAACCGATTCCTGTCCACCGGCACTTACGCACCCATACGCGAAGTCGGGGCCCGCCTGGCGGCCAACGCCGTGCCTGAGCAGGCCACGGTCTTGGACGCAGGGTGTGGCACGGGCTACTACCTGGCCGGCGTACTCGACCAGCTGCCCGGCGCCCGCGGTCTGGGTCTGGACGCGTCGGTGCACGCACTACGATCAGCGGCCCGAGCCCACGAGCGCGCCGCCGCGGTGGCCTGGGACGTCTTCCGCCCCCTCCCGCTGGCCGACGGGGCGGCCGATGCCGTGCTGAACGTGTTCGCCCCGCGCAACCCGGCCGAGTTCCACCGCGTGCTGCGCCCGACCGGCAGGTTGATCGTGGTCCGTCCCACCGGGCGGCACCTGGCCGAGCTGCGCGGCCGGTTGCCCGCGATGGTCACGGTCGACCCGGCCAAGGAACAGCGCCTGCACCGGGCTCTGCATCCCTTCTTCGAGGCCGCCGTCACCGAACAGGTCGAGTACCCCGCGTCCCTGTCGAGGCTGGACGCCCTCGACCTGGTGGCGATGACGCCGAGCGCGCGTCACATGAGCCGTGCGGATTTGAATGACGGCCGCTACCTGCCCGATCAGATCACCGTCTCCGTACTGGCCACCGCCTACCGGCCCCGATGACCAGGAGCGGGTACGCCGCCTGGCGCCCTGTCCTCACTGCCTTGATGCCGCGTCGGCGCAGGTAGGAGCGGATCTACGTGGATGAGTAGCCCTTGCCGGTGACGACCCGCTCGGGCCGGGTCCTGAGCGGCCCGGCCCGCACCGGCGGACGCTGTCACGGGCCATGACCTGCTCGAACCGGGTGCGGTACAAGGCCGTGATCGGCGGTATCCTGCGGGCCGACCTGAACGCGCCGCGTAAACAGCGGCACACGCCTCTGCCGGCAAGAAAGCCTTCTTCGAAGGCCATGTGCATGCGCTGCGGGTGCTGTTCGGCCGGGCGAGGGTGGAAACCGACCGGTGGATCGCGTTCAGGACCCACTCAACCGGTCGAAGTGCCCTGGTGGAAGTACATCCGCCAACCCGTCTCCGTCAGGCGCCACAAAGAGCTCCGCCATGCCCTACGGCCCTGGTTGTCGGCGAAGTACGTCAGATGGACGACGCCCGGAGCGAGAACGACTCCGGACATTTCACTGACCTTGACCGGAGACTCCGCGGACACCGAGCCGCTGCTCGTCACAGTGAGGACCGACTCCGCATCCCACAGGCGCCCAGACGCCCCGATTTCGGTGAACTCCGGGTCCAGAAGCGCCAGGACACGGGCCGGGGAAGCGCGCACCTCGGGATCGAGGAGCCGCATCTCCCCATCGATGGCCGCCTGCACTGCCCGCTCACTCTCATCCATCATGCGCGCACCCTACGGACGCTGCTTGCCAAGGCACAGTGAATTAAGCACTCGACGCGACGACGGCGGTGCCGTCAAGACTCGCGAAAGCGACGTGGTGGCCCGGCGTTCCGGACGCGGGGCGCGCACGGGCTCATCGGCAGCGGCCCAGCACCCGCCGCCGCCCGAGCGGTGACGGAGGCTGGTGCTGGTGTACGCCAGGGGGCTCGGACGAGGCCTGGCACGTCCTCGCCGGAAGAGCCGGTCTCACGCCGGAGGACGGGCGGCTACCTCGGCGAGGGCGGCGAGCCCTGAAGGGTCTCGGACGCCTCCCGGCTCAGTGCGCCGAGTCCGCTCAGCGCCTCGGTCACTTCCCACCCGGTCTCCAGCTGCCGCCACAGCTCGTGGAGGGCGGTGGAGACATCCGAGCCGTTGTGGAACCGCCGCACCGCGATGTCCAGGTCCCGCAGCCAGCCGTCCATGTACGGGTCGACGGTCAGCCGGGCCATGTACTCGTCGATCCGGGCGGCCAGCTGCGGAGCGAGCCAGGACGGAACGCGCCGCTCAGGAGGCGATCAGGAACTGGGAAGTCGCCCACCACTCGTACGGCCAGACGCCGCCCCGCCCGGGCTTCGACCGCCTCCGCCTGCGCCATCCCGACGCGGCTGAGCACGACCACAGCCAGCGGCACTCCGAAGGCCGCCGTGGTCTCCCCACCAGCCCAGGGCCGGCAGCACCACACCGGTTGCCCACAGCACCGCACACCCGGTCCGCAGTGCAGGCGGGGTCTCCCCCCTACCGCCCGCACCCACCCCGCCAATGCCACGCCCCTCCGCGGGCGGCCGGTCAACCAGCCCAGACGCTACACCGCAGGCACACGCGCGCAGCCGTCCCGTGGAATCGGGGTGCCGGCGCCGTGACCGACAGCACCCGGTCCTTCAGTGCCGTGCTCCACGGCCGACCCCCCACCGGCCCTCGCGGCCTGGGTCAGTCGAAGAGGGCAATGACTCCGTTCACCCAGATCGCGAGGAACGCAAGGGCCCCCACCAGGCAGCCGATCCCCGCCAGCACACCGCCGACCGTCCGCGGCCCGGAAGGCGCCTTCTCGTACTTCTCCTCCAGGGCGTCCCGGTAGGAGGCGGGGTCGTCCCAGTCGACGGGGTGCCCCAACTCCTCCGCGCAGGCGGTCCGCGCCGCGACCAACTGCTGCTCCGCGAAGGAGGTGGCAGCCATCGCCTCGGGGCTCCTCCAGGCGAGGGCCTTCATCCGCCACCCGGGAGATCCGTACCGTGCCTCGAAGGCAGCGGTCTCGTCGGCGTTGCGGTCCTCTTCCAGGTACATCCAGCGTCCGGCCTCCGCCGCGTCGCCGTAGAGGCGGTACACCTCGGCCAGACGCCGACGAAGCGTCAGGTCGTACGGGAAGGACGAGACGAGACCTCGCAGGCGCTGGCGCGCGGCGGGAACGCGGCCGGCGGCCAGGTCTGCGTCGACGCGGGCAAGGGTCTCTCTCAGGGGCATGAACACATGATCGGGTACCGCCCTGATCCTGGTCGAGCCGGTTTGTCGCTCAGCTCTCCACGGCATGGCATGGACCGCACCCCGCTGGGACGGGACACCCTCACTCACAGGTCATCTCAATCGGCGAGTTCGACAGGCTGCCGGAGTGGGGTTCGTCGAGCGGCTGGTGTCAGATGTGCTTCGGCGCCGGGCGCGGGTTCCAGGCCCGGCTGGTGGGTGACGCTGGAGTGGCCCGCAGGGCCTGCTTGTTGCGGTGGGGAAAGGCCAGGGCACGGACGCCGGCCGGGGAGTGCCAGGCCACGTCCTCCTCGAGGGCCGCCGCCGACATGTGGCCGTACCTGCCGGGCATGTTGGTTCTCGGGCTCCACCAGCGGCCCGCAACGATCCGTCCTCATGGCCGAACGGGAGATACGACGTGATCCTAGGCAGTGAACCGGCAGTCCCGGACCACCTCACTTCGTCCGACGTGGCAGCGCGCAAGCAACGGCTGCGCCGCCGTCTGGAACGGCTGATCGGTGTGGCCGCCACCGAAGGCAACGAGCTCGTGCCCCTTCGTAACGGCGACGAGATCTTCCCCGCCATGCTCAGGGCGATCAGATCGGCCCAGTACACGATCGACATGATGACGTTCGTGTACTGGCGTGGTCAGGTCGCCCGGGACTTCGCCGTCGCTCTCGCTGATCGCGCGCGGGCGGGAGTGCGCGTCCGTCTGCTGCTGGACGGCTTCGGCGCCAAGGAGATCGAGCAGGGGTTGCTGGATCTCATGGATGCGGCCGGTGTGCAGGTGGCCTGGTTCCGCAAGCCCGCCTGGCTGTCGCCGTTCAAGCAGAACCACCGTTGCCACCGCAAGGCTCTCATCGTCGATGAGCAGACCGCCTTCACCGGTGGCGTCGGTATCGCGGAGGAGTGGTGTGGTGACGCCCGCAACCCCGGGGAGTGGCGCGACACCCACGTCCAGGTGCGCGGGCCAGCGGTGGACGGCATCGCGGCCGCGTTCGCGCAGAACTGGGCCGAGTGCCACGACCAGCTCTACGACGATCGCGACCGCTTCGTCGAGCACGCGCGGGCCGGCTCGTCGGTGGTCCAGGTCGTACGCGGCTCGGCCAGCATCGGCTGGCAGGACATGCAGACGCTCATCCGCGTCATGCTCACCTCAGCCGAGGAGCGCTTCCGCCTCGCCACCGCCTACTTCGCCCCCGACACCTACTTCATCGACCTGCTGTGCCAGACCTCCCGTCGAGGGGTGCGGGTGGACATACTG
This sequence comes from Streptomyces sp. NPDC046870, assembly GCF_040704595.1. Lineage (NCBI taxonomy): Bacteria > Bacillati > Actinomycetota > Actinomycetes > Kitasatosporales > Streptomycetaceae > Streptomyces > Streptomyces sp. NPDC046870. The sequence continues at coordinate 42,458 of NZ_JBEYXM010000020.1, forward strand.
CTTCCCGGGCCGCACACCGACCAGCGCGCCTGCCAACTCGCCGGCCAGCACTACTACACGCGTCTACTGGAGGCAGGTGTGCATGTGCGCCAGTACCAGCCGACCATGATGCACGCCAAAATCATCACCGTGGACTCGGTCGCCGCCCTGATCGGATCCACCAATTTCAACCGCCGGTCCATGGACCACGACGAGGAGGTCATGCTCGCCGTGCTGGACGAGGCGTTCACCGCCGAACTCGACCGGGACTACGACGCGGACCTGCGGCGCAGCGTCGACATCGACCTCACCCGATGGAGACGGCGGGCCATACTCCAGCGCGCCAAGGAGGCCGCCGTCGCTCCGATCCGACACTTCCTGTGACGCTGCCTGTGCCTCGGCGTACCGGTCGGTCCGGCCCTCCACGACGGGTGTCCGTCCTCCGGCCGACGCGCGCCCGTGACGTAACAGGTCGCGTCCGCGGATGCGGTGTCCCGAGCGTTCCCGTATCGGGTCCCGGCGGGCCGTGTCGGGAAGGCGCGGTCGGGCTGGGGGTCGTCGGCGCAGACGCCGTGTTCCGGTTCGACGGGCCCGTCGCGGCCGAAGCGGCCGGCGACTCGTCGATGACGGTGCGCAGGGCGGCCGGCTGCCGAGGGGGCTCCAGGAGACGGAAGTTGAAGGCCTGGTGCATCTCGTCGGCGCGGATGACGCGGGCGCCGGGGTCAAGCGGAAGCCACGTCTCCGCACTCAGGATGCGCCGGCGTCGTAGGTGTCCAGCGGCCCGCGCCAACTGCGGAAGATGGCCTGGATGCCCCCGCGCGGGAGACTGATCGGGGGTTTCGCCGACCCGCCATCGCGCTCCTCCGCGCCCCGCCGGACCGGATGACCAGCCGTCCGGACCTCCAGCTGACGGTCACCTAGAGGACGCGGTCCTCGCCTGTGCCATGGTGCGACGGCGTCCATCCCACGAACGCCGGCCACCTCTCGGGGCGGGAAGGAGCGGCCGCTGTCGGCCGGCCGCTCGCGAGCAGGCCCCGACGCGACGCGCATCCAGGGCCCGGCCGCCCGCCCGCGCCGCCACTTTCACCGGCCACGCCTGGGCGATCAGCGATCGCGAGCGGCCCATGGCCGGGCGAGGGTGATCGGAGACCCGCCCTTTCATCGGCTCACCGATGTCCCGCATTGCAAGGAGCACCGCCATGTCCGGACGCAATACCGTCATCCGCAGCCTGCACGATCTGGGGCTGGCCGCGTGGTTCGGTGGTTCCCTGATGGGTGCGGTCGGTCTCAACGGGGCCGCCAGGCAGGAGGGCGGTACAGCGACCGCCCAGGCGCGCATCGCGTCAGCCGGCTGGAGCAAGTGGATGCCGGTCAGTGCGGCCGCGGTCGCTGCGCACCTCTACGGAGGCGGGGGCCTGCTCGCCGTCAACGCCCACCGGGTGTGCAAGCAGAAAGGCGTGGCCGGCTCCACCGCCGCGAAGACGGTCGTCACCGCGGCGGCACTGGCCACCAGCGCCTATGCCCGCGTCCTGGGCAAGAAGATCGAACTCGCCTCCTCCCCCGACCCCCAGGACACGAAGAAGGCGGCCAAGCACCCCATCGACACCGCCAAGGCCCAGCGCCGGCTCGCCTGCGTGCAGTGGGCGGTGCCGGCCCTGACCGGAGGCCTCGTGGTCCTCAACGCCCTGCACGGCGAACAGCAACGGCCACTCGAGCAACTGCACGGCATGTGGGAGCACGCCCGCGCCGCCACCCCGCTCCTGCCCTGACGGTCAGCAGAGACGAGTGCACGTAGGCAGGCATGAGAACCGTCTCAGAAGGAACGTGTCACAGCACAGCTGACATCACTTCGAGAAAGGATCACCCGTGTCGCAGGTCGAGGAATCCATCGAGGTCAACGTCCCCGTGAGCGCCGCCTACAACCAGTGGACCCAGTTCGAGGACTTCCCGCAGTTCATGGACGGCGTCGAGCGTATCGAGCAGCGCAGCGACACCCTCACCCACTGGGTGACGAAGATCGGCGGGGTCACGCGGGAGTTCGACGCCGCGGTCACCGAGCAGATCCCCGACGAGCGGGTCGCCTGGACCAGCGTCGACGGTGAGGCCAAGCAGGCCGGCGTCGTCACCTTCCACTACATCGACGAGACCACCACGAAGGTCATGCTGCAGCTCGACTACGAGCCCGAAGGGCTGACCGAGACCGTCGGCGACAAACTCGGCTTCGTCAAGCGGCAGGCCACCGGCGACCTGAAGCGGTTCAAGGAGTTCATCGAATCCCGCGGCGGCAACGAGACCGGCGCCTGGCGCGGCCAGGTCTGATACCGCCGGCCGCGGAACGCCGCGCGGTCATCCGCTCGGGCGCGGGGCCGGCTCCTTCGCCGGACCCGCGCCCGGGCAGCGCGCGCCCCCTCCCGGCTTGGCGCGGTCCGTGCTGTGGGTGGTGCGCCTGTCGGTGGTGAGGGCACCGGGTGGGCACCCTCGCCCGCCGGCGCGTCCGCAGGCGGTCCGCCATGACCCCGGCACCACGGCGCGGCACATGCGCCACCCGGTGATGCCGGCGGGCCTGTCGTATACGGCTGCGCTTGCCTGGTCAGTCGTCGAGGCGTCGCACTGCTGCGGCTGATCGTGGGCCGCGGGTCTCGGCCGTGGCAGGGGGCTGCGTGGCTGCCGCGCGTGCCATCGCGGTGAGTCGCGCGACTTGCTCACCCATGCCCCGCGTCCCGGTCAACGGGGTGTGCCCGTGTGGCCAAAGGGCTTTGGCGAGAGAGACGTGGCGGGCGCCGCCGAGGATGACGACGGGGTCGAGTGCGCTCACGCCGAGGCGTTCCGCCTGTTCGCGCAGCTTCGGGGCCGTCACCGCGTCGGGGTGCCCATGCGGGATGTCGTAGGGGTCGATCTCGTCACTGAGATCCAGCAGACCGTGGAAGGCGGAGAGGATCACGAGGCGATCCGGTCGGAGCGCCTCGGCTGCCCTTCGGCAGGCACGGTGGTAGGAACCGATGTACATGTCCGCGGCCGGGGCCCGACGGTCCAGCTTGCGCGCACCGCAGGGGATGACGACCAGTTCCGGCCGGAAGCCGTCGGTGTAGTCCGTCAAGTCCATGAAGGTTCCTTTCAGTTCGCTTGTGACGCGAACTGGAACGCGGCACGGGGCGACGGCCGTCGCGGCAGCGCAGGACACAGAGCCCTCGGATGTGGACGTGACGCCGGGATGGTGCCGTCGCGGGGGCCTCGGGGTGCACCCGATCGCTATGCGACCGGTCGTATACTTGCTGTGCGTAGGCATGGCGGGGCCGGGCCGCCTGGGAGGCAGCGCCTACCAGCAGGGAGCAAGCAGGTCGTGGCATCGACGTGCGAGGCGGGCGCACGATGGCGGGTGGAAGACCGGAGCGGCGGTCCCGCCAGGACCGAACCGGACTCTCTGGTTGCACTTGCTAACGTTTGTGACCCCATGCCCGGGAGGCGCCCCGTGTACCACAAGCACCCTGGAGCGGGTCCGCTCACGGTGACGGTGTTCGTCTTCCCGGGGGTACGGCTGCTCGACGTGACGGGACCCATCGAGGTCTTCACCTCCGCGAACGACTGGGGTGGGGAATACCGGGTTCGGATCGCGTCCGAGGACGGCGCGGACGTGGTCACCTCCGCCGGGACGCGTCTGGCCGCCGACCTGTCGGTCGGCGACCTGCGCGAGACCTGCGACGTCCTGGTGGTCCCGGGCGGTCCGGAGTGGGAGACGCTGGTCAAGGACGACGCGCTGCTGGACGCCGTACGGGGACTGAGCGCCAGGGCGCGTCGCACGGCGTCGGTGTGCACGGGAGCCTTCCTGCTGGCCGCGGCGGGGCTCCTGGACGGCCGGCGGGCGGCGACCCACTGGCGGCAGACCCGCGAACTGGGCCTGCGCTACCCGTCGGTGCGCGTAGAGCCGGACGCCATTTTCGTGCGCGACGGGAACATGATGACCTCCGCCGGTGTCTCCGCCGGGATCGACCTGTCCCTGGCCCTCGTCGAGGAGCACTACGGGGCGGAGGTCGCCCGGGCGGTCGCCAAGGACATGGTCGTCTTCATGCAGCGACCCGGTGGCCAGTCCCAGTTCAGCGCCCGTTCCCGGGTGGCGAACCCGCGTCAGGAGATGCTCCGCGACGTCCTGGACTCGGTCGCGGAGAACCCCGGAGGCAGCCACTCCCTGACGGCGATGGCCCGCCGGGCGGGCGTCAGCGTCCGCCACATCACGCGCCTGTTCTACGAGGAGGTCGGCACCAGTCCCGGCCGGTACGTGGAGCAGGTCAGGCTGGAGGCCGCCCAGGCGATGCTGGAGACCGGTGACGACCCCATGGCGGTCGTCGCGCGGCGCACCGGTTTCGGTTCACCCGAGTCGCTCCGCAGGGCCTTCGTGCGCCACCTGGGTGTGACACCGGCCGCGTTCCGGGCCAGTTTCCGGACGACCGGCCTGGGCACCGGCGACCGCACCTCCACGGCCGGCCCGTCGTAGTCCAGGCGTCCGTGCGCGGGCAGCGTCGAGGGCCGTCCGACCGGAACCACGGGGGCTCCCTCTCACGGTCCACGGCAGCGTCCGGGACGGCGTCGCATCCCTACCCCGCGGGCGGCCCCTGCCCCGCACCGGCGGCGGAACCGCGTACGGCCGTGCGGCGGGGCCGGAGCCTGGCGCCCGCCATGGCGGCGAACACGACGGCCCAGAACACCGCGGCGATCCACACCTCCCAGCGGCCCACGCTCGTCATCCACGAGGTTCCGGTGACACGTCCCAACTCGTGTGTGGTGACCGCGTACATGCCGACCGGGAAGACGAGGTTCCACCAGCCGAGCTCGTAGCGCAGCGGAACGCGGCGCAGGGCGTGCCGCCATACGCCCAGGGCCAGCAGGAGGGGGATGAGCCAGCTGGAGAACGACCACAGGACGACGGACGACCCGACCAGGAGCGGGCGCGACGGCACGGCGCCGCCGGGCGGGAGGGCGATCAGCCGCACCGCGGCGAGCACCGCGATCGACGCCGCCCCCATGAAGATCCAGACGGACGTCATGAGGCCTTCCGGCTGGACCGGCCGGGCCAGCAGCCGGGCCAGGACGATGCCGGCGGTCAAGAGGTACTGCATCAGGCCGACCGACCAGCACACCACCGCCAGCACGGGCAGTACGTGGCCCGGGGTCACCCGCGCGAGCGAGGCCGCCGCGACCGCCACCGACTCCGATCCCACCGCCCACAGGAACCAGGTGCCGTTCACCTGGTCGAACGACGGCCCCCGTTTCAACGTGGTGATGAGCGCGACCGGAATGCCGTAGTCCAGCACCACCCACCCCAGCGTCCCGAACGCCAGGAACGCACCGGCGACCGCGGTGTGGCCGTCCGGCACGAGGCGTGCGGCCAGTACGTTGGAGGAGATGGCGAGGGTGAGGAACGCGAAGGCGCGCGGCCCGAGGAGGTCCGCGACGAACCGCTCCCGCCACCGCAGCAGCCGCCAGCCGTAGGCCGGCACCAGGACGGCGAATCCGGCCAGTGCCACCCACAGCAGCGCCGCGGAGGCGGTGCCGGCGCCGTTGACGTACAGGGCCGTGGAGACGATGCCGGTGCCCATGACGAAGGCCAGCGCGCCCGCGTTGAGGTCGGCCACCGCGGCGGACAAGCCCGCGCGGCAGCCGGCCGGCCGGACACCGGACGCAGTGCCTCGGGGCGTGGGAGGTCCGGCAGCCGGACGCCGTTCGTCGCGGGGGCCGGTGTCGGTGAGCCATTCGGCGAGGACCGCGGCATGGCTGCGGCCTGTGTCCTGGGCGGCGGTCAGCAGGGTGAGGCCGCCGTGTCCGGCCAGGTCCCGCAATCGGGCAGCCGCGTGCCGGTGCCGCTGGTCGCCCAGTTCGGTCCGGTAACGGCGGCGGAACTCACCGAATTGCAGGGGGTTGCGGTCGTACCAGCGCTGCAGTTCGACGGAGGGTGCGACCTCCGGCACCCACGCGTCGAGCGGCGCGCCGTCCCGGCGCGCGCCCTGCGGCCAGACCAGGTCGACGAGCACGCGCACGCCGTCCTCGGAGGGCGTCTGCTCGTCGATTCCACGGCAGATGATCTCGGCTGTCACACATCCTCCGGATGCCCCCGCTGTAGAGACTTTACCGATATGTGCGTTTCATCGCTTTTCGGAAGCAGAGACGGTCGGGGCACCGTCCGGTACCGCCCCGGCGGCGGTCCCCGCAAGGGCCTGAGTGACGGTGTGCGCGATGGCCCGGGCCGCCAGGCCCGCCTCCGCGAGAATCTCGGCGCGGCCGGCCTGGCGGGGAAACCCGTCGGCCACGCCCAGGACACGCACCGGAGTACGGACGCCGGCCTCCTGGAGGGCCTGGCCCACGGCGGTGCCCACTCCCCCGTGGCGCAGGCCGTCCTCGACGGTGACGACCAGCGCGTGATCGGCGGCGAGGGCGGTCAGTTCACCGGGAAGCGGCTTGACCCACAGCGGGTCCACGACGGTGACCTCGACCCCGTGCCGGGCACACAGCCCCGCTGCCTCGAGGGCGACCGCGGCCATCGTTCCGACGGCGATCAGCAGGACGCCGCCGGCGACGGCGGCCTCACGCAGCACGTCGACCGCACCGGCTCGGCAGACCGCCGGAATCTCCGGGCCGACGGCGCCCCGCGGGTAGCGCAGGACTGTCGGCGCGTCGGTGATCGAAACCGCCTGCGCCAACCGCTGCCGCAGCGTGACGGCATCGCGGGGAGCCGCGAGGCGCAGCCCGGGGACCGCCTGGAGCATCGCCAGGTCCCAGAGCCCGTTGTGGCTGGGCCCGTCGTCACCGGTGACTCCGGACCGGTCGAGCACGAGGGTCACACCGAGCCGGTGCAGGGCGAGGTCCATCAGCACCTGGTCGAGTGCGCGGTTCAGGAAGGTGCCGTACAGGGCGATCACCGGATGCAGTCCCGCCATGGCCATCCCGGCGGCCGACGCGACCGCGTGCTGCTCGGCGATCCCGACGTCGAAGAACCGTGCCGGGTACCGTGCGGCGAAGTCGTTCAGGCCGACCGAGCCGGGCATGGCCGCGGTGATCGCCACGACCTCGGGGTGCGTGTCCGCCAGTTCCACCAGTGCGCGGCCGAACGCCGCCGACCAGGTCAGACCGGCAGGCCGCAGAGGGCGCCCCGTCCGCGGGTCGATGGTGCCGATGCCGTGCAGGTGGTCCTCCTCGTCCTGCTCGGCAGGCGCGTACCCGAGCCCCTTGCGTGTGACGCAGTGGACGACGACGGGCTCGCCATGGGCCTTGGCCCGCCGCAGGGCCTCTTCCACGGCGGTGAGGTCGTGGCCGTCGACGGGCCCGAGGTAGCGCAGTCCCAGCGCGCCGAAGAGCGAGTGCGGCGCCACGGCCTCGGCGGAACCCTCCCCGGGACCCGGCCTCAGCCCCTCCTTCACGCCCTCCTTGATGCCTTCCTTGGCCGCGTGCAGGGTGCGGTGCAGCGCGCGCCCCGGCGTCCCGGCACCGCCGAGGACCTGTCTGCCCCAGCCGGCCAGACGCTCGTAGCCGGCACGGCCGCGCAGGGCCGCCAGGTGCCTCGCGAGTCCGCCCACCGTCGGTGCGTACGAACGGCCATTGTCGTTAAGGACGATCACCACGGGCCGGTGGGGTGCCTCCGCGATGTTGTTGAGGGCCTCCCAGGCCAGCCCGCCGGTCAGTGCTCCGTCGCCCACCACGGCGACGATGTGCCGGTCCGTCTCTCCCGCGAGCTCCCCGGCTTTGGCCATGCCGTCGGCGTACGACAGGGCAGCCGACGCGTGGGAGTGCTCGATGTGGTCGTGCGCGGACTCCTCCCGGCTGGGGTATCCGGACAGACCGCCGCGCTGCCGCAGCCCGGTGAACTCACCGGCCCGCCCCGTCAGGATCTTGTGGACGTACGCCTGGTGCCCGACGTCCCACAGCAGCCGGTCACGCGGGGAGTCGAAGACCCGGTGCAGCGCCAGGGTCAGTTCCACCACGCCCAGGTTGGGCCCCAGATGCCCGCCCGTAACCGCGACGTGCCGGACCAGGAACTCGCGGATCTCCCCGGCCAGCCGCACCAGCTCCGGACGGCTCAGCCCCCTCAGGTCCGCGGGCTGTCCGATCCTTGCCAGCAGGCTCATGCCGCTGCTCCTTCCTCGCGGTGACGACGGTAGATCCGGAAGAGGCCGGCGACGGAGGTTCCCGCAGGTCACGTCGGCCGCACATCAGGACGCGGAAGACCTCGTGGCACGCCGGACCCCGGGCCACTGTGGTCGCCGGCCCCCGCTCGGCCGGAGCCGGAGCGGAACGCCGTCAGCCGGCCGTCGTCCCGGCGGGGTCCGGCCAGCGGCTCGTGACGACCTTGCCGCGCGTGTAGAAGTGCACGGCCTCGCTGCCGTACATGCGGTGGTCGCCGAAGGCCGAGTCCTTCCAGCCACCGAAGGAGTGGTAGCCGACCGGCACCGGCATCGGCACGTTCACGCCGACCATGCCGGCCTCGACCTCCAGCTTGAACCGGCGGGCCGCACCGCCGTCCCGTGTGAAGATCGAGCTCGCGTTGCCGAACGGGGAACCGTTGATGACGCGCATGGCCTCCTCGTAGGTCTCCGCGCGGACCACGCACAGGACGGGACCGAAGATCTCGTTCCGGTAGACGTCCGAGTGCGTACCGACCCGGTCGAGGAGCGAGATGCCCATCCAGTGCCCGTTCTCGAAGCCCTCGACGGTGAAGTCCCTGCCGTCCAGGACCACGTCGGCGCCCTGGGCGGCCGCGCCAGCGACGTAGTCCGCGACCTCGTCGCGGTGTGCCCTGGTGACGAGCGGGCCCATCTCGGACCCCGGCTCGTTGCCCGGGCCGATCCTGACCTTCGTGGCCCGATCGACGATCCGGGGCACCAGCGCGTCGCCCGCGGAGCCGACGGCGACCACCACGGACACCGCCATGCAGCGCTGCCCCGCAGAGCCGTAGGCGGCGGTCACGGCGGCGTCGGCGGCGGCGTCGAGGTCGGCGTCGGGCAGCACCAGCATGTGGTTCTTCGCGCCGCCGAGGGCCTGGACGCGTTTGCCGCTCGCGGAGGCCCTGCGGTAGACGTGCCGGGCGACCGGCGTGGAGCCCACGAACGACACGGCCGCCACGTCCGGGTGGTCGAGCAGCGCGTTCACGGCGGTCTCGTCGCCGTGAACGATGTTCAGCACACCGTCGGGCACCCCGGCCTCGGCCGCGAGTTCCGCGAGGAACATGGAGGCGGAGGGGGCCTTGCTGCTCGGCTTGTGGACGAAGGTGTTCCCGCAGGCGATCGCCATGGGGAACATCCACATGCCGATCATCGCGGGGAAGTTGAACGGCGAGATACCCGCGACCACGCCCAGCGGCTGGCGCAGCGACTCCACGTCGACGTGGTCCGACACCTCCGTGGACGTCTCACCCTTGAGGGCCGTGCCGAGCCCGCAGGCCAGCTCGACGATCTCCAGGCCCCGCGCCACCTCGCCCAGCGCGTCCGCGTGGACCTTGCCCTGCTCGGCGGTGATCAGCGCGGCGAGTTCGTCCCGGCGCGCGTCCAGCAGCTCGCGGTAGCGGAAGAGGATCGCCGTCCGCCGCGCGAGAGGTGACGTGCGCCAGGTCGCGTAGGCCTCCTTCGCCGCGGCGACCGCGGCGTCGACCTCGTCGGCTCCGGCCATCGCGACCCGTGTGGTGACCTCTCCGGTCGCCGGGTCGGTCACAGGGCCCCAGGTGCCGGAAGCGGCCACGGCGTCTCCGAAGGGCTTGCCACCTATCCAGTGGACGACGGTCTTCATCGCGGAACTCCTTCAGAGGTGACGGCGGCGGGCTTCCGTACGGCTCCGGGCGCCCACCACAAGGGCGTTGAGGTCAGCCGGAGGGTCCGCGGCCCGGCCACGGATTCGCCTGCACCGCCCGCGCGGTGCAGGACTGCCGACATCGAAGCTACTTCTCCGATCCGCGCGTTCGGGCGCTGCGGAGGCGCACGGCCCGAAGTGCCTGCCGCGTGTCCGGAAGTGTCGTGGGGTGGATCACGCGCGTGCCGAACGCCAGACCCGAGCCGTAGCGGGGGGGGGTGGACTTCGGTGCCTCTCCTGCGAGGGGAGAGGCACCGTCGCTCCCGGGCATCGCCGGGGCGGTGACGGGATCCGTCAGCGGAAGGCTGCCTCCACGAGCTCCTTCTGCTCGGCGGCGTGCCGCCTGCCGGAACCCACCGCGGGCGCCGAGGCGGGCGGTCGGCCTGCCAGGTCCGGGGAGCGGTCCGCCAGCCGCTCCACGTGCGGCCTCACGAAGGACCACGCGCCCTGGTTGCCGGCCTCCTCCTGCACCCACCGCACCTCGGCGTCACGGGGGAAGCGGGCGAGTTCCGCGGCGAGTTCGGCGTCCGGGAACGGGTACAGGCGCTCCAGCCGGACGATCGCGGTGTCCCGCAGCCCGGCGTTCCGCCGGTACGCGTCCAGGTCGTAGAAGACCTTCCCCGAGCACAGCAGCACACGCCGGACCCCGGCACCGTCGACCGCTGCGTCCGGCAGGACCGGACGGAAGGAGCCCGTCGTGAAGTCCGTCAGCCCGGAGGTGGCCTCCTTCAGCCGCAGCATCGACTTGGGGGTGAACACCACCAGCGGCCTCCTGCGCCCGGTGAGCGCCTGCTGCCTGAGCAGGTGGAAGTAGTTGCCGGGCAGTGTCGGGACGGCGACGGTCATGTTCCCCTGCGCGCACAGCTGGAGGAACCGCTCGATCCTGCCCGAGGAGTGGTCGGGACCCTGCCCCTCCAGGCCGTGGGGCAGCAGCAGCGTGACCCCGGAACGTTCCCCCCACTTCTGTTCCGACGACGCGACGTACTCGTCGACGACGCTCTGCGCGCCGTTGGCGAAGTCGCCGAACTGGGCCTCCCACAGCACCAGGGCGTCGGGCCGCTCCAGCGAGTAGCCGTACTCGAAGGCCAGGGCCGCCATCTCGGACAGCATCGAGTCGTAGGGGGTGAAGTCCGCGGCGCCCGCGCCGAGCCCGTTCAGCGGAGTGTGCTCCGCTCCGGTGCGCCGGTCGGTGAGCACCGCGTGACGCTGGCCGAAGGTGCCGCGACGGGAGTCCTGACCGGCCAGCCGTACCGGAACGCCCTCCATCAGCAGCGAGCCGATCGCCAGGGCCTCCGCGGTGGCCCAGTCGACGGTCCCGGCGTCCAGCATCGTCGTACGCCTGCGGAGCTGCGGCAGGACGCGCGGGTGGACGGTGAAGTCCGCGGGGTGCCCGGTCTGGGAGGCGATGACGTGCCGGGCGGCGGCCTCCGTGATCGCGGTCGGCACGCGCGCGGCGGTGTCGTCCTCGGAGCCGGTGGGGGCGGCGGGCCTGAGGGAACCGGCCGCCGGCAGGGCGCGGGTCTCGGCGAAGGCCCGTTCCAGGCGCTCCCGGTAGTCCCGCAGGGCGCCCTCCGCCTGCCGCTCGTCGATGGCCCCGCCGGCGACCAGCGCCCGGGCGTACAGCGTGCGCACGGACGGTGTGGCGCTGATGCGGTCGTACATGCCCGGCTGGGTGATGGACGGGTCGTCGACCTCGCTGTGGCCGTGCCTCCGGTAGCAGATCAGGTCGATGACGACGTCCTTGTGGAACGTCTGCCGGTAGTCGAAGGCCAGGCGTGCGATCCGGACGACCGCTTCCGGGTCGTCCGCGTTGACGTGGAAGACCGGGGCCTCGACCGTCCGCGCCACGGCGGTGGCGTAGGTGCTGGAGCGGCCGTTGGCGGGCGAAGTCGTGAAGCCGAGCTGGTTGTTGATGACGACGTGCACCGTCCCGCCGGTGCGGTAGGCGGGCAGCTGCGACATGTTCAGTGTCTCGAAGACCACGCCCTGCCCGGCGAACGCGGCATCGCCGTGGACGACGACCGGCAGGACGGAGAAGGCCTCGCCGCCGCCGTCGGCCAGGTCCTGCTTGGCGCGCACGACCCCCTCGGCCACCGGACCCACGATCTCCAGGTGAGAAGGGTTGGCCACGACGGAGACGGCGAGCGAGCCGCCGTCCAGGGCGTGGTAGGTCCCTTCCGCTCCGAGGTGGTACTTCACGTCGCCGGTCCCCTGGGCCGACAGGATGTCCACCGCGTCCTCGAACTCGTGGAAGATGCTCCCGTACGACTTGCCGACGATGTTGGCAAGGACGTTGAGCCGGCCGCGGTGGGCCATTCCGATGACCGCTTCCCGTACTCCGTGCCTGATACAGCAGTGCAGCACGGCGTCCAGCAGCACGATGGCGGACTCGCCGCCTTCGAGCGAGTACCGCTTCTGGCCGACGTACTTGGTCTGCAGGAACGTCTCGAAGGCCTCCGCCGCGCCCAGCCGATAGAGGATCTGCAGCTGGTCCGCCCTGTCCGGCAGGGGCGCGGGCGCCTCGATCCGCTCCTGCACCCAGCGGCGCTCCTCGACGGCCTGGATGTACATGTACTCGGCGCCCACCGTCCCGCGGTAGGACGTACGAAGGACGTCCAGCACGGCGCGCAGGGTCATGGCGTCGCGGCCGGCGAAGCCGTCGACGACGAACTCCTCGTCCAGGTCCTCCTCGCTCAGCCCGAATGCCGCGATGTCGAGCTCCGCGTGTGCGGCCCCCGGTCCGCCGGCCGCGAGGGGATCGGTGTGGGCCGCCAGGTGTCCGCGCGCCCGATGGGCGTGGATCAGCGCGGCGACGCGTACGGCCTTGAGCGCCGCCTCGCGCGCGCTCCCGTCCGAGGACGGCGCGCCTGTAGGCTCACGCCAGCCCGTCGCGGAGGCCCGGGAGACGAAGAAGTCCCTCCACTTCTCGTCGACCGATTCGGGGTCGTGCAGGTAGCGCTCGTACTGCTCGTCCACGAGCCATTCGTTGAGGCCGAATTCCGGTTCTTCGAGCGCCCTTTCTTCGGCGCTGGATGTCGACGCCACTGGGTGGATCGCCTTCTTTCCTCGTTCGGGACAGCCGATGGCGGGCGCGTTCGCGCGTGCCCCGTCATCCGCGCGTCGCTCCCGGCGGGGGTGCGGCCCCGTTCCGTTGCGGCGGGGTACGCGCATCGCTGACCGTGTGGCACCACCGACGCTACGGCAGCGCCGGGCCGGTGCCGGGGTCCGAAGGTGCCGGGGAGGCGTCACATCAGGACGTTCCCCGGCGCCGCGCCGTGCCGGTGGACGCGGTGTCCGCGGGCGCGGGGGGCGGACGTCCTGATGTGAGGGCGCCGTGGCATGCGGAGCACTGCGGTGGCGGCCGGACGACACCGTAACGTCGTAGGGCCAACGAGCCGACGGCTGCGGCCGCGGCCCGTGCGCTGTCGGGGCAGGGTGCCGGTGTGCCGACCGCCGACGGTGATCGCCGATCAGAGGAAAGAAGCGTTCTCCGCCGTGACATCCGATCCCAGCGACACCCGGACCCTCCTGCCCGCGAGGGCCTCGGGGACCCGGCACGCCAGCCACGCACGTCCCCGGTTTCCGGCGGCGGGCGGGACGCGACGTCCGCATCTGGGCCCCAGCTGGTTCGCGGCGGTCATGGGCACCGGTATCGTCGCCAACGCGGCGGTGACGTTGCCGCGGAGCTCTCCCTGGCTGCGGGACGCGGCCAGGGTCGTCTGGGCGGGCGCCGCGGTACTGCTGGTCGTCCTCGCGGTCCGGTACCTCGGGCAGCGGGCGTTGCGGGTGCACGCCACCGATCCGGTGCTGGCGCCGTTCCTCGGGGCCCCGCCGATGGCACTGCTCACGGTGGGCTCGGGCGCGCTGCTGCTCGGCGGACCGGTGATCGGGGCGCGGACGGCCCTGACCGTCGACTGGGTGCTGTGGTCACTGGGCACCGCGCTCGGCCTGGCCGCGGCCTGCGCGGTGCTGTTCGTGATGGTCACCCGGCACCGCTTCGAGCCGGACGCGGCGTTCGGCGGCTGGCTGATGCCGGTGGTGCCGCCGCTGGTCTCCGCCGCGACGGGCGCACTGCTCGTCCCGCACACACCCGCCGGCCAGCCGCGGCTGGCGCTGCTGCTCGGCTGCTACGCGATGCTCGGGCTCGGCCTGGTGGCGGTGCTGCTGGTGCTGGCGATGGTCTTCAGCCGCCTGGTCCACCACGACGCACCCACGGGGGCGGTGGTGCCCACGGTATGGATCGGTGTGGGCGCCGTCGACCAGGCGGTGACGGCGATGGGCACCCTCGCCGCGGCGTCGCCGAGCGCGTTGTCCGGGTCGTACGCACGGGGCGCGGCGGCCTTCGCGCTCCTCGGGGGAGTCGGGCTGTGGGGCTTCGCGATGCTGTGGCTGGTCCTCGCCACGGCGCTGACCGTACGGCAGTTGCGGTCGGGACTTCCCTTCGCGCCGACCTGGTGGTCCTTCATCTTCCCGCTGGGCGCCTGCGTCACCGGCACGAGCGCGCTGGCCGCCCGCACCGGGTCGCAGCCCCTCGTCTGGACGGCGGTCGTGCTGTACCTCGTGCTCGCGGCGGCCTGGGCGGTGGTGACGTGGCGTTCGCTGCACCACGCCGCCGGACACGCCGCCCGCAGGTGAGCCCGGACGTGAATGCCGCCCCCGCCGCCGGGGCGCCGTCGCCGGTGTCGAACAGGCAGCACACGCGCCCGCTGTCGGCGGTGAGGTCGGTGAACGCCTTCCTGATGCCGGCCGACCGCGCGAACAAGCGGCTCATCCCCGACGTCGCCGGCCAGCACTCCAACGACGCGTAGCCAGGATGCGGAAGGGACTCGAACCGGACCGTCGCGTAGATGTACCCGATCTGGACGCGCCCGTCGGCCTGGGGTTCGATACCGCCCGTCTGCGCGTAGTCGCGCAGTGCGTCATCGGCGTCGAACATGAGGGACATGTCGAGCGCGAGCGTGCTGTGCGTGGAGCGGTCGACCGGCTCGCTCTCGAAGTGGGACGTGAACGGGGGGACGAGCCGCTCACCGTCGGGCAGGGTGATCTCAAGCGGCGGCACGGCACGGGCCGGTGGCGCCGGCGCGGCCGGATTGGCCAATGCCCTGGCGACGTTCCGAGGACTCAGACAGATGTCGTAGCCGTAGGTCAGCCCCACGTTTCCCCCTCTCGCGCATGGCACCGCACCCTCTCACGGCTCACCCCGGGGGCGCTCGTCGATGCGACCGAGCAGGGCAGGACGGGCCGTGGCTGAGGACTACCCGACCGCGTACCTGTGCGGGCGACGGCCCACGCCGACCCCCGGGCACGGCGTCCGGCAACGCGCCCGTACGGGTGCCGGCCGGCCCGCTCGGCCGTCCGCCGGCGCTCGGTGGGCGAGGGGACCGCGCCATGCGGGACACCTGCCGGGACGGGCGTCACCACCGCGCGGCTCCGCCTCGGGCGGCCGAGGTCAGGACCGAGACGGCCGAGTGGTTCACCGTGCCCTGGTCGCATGGCCCGGCGCGGCGGCGAGGTGGCCACCGACCTGATCCGGCCGGCGCCCGGGGCGCAGGTACCGGCCTGTTCGGCGTCGGCGGTCGCGCCGTGGCGCAGAGCCGATGCCGAACCGTCGGGTACCGCTGCGCGCCGCGAAGCGAGGGCGCCCGCCATGGTGAGGCGCTCTACTCGGTGTTTCCGGGGCGCGGTTAAGGTGCGGGCATGAGCAACCAGGCCCCGACGCTGGAGGACGTCGCCCGTGAGGCGGGCGTCTCCCGGGCGACCGTCTCCCGGGTCGTCAACGGTGTCCGCAACGTGGACCCGGCGATCCAGAAGCTGGTGCACCGCGCGATCGAGCGGACCGGTTACGCCCCCAACCGGGCCGCCCGGTCGCTGGTGACCCGGCGCGCCGAGACGGTGGCGCTCGTGGTGTCCGGAGCCGGGGACCTCTCCCGGGAGACCCAGGAGGCCTTCGTCGCCCGGACCTTCGCCGACCCCTTCTTCGGAAGGGTGGTCTCGGGGATCGTCGGCTTCCTGCGGCCACGCTCCATGTACCCGGTGCTGATGTTCGCCGAGTCGCCCGAGGACCGGCAGGAGGTGCTGACCTACCTGCGGCAGGGCCGTGCCGACGGCGCGCTGGTCGTCTCCACCCACGCCGACGATCCGTTGCCCGCGCTGCTGGCCGAGGCGAAGCTGCCCACCGTGCTGTTCGCCCGCCCGGCAGGCGAGGTCCCACTGAGCTACGTGGACCTGGACCACCGGCACGGCGGACGGCTCGCGGCGGAGCGCCTCCTCGCCCGCGGCTGCCGCAGACCGGCCACCGTGACCGGCCCGCTGGCCCTGCCGGCGAGCCGGGAGCGGCTGGCGGGTTTCCGCGACGCGCTGGCCCGTGGCGGCCGTCCGCACGTGCCGGTGGCCGAGGGAGGCTTCACCGTCGACAGCGGTATCGCCGCCATGGAGCGGCTGCTCGCCGAACACCCGGATGTGGACGGCGTGTTCGCCGCCAACGACCTCATGGCCCAGGGCGTCTGCCGGCTGCTCCGTGAGCGGGGCAGACGGGTGCCCGAGGACGTCGCGGTGATCGGCTTCGACGACTCGGGGGTCGCCCGGTCCTGCACTCCGCCGCTGACGACGGTGCGCCAGCCGGTCGAGCAGATGGCGGCGGAGATGGCCCGCCTCCTCGACGCACATGTTCGCCGGAACCGTACCGATCCGACGTGTGTCCTCTTCGAGCCGGAACTGGTCGTGCGGGAGACCGCGTGACGGGGACTGAGGGCGGAACCGGGCACCGACGCCTGCGGGGCCGTCCATCGCCCGGCCCCGGGTGGTGCCGGGCGGTGTCGCCCCCCGTCAACGCCCGGGGTCCGGCCGGCCCCGCGGTGCGCGGGACCGGCCGGGCCGAGGGCGGCACCGGCGGTCAGGGCAGCCGGTAGTCCGTGTTCAGGGCCGCACCGGCTTCCGGGTGTGTCTGGTCGTAGCCGCGGGCGTCGCACTGGAGGCCGCCCACGATGCAGTGGTCGACCATGGCCTTGAGCGTGCGTTCCTCCCACGCGTTGAAGAAGTCGTAGTGGAAGGAGTAGCCGCGTCCGCTCGCCAGGTGCACCTGGGACATGTCGCCGTTGACCGGGAAGGCCATCTTGAACTCGATCATCGGCAGTGCCACCGGATGGTCGTCGGGGCACATGTTGTCGTTGGTCCCGGGCTTGACGACCGGGTACGCCATGTGGCTCCTGTGGTCCGGTGTGTCGAGGTACTTCCCGTCCCAGCAACTGGGTGCCTGGAAACGGATGTTGAGCTGTACGTCGGCCCGGTCCGGGCAGCTCGTGGGGATGTCGGTGTTGAAGTAGCTGTCGCCGCACTCCCAGCCCTCGACGAAGCCGCGGTGGTGGCGGAACTGGTCGGCGCTCTGCATCGGATCGCCCACCACGAACCGCAGGCCCCTGGGGAAGGGCCGCACGCTGGTGTAGTCGGTGACGCCGGCCTTGTAGTAGATCGTCTGGGGGCCGACGGGCAGGATCTTCTGGTCGCCCTTGTACAGCGAGGGCATCCAGTATCCCGAGGCGTCGGCGGGTGCCTTGCAGGTGGTGGCGCCGCCGTAGAGGGAGGCCGTGGTGCTGCCCGCGTCGGTCGAGGTGTTGCCCATGAAGGTGTGGTCGTGGGACTTGCCGGGCTGGCCCGGGTAGACGATCGGGTCGTCCGGAGCGGTGTGCGTGACCGAGCAGTTGGCCTGGAACTCGTGGAAGTAGCGTGGCGGCGGGGTCTTCGTGGACGGTGTGACGCCGGTGACCTGCGGCACGGCCGGTATGTAGCCGTCGCCGTCCGGGTCGTCGCCGGACGCCTGGGTGGAGGCGGCCATCACGTGCCCGGTGTGCGCGGCCGCGGCTGCGGGAACCTCGCGGCTGTCACCGGCGGCGGAGATGGTGCCGACGCCCAGGACACCGGCGAGGAGGGCGGTGCCGAGGAGGAGTGCGGGGAGTCGTTTCGGACTCGATCTCATGAGGGTCTCCTGCCCGTGGGGTGGGAAGAGGGCCCGCGCACACGGGCGTGACACGCGGGTGGTGCGTTCGGTGCGGTGGCGGCGGAACGCCGCGGAGGTTCCGTCACCGTCGTCCGGGGCACAGCCGTCAGCCGTAGATCCCCAGTTCGTGCAGGGAGTAGCCCCAGCCCGTACCGCGTGCCGTCAGCTGGAGGCGCACGTAGCGGCCGGTGGCCGAGACGTCGAGGGTGTCGACGTCACCGTCGCCGGCGGTCGTGGAGTACACCGGGCGCCAGGTGTTCGCGTCGTCGGACACCTGCACCTCGTAGGACTTGGCGTAGGCGGGGTCCCAGACGAGCTGAAGCCTGCGCAGGGCCTTGGGGGCGCCGAGGTCCACCTGGAACCACTGCGGATCGCTCCAGTCGCTGGCCCAGCGGGTGTCCGCGCGGCCGTCGACGGCCAGGGCCGGGGTGCAGGGGCAGTCGCCGTAGGACTGCTGGGAGGAGGAGGCGGTCGCGGGCCGGTTCAGCGCCAGGTCGGTCCCGCTCACCGGCGGGGCGACGACCTTGACGGACCTGGTCTCGATGCCGGCGTTGCCGTGCCCGTCCTCGGCCTGCACGTAGACCTTCCACACGCCGAGTCTCTGGGGTGCGGTGACCGTGAAGTTCCCGTTCCCGGTCGAGCGCCACTGCGCCTCGACGAGCCGCTTGTCCCCGTTCGCGTAGTTGCCGCTGAGGAACACCTTGTACGTGACCGCGTCACCATCGGGGTCACGGACGTCGGCGTGCACGGTGAAGTCGCCGCCGGCCGGTGCGGAGGAGGCCGGGGAGACGGTCATGCCGCTGATGACCGGGGGCGTGTTCCCGACGGACGCCGAGCCGGTGTACGCCTTCTTGACGGCGTAGTACGACAGCCGCTTCAGCCCGTCGGGGACGAGGTTGAACCAGACGCCGCCGAAGTCGTGTTCGGTGCCGTAGTGGAAGAGGGTGGCGCCCAGGGCCACGCCTTGGTGGCCGGTGACGCAGTTCCAGGCCTTGGTGTACCCGTCCGCCTTCTGCACGTCGGTCGGCTCGTCGGGGACGCCGTTGGCGTCGTCGGGCACCTCCCACTCGCCGGCCGGTCCGGTCTCGGTGACGATGTACGGCTTGGTGTACCCCCCGTCGATCCAGTCCTGCCGGACCTTGCACACGTTGCTGTACGAGTTCACCGCGTACAGATCGAGGTCGGGCGCGTTGCGCTTGTAGTACGGCCAGGCGCCGGTCCACGCGTCGGTGGAGGTGACCGGGTGGTCGGGGTCGATGCCGTGGATCTTCTTGGCGACGTCGTTGACGAAGCTCGTGTAGGCGTTGCGCTGGGCCTCCAGTTCCGTGCCGCCGTAGCAGTTCTGGAGACCGAGGACCGACTCGTTGCCGACGTTCCACATCAGCGTCGCCGGGTGGCTCTTGTAGGCGTCCACCCACTTGGCGAACTCGGTGAGCATGGTGCTCTTGTACGCGGTGTCGGTCACGTAGTCGACGCAGCCTCCGGCGCCCGGCCCGCCGCCGGGCTGGAGCCAGAAGCCGTTGATGACGCGGATCCCGTTGGACGCCGCGGCGTCCAGCAGTGCCTTGCTCGAACCGTCGGTGCCCCAGGTGCGGATCGTGTTGGCGCCCATGGCCCTGACGTCCGGCAGGTACCTGGGCGCATCGGAGACCGCCGGGCCCCAGGTGACCCCCTTGACGGTGTACGGCTGGCCGCCCACGGTGAGGCGCCAGTTGCCCTGGCCGCCCTCGACCTTCACGGCGCCCGGGGCGGGGGGCGGTGTGGTGCCGCCGGCGGAGCCGTAGACCTGGAACTCCCACAGCGAGTACCCGTATCCGCCGGACCGGGCCAGGCCCTGCATCCGGACGTAGCGGCCGCTCCCGGACACGGTGAGGTCGTCGGTGCCGCCGTCGCCGCCGGTCACCTTCTTCAGGGTGTGCCAGTCGCTGCCGTTGTCGGACGCCTGGATCTCGTAGTCCTTGCCGTAGGCCGACTCCCAGGTCAGCACCACGCGGCTGAGGTTCGACACCTGGCCCAGGTCGACCTGGAACCACTGCTGGTCGCTCCACTGGCTGGCCCACCGGGTCCGGGTGAGGTCACCGTCCACGGCGGCTGCGGCCGCGTAGCCGTCGCCCTCCTGTGAGGAGGCGGTGGCGGGCCTGCCCTGGGACAGGAGGGTGTCGGCCGCGTGCGCGCCGGGGGCGAGCGCCACGGTGAGCGAGGAGGCGAGGAGGGCGCCGAGAGCGACGAAGGGAACGGCCGCACGGCGGCGGAGGGAGGGGGTGGTAGCCGGTCTGGACAACGGTGCTCCTGACGGGTCGGGTGCGGTGGGGTCGCCGAGGACAGGACGTGGTGCCGGAGGGGCCGTCCTTCTCGGCCCCCTGAACCGGTTGGCGGTGTGGGGATGCGTCGGCCACGCTCCTGCGGAGCAGGGCGTCCATGTGCGCGCCGTACGGGAGTTGCTGTCCCCGCGGGCCGCGGTGCGGGGCAGGCCGGTCCGGCCCGAAGGGGGGTCGTGGCGGCCCGGGTACGGGGTGACGCGGAACAGGGCGTGGGGTCAGGGGCGGGAACGGCGGTCGACGGGGCGGCGGAGGGATCCGAGGGCGGATGCCCCCGCGCTGTCGCCGACGTGCTCGTACCGGCCGTTGCCGCCCGGCACGACCACCAGGGCGTCGTGGAGTGTTCCTCGCTCGGCGCCGTGACGGGCTTGCCCCGCGCCGGGAGCACGGGAGCGTCCTGTGCGGCGGTGTCCGGGAGAAGCGCGAGCAGAACGCCGACCAGGGTGAAGGGGAGAGCACCGGCCGTTGGCGCCGCGGGCCCGGGCGGGGCGTCCTCTGCGTTGCGGCATCGCTGCGCTGGTACCGAGAGCGGACACGAAGTCGTCTCCTCGGGAGCGGAGTTGGGGGGGCGTGCGGGACTGGGAGAGCGCTCTCCCGACCATGCCCGGCGGTCATCCCGGGGTCAAGGAGTCGGACCCCTTTTCTTTCGGCTTTATTTAAGAAATTGCCCCAGGGGGCGTCCTGGCAGCAGTCCGAGTCCGGCCGTGGTTGGTGTGCCGGGTTCGGCGGTGTGGACACCGATGCTCCGTCGGGGGGGTGCCTTCCAGCCGTCCTCAGGACGGAGGGCGTTTCGTTCACAGGATCTGAGCCCGACCGCCGGCGGGGTGGTTCCGGATTACGCCGGAGACCTGCCTTCTGCCAGCGGCAGAGCACCGGCCCGACCGGGCTCCACGATCGCTACAGTCCAGGCTCATGACGACGGTGACAACGCGCACGATCGAGTACGCGGCCGACGGCCTGACGATGATCGGGCATCTCGCGCTCCCGGCCGGTACCGGCCGCCGGCCCGCGGTCCTGGTCGGGCCCGAGGGGGTGGGGCTCAGCGACGTCGAGCGCCGCCGGGCCGATGCGCTCGCCGAGCTGGGCTACGTGGCCCTGGCCTTCGACCTCCACGGCGGGCGCTATCTGGCCGACCCTGAGGAGATGCTGGCCCGTTGCACGCCGCTGCTCGCCGACCCCGACCGGATGCGGGGCATCGGCCATGCGGCGCTCGACGTGCTCCGCGCCGAGCCGCGGACCGCCCCGGACCGGATCGCCGCCGTCGGCTACGGCACCGGGGGCGCAATCGCGCTGGAACTCGGGCGCGACGGCGCCGACCTGCGAGCGATCGCGACAGTCAACGGACTGACCACGGGCCGACCAGGCGAGACGGCGCGCATTCACTGCCCGGTGTGGGCCGGGGTCGGGTCGGAAGACCCGATCATGCCGCCCGCGCAACGGGAAGCGTTCTCTGCCGAGATGCAGGCCGCGGGCGTCGACTGGCGCCTCGTGGTCTACGGCGGCGCCTTGCACGCCTTCCATCACCCACCGGTCGACCACATCGTGCTTCCCGGCGTCGGCTACCACCCGCGGCACGCGCAGCGAGCTTGGCGGGACGTCGTCGACCTGCTCGCCGAGTGCCTGCCCACAACGGAGTGATCTGGTCGGCGACCACGATGTGCGCAGAGGGGGTTTCTGCACAGGCTCTCAGGCGGTCGCACCAGTGAACCGCCGGCTACAGGCCCGCGAGCCAGAGGTGTCCCGGGTGCACCCGGGCGAGGAGCCCGGCCAGGGTCTCACGCTGAGCCGAGGTCATGTGCAAAACGGTCGCCTCGAAGTCTGCCTGATCCTTTTGGCGGGCATGCTTGGCCTTGAACAGCAGGACCAGTTCGGGCGCCAGATACGGGATGCCGTCTTGTGTGTGATGGACGATGTCGCCGTAGGGAAGCCGGATGCTCTCATCGCGTCGGCAGATCCAGGTGTCACCGTCGTGCGGTTCGCGGAACACGTCGAGCAGGTAGTTTCCGGTGGCCGGATCGCGGAGCCACGTCTGGTGCACGGCGGCCAGCGCCTCCGGTGTGGCGTCCTCCCAGATCCGGCCGCTTCCTACGGCGTCGAAGACGTATCCGGGGAAGCGGTGGCGGACCTCGGGAAAGCTCGCGGCCGGAACCGCGATCTCGATGTCTCCATGAGCACGCGTCCGCGTGCCACGGAACAAGTCCAGCGCCCAGCCCGCGGCCACGTACCAGGGCGCACTGATCCCGGCCAACCGCTGCGCGACCTCACTCGGCGTCCAGCATGACGACCACCTGGCGGGGAGGGCTTCGATCTCGTCGGGTGACAGTTCGACGCCGCCGCTGGGTAGTCTCTCGCTCACCGATGGAACCTATCAGCGGACGCGAAGGGTCCCTGGCCGTGGTCGGTGAAGGCGAGGAGCTCGTCCTGGGGTCGCACACCGCTGGCGATCACGGCCGGTCACCAGCGGGCCGGGTTCCTCGGGAAACCGGGTGGCAGTCGCATACACACTGCTGCTGGGCCACTACGACACCGAGGGCCGGCGGCGGCACCCCGCACGATGACACCGCCCGCGCCCCGGCCTCTCCCACACGACCCGCCTCACAACCCTGCGACGCGGCGACGCGGCAACGCGGCGACGTCGTGTGACCATGCGGGAATGACACCTGGTCAGATCATCTTCCTCAACGGCACATCCAGCTCAGGGAAGTCGAGCATCGCACGGGAGCTTCTGGACATCCTGGACGACGGCGTCTACTTCCACCTGGCGGTCGATGCCTTCAACGCGATGCGCAGCAAGCGCGAGCTCGAGGCGGAGGAGCTCGACGCCGCGCTGCGGCGTACCCGGATGGGCTTCCACCGCTCGATCGCAGCCATGGCCCAGGCCGGCAATGACATCGTGGTCGACCATGTGCTGAGCGAGCCGTGGCGGCTGCTCGATTGTCTGACGGTCCTGCGCCCTGAGGACGTCCTCTTCGTCGGCGTCCGTTGCCCGCTGGATGAACTGGCACGCCGTGAGCAGGCCCGGGGCGACCGTCCCTCGGGCCTGGCGAAGCACCAGTACGGCCTGGTTCATCGCCACGGCGACTACGACCTGGAGTGCGACACCAGCACGATGAGCCCGCGCGAATGCGCACAGCGCATCAAGCAGTTTCTCCCACAGCTCCCCCGCCCCAACGCCTTCACCCGCCTGCGACGGCGCTACCTGGCCGACGGCGAGCAGCCCTCGACGGCACCCAACTGCGCCTATGAGCGCGAACTCTGAGCGGATTCCGGCCCAGGCACGGTCTGCCCTGTGAGTGCCCTCCGGGGTGAGGGTGTCGCGGCCGGCCCCCGAGACCGGTCGCGACGCCCACCGGGCCGCGGTGCGGCGGCGCCGGGTGACTGTCGGCGTGGCCGGGGCGGTGGTGGCCGCCGTCGTGGCCGTCGGCGCCTGGTTCGCCTCCTCGGGCGAGGACGACGACCAGCCGGCCCCGGCCACCCACAGCACGTCGGCCCCCTGACCCGGGCGCAGGTCACCGGAAGGGAGGCGGCTGTCGATGACCATGGTGAGACGGGCGGCGGTGCGGGAGCTGGCGCAGGCAGGCGAGCTCATGCGCTGGCGTCATCTGCCGCCGTGTGGGTCGGGGGCAGTCGCGGTGTCGGAGTGGTTGTCCCACACGTACGCCCGCCCGGTCCTGATACAGGTTCGCCCTGATGCCGCGGCCGATCCCCGTGTGAACGCGGACCGTGGCGCGGCCGTTCAGCCGGTAGTGCTCGACGGTGCACGTGTGGCCGTTCTGACGCGGCCGAGGTCGCTGACGCCATCGCGCGAGTTGTCGCGAGAGAGCACGGCACTTGGCCTGTGCACACCCGCGTGGACCCCGGCGGTGATGGCAGCGAAGCCGTCCGCGCGGTCGTCGGCCGCATCCGCACCGACTTCTTCCGCCGGATCGGCCTGGACAGCCCGCTCAGCGCGGGCAACTCCCGGTGACGCCAGAAGACGTCTGGCCGGGCCGCGCCTACGGGTGCGTGTCCGTGATCGCGATGACCTCGTCGAGGCGGTCCCGGGCGGCTTCCAGATCTTCGATCTTGGCCTGGATGCGCTCGCGCTCGACGCGCAGCATGGCTCGTTGGTCGGCGTCGGTGTGCCCGGAGTCCCAGCACGGAAGGAGTTCGCTGATCCTTCGGCTGGTCAGGCCGGCGGCGAACATCTGCTGGAAGAAGCGGACCAGCGGGATGGCCTCCTGCCGGTACAGGCGCTGGCCGGACGGGCTGCGCTCAGCGGTGAGCAGCCCCTGCTGCTCGTAGTAGCGCACGGCGCGCACCGAGACGCCGGCCCCCCGTGCCACCTCACCGATGCGGATCAACCGCTCGGTCGCGTCCGCTGTGACAGACATGGTGATTCCTCTCACCCTGACTCTGACGGCCGGCACTTGCCTCTGACGTTAACGTCAGGTTTTAGCGTACCGGACATGGATATCAACAACTCCGTCGCCCTTGTCACCGGAGCCAACCGCGGCTTGGGCCGTGCCTTCGCCCAGCGCCTGCTCGAGCGGGGCGCCCGCAAGGTCTACGCGACGGCCCGCCGCCCGGAGACCGTGGACCTGCCCGGGGCCGAGGTGCTGTCCCTCGACATCGCCGATCCCGCATCCGTGAGGGCCGCCGCCGAGGCCGCCCCGGACGTCTCGCTCCTCATCAACAACGCGGGAGTCAGTACGGGGACCGACCTGGTGACCGGTTCGCTGGACGCGGTCCGGCACGAGCTGGAGACCAACATGTTCGGACACCTGGAAATGATCCGGACGTTCGCGCCGACGCTCGCCGGGAACGGCGGCGGCGCGATCGTCAACGTCCTCTCCGCCATGTCGTGGTTCGGAGGCAGAGGCGCCGGTGCCTATCACCTGTCCAAGGCCGCCGCCTGGGCCATGACCAACGGCGTCCGCCTGGAGCTCGCCGAACAGGGCACGCTCGTCACAGCGGTGCACCTCGGCCTGGCCGACACCGACATGGCCGCGGGCTGGCCCGTGGACAAGATCGCTCCGTCGGACTTGGCCGACGCGGCGCTCGACGGTGTGGAGGCGGGCTCCGCCGAGGTCCTCGCCGACCAGTGGAGCCGGGATGTCAAGTCCCGTCTCCCCCTGACGCCGGAAGAGTTCAACGCCGCGATGGACCGCGCCCTGGCGGAGCTGATGGCGGTCTGAGGGCTCCTCGGGCCCCAAGGACTCCAGTCGGCTGCCTCTCCATCGGTCTCCCGAACTCCTCAGGCGGGTCTGACGGCAGGCCGGTCTCGGTGGGGCAGCCGGGCTTCGAGGAACGCGTTGAGCAGTGCGAAGACGACGAGCAGCGCATCGTCGAGAACGTCGTTCCGCACCCCGCGATCGGCCAGGAAGGCGCGCACTCGCCGCCGGACGGGAGGCATGTCAGCCATCTCGTGGGTCCCGAACCTGACAGCAAGGGAAGAGGTTCCGCGACTTGGACGGGAGGGGAAGCAGCACGAGGGGCACGGCGCTGCCGTAGCCGCAGACTCATCCCGCGAGGGAACGTGAGGGGCCATGGCGATTCGGCTGCTACCGTCAGGTACGGAACGGCTCCGTTCCGTACGTTACAGAGGGAGGCGGCCTGGTCGGCGGTCGCCGGATCGCGGTACCGGTCCGGCGCCGGGAACGCGGGGCTCGCCCGCTGCCGGCCGTGGCCCGGTCGGCGGGCTCAGCGGAGCAGCAGGTCTCGGATCGCCCCCGTGATCTCGTCGGGCGCCTCCTCCGCCATGAAGTGTCCCGCCCTCGTGAGCCGGTGGTCCAGGTCCGGTGCCCACGCGTGCCAGACCGCGGCGGCGTCGTAGCCCAGTCGCACGCCCCAGTCCTGCTGGACGACCGTCACGGGCATGGCCAGCTGGGAACCGGCGTCCCGGTCCGCCTGGTCGTGTGTGACGTCGATGCCCGCCGAGGCCCGGTAGTCCGCGACGATCGACGGCACGGCCGCGGCGCTCGCCCGCAGGTACGCGGCCCGGACCGGTTCCGGCATGGCGGCCGGATCGCCGGCCCACGCGTCGAGGAAGGAGCCGAAGTAGGCGTCCGCGCTGTTGGCGATCATCGTCTCCGGCAGCCCCGGCGGCTGCGCCATGAGGAACAGGTGGTAGCCGACCGCCGCCGGGACGCCGCGCAGGACGTCCCACATGTCCAGCGTCGGCAGGACGTCGAGGATGCCGAGGTGTGTGAGGGTCTCGGGATGGTCCAGTCCCGCCCGGAAGGCGACCAGGGCGCCCCGGTCGTGGCCGACCAGGGCGAAGCGCTCATGGCCGAGAGCCGCGGCCAGGGCGACGACGTCGGCGGCCATGGTGCGCTTGGAGTACACCTCGGGGCCGGTGGCCGCCGGCTTGTCGCTGGCGCCGTAGCCGCGCAGGTCGGGACAGATCACCGTGTGCTCGCCGGCGAGCCGCTCGGCGACGTGCCGCCACATCAGGTGGGTCTGCGGAAAGCCGTGCAGCAGCACGACCGGGCTGCCGCCGCCGCCGACGGCGGCCGCCAGCTCCACGCCGTCCGTGCCGGGCAGACGGACGTGGTCGAAACCGGGGATGGTGAGCGTCATGGAAGGCCCTTTCGGGGGGTCGGCGGACCGATGAAAGCCTTGGTCCGGGGACTGACCGGATCAGCGTGGGCCACGGCGATCAGCAGCCGATCAGTACGCTTCGACCTCGCGGACCCGCGGCACGGAAGATGGAGGGCATGCGAATCGACGTGCTCGGTGCCGTACGGGCCTCCCGCGATGACGGCACACCGGTGGACCTGGGCGGGCCCCGCCACCGCGAGGTGCTCGCCCGGCTCGTCGCCGCCGGGGGACGGATGGTCGCCACCGACACCCTCGTGGACGACCTGTGGGCCGAGCCGCCGATGCGCGCCGTGGGTGCGTTGCGCACGTTCGTCGCCGCGCTGCGCCGCGCCATCGAACCCGACCGGCCGCCGCGCACTCCGCCGCGCGTCCTCGTCACGGAAGGCCCCGGCTACGTGCTGCGCCTCCCGCGGGACGACGTGGACGTCCACCGGTTCGAGGACGCCCTGGCCCGCGCCCGGCGTACACCCGATGCGCTGACCGACCTCGAAGCGGCTCTCGCGGCCTGGCGCGGCCTCGCCTACGCCGACGTGACCGGCTCCGCCTGGGCCCAGCGCGAGCGGACCCGGTTGGAGGAGCTGAGGCTGGAGGGGGTGGAGCTGCGCGCCCGCCTCCTCCTCGACTCCGGTGCGGGAGCCGAGCTGGTCGCCGAACTGGGCGCCCACGTCACCGAACACCCCTGGCGCGAGCCCGCCTGGGGGCTGCTGGCCCGCGCACTGCACCGGGCGGGCCGTCAGGCGGACGCGCTGGCCACCCTCCGCCGCGCCCGCACGATGCTCGCGGACCAGCTCGGACTCGACCCCGGTGCCGACCTGCGGCGCCTGGAGACGGACATCCTCCACGGAGTCACGACGCTCCAGCCCGCGCGTACCGTGTGGACCGCCGGAGTACGGCTCGGCCCGCGCACCACCGTCGAACTGGCACGCACCCTGGCCCTGGCCGGTGGTGACGCCCTCGTCCACTCGCGGCGCGACCGCCTCGCCGCCGCCCGGGCCGCGGAGCGCACCGGAGACACCGCCCTGACCGCCCGCGTCATCGGCGCCTACGACGTACCTGCCCTGTGGAGCCGGGCCGACGACCCCGAGCAGTCCCGCGCCGTCGTCGCGGCGGCCGAGCGTGCGCTCGGTGCGCTCGGTCCCGACGGCCCCGCCGAACTGCGCGCCCGGCTGCTGGCGACCGTCGCGGTCGAGAGCCGCAGCGCCGACCTGTCCGGCACCGAACGAAGGCGTGCGGGACGGGCGGCGCGCGAGGCGGAGGCGCTGGCCCGGGAGCTGGGCGACCCCGCCCTGCTGGTGTTCGCGCTCAACGGCGTGTTCCTCCAGTCCTTCACCCGCCCCGGGCTCGCGGCGGCACGGGACGTGATCGGCACCGAGATCCTCGACCTGGCCACCCGCCACGGGCTGTCGAACTTCGCCGTGCTCGGCCGGCTCATCCGCCTGCAGTCCGCCTCCGCCCTCGGCGACCTCCACGCCGCGACCGCACACGCCGAGGCCGCCGAGCAGCTCGCCGTCAGCACCGAGGCCTCTCTCGTTCCCGTCCTCACCGGTTGGTTCCGGGCCCGGGCAACGGCCGCCCGCAGCGCCGAACCGGGCGGACCGCCCGCCGCCACGGCCGCGGCGCACTACCGGGTCGCCGAGGACGCCCTCGCCGGGACGGCGGGCATGCCGGGACTGCACCGGGGCCTGTTCGCCCTCGCCCTCCTGGGCCTACGTCTCCTGCACGACCGTCCCGCGCCCACCGACTCCGCCCTCGACTGGGGCCCGTACCACCCGTGGACGCACCCCCTGGTGCTGCTCGCCCGGAACCGCGCCGAGGAGGCCCGTACTGCCCTCGCCAGGGCGCCCGAACCACCTCTCGATCACATGCAGGAGGCCCTGTGGTGCCTGACCGCCCACGCCGCCGCCCGCCTCGGCGAGCGCCCGGTCGCCGCCCGCGCCGCGCAGGCCCTGCGCCCCGCCCGCACCGAACACGCGGGCGGGGCGAGCGGGATGGTGACGCTGGGGCCGGTGGCGCGGTACCTGGCGGAGGCGGAGGCATGCGCCCGCGGGAGATGACCGGCGTCGTCTGCGGCCCCGCCGGCACACCTGCTCCTGCCACCCGGGCCGGGCGACAGGACCTCCGGACCGGTCCGTTCACATGTGCCCGAGAGGGCCGTGAGCCCTTCCGGTGGATGGCCTGCCGAAGACCCCCCGACCGCCGGATGTTCCGGATCACCTGATCATTTCGCGCGTTCGGCCCTGTCCGTGGCCAGGACGCTGTCGAGTACGGCGGCAAACCTGTCCCGTGCTTCCTCACGCAGGGACACGTAGCAGCGTGTGCCTTCCATGCGTTGCAGCAGGAGCCCTGCGTCGCGCAGCACCTTGATGTGGTGGCTGAAGGTGGACTGGGCGAGCCGCACGTCGAAGTCCTTGCGTGTGTGTTCGTTGCCGTCCGCAATGACGTTCATGACGTAGAGGCGGACGGGGTCACCGAGGGCTGACAGCACTTTCGCGAGGGTGACGGCTTCGAGGTCGGGATGGGCCAGTTCTCTGGGCATGAGTCCAGCATACTTCGAACATCGACGATTATCGATTATCGTGGTGTGTGCGGCGCCGCGCAGGAACCTCCTGCGCTGTCTCGCCCGCGCAGGCTGCGCGATACCGAGGAGGGCGGAGCGGGGCGCCGATGCCCGGCTGGGTCCTCGCCTCGGTCCCACCACCTGTCACCAAGTGAGGAAGTACCGTCATGAAGCTTGAGCCCACCCTCAGCGGTCGCGTCGTGATCGTGACCGGCGCAGGCTCGGGGATCGGCCGAGCCACGGCGATCGCGATGGCCGAGGCGGGGGCCCGCGTCCTCGGTGTGGGTCGACGGCGGACCGCCCTGGAAGAGACCGCCGCCGTCAACTCCAACATCGCGACCCTCGCCGTCGACGTGCGCTCGGAGCAGGCTCCCGAGCTGATCGTCGGCGCGGCGATCGACCGGTGGAAGCAACTGGACGTGCTGGTGAACAACGCGGGCGCCACCGCACGCGTCTCCCTCCAGGAGCTGACACGCGAGCGCATCACCGATCTGTTCGACCTCAACGTCATCGCGCCCACCATGCTCGCCCAGGCGGCACTTCCCCATCTGCGCCGCAGTCATGGCTCGATCATCAACGTCTCCAGCACCTACGGCCACCGCCCGCAGCCCGGCGCCGCCCACTACGCGGCTTCCAAGGCCGCGCTGGAACAGCTGACACGTACCTGGGCGCTCGAACTGGCCAAGGACGGGGTCAGGGTGAACTCCATAGCGCCCGGCCCCACGGAGAGCGAGGCACTGTCCTTGAGCGGTCTCACAGAGGAGGAGGTGACAAGGGTCAAGAGGGAGCAGGCCGCACAGATTCCTCTCGGCAGGCGAGGTGAGCCCGAGGAAGTGGCGTCCTGGATCGTTCGCTTCGCCGATCCCACGTCGACCTGGCTCACGGGCCAGATCCTCACGATCGACGGCGGGCTGGAACTGGTCTGATCCGCCTGCCCTGTCGGCGCTCGTGGGCCGGTTCCGGGTGGATCTTCGTGGTCGGTCCGCCCTGGGCCGGTGCCATGGAGTTCGGCCGGCTCCCCCGCCGGGACCCCTGTGTACGGGCCACGGCCACATGCCGGTGAGCCCGCGCGACGTGGAGTCCGCCGCGACACCGCCCAGGCCGGATCCTCCTCGGCACCGGCCTGAGCCATGAAGGCGGTGAAAACCCGCTCCCAGGTGCAGACGTCGGCGATTGTCCCGGGATACTGGTCGCCCATGGATGAGGTCGAAGTCGTCGTCGCCCATTCCGAGCGTGCGACTCTGCGGGTCGGTGACGTGTTCCTGAAGGTGGACGCCGATCCGGCGCGCATCGATGCCGAGGTCGAGGCGATGTCCCTCGCGCCGGTCCCGACCCCGGAAGTTCTGTGGCGCAAGCCGTCCGTGCTGGCGACCGCCGCACTCCCGGGGACGACGCTTGGGCGCCTCGGCGGGCCGTCGACCGGGTCGCCGGCGGCGTGGGCCGCGGCGGGCGCCGCCATCCGGACGCTCCACGACGCACCGCTGCCGTCCCGGCCGGGCCGGGCCGGCCGGAGCATCGCCGCGCTGGCGGCGGAACTCGACGGCGAGTGCGAACTGCTCGTGACGAACGGCGTCCTGCCCGCCGACCTGGTCACCCGCAACCGCCGGGTCGCCGAGGCCGCGTTCCGGCCATGGACCCCGGCGTTCACGCACGGCGACCTGCAGATCAATCACGTCTTCGTCGACGGCGACGAGGTCGCCGGCATCATCGACTGGTCCGAGGCCGGCCAGGGCGACGCCCTGTACGACCTCGCCACCTTCACGCTCGGACACGAGGAGCACCTCGACGACGTCATCGCCGGGTACGGCACCGACGTCGACCTCGACGTGATCCGCGCGTGGTGGTCGTTGCGGAGCCTGCTGACAGTGCGTTGGCTGACCGAGCACGGCTTCGACCCCTTCGCGCCGGGCTGTGAGGTGGACGTGCTGAGATCCCGGATGTGAGGCCGCGCCGGCCCGACTGCCACGTAGCCGGCGCAGCCGAGGGTGACGAACGCGGGCCAGACGGTGCCCGGAGGGACTTGGCCCGGGTGCGGCGAGAAACACGCCGGAGTTGCCTTACGACCAGTGCTCGACGGACGGACCGTCCACCACTGGCGGCGTGCACGCCCGTGTTCTCGAATCCGTGCCGTACGCCCTTCGGCACGTGTTTCCAGGGCTCAGCGTGCGGGGCGGTAGGTCGCGATGATCACTCCGCTGCTCGTCGGCCGGGCCTCGACCAGCTCGAGCCTCTTCATCGGGGCGTCGTCGGTGAACAGCTTCTTGCGGCCTTCGCCCGCCACCACCGGGTGGATCAGCAGCACGAGCTCGTCGAGCAGGTCGAGTTCCAGGAGCGAGCGCACCAGCGTGGGGCTGCCCGCGACGGTGATGTCCTTGCCCTCGCCCGACTTGAGCTCGTTGACAGCGGTCACGAGGTCGCCTCTGATCAGCGTGCTGTTCGCCCAGTCCTCGACGCTGTCCAGCGTGGAGGAGACGACGTACTTGGGCGACTCGTTGATCCACTTCGCGAAACCGGCGTCCTCACCGCTGGTGACCGTCGGCCAGTACCCGGCCCACTCGGTGAACGTCACCCCGCCCAGCAGGATCGTGTCGGCCGTCTCCAGCGTGCCGGCCAGCGCCGCGCCCATCTCCTCGTCGAACGCGAACTGCCACTCGTTGGGCGACTGGGCGACACCGTCGAGCGAGACGAACAGACCCGAGACAAGCTTGCGCATGATTCCTCCATGACTTGTTCCGAGGGGTTCTCCGCCCGCCCCGGCCGGGGCGGGGCGACCCGTCGGCCACGTCGGGACCTTAGTCAGGCGCCGGGAGCGAGGTCTTGTACAGAAGCGACAGCGGCTCCGTGGTGTCCGGCACGCTCAGCTGGGTGGCGGTCCTTCCCACATACCGCTTCAGGGACCGCGCCAGGTGCGGCTGGTCGAAGTACCCCAGGCGGTGCGTGACCTCCTGGGCCGGCACACCCTCCTGGATCAGCACCGCCGCCTGGCGGGCGCGGTGGATCTGCCGGATGGCGCCCTGGGTCAGGCCGGTCGCCGCGACGAAGCGCCGTTGCAGCGTCCGCTCGGACACGTCCGGGCCGGCGCCGCCGAGCACCGCGGGGACGACCGGGTCCACGTCCACGATGCCCTCGCGCACCATGCGGCGCACGAACGCCTCGGCGTTGTCGTAGTCGGGGACGTGCCAGGCCGACCCTTTCAGCCACAGCGAGCGCTTCGTCACGTCGGGGATCTCCGCGCTGCCGCCCACCAGCCGGCTGACCGGGATGTGGGGCATCGACGTCCCCAGGGCGAAGCTGATCCCGAAGAAGACGGAGTCCTCCGGAACCGGGGCGGGCGACGCCTTCGCCTCCGGGCCCAGCACCGCCGCCTGCGCCTCGCCCCGGTGCTCCCAGAACACCAGTTCCCAGTGCGACGTCGCCACGGACATCATCCGGCGGACGTCTTCGCTGCGGCTGCGCCACACCCGCTCGACGTACGCCAGCTCCGAGGGTCGGCTCTCGATCACCAAGCCCATTCCGGCCCCCCAGCTCCAGCACAGGCGTCGGCCCCGCCATGGCGCGTTCCGTAGCATCCTGTCAGCTCGCCGGTGTCCTTCGCACCCGGTCAGCGGCAGTCTCCACGGCCGTCCGGAGGCGACCCGCCCTCGGGTGGCGCCGGTCGGCGTCTCCGCCGCCTGCCCGCGTGACGGCGCCCCGGCGAGTTCAGCCCCGTCTGTCTCGCCCTGGTGGACAGTTCGTCGTCGACTGGACCGGACCCCTTCACCCAGGGATTCACGCCCTGTGCTGCTGGTGCCCTGGCCGGGATCGCCGGTATCCGGGTGCCGGTACCACCGGTGCCCTGGCCGGGATCGTCGGTGTCCCGATGCCGGTGCCACCGGTCGGCCCGCAGGCCGGCGGCGGGCGCCGGCCTGCGGGCCGACGACTCGCGAACGCCATGCCGCGAGCCGCTGATCGACCGGGATCCGTGCGTCAGCCCCGTACGGCGGCGAGCACCTTGGCAGCCTCGGCCGCCATCGCCGGTGCCATCTCCAGGACGGTGGCCGGCAGTCCGGACATCATGGCGTCCAGCTCCTGCTGGGTGGCGAACTCGTTGACGAATCCGATCATCAGCAGCGCGCCCACGGGTGGCGTCGTGGAGACCACCTGCAGCGAGAACTCGTCCCACTGCTCAGCGGTGAGGTGTTCCCGCAGCGCCGGGAACAGCACCGGTTCCTCGTGCTCGAGGTGGCGGTGTACCAGGTCTCGCACGTCCCGGGCCGCTTCGGCCAGCGCGTCCCTGGGTTCCGCCGCGGGCACGGGGGCCTCGGCGAGTGCGCGGAGCTTCCTCTCCAGTTCCTCGTGTTCCTCACCGAGGGCGACGAGCGGCGCGGACGAGCCCGGGGCGGTGGCCTCGATCAAGGGCCAGAGGATGTGGTCCTCGCTCTCATGGTGGTGGTGCAGCGTCGCGACGAGGAAGTCACGAAGGTGCGTGAGCGCCCCCGGGTCGGCCGACGGGCTGGTCGCCGCCTCCGCCAGGAGGGCGCTGGCCCGGCGGTGCGTCTCGTGGGTGAGGCGGGTCTCTAGTACGGAACGGGGCTCCGCAGATTGCTTCATGACTGAACTATATTCATCATAGGGTTCTATAGTCAATAAAGTGGGTAGGCTGCTGTACCGATGAGCAGCGTCTACCACTCCCCCAGGCGGGCCCAGGCGGCCCGGGCCACCCGCGAGGCGATCCTGGACAACGCACTCGCTCTCTTCCTGGAACGCGGCTACGAGAACGTGACCGTCGCGGACATCGCCAAGGCGGCCTCGGTGGCCGTCCCCACCGTGTACGCGAGTACCGGTGGCAAGGCGGCGATCTTCGCCGCGGTGCTCGAGCGGGCCGTGGCGGACCCCGCCGTGGAGGAGACCCTGACCGCCGTGGCCGATGCGCGGGAACCGGGGACCGTGATCGGCCTGACGGCCGCCGGCACCCGCCGCGCGCATGAACGGCACTGGCGGGTGATCTACGGGTTGCTGCGCCACCCGCCCGGCGAGTCGGCCGCCCGGGACGTCGTGGAGAAGGGGATCAGCAGCTACCTCGCGGCCCTGGACGTCATCGCCGGCCGTCTCGTACAACTCGGTGGCCTGCGGGAGGGAATCGATCGCGGAACCGCCCTGGACCTGCTGTGGTTCCACCTCGGCCAACGGGCCTGGTTCTCGCTCGTGGGCGACCGCGGCTGGAGTTTCGACCGGGCACAGGCCTGGCTCGCCGAGTCCGCCGGCCGGGCTCTCCTGTCCGCACCCGGCGAGTCCGGGCCGACCTCCCCGGCGTCGCCCGCCACGCCGCGGAGCCGGACCGCCGACTCCTGATCCTGCCCTCGGAGCCGGGCGCGTCGACCAGGCGCAGCGCCGTACCCAGTGGCGCAGCAGGCCGCGTCGGCCCCAGGCGTTGCACGCTGGAGCGGGTTCCGGCCCCGCCTCCGGGGCCGTACGCGCCACTTTCGGCGCCACCCACGTGGGCATGGTCCGCGAGCCGGGCAAGCCGCCCTTCGAGGACGCGATTCCCGTCCGGCCGTCCGGCCTCGCACTCGACGGCAGGGACGGCGCCGGCCGAGCCATGAGCCGAGCGGACACCGACGATGTCGTCGCCGCCTACGCGCAGGCAGCCGCGGACGCCGAGCGGACCGGCTTCGACGACGTCGAGATCCACGGCGCGCACGGCCACCTCGTGGACCTCGCGTGAACGCGCTTCGCTGTCGAGATCGTCGAGGCCGTCCACGAGCTGATCTCACCAAACTTCCCCGTCATCTTCCGCTTCTCCCCGTGGAAGGGCTGGAACTTCGACGCCCCAAGCTCACCGGAAAGCCGGCCGTCACCGTCGGCTCGGTCGGTCTCGACGGCGACTTCACCAGGAACAGTGCCGGGTCGCCCGGTCTGGAACGGCTTGTCGAGGCGCTGGAACCCGACGGCTGCGGCCTCGTGGGTCGGCCGGGCGCTCCTCGCCCTCCCTAGCGGGCCAGGAAGGGCGGTCGGTTGCAGCGATTGCGCGCAGTTGAGTTGTGCGCAACTTAATTGCGCGCTATGTTTTTCCACGTCGCCACGGGGCGGGACCGCCCCGGAAGACACGCCCCTTGCACGCCCACTGCCCGAGGAGAGCCACCATGGACCTGAAGACCGTCTTCCGCCCCACCCGCAAGCGCATCGCCGTGCTGGGCGCCGTCGCCGCGGTCTCGGCCCTCACGCTGACGGTCACCACTCCCGCCAGCGCGGCCAGGGCCGAGCACCGCGCGGCGGGCGAGAAGCCCACCGTCGTCCTGGTCCACGGCGCCTTCGCGGACGCCTCCAGCTGGAACGGCGTCGTCAAGCGGCTGCAGCACGAGGGCTATCAGGTGGTGGCACCCGCCAACCCGCTGCGCGGACTGGCCGACGACGCCGCCTACGTCCGCAGCGTCCTGGCGAGCGCCAAGGGACCGGTCGTCCTCGTCGGCCACTCCTACGGCGGCGCGGTGATCAGCGAGGCCGCGACCGGCGACCCGAACGTCAAGGCGCTGGTCTACATCGGCGCCTTCCTCCCCGACAAGGGCGAGAGCGCACTGGAACTGTCCAACAAGTTCCCCGGCAGCACCCTCGGCGAGAACCTCAACCCCGTCACCTTCCCCCTGCCCGGCGGCGGCACCGGCACCGACCTGTACATCAAGGCCGACAAGTTCCACGACCAGTTCGCCGCCGACGTACCCAAGGCCACCACCGACCTCATGGCCGCCACCCAGCGCCCCATCGCCGCCAGTGCCCTGGAGGAGAAGGCCACCGAGCCCGCCTGGAAGACCATCCCCTCCTTCGACCTGGTCACCACCCAGGACAAGAACATTCCGCCGGCCGCCCAGCGCTTCATGGCCGAACGCGCCCACGCCCACACCGTCGAGATCGCCGCCTCCCACGCCGTCTCCGTCTCCCAGCCGGCCGCCGTGGCCGACCTGATCGAACACGCCGCACGCACCGTCACCCACTGACCGCGCACAGCCCCGCCGCGCAACGGTCACGCACGCCGGCACGGGCAGCCCGGCCGGCCACCAGAGCCGGGCGCCCCGAGGCCGGGACAGAGCCCGCGAGCCCCTGACCTCGGTCACCCGCCCGCACAGCCCCGCTGGGAAACGCCCAGCGGGGCTCCACGCCGTCCAGGCCGGGTGACAGACGGCGCGGCGCGTCACCCCGCGCTCACGGCAGCGTGACGCCGGCGGATCACTGAGCCGGGGGCCAGGCGGGGAGGACGCGGTAGCTGTAGACCGGGGCCGGCGGGTTCCACCAGTGCAGGCCGGTGACGTTGCCGAGGCCGTCCGTGCAGTCCTTGCCCTTGAAGATCTCCACATTGGCGTACTTGAAGTTGGCCACGGACAGCATCGGTTCCGGAAGGTTCGTGCACGCCGTGTCGGTGGCCGGGATGGGGTACACCGTCCCGGTGAGATTCGTACCGGTGTAGAAGTTGGCCTGCCCCCACGGGATTTCGGCTGCCGCGGCGGGTTGTGCGAGGGTCCCGCCCACGAGCAGTGCCGCTCCCGAGAGGCTGACGGCGGCACCCGTGAGACGCGTACTCCTGCGCATGTTCATGGTGCGCTCCTTTGCGCTCGTCCATCGGTGATACTTGACTCGTCAAGCATGAGTCGAATTCGCAACTCCTGCAAGTCAGCCTTGAGTTGACGTCCGTCACAGAGAGAAAACACGCGAAAGATATTTAAGATATGTTTCATGAGCACTTCCTCGCCGTTCCGGGTGACCCCGCGTTCGTCCTCCTACTGGCGCGTGACGTTCGACAGCCCCCCGATCAACCTGGTGACGTTCGAACTCTTCGCCGCGCTGGGGGATCTCCTCGATCGCATGGAGGCGGACGACGACCTCAAGGTCGTCGTCTTCGACAGCGCGGACCCCGACTTCTTCCTCGCTCATTTCGACATGCTCCCGCGCAGTGAGCCGTACACGGGCCCCACTTGGCTGGAGGTCGCGGGACGCATGGCCCGGTCCCGCGTCATCAGCATCGCCTCCATCCGCGGCCGGGCGCGCGGAGTGGGCAACGAGTTCGCTCTGGCGTGTGACATGCGCTTCGCCGCCAGGGAGAACGCCGTGCTGGGACAGCCCGAGGTGGGAGTGGGTGTCACACCCGGAGGCGGGGCCCCGGAACGGCTGCCGCTGCTGGTCGGACGGGGACGCGCACTGGAGATCATCGCGGGCGCCGACGACTTCGACGCCGAGACGGCGGAGCGGTACGGCTGGATCAACCGGGCGCTTCCCGACGCCGACCTGGACGCCTACGTGGACCGCCTCGCCACCCGGATCGCGTCCTTCGACCGGCGCCCGCTCTCCGAGGTGAAGACCCTGGTCAACCCCTCCACCCTGCCGTCGGAAGCGGACCTGACGGCCGGCCAGGACACCTTCCGCGCCTCGCTGACCTGGCCGGAGGGGCACGACAGGATCGGCCGGCTGCTCCAGCGGGGCCTGCAGCAACGTGGCGACGTCGAGTACGGCCTCGGCGACCACGCAGCCGGGCTGTGACCGTCCGCCGGCCCGCACCACTGCTCCCGCGTCCGTGACGCGCCAGAGGCCCACCGGGCGTCCGGTGGGCCTCCGCGCGGCACCCCGGCCGGTCGCCGCCGGCCGTCGCGTCCTCAGGACAGGTGCCGCGTGAACCAGCCGACGGCCGCGCTGCCGGCCGCGTCGAACTCCTCCAGGTACGGCGAGAAGTGTCCGCCCGGGATCAGCTCCAGCCGCTTGGGCTCCAGCGCGCGCTCGTACGCGGCGAGTGCCATGTCGGTCGGCGTCATGGTGTCCTCACGGCCCACGATCATCAGCAGGGGCGTGGGGGAGATCCGGTTGATGTACACCCCGGGTTCGTACATACGGCTGTTGCGGCTCGATCGCAGCGTCAGCCTGTTCTCCCACGGGACGTCGGAGTCGTACGGCCGGAGGTAGAAGTCGACGACGTCGGGAGCGTGGTACAGAGCGGGAACGGCCGGGTCCTCGCTGACGATCGTGACCGTCGCCGGGTCGTCCCCCCGCAACTGCGCGCGCTCGTCGTCGTCATAACGCCGTTCGATCTGCGCCTGGTGCTCCGGCAGGACGCGGCGCAGGCCGATCTCGGTGCCGCTGACGATGGGGACCTGCGCCACGACGGCACGCAGCCGGCGGTCGGTGGCGCCGAGCACCAGGGCGTGGCCGCCGGCGAAGCTGGTGCCCCACAGACCGATGCGGCCCGCGTCGACCTCCGGCCGTGCCTCCAGGTAGGAGATCGCCCGGCGCCAGTCCGCGACCTGCTGCCACGGGTCGACATCGTGGCGCGGCGTTCCGGTGCTGGAACCGAAGGTGCGGTGATCGTGGGCGAGGACGACGAAACCTGCCTCGGCGAAGGCCCTGGCGAAGGGTTCGAGTCCCTGGTCCTTGATCCCGCCGAGCCCGATGGCCATGGTGATGGCCGGCAGCGGCGTGCCGGCGCGGTCGGGCACGAAGAGCCAAGCCCCGAGGGTCGCCCCTTCCGCCGGTATCTCGACGTCGTGACGGGTGAAGGTCATGCGCGTACCTTTCCGGGTCCGTGACAGCCTGCGTGTGTCCTACTCGGCGACGTGGCGGCCGAGGTCGAGTTCGACGCCGTCGGGTCGCTGGAGCCCACGCTCGAACAGGGAGCGCACGCGATGGGCGTTCTCGGGGCGTCCGGAGGTCTGGAAGAAGGCCTGCAGGCTGGCGCCGTAGGACTCCTCGGCGGGCAGGGACTCCGCGTCGACGAGGGCCTTGGTCCGGGTGATCGCCGTCTTGTCGAAGCCCGCGATGCGGCGGGCGAAGGCGTCGACGAACCGCTCCAGTTCGCCGTCCGGCAGGACGCGGTTGACGTAGCCGTACGCCGCCGCGAGGTCGGCGGGGAAGTCGTCGGCGCCGAGCAGGATCTCCAGGGCGCGCCCGCGGCCCACCAGGTGGGGCAGCCGGCCGCTGGGGTTTCCTCCGGGGACCGATCCGACGCCGACCTCGAACTGGCCGAGGACGGCGCCCGGTCCGGCGAAGCGGATGTCGGTCGCCAGGGCGAACTCGCTGCCGGCGCCACGGGCGCGGCCGTTGAGCTCGGTGATGGTGACGGCGGGAACCTTCCCGAGCCGGTACAGGTTGTCGGCGAAGGGGTGGAGGCCGGAGGGGGCCGGCCGCATCGCGGCGACGCGGGACCGGTCGGCCAGCATGTCCCAGTGCGCCATGAAGAAGTCGGGGTTGGCGCTGCGGAAGACGACGGCGGTCAGCTCCGGGGCCTGCTCGATGCGGGTGACCAGCTCGGCCAGCTGCTCGATGGTGTCGGGGTCGATCAGGTTGATCTCTCCGTTGGAGAAGGTCACCCGCCAGTAGGACGGACCTACCTCTTCGACGGCGAACTGTTCGTGGGTACCCATGGGTGTCTCCTCGGTTGGGTGTACGTGTGTTTCCGGAGCCGTGCCGCGCCAGACCCGGCTGGGGCAGGCGGGCAGGCGGGCATGGTCACGGCGAAGGGCGGCCTTCGGGGCCGGCCGGGCGGTCGAGGCCCGGCAGGTGCCGCCCCATGCGCATCTCGAAGTCTCCGGGCCTGCCCAGTCCCCGTTCCCGCGCGGCGTCGAGCCGGCGCCGGCCGGCCGGGCGGGCCGCGGAAGCCCAGAACGCGCGGCCGGTCCGGGCCTGGAGGGCGTGGGCGGGAAGCGAGACCTCGCCGACGAAGTCCTTCACCTCGACGAGCGCGACCTTGTCGAAGGAGGCGATCCTCTCCGCGACGTCCGTGACGAGCGTGTCCAGGTCGGCGTCCGGGACCGCCCGGTCGACATAGCCGTAGCGCTCGGCGAGCTCGGCGTCGTAGTCCTGGCCGGTGAGCATGATCTCCAGTGCCCGGCCCCGGCCGGTGAGGAAGGGCAGACGGTGTGTGGGGGCGCCGCCCGCGACGAGTCCCAGACCGATCTCGGGCTGGGACAGCACCGCGCTCTCCCGGCCGGCGTACCTCATGTCGCACGCCAGGACGAACTCGCTGCCCGCGCCACGGGCGCGTCCCCGGATCTTGGCGATCGACACGAACGGGCCCTCGGCGATCCGCGCCAGTACGTCCAGCCATGGGGGAAGACCCGTGGGCCCGGCCGGCGGCGGGCTCTGGGGCGGCGGGGCGTCGACGTCGTAGTGCGCCAGGAAGAAGTCCGGGACCGCGCTGTCGAAGACCACGACGCGTACGTCGGGATCCTGCTCCAACTCTTCGACGAGAGCGGTCAGTTCGCTGATGGTGTGGCGGTCGATGAGGTTGAGCGGCGGATGGTCGAAGGTGATCCGCCACACCCGGGGATCCGACCTGTCCATCATGAGGCGCTGCTGTGTGTTGACGGTGACCTCCGGGGATGCCGAGCCTGGGACCTTTTTTCCAATCTAGCATCTGGATTGGAAAACTCGTCTCAGCGGTAGGATGGCGGTATGCCGAGAAGAAGCCATGCAGCCCCGACAGGTGAGGCACGTTGCTCCATCGTTCGCTCGCTGGAGGTCTTCGGCGACCGGTGGAGTCTGCTGATACTGCGGGAGGCGTTGAACGGAGCGACGCGTTTCTCGGAGTTCAGGGAACGCCTGCACGTGGCGAGCGATGTCCTCACCCAGAGGCTCGGCGTCCTGGTGGACGGCGGAGTGCTGGACAAGCGCCCCTACCAGGAGGCGGGCACCCGGTCGCGGATGGCCTACCACCTGACCCCCGCGGGGCGTGAACTCATGGTGGTCTTCGGCGCGCTCCAGCAGTGGGGCGACCAGTACTGCCCGCACCCGGACGGCCCTCTGGTGCGCCGGGGCAGCAGGTCGAGCGGCCGCCCCCTGCGCGTCGCCTTCGTCGACGAGACCGGCCGGGAGACGCCGCTGGAGGACGTCGACCTGGCCTCACCGGTCGACGAGGAGGCCGAGCGGCCGGTGGCGTAGCGGCCGGCGGGCAGGCGGCGGCCCGGGGACGACGTCTGCGTCGAGGCGAGCCGCCCGTCCGGTCAGAGCAGACCGGACCGGACCGGTGGACGACGAGAGCGATCCGGACCCGGTTGTTCGGTTCCGGCTTGGTCAGGACGTGGGAGACATGTGTCTTGACCGTCGGGATGCCCAGGTGGAGGTCGGCGGCGATCTGCGCGTTGGTCTTCCCCTCGGCCACGGCGAGGGCGACTTCGCGCTCACGGGCGGCCAGTCGGTCCAGCGGCGCCCGCGCGGTCTGCCCGTCCCGGCCGGGCTCCCGCCGTACCGGCCCCTCCCCGGAGGGCGGCCCGGCGACGCCGGCGGTGAGCCGGCGCAGGAGGACGATGCGTCCGGCGGCCGTGCGTGGGGGTCCCGTGGGTCTGCCGGGCCCTCGCGAACGTGTGGCGCGGCGCGTCCGGTCAGGCCGGGCCCGGACCCCCCTCCAGGCACGGGCGGGCCGGCCGGGACCGCGTCACCCGCGCCGCGGGTCTCACTGCGAGGCGGCGATGGTGAGGGCGGCCGCCACAGCGACGACGAGGAAGAGCACCGGAGCCATGGCACCGCCACGGCTCGCGCTGTCCCCGTAGTCGCCCCACTTGACGTGGTACGTGATGGCCCCGAGGAAGAGGACGGCCATGCCGACGGCCGCGGCGATGCCCAGGGGCTGCCACCAGATGCCCACGACGAGTCCCACCGCCGCGGCCGTCTCGGCGAGACCGATGAAGCGGACCAGCCCGGTGGCGAGTCCCTTCGCCACGAGGCCGTTCGGCACATCACCCTTCAGCCGCGCCTTGGGCGCACCGGCGGTGAGGGAGAGGAGGGCGAGGAGGACGCTGAGAACAACGGCGGTAATGTACATGACAGTCCTTGACTTTGAGATGGGATGAAGAAATTTGGATCGAGAGGGATGAGGGTGCTCGTGCGCCCTGCCCCCGGGCGTGCGCGAGGCGGGAGGCGCGAGGCCGGAGCGTCCCGAGGGAGGGAACGCACGCGCCCACGCCCGGATCGGCACGCGTGGCCTCAGCAGGGCAGGGCGGCCGTCCGCACCCCTCAGGTGCCGATCTTGCGCAGGGCCGCCGCCAGCCTCGCGAGGTCCAGGCCCGCGAGGTGGTCGAGGAAGTGGCGTCGGACGGATGCCAGGTTGGTCGGCCAGGCCCTCTCCAGCCGGG
Source organism: Streptomyces sp. NPDC046870 (assembly GCF_040704595.1). Classification (NCBI taxonomy): domain Bacteria; kingdom Bacillati; phylum Actinomycetota; class Actinomycetes; order Kitasatosporales; family Streptomycetaceae; genus Streptomyces; species Streptomyces sp. NPDC046870. The sequence continues at coordinate 84,794 of NZ_JBEYXM010000020.1, forward strand.
CGAACCCCGCGTCGGTGAGGCTCGCGTGCCAGCCGCGGGCGTCCCGCGCCGACCTGACCCGCCGCACCAGCCCCCGCCTCTCCAGGCGGTCCACCAGGCGCGTCAGACCGCTGACCGACATCTCCAGCGCGGCGGCGAGGTCGCCCATGCGCATCTGCCGGTCCGGGGCCTCCGAGAGGTTCATCAGGGCCAGGTATTCGACGAGAGGGAGCCGCTGCTCCCGGACCATGTCGGCGTCGACGGCGCGCGGCATGGCGTGGATGACCCGGCCGAGCGCCCGTACGACGGCCTCCTCGTCCGCGGTGAGAGGACGCGGTTCCCGCTCAGCGGGCTTCGAACGCCGTGCGTCGGAGGACATGTTCCCCACAGTACGTGCCCGGGGGACCGAGACGGCCGGGGGGCGGTCCGGCCCGCCCGGCCGGGTGCTGTCCGATCTTGGTCATGCCGTAACCCTTCGCGAAGGCGCCGCCCGGCGACGGTCCGGGATATACTTGCTACGGCAAGCAATCTAGCACTGAAAATTGTAACGTCAAGTAAAGGGCGGCCCGATGCCCCGTCGGCGGGGAGGTCGAGTCCTCCCCTGGTCGGTCGGCGCAGCTCTCATCGAGCGAAACACGAGGATGTGACCATGGCACCGAAGCCCGCAGCCACCACAGACGGCGTTCGGCCGCTGTCCGCGGACGAAGAGGCCGTCGTCCGGTCCCTTCCCTGTCTCATCTACGCCCTGCCGCGCGCGATCGACGCCGACATGATGCGTGAGCAGCGAATGTCCAACACGGAGTACCTGACGCTGATGCACCTGTCCGAGGCACCCGACCGGCAGATGCGCATGGGGGCCCTCGCCAACGCCTGCGAGATGTCACTCAGCGGGATGACCCGGGTCGTGCACCGCCTGGAGAGCCAGGGCTACATCCAGCGCGTGCGGTGCGACCAGGACGGCCGCAGTTGGCACGCCTACCTCACCGACAGCGGACTGACGCGCCTGGAGGAGGCATGGCCGAGCGCGCTCGCCGCCATACGCCGGCACTTCCTCGACCACCTGGAGGGTTTCGACCTCGCCAAGCTCGCCGCCGCCCTGCGGAACGTCGCCGTCTGACCTTCGCATACCCGGCCGCCGCACAGCCGGCCGGGCCGGGGCATGCGCACCCCCGCGGCGCCGGAGGCGTACGTCCTCCCGGCGGGACCGCGCCGGGTGTGTCCCGTGTGGCGCACGGCACAGGTTCCGGTCGGGCGGCCGACGAGATACGTGGCTATATTTGCTTCGCGCAGCAAGTTCCTCGGCACCGCGCATCCGGTCTCGTCAGCGGCGATGGCCCACACCTGACGAGCGCACGCGGACCCGCCGGACACCCGATCGTTCACCACTGCCCAGCAGTGCACACCACGTAGGAAAAACGAGATGGCTCCCAGCATCACCGACGTCCCGTCAGAGCACGCTCGGATCACGCGTGTCCTCACCTTCGGCGGCACCGGCCGGCACCGGGGCACACACGCCGACGAGGACCGGTGCGCCCCCGTCGGCGACTTCGTGGGGCACGGCCGTCACCGCCGGCCGGCGGGCGCGCCCCTGCTGCCGCCCGCCGCACTCCTCGGAAGCGCCGACGAGACGGCGGTCCGGCCCGGCCGGAACTGAAATCGGCCGGAACCGCCACCGGCCGGCCTGAGTGCCGTCCGGCCGGTGACGGCCGACGACGCCGTGGTCGTCACCGCGGCGTCCGCACCCCGCGGACAGCCCCGTACCGCTGTCGCGGCCCGCACGGCGCATCGTGCGCCGGCCGAGAGCAGCCGGTGACTCAGCCGAGAAACCCTCAGCCCAACACGGCTGCCGACGCGGCCGTCGACACGACAGGCAGGACACACATATGCACTTCGGGATCTTCGGCGTGGGTGACGTGGCGCGCGACCCGCTGTCCGGGCGGACGCCCACGGAGCACGAGCGGATCAAGGCACTCGTGGAGTACGCGAAGCTCGCGGAGGACGTCGGGCTGGACGTCTTCGCGATCGGCGAGCACCACAACCCTCCTTTCGTCCCGTCCTCCCCCACCACTCTGCTCGGGCACATCGCGGCACGGACCGAACGGATCCTGCTGTCGACGTCCACCACGCTGATCACCACCAACGACCCGGTGAAGATCGCCGAGGACTACGCGATGCTGCAGCACCTCGCGGACGGCCGGGTCGACCTGATGCTCGGCCGCGGCAACACCGGCCCGGTCTATCCCTGGTTCGGCCAGGACATCCGCAACGGCATCGAACTGGCCGTGGAGAACTACGCCCTGCTGCACCGGTTGTGGCGCGAGGACGTGGTCGACTGGACCGGACGGTTCCGTACCCCGCTGCAGGGTTTCACCTCCACCCCGCGCCCGCTCGGCGGCGTTCCACCCTTCGTCTGGCACGCGTCCATCCGCAGCCCGGAGATCGCCGAACAGGCCGCGTACTACGGTGACGGCTTCTTCCACAACAACCTCTTCTGGCCCAAGGAACACGTCCGCAGGCTGGTCGACCTCTACCGGAGCCGCTTCGAGCACTACGGACACGGCCCCGCCGACCACGCCGTCGTCGGCCTCGCCGCCCACCTGTTCGTGCGCAGGAACTCGCAGGACGCCGTACGGGAGTTCCGCCCCTACTTCGACGGCTCCGCCGCGTACGGGAACGGTCCGTCGCTGGAGGACACGATGGCCCAGACGGCGGTGGTCGTCGGGAGCCCGCAGGAGGTGATCGAGCGCGTTCTCGCCTACCGCGAGAACGCGGGCGGCGACTACCAGCGGCAGTTGTTCAACGTCGACGGCATCGGTGTGCCGCACAGGACCGTGCTGGAGCAGATCGAATCGCTGGGCGAGATCGTGCCCGTCCTGCGCAAGGAGTTCGCCAGGAGCCGGCCCGCCCACGTGCCGGACGCCCCCACGCATCCCTCCGCGAGTGCGGCGGCGGGGGTCGCACGCGGTGAGGGCGGACGATGAAGCGCACGCTCGCCGTGGTCTCGGCCGGCCTGCGGCTGCCGTCCACGACCCGGATGCTCGCCGACCGGCTCACCGACGGTGTCCGCGCGGAGCTGGAGGGGCGCGGCGCCCGGGTCGACGTCGACGTCGTCGAGGTACGCGACCACGCGCATGACCTGGTCAACCACCTGATGGCGGGCTATCCGTCACCCGGGCTGAGGCGCGCGTTCGACGCCGTGACGGCCGCGGACGGCCTGATCGTGGTGACGCCGACCTTCACCGCCTCGTACAGCGGGTTGTTCAAGATGTTCTTCGACTGTCTCGAAGACACCGCTCTGGTGGACAAGCCGGTGCTGACAGCCGCCACCGGTGGCACCGGGCGGCACTCGCTCGTCCTCGAACACGCGGTGCGACCCCTGTTCGCGTACCTGCGCGCGGTGGTCGTGCCCACGGCGGTGTTCGCCGCGACGGACGACTGGGGCCACGGCAGCGGCGACACGCAGGACCCGCTGGTGCGGCGCATCGGGCGAGCTGCCCGGGAACTCGCCGACGCGGTGGCCCGGCGTGAGGCACCGCCCGTCGAGGACCCCCACGACGGTCTCATACCGTTCGCGCGTCTGCTGGAGGGCGGGGAGTTGAGGTGAGCCGCCGCGGGGCGGCGGCCGCCGGTTCCCCCGCCCTGCCGGCACGGTCCTCACGGACACGGTGCCCCGGAGCGCCGAGCGCGTCCGGGGCACCGTGCGGAGGCTGTTCCGCGACGGGGGGCACGGGACAGCGTGCCGGCTGAGCGCGGACGGCAGGCCCCGGTCGTGGCGGCGTACGGTCTACCTCTCCGCGCGCGCGACGCCTGGATCCGGCACCCTCCCCGGGGCGCCGCCGGAGTGCGAGGGACACCGGCAGCGCGGCGCCACGGGAACGGGTCGGAACCACCGCGAGCGGACGGTGTTACCAGGCGCTCGCGCCGCCGTCGACCGGGTAGTTGGCACCCGTGATGTACGACGCCCGGTCGGAAGCGAGGAAGGCGGCCAGCTCCACGATCTCCTCGGGCCTGGCGAACCGCTTGAGGAGCGTCTTGCTGGTGACGGCGTCCCGGAGGGCCTGGTTGTCACCCAGGTCCCGGTCGCTGGCCGGGGTCAGCACCGGCCCGGGGCTGATCGCCACTGCGCGTATGCCGTGCGGGGCTCCTTCGAGCGCGAGCTGCCGCGTCATGCCGATGACGCCGGCGTTGGCCGCGGTGTGCGCGACCATCGGAGGGTTCGAGCCGGCGATCATGCCGGCCTCCGACGCCACGTTGATGATGACGCCGCCGCCGCGCCGGACCAGGTGCGGCCACGCGAACTTCGACACGAAGAACGGGATGTCGAGTTCGCCGGCCTCCGTCGCACGCCAGTCCTCGACCGAGAAATCCGGCATGGGGCCAAAACGCTGCATGGCCGCGTTGTTGTACACCACATCGAGCCCGCCGTAGGCGCTGACCGCGCCCTCGACCAACTGCCGCGCCTGTTCCGGGTCGGTCAGGTCGATCGGCGCGATCCCCGTCATCTCACCGCCCGCGTCGCGGACGAGCCCCACCGTCTCGTCGTTGAGGCCGGTCTTGACGTCCGACCCGACGATCTTCGCACCCTCCCTGGCGAAGATCAGCGCCGCGACGCGCCCCATGCCGCCCGCGCTGCCGGTGACGAGCACTACCTTCCCGTCGAGCATTCCCATCGGAACTCTCCTTGCCTCAGGATGTCGGGACCGGTCCTTTGATCGATCAACCATTTGCTTGACGAAGCAAGCTTGCGCCTGTGCCAGGCGAGCGTCAAGCGATTCATGACCGTGTGGACGCGGCGTGACCGCACTCACACACGTGTGACGCGCACATCGGAGCGTGCTGGGCGGGACGGGCCTTCCAGCGCCTCGGCCGCCGCCCTCTCCGCCGCCTGCGCGGTCCGGGCGGCGCTCGCCCTCCTCCGGTCACCCACCGGGCCGGCGGGTGTCCCCGAAGTCGTGGGCGGCGGCCCTGTCCGGTCGGGCAGACGTGAGGAGAGGGCCGCCGAGGCCGTACGGGAGGCCGGCCCGGTGGACCGGACCGCCGCACGGGGAACGGGCCGCCTGTCGTCGCGGCGTCTCACGCCGAGGCGGCCGTCCCGCTGCCGCCGCCCGCGTGGACGGAGGCAGCCCTCAAGGAGACAACGAGGCGACCCGCGCCGAGGGTTCACCCCGAGGAGCCCGCCGCGGCGCTCGTGGTCAGGTCAGCCTGTGCCAGGTGAGCTCGGCCGTGCGCTCCGCACCCCAGAGCCGGGTCGGAGTGGCGACGGCGAGCCTGAGGAACGAGCCCACGAAACGCACCTTGCGCACCTGGGAGCGGCCGATCCAGTTCGGGAAGAGGCTGGTGGTGACGTGGTGCTCCACGGTGGTGGGGTCCACGACCTCGAACGGCCCGCCGTAGGAGACGTAGCCGGCCGCCGCCCGCGCCAGTTCGTCGGTCTCCGCGTCCTCGAGACGCGCCGACTTCAGGGGCGGGCGGCCGCCGCGCCCCAGCTGGGCGGACATGTAGCCTTCCGGGGTGTAGACGATCAGGCCGTACGGGGCGGGTCCGAGCGGGTGGACGACCTCTCCGTCGGAGCTTTCGGCGGTGTACGACACGAGCTGCCATGCGCCGATCAGTCTCCGGCGCACCTCCTCGCGGGCCTCGCGCTCGTCGTCCGCGGCGGCTTGGTCGGTGGCGGTCACAGAAGGTCTCCTTTCCTTGGTGGGGGGCGATCCCCTGTCCGGGACGGAACGGGCCCCGTCCGGTGGCGGACGGGGCCGTGGGGGCGGTTCAGTCCTGGGTGAGTTCGCCGTCGACGACCCGCCACAGGTGCAGCGGGTTCGCCTCGCGCAGCGGCTGCGGCAGAAGGCCGTCGGGGAAGTTCTGGTAGGTGACCGGCCGTATGAACCGCTCGATCGCGCCCATGCCGACGGAGGTGAAACGGCTGTCGGAGGTGGCCGGGAACGGGCCGCCGTGGGTGGTGGCGTACGTGACTTCCTGCGGGATCGAGAAGGCGTTGAACACGATGCGTCCCGTACGGCGCTCCAGGACCGGCAGGAGCTGCTCGGCCTCGGCACGGTCGGCGGCCTCGGCGTGCACGGTGGCCGAGAGCTGACCGCGGAACGCGCGGGCCGCCTCCAGCAGCTGCTCCGGACCGGTCAGCCGTACCAGCAGGAGGGCGGGGCCGAAGACCTCCTCGCGCAGGGCCGGCTCGGCCAGGAACCGCTCCCCGCCGACTTCGTACAGCTGGGACTGACCGTCCCACGCGCCGTCCGGGGCCGCTCCCGCGGCGATCCGGGTGGCGCCCTCGTCCGTCAGGCGCCGGGCGTTGCGGGTGTAGGCGTCGTGGATGCCGGGCGTGAGCATGGTCCGCGCGGCCACCTTCTCCACCTCGGCGATCGCGGCGTCCCGCAGTTCCCGGAAGCCGGGTCCGTCGACGGCGAGGAGGACCGCGGGCTTCAGGCAGGCCTGTCCGACGTTGTACATGCCGCGCTGGACCAGGCCGCCGCCGATCTCCGCTCCGCGTGCCGCCAGGGCGGCGGGCAGGACGAAGGTCGGGTTGACGCTGGTCATCTCGGTGAAGACCGGGATGGGGTCGGGGCGCTGCTGGGCCCGGCGGTAGAGGGCCATGCCGCCGGTCTCGGAGCCGGTGAAGGTGACCGCGCGGACCAGGGGGTGGTCCACCAGCGCCTCACCGATCTCGTTGCCCGCGCCGCGGACGAGGGAGAAGACGCCCTCGTGCAGTCCGGCCTCGGCGACGGCCTCCTGGATGACCCGGCCCTCGATCTCGGAGGCACCGGGGTGCGCGTTGTGGGCCTTCACGACGACGGGGCAGCCGGCCGCCAGTGCCGAGGCGACGTCGCCACCCGCCACCGAGTAGGAGATCGGGAAGTTGCTGGCGCCGAAGACCACCACCGGGCCAAGGGCGACCTTCTGCAACCGGTGGTCGAGGCGCGGTGCGGGCTGCCGGTCCGGCTGCGCGGGGTCGATGGTCGCCTGGAGGAAGCGGCCCTTGCGGACGACGACGGCGAACTTGCGGAAGACGCCCGCGGTCCGTACGGCCTCGCCCTCGAACTGGGCGGCCGGCAGACCGGTCTCCAGCTCGAGACGTGCGGCGAGTCGGTCCTTGACCGCCTCCAGCTTGTCCGCGACGAGTTCGAGGAAGGCGGCGCGCTCGGCCAGGCCGGTGTGGCTGTAGCTGTCGAACGCCTCGTCGGCCAGGCGGACCGCGCGGTCGACCTCGGCCGCGCCGCCGAAGGCGAACTCGGGCTCGAGGAGTTCGCCGGTGGCGGGGTTGAGCGCCTTCATGGTTCCCGCGGTCGCGGGGACCTGGGAGGCTCCGATCAGCAGGTCTCCGGTGAGGGTCATGCGTGTGCTCCCTTGAGTGCGGCGGTGAGCTCGTCGGTGGTGGTGATGGCGTGGGCGTAGGTGGGGCCGTTCAGCTCGTGCGCGGCGTGCATCATCTCGGGCAGGAACGCCGCGGTGGCGTCGCGCACCAGCGTCACGTGGTAGCCGAGTTCCATGGCGAAGCGGCCGGTCGACTCGATGCAGGTGTTCGCCAGCAGGCCGACGAGCACCACGTGGGTGATGCCGTGCTGCTTGAGCCGGAAGTCGAGGTCCGTGTTGGCGAACCCGCTCTGCGCCCAGTGCTCCTGGACCACGGGCTCGCCCGGCCGCGGCTGGAAGTCGGGGTGGAACTCGCCGCCCCAGGTCCCGCGGGCGAAGCTGTGGCGCTCCATGATGCCGAGCTGGGTGGGGTTGGGGTGGTCCCACGTCTCGTAGTCGCCCGGCTCCCAGCGGCGGTGCGGGACGAACACGACGCGGACGCCGTTCTCGCGGGCGGAGGCGATCACGGAACGCAGGTGGTCCAGCAGCCCCACCTCCCGCGCCATGGGTTCCAGGCGCGGCCAGATCTTGCCGCCCTCGGAGAGGAAGTCGTTGAAGGGGTCGACCAGCAGGACGGCCGTGCGACGGGGGTCGTAGGTCCGGGTCATCGGTTCAGCTCCGATCTGGATGATGCATAACATCCTGAATCGAGATTACGTACGTCATCCAGAAAGTCAAACGCGGATGCCGGACGGCCCGCTTTGACAGGCGCAGGTGTATGATGTACGTCATCCAGTTGCGCGGTGACCCACCGCGTCGCTCCATGAAAGGCAGGGTCGGATGGGCCACTCACAGGCGGAGAAGGCGGCGACCCGTGAACGGGTGCTGCGGATCACCTCACGCAAGATCCGCGCCGAGGGCGTCACCCGCCCCGGGATCGCGGAGCTCATGAACGAGGCCGGGCTGACGCACGGCGGTTTCTACAAGCACTTCCGGTCCCGGGACGACCTGATCACCCAGGCCGTCGCCTTCGCCCTGGCGGAGGGCACCGCGAAGATGGAGCGGTCCGCGCGGAAGAACGAGCAGGATCCGCGAGCCGGACTGATCGACGCCTACCTCGCCAAGCAGCACCGGGACGCACCGGCCACCGGCTGCGCGCTGGTCACCCTCGGTGCCGCCGCCGCGCGCGGCGGCCAGGACGTCAAGGAGGCGTACGAGAAGCAGGTCCGCACCTACCTGGACCTCATCGCCGGCCTGGACGACGACGCCGAGGACGGGGAGGACGCCCGGGCGGAGGCGATGGTCACCCTGAGCGCCCTCGTCGGTGCCGTGCTCATGGCCCGGGCCGTCGACGACCAGGAGTTCTCCGACGAACTGCTGGAGACGGTCACCGCCCGGCTGACGGGGCACGCGTCACACGACACGGTTCCGGCCCCCTGATACGTGTCACGGGCCGGGAGGCGGTGGCACCGGGGCGTACGACTGCACGGTGCCGCCCGGTTCCGGGCCGGGGGCGCACCACCCGGGCGTGCGGCGATCCCCTGCGCTCAGCGGGCCACCCGTCCGCGACGGCGGCGGGCCGCGACCGCCCGGAACCGGCCGCCGCGCCGGCCGGCCGGCCGAAGCGATCGGGCTCTCCAACACGCCAGACAGCCGCGTGGCCTCCACGCCGCCGGCTCCTGTCGTCAGGCCGTCGGCGCGGGGCGAGCCCGGGCAGCTCGCGGACGGTGACCGCCCCGGCGCCTCCGTCGACGGCCAGGGGTGTGCCCGAGGGGAAGCGGGTGGTCGCGCACGCGACGCGGACCGTGGCGGGAACGCCGTACTCGCGGGTCACGCAGGCGGGCGTGACGCCGCCCGTGTCCCCACCAGCCCCGCGGGGTCCGGCGGCCGGGGCGCGAAGTCCGGGTCCGGTGAGTCCGCGACGAGTACCCGGTGATCGGCACCTGCACCCTGGCCGTGCCAGGCGGTGCCGACGCCGGATCCGCCGCCCGGCGGGCCCGGCCCCTCTTCGGCAGACGGCCGCCGTGACGTCGGGCCCGGCCGCCCCCGCCGACCGGGCGCGCCGCGTGAACCGATGGCGTTCCCTTTGCGTGCTGCCGTCCACGAGCCGGTCGGACCGCCCGCACCACCCTCACCAGGACGCGGTCGGTACGGCCCTCGGCCGGACCCGCACCGAACACCCCGCCGGCGACCGGCGCGAGCATCGGCTGCCCGAGCACCGACATGCCGTCGGCGGACGGGCGCAAAGGCCCTGCCCGGCGGGCGGATTCCAGCACAGTTTGCACCACGCGGTCCGGGGTCCCGCGAGACCGGCAACGGCAGCGCGCGCCGGTGCGCGGCCGTGGCGCCCCGGTCCCCGGCCCCGCATGGCGTGACTATCCCTCCCGCGAACGGGTGAACTCGCGTGCCGCGCCCCGCGCCGGCGGGCGCCGCGGCCCGCCGCACGCCACGATCCTGGACCTGGTGACCGGCCGGTGGCGCCGGCGTCGTGCGAGGACCTTGACGGCGAGTGCCGGAACCGTCACGGCCGCCACCGCCGCGACGGCGACCGTGCCGGCCGTGCGCAGCAGTCCGGTCGCGGCGGCACCGGCGAAGAAGCCCAGCAGCACCGTTCCGGTGCCCCAGACCAGCGACGCCGTGGTGCTGTAGAGAAGGAAGCGCCGATAGGGCATGCCCGACGAGCCGGCGGCGTAGGGCAGGAAGGTCCTCGCGAACCCGATGAACTTGCCCGTGAAGACCGCGGCTCCGCCGTGGCGGGTGAGGAAGGCCCGGGCCCGTCCGTCGCGGTGGCCGACGAGGGCCTTGAGGGACCGCCGGCCGGGCCGCCGCGCACACCTGCGGCCGAGGGCGTAGCCGAGGTTGTCGCCGGTGACGGCGCCCGCGACCACGACGGCCGCCAGGAGGGGGCCGTTCAGCTCGCCCCGGCCGGCGACGGCCGACGCCAGCAGGACGGCCGTCTCGCCGGGCACCAGAAGGCCGATGAACGCGCTGGTCTCGCCGGCCGTGAGGACGAACACCGCGGCGTACGACCACCATCCGGCCGCCTCGATCACACGGTCGAGGTGCACGGCCGTCAGCCCGCCTGCCGCAGGGTCGCGGAGGACGCGCCCGGTAGGCGCTTCCGGGTTCCGGCGCGCCCCCGCACCGGCTCGGCCCGGCCTTCCGGCTCCCAGGCGTCCGCGGGGCCGCGGGCCCGTGCGCCCAGGCGCGAGAGGCGTCCCGCGAGGAGCCAGCTCACCAGCGGCACCCCCACGGCGAACGTGACGGCGAGCCCGGTGTGTTCGGTGGTCAGCACGGACGTGGCGACGGCGCCCAGCGCGGTCGTCATGACGGCGACACGCGCTCGGGACGACGAGACGGCGCTGACGACCCCGAGCGCGGTCAGCAGGCACCACCCCGTCAGCGCACCGGGCATCGCCAGGTAGTCGCCGAGGAGGCTGCCCTCGCGCGCCGGGAGGCGGTCCAGAGGCATCCAGCTGGTGCAGGCGAGCCCGGCGGCGCCGGTCGACAGCAGTGCGAGAGCGGCGCGGGCGTAGGCCGCCGGCCGCTGGTGTGCCAGCCACAGCAGCACCAGGGCCGTCAACGGCCAGGGAGCGAGGAGGCGGACGACGGCCACGGTCTGCGCCGTGTCCAGCCGGTCGGGTTCCAGCGGGGTGCCGGCCGCGGAGGAGACGCCGAGGAGGGCCGCGTGGAGCAGTGCGAGCGCCGCCGCCCCGGTCGCCAGGTGCCGCAGGGTCCTGCGGGTGACGGTCTCCCGCCCCTGCCGGTCGGCACGCGGACGGTCTGTCTGCGGGCGCTCGGACGCCGGGGCGGTGGAGCCGTGCGGTTTCGTGGTGTGGGTTACCACTTGGTCACCTCACTAACTTGACGCGGCAACCATGACATTATTTGATCCGTCAAGCAAGTAGTTCACACACACTTCCCGACGGCGACCGGAGTCGACATGTGACCGGCGCCGCGAATACTTGACGAGTCAAACAGGTGTGGTGGAGAGTGGTCTGCCGCAGCGAGGCTGCCCGAGGAGGACACCATGACGGCCCCGGCCTTTTGGCGGTACTGGCAGCCGGTCGTGACCGTGCCGGCCGGGGAGCAGGGGTTCTGCGAACCCACGCGGGAACGTTCCGAGAAGGAGCTCGACCGCGGCGCGCTGTTCGCCGGTTCCCCGCAGACCGTCGCTGGCAAGATCGCCAACGTGGCCCGCGACCCGCGTCCGAGCCGCTTCGGCCTCACGTACGCCATCACGCACCTTCCCCTGAGGGCCCGCGACCGCAGGAGCGAGCTGCTGGGCCGCGAAGTCGCCCCGCGCGTCAGGGAACCGCTCAGCAAGGAGTCCGCCCATGTCTGATCCCGTGTTCGGCCTGGACACGTTCGGCGAGGTGCCCGAGGACGACTCCGGCGTCCTCGTCTCCCACGCCCGGGCGATCCGGCAACTGGTCGAGGAGGCGGTGCTCGCGGACGACCTCGGCGTGGACGTCCTCGCGCTCGGCGAACACCACCGCCCCGAGTACGCGGTCTCGACGCCGGAGACCGTGCTGGCCGGCATCGCCACCCGCACCAGCCGCATTCGTCTCTCCTCCGGGGTGACCGTGCTGAGCTCGGACGACCCCGTACGGGTGTACCAGCGCTTCGCGACGGTCGACGCGCTGTCCGGCGGCCGGGCCGAAATCATCCTCGGCCGCGGCTCCTCCACGGAGTCGTTCCCATTGTTCGGATTCGACCTGAGCGACTACGACACGCTGTTCGAGGAGAAGCTCGACCTCTTCGTGCGGCTGCTGGAGGAGAAGCCCGTCACCTGGAAGGGCACCGTGCGGGCCCCCCTGGAGAACGCGGAGGTCTTCCCCACCACCGAGTCCGGACGCCTGACCACGTGGGTCGGCGTCGGCGGTTCCCCGCAGTCGGTCGTCCGGACGGCCCACTACGGGCTCCCCCTGATGCTCGCCGTGATCAGTGGTTCGGCCGAGCGCTTCGCGCCCTACGTCGACCTCTACCGGCGCGCGGCGGAGCAGTTCGGCACCACCGCCCATCCGGTGGGTCTGCACTCCCCCGGCTTCGTCGCCGACACCGACGAGGAGGCCAGGGAGGTGTTCTGGCCGCACTACCGGGAGATCCGGGACCGGATCGGCGCGCTGCGGGGCTGGCCCCCGGTGCGCCGGCGGGAGTTCGACGCCGAGATCGAGCACGGTTCCCTGTACATCGGCTCGCCCGAGACGGTCGCGCGCAAGATCGCCGGCGCCATGCGCGGGCTCGGCGTCACCAGGTTCGACCTCCTGTACACCGCGGGCTCACAGCCGATCAGCGCCCGCCTTCGCGCGGTGGAGCTCTACGGCTCGAAGGTCATCCCCATGGTCCGCGACATGCTCGCCGGCTGAATCGGTCCGGCACCGGGCCGGAAGAAGCCGGGCGTGAACCGCGCCGTCGAACGCGGCGACCGCGGTGCGTCGCCACCATGCCCACACGGTCCACCAGAAAGGAACCCGATCATGGCACAGCCGCAAGGCGAGGAGCTGCAGGCGCTTCTGAAGCGACAGGAGGAACTGAGGAACAAGTACCTCGTACCGGCGGCGGAACGGCCGCGGACCACCGCACGGGGCATCCAGCACGCCGTGTACATCGCCCGGGACGTCGAGGAGACGATCCTCTTCCACCGGGACGTGATGGGCTTTCCGCTGGTGGACCTGAGCGACAACCGGGACTATCCCGGGTCGACCCACTTCTTCTTCGACGTCGGCGGCGAGAACATGCTCGCCTTCTTCGACTTCCCGGGTCACCCGCACCCGGACTACGCGGAGACGATCGGCGGCGGCCACCACATCGCGCTGTCGGTCACGCGGGAGACGTACGACGAGGTGAAGGCCCGCCTCGACGAGCGTGAGATCCCGTACGCGGCCTTCCCGATGGGCCCCACTCTCAGCCTGTTCGTGGCCGACCCCAACGGGCTGCGGATCGAGCTGACCACGGAGGCGATGGGTCACTCGCTCGGCGAGTACCTCCTGTGACACCGCGCGCGCCGGCCCCCGTCGGCCGGGGCCGGGGCACCTCCCGGCGGACCGGCTGACGGCGTTCGGCACGGCCACTGATCCGCGCTCGGCCCGCTCGTCACCGGCGTGCGCGGGCGGCCCGGACGGGGCACGCACGACGAAGGGCGGGACCGCCGGTCGCGGTCCCGCCCCTTGTGCTCGGCGTCAGCGCAGGCCGAAGGCCCGGGTGAGCGTCTGCGTCACGCTGTCCCCGTCGTGGTCCGTCGCGCCGACCCGGAGGCTCACGAACCGCGCGTCCTTCGGGGCGCGCAACGCGGTGCGCCAGGCCCCGCCCCCGCCGTCACGGCTCGGTTCGGCGCGGTGCCAGGTCTTCCCGTCGTCGTACGAGAGGTCGACGGTCGGCTTGTTCACCGCGCTGTGCACGCCCGGGAGCTGCGAGACGGTCACCGTCAGCGCGGCGTGCCGGCCGGCGCGGCCGGCCGGATCGGTGCCGATGCCGTAGTCCACCTGGATCATCGGCAGCGGTGCCTCCCCCTCGGCGGCCTCCGAGGTGAACCTCCACTCGGTCAGGGTGTGCCGGGAGTAGGGGTTGGCCCAGGCGCCGCGGTCGTTGTCGACCACCAGCCGGTACGGCAGCCGCTGCGGGGCCAGGCCGGACAGCAGCAGTTTCTCGTCGTTGCCCCAGTCGACCTCCTGGTCCCCCTGGTAGAGGGTGACGCGGTTCTTGACGCCGAAGTTGGCGTGGGAGTCGCCGATGTGTCCGGCACCGGAGTCACCCCAGCCCGGCACCGGCAGCCACATCGTGTCGCCGTAGCGCGCCGGCTGGTACCCGAGCGGACCCATCCGGGGCCGCTGGACCGGTCCGAACCAGGTGACCGGGCTGGTGGTCCCGTGGCGGTAGGTGGTGAAATCCTGCGACACCTGGGACGTCTCACCGAGGATGCCCGCGTAGTCCTGCCACGGGATGTCCCCGGTGAGCCAGTCGGTCCGCTCGCCCTGGGCGGGAGCGGGGAGGGGCGCCCAGACGCCCGCGAAGCCCTGCTCGTCCGAGCGGTACTCGTACGCCTTGCCCGGCCGGTAGTTGCGGAAGGAGACGTCGACGCGCGCCAGGTCGCCCCGGCGCTCGCGCCACGTGGGGTCCGCGGGGACGCCCCCGGTCCAGTGGTGCACCACGTCGTAGACGTAGTCGGTGGTGGGGTTCGAGGTGACCGTCAGGCGGACGCTGCCCTGCCGCAGGGCGTCGAGGAGGGCGGCGCCCTGGTCGGTGTCGAGCGTGGCCGTCGACAGCGGAGCCGGGTCGGCTTCCAGCTTCCCCTCCGGGGAGGGGAGCAGACGACCGAGGCCGTCGTTGACGACGACGATCAGCCGGGCGCCCGCCGCGGCGGCGGCCTCCGCCTGCTGCTGCGGTGTGAGGGTGTCGCTGCGGCGCACCACCGCGGCCTTGCCGCGCACACCGGCCTCGGCCAGCTCGTCGGCCGAACCCGTTCCGCCGTAGACCGCCGTCAGCCGGTGGGTGCCGGCCGGCAGCGGTGCGCCTCCCCGCCTGACCAGGATGTCGCGGTAGGTGTGCGTCTTGGTCGCGATGGTCAGGGCGGGCTCCTCCAGCCGGAACCGCGCCCCGAAGGTGAAGCCCTCCTCGTGCTGCCGGGAGGTCGGCAGTGCCCAGAGGCTGTCATACGTGTCATCGGGCATCTGCACGGTCGTCACGGAGCTGTCGCCGAACGTCTGGGACACGTCCAGCCGCGACAGGAGTGCCGTGGCGTCCTGGGGGACCTCCGCGCCGACCCGCCGGAGCCGGCGTCCGTCGAGGGTGACGGTGCGGTCCTGTTCCACCTCGGCACCCTGGAAGCCGAGCAGTGCCAGACCCAGCGCATGGGGGCCGGCGGCCCCCGTGACGGTGGACAGCATCCATCCGCTGTAGACACCCGGCGGCACCCGCAGGGTGGCGCGGCCGGAGTCGTCGAACGTCGCCGACGTCCACAGGTGTTCGGACGCGACCAGGATCGACTCCCCGGCGAGCGGCCGGCCGGACCGGTCCTTGGCGACGAGGGTCAGGTTGTGGCGTTCCCCCTCGCGGGAGGCACCGATCAGCGTCCGGCCCCGGACGGTTCCGGTGTCGTCGGTCGCGAGGACCGTGCCGCTGACCGGCC
Organism: Streptomyces sp. NPDC046870; assembly: GCF_040704595.1. NCBI lineage: Bacteria > Bacillati > Actinomycetota > Actinomycetes > Kitasatosporales > Streptomycetaceae > Streptomyces > Streptomyces sp. NPDC046870. The sequence goes on from NZ_JBEYXM010000020.1 coordinate 100,203, forward strand.
GGTCGGCGGGCAGGCGGCCGACCGCCGTGGTGAGCCGCACCGACCGGGTGCCGTGCGCGGGCACGGTGACGCGCCGCTCGGACAGCGAGAACGCGTCCGTGGCGGTACCGGCGTCGACCGCCAGGCCGAGGTCGACCGGGATGTCACCGACGTTGCTGTACGTCACCGTCCGCACGTCGGTCTCGTCCGGTGCGGTCGGCCAGGTGTGGCGGCCGGCGTAGGCGCTGGCGGTCGCGAAGACGTCCGCGCGCGTGGCGGCGCCGGCGTCGACGCGTCCCGCCCCGGCCTCGTACGGCGTGTAGGACGGGGTGGGCCGGGCGCTGCTGACCAGCGCCTGCTTCAGCTGCTGGCCCGACCAGTCCGGGTGGGCGGCGGCCAGCAGCGCGGCGGCTCCGGCGACATGCGGGGTCGCCATCGAGGTGCCGCTCATCGTGGTGTAGAGGCCGCTGCCCTCCGCGCTGTCCTGGGAGCGGGCGGCCAGGATGCCGACACCCGGCGCGGTGATCTCCGGTTTCAGTCCGTCGTCCCCGGTGCGCGGGCCGCGGCTGGAGAAGTCGGCGAGGTGGTCGGATGCGTCCACCGCCCCGACGGTCAGCGCGGCGTCGGCGGCGCCGGGGCTGTTGACCGAGTGCGCGCCCGGCCCGGAGTTGCCGGCCGCGATCACGAACAGCGCGCCGGTCTCGGCGCTGAGTCCGTTCACCGCCTGGCTCATCGGGTCGGTGCCGTCGCCGTACCCGCCGAGGCTCATGCTGACGACCCTGGCGTGCCGGTCCCGGGCGGCCCACTCCATTCCGGCGATGATCCAGGAAGCCTGCCCCTGGCCCCGGGGGTTGAGCACCTTGCCGATCTCCAGGCGTGCGCCGGACGCGACGCCACGTTCCTTGCCGGCGGAGGCGGCGCCGGTGCCCGCGACGGTCGAGGCGACGTGCGTACCGTGCCCCACCACGTCGGTCATGTCCTGGTCGGCGGGGACGAAGCTGGCGGTCCCGTCCACCTGCCCGGCCAGGTCGGGGTGGTCGAGATCCGCACCGCTGTCGAGGACGGCCACCTTCACGCCCGCCCCGGTGTTCCCCTGCGCCCAGACCCGCGGCGCTCCTATCTGAGCGGTCGAGTCGGCCAGGTCCGCGGTGACCCTGCCGTCAAGCCACACCTTCGCGACGCCCTGGGCGAAGGCGGGTTTCGCCGTTCGGGTCGACGCGCCGGCTCCGGTGGTGAGCGCGGACCAGAACGCGGAGGCCCGGGTGTGGTTCTCCGCGACGGCCGCGCCGTTGATGCTGTCCAGCGCGCGGACGGTGGTGGATCCGGCGAGTTTCGCCGGGGTGCGCGCCTTGGCGGCCTCGTCGGTGTAGCGGACGATCAGCGGCAGCCTGTCGGTGTGCGCGTCGTCGTAACCGTCGCGCACCAACCGGGTCAGATTGAACAACTGCTTGTCCAGCAGCCCCGAGGACACGTACGGCAGGACGACGGTGGGAAACACATATGTCGCACCGTCCATGACGACGGCGTGGTAACCGGAGCCGGTCTTCTCCGCCCCCTCGAAGGAGCGGACGGTGGTCCGGCCGCGGGAGGCGGCGACCGTGACCTTGTCACCGGTGATCAGCGTGACGGTGTGGGTGCCACCCGTGTGATCGGGCTGCTGTACGACGTCGGCGGGGCCGGGGGCGGTCCGGGGTGCGGCTGCCGCCCCGGTGGCCGGCAGCACCCCGAAAGCCAGGGCGGCGGCCGCGACGAGCGTGATCGGCCCCGGTCTGGGACCGGATGAACTGAGCAAGAAGACTCCCCTTCGGGCAGCAGGGCTCGCCTGCCGCACAGCGAGCGCGTGTCCCAGTCACGTCCGACAAGGACGGACAGAACACAAGCAAGCGCAGATAATTTACAGAGCAAGTAATGCGGCGTCATTCAAAGTCCTGGTGAACAACAAGTCAAGACTCGCGCGACAGCCCCCGCCGGCCGCGACGGCCGACCCGTGACACCGGGCCGCCGTCAAGGCCGCGCACCGTCGGTGGTCGCGTGACATGTGTGACACCTGTAACGACTTGACTCACTGTCAGGTGGTCACATGTACTTGATCCAACAATGACTTGCCGGTGTGACGAGTCGTCAAAAGCGACCGAGTGAAGGCAGCGATGAACCAGGAAGACCTCTTCTCCGGCTCGGAGAATCCCCCACGACCGCCCTCACCCGAAACACTTCCTGCACACGTCCGCAGAATCCGTGACTATGTCCTCTCCGAGCTGCCGTCCGACCTGTCGGCCGTGTCTCGGCAGGAAATGACCTACACGGGTCTCGCCGCCAAACAGTGCCGGATCCTGGAAGAGGCCGGTGCCGGCGCCTTCCCGGTCGACGACCTGGCCGCGGCGCGGGTGACCCAGCTCGACCTGCTCTTCATGCTGAACGGCTATCTGCCCGCCGGCCCGGAGGCGTTCCCGCGGCCGCTGCTGGACGCCATCACGGCACAGTGCGCGCGGCACACCTCGCTGGACCCGCACATGAGTTACGAACTCCTGATCGACGTCAACAGCGAACAGTGGCAGCGACACGGACACATGCGGGTGTTCTCGGAAGGCGAGCTCGGACGCCTGGAGCGCGACTTCTACCTGGGACACCACCTCACGGAGCCGGCCGTACGAACGGCCTACGACCGGCTGTGCTCGGCACTGTCGGAGCCGCCCCCGGACGACCTCGCGCCCGGCATGGACGAGGCGCTCCGGAAACTCGATGAGTTCCGGCTCGGCATGGCACGCTACGCCAGACTGACCAGGGAGCAGTTCAACTCCTTCCGCCGCTACCACATGGGCCGTCAGGGCGGGCCACGGGGAGCCAGCGGCGCCTTCATGCCCAGCGTGCAGCTGCTGGAGCTGGTCCTCGTCCCGCCGACCGAGGAGTACGAGGTGTACCTCGACCAGTCCATGCCCTACTTCCCCACGTGGTCCCGCGAGCTCATCGCCGAACGGCGGGCGGTGTCCGCCCAGGGGGAGAACATCACGCAGGCGGTCCTCGACGGCCGCCTCAAGCTGGACCGGGAGTCCGCGACCGCCCTGCTCGGCGTCTTCGACAAGTTCACGGACTTCCGCATGGTCCATCTCGGGGTGACCAGGAAAATGATCCCGGAAGCGTTCGCGGGAACGGGCGGGACGACCCGCAGGGACATCGCCGCACAGTCCGGCGAGCGCACCGTCCTGGCCGAGGAGAATCCGGGCACATCCGGCTTCGACGTGCGCAACGTGCTCACCAACGCGGTGTACCGGCTGCTCGCGGCCCGCCGGGAGATCGAGGCCCTCCATGCCGTCTCGTCCTGACGCGCGGGGAGATGTGATGTCCGAGCCACAGGTGGCCGTCGTGGACGCGTTCGGGACGGCCTTCCGTTACACCGACGCGTTCGCCGCCCTGGGCACCGGGGTGATACACGTCCAGAGCACGCCCGGACTCCTTCCGGGGGTCGCGCCGGTGGACCCGGCGAAGTTCACCCGGACCCTGGTGCACGACGGCGACCTCGACGGCCTCGCCGACAGCCTGACGGCGCTGCGGCCGCTCGCCGTCCTGCCCGGGCGCGAGTCGGGTGTGGAGCTCGCCGACGCGCTGTCCGAACGACTCGGTCTGCCCACCAACGGCACCGAGCTCAGCGCGGCACGCCGCGACAAGTACCTGCAGATCGAACGCCTGAAGGCACAAGGCGTGCCCGCCATGCGGCAGATACGCACCGACGACGAGGACGAACTGCGCGCCTGGCACGAGGCACTCGCCGGTACCGCCGTGGTCAAGCCGCTGCGTGCCGGTGGCGGGGACGGTGTGACCTTCTGCGACACCCCGGACGAGTCGGCCGCCGCGCTCGGCTCGCTGCTGCACCGTGTGAACAGTCTCGGCGAGCGCAACACCCACGTCGTGGCGCAGGAATACCTGGTCGGCGCCGAGTACATCGTCAACACCGTGAGCTGTGCGGGCCTCCACCAGGTCACCGATGTGTGGAGCACCGACCGCATCACCGCGAACGGGGTACGGGACCTGGTCGTCGCGCAGGTGCTGCTCCGCCCGGACGACCTCCCGGTCCGTGAGTTGGTGCCCTACGCCCGCCGGGTCCTCGACGCGCTGGGCATCCGGCACGGCGCGGCGCATCTGGAGATCAAGCTGACGCCGGACGGCCCCCGGCTGGTCGAAGCGGGCGCCCGGCCCTCGGGGCTGCCCTACTACGTGGCGGAAGCGGTCGGCGAGGGCCAGTTGGAGTGGTCCGCCGACGCCTACCTCAGACCGGAACGCTTCAGGGCGCGCGCCGGGAGCGAGTACCGGCGCCGGACCGCGTTCGCCTGGGCGGCGCTCGTGTCCCCGGTGTCGGGACGGCTGGTACGCTACCGCGCCCTCGAGGAGGTACGGCGCCTGGAGAGCTTCCGGGACGTGACGCTCCTGGTCGAACCCGGTGACCGCGTCGTGCCCACCACGTGGGATCTGGGGTACCCGGCGACGCTCACCTTGAGCCACCCCGTGGAGGCCGTCCTGCGGCGCGACCTGAACACGCTCCGCTTCCTGGACGGCACGGGGATGTACGAGGTGCGGGAGGACCCGGGCCCTTCCGGCGAACGGGCGTGACCGGCCCGCCGGCTGCCGGGGGCCGCGGCCCGCTGCCGTCGGCGGCCGAGTGCGGAGGCGTGTTCGGGACCCCGCACACGTGTCGTCACCCGCGCCCACGAGGTGTGCACCTCGGTGCGAACGGTGTTCCCGGCCGGTCCGCCCGGCGGCCCGCTCACACTTCCCGGCTCCTCACCCGGTGCCCTCGCGTGCCTGCCCGCGGAGCGTGTGCCGTTCCGCGGGCGGCTGTTCGCCACGTATCTCCGCCAGGAGCGCGGTGATGGCGGCCATGATGTCCTCGGTGGCCGCCGCCAGTACATCGGAGGTGAGGGGCATGCCGCGGTACCGGCTGAGGTCGACGGGCGGCCCGGCCGTCACGTGGACCCGCTGGCGGGGGACCAGCCGCACCCTGCGGTCGCCGCGACCGCCGCGCGCGTACGGCGGCACGATGCGGTGGGCCCCCCACTGGGCGACCGGGATGACGGGCGCTCCGGTCGTCAGCGCGATCCGCGCCGCACCGGTCTTGCCGGTCATCGGCCACAGCCCGGGGTCGCGGGTGACGGTGCCCTCGGGGTAGACCGCGACACACTCCCCCCTGTTGACGGCGTCCACCGCGTCCCGCAGCGCGAACGCGGCGTCCGCGGTCCCGCGGTGGACCGGGATCTGGCCCGTCCTGCGCAGCACCGTGCCGACGAAGGGGATGGCGAAGAGCGACGCCTTGGCGAGCAGGCGGGGCGGCCGGCCGCTGTCGTACTGGAAGTGCCCGTAGGTGAGCGGGTCGAAGTAGGAGATGTGGTTGACGGCGGTGAGGAAGCCGCCCTCGGCGGGTATGTGCTCCTTCCCGCGCCACTGGTGTCTGACGAGAAGGAACAGCACCGGTTTCGCGATGGCCGCGGCCAGTCGGTACCAGAAGCCGTAGGGGCTGTGTGTCCTGCGGGGCACCCGGGATCCTCTTTCCTCCTTGCGGCACGGTCCGGCCGCCTCTCGCTCGCGCGTCTGTCTCCCCGCCGCGGCCGGTCACGGCACACACGGACCGCCGTGCGACCCATTTGCTTGACTGTGCAACAGTCTACGGCTGGTGTGCGCCGCGATCAACACCGCCGCCGGTGACAGCGGGACACCTCACCGAAGCGGACCGCGGACGGCGTGCCGGCGTGGGTCCGGATGCGGCACCGGCCGTGCCGGCACCCCCGTGCCGGAGCCCGCGTCCCCGCGTCAGCCGGTCGTGCTCTCGCGTACGAGGAGCCGGTGCGCCGCGGTCACCTCCCGCGGACCGGGGCGGGTGGCGCCGCGCGGCGAACCGTGGATCTGCTGTTGCAGCATCTCCACCGCGACCCGGGCGATCTGCTCCTTGTCCGGGGAGACGGTGGTGAGCGTCGGGGTGCTGTAGCGCCCGTCCTCGATGTCGTCGAACCCCGCGACGGCCACGTCCTGCGGTACGCGCAGGCCGCGGGCGAGCGCGGTGCGCTGGGCCCCGAGGGCCAGCAGGTCGTTGAAGCAGAAGACCGCCTGCGGCGGCTCGTCCAGAGCGAGCAGCCGCGCCATCGCCTCGGCACCGTCGGACCGGTGGTAGGAGTCCGTCGGCGGGGCGAGTGCCTCGTCGTAGGGCAGGCCGGCCGAGCGCAGGGCCTCCTTGTAGCCGGCGAGCCGGAGGAGGGCGGTGTTCGCGGACGGGTTCGTCTGCCGTCCGATGGCGGCGATACGGGTGTGGCCGAGTGACAGCAGGTGCTCGGTCACCTCCCGCGCCGCGCGCTGGTTGTCGATGGCGACGTGGTGGGTGGGGCCGTCGATGACCCGCTCGCCGAGCAGGACGAGGGCGGTGCCGGCGTCGCGGTCGGCCAGTTCCTCCCGCCCGACCGCGATGGGGCTGAAGATCAGGCCGTCGATGCGCTGCGCGCGGATCCCTTCGAGGACCTGGCGTTCCCGTTCCGGCCGACCGTCCGTCTGCTCGATGATGACCGTCCAGCCGCGTTCGGACGCCGCGTCGATGACGAAGCGCGTCAGCTCCGCGAAGTACGGCGCGTCGAGTTCCGGCAGGGCGAGGGCGATCACGCCGGTGCGGCCCTGACGCAGGTTGCGGGCGGACAGGTTCGGGCGGTAGTCGAGTTCCGCCAGAGCGCGTTCGACCTTCTCCCGCGTCGGCGGTGCGACGTAGGTGTAGCCGTTCACCACGTTCGACACGGTCTTCACCGAGACTCCGGCCAGGGCCGCGACGTCCTTGAGACTCGCTCCCACCAGTCCACCTCCACTGCGCCCGGGCAAGGCGCTTGCACCAGCGCGTCGAGGGCCACACTCGCAGACGGCCCGCCCATGTCCGCAACCGTTTCCCCCACGCGGCCACGGCCACGTTTCGAATCCGAGCGACCCGAGCTCTTTACGACGCTGTTTCAACGATGTAATCGTATCCCGTCACAGACGGCGTGCCCGCGTCGTGTCCCTTGTGCGCCCGCCTTCGCCGTCCGACGGAACCGAGGAGCTCCCCGTATGGCCACAGCCCGTCTCACCCTTGACCCGGCGTTCGCGACCGGCACCGTCGACCGCAGACTGTTCGGCTCCTTCGTGGAGCACATGGGCAGATGCGTCTACACCGGCGTCTTCGAGCCCGGGCATCCCGCCGCCGACGAGGACGGCTTCCGCACCGACGTCCTCGATCTGGTGCGGGAACTCGGCGTCACCACCGTGCGCTACCCGGGCGGCAACTTCGTCTCCAACTACCGCTGGGAGGACGGGGTCGGCCCCGTGTCCGAGCGGCCCCGGCGGCTCGACCTGGCCTGGCGCAGCCTGGAGAGCAACGCGTTCGGCCTGAACGAGTTCATGGCCTGGGCCGGCAAGGCCGGGGTGGAGCCGATGATGGCGGTCAACCTCGGCACCCGCGGCGTCCGTGAGGCCCTCGACCTGCTGGAATACAGCAACTATCCCGCGGGTACGGCGCTGTCGGACCTGCGCCGCTCCCACGGGGTGGCCGAGCCGCACGGCGTCCGCCTGTGGTGCCTGGGCAACGAACTGGACGGGCCCTGGCAGATGGGCCACAAGACGGCTCACGAGTACGGACGGGTGGCGGCGGAGACGGCCCGTGCCATGAAGCGGTTCGACCCGGAACTGGAGCTGGTCGCCTGCGGCAGCTCCAACGCCTACATCGACACCTTCGCCTCCTGGGAGGCCACGGTGCTCGAGCACACCTACGAGTTCGTGGACTTCGTCTCCCTGCACGCCTACTACCAGCCGGAGAACGGTGACGTCGACTCCTTCCTGGCCAGCGGCGAGGAGATGGACCGCATGATCTCCGCGATCACGGCCACCGCCGACCACGTGGGCGCGCGCGTCCGCAGCGGCAAGAAGATCAAACTGTCCTTCGACGAGTGGAACGTCTGGTACCAGAGCCGCTTCGGCGGTGAGTCCTCCCTGCCGTGGCGGGAGGCCCCCGAGCTCATCGAGGACGTCTACGACGTGACCGACGCGGTGGTCGTGGGCAGCCTCCTCATCACCCTGCTCCGGCACGCCGACCGGGTGGGGGCGGCCTGCCAGGCTCAACTCGCCAACGTCATCGCGCCCATCATGACCCGGGCGGGAGGTCCCGCCTGGCGGCAGACCATCTTCCACCCCTTCGCCCGCACCGCGCGCCACGCACGCGGCACCGTGCTGCGGGTGGAGCCGCAGTCCCCGCTCGTGGACACGGCGAAGTACGGTGCCGTTCCCGCCCTGTGGGCGACCGCCACGCACGACGAGGAGAGCGGCGAGGTGGTCCTCTTCGCGGTGAACCGCGGTCGCCACGACCGGCTGGCCCTGTCCGTCGACCTCCGTGCCTTCCCCCGGCACCAGGTCGCCGAGCACGTGATCCTGCACGACGCCGATCCGACCGCGACGAACACCGAGGCCGCCCCCGACCGCGTCAGGCCGAGGACCGTCGCGGGCACCAAGACCGACGACCGCGTCCTCAGCACGGAACTGCCGCCCGTGAGCTGGACCATGATCCGCCTCACCGCTGTCTGAGCCCAGGCACGACAGCGCCCTACCGGTCGACGAAGCACCCATCCGAAGGAGCAGAGCATGCGCAGTACCACCCCACCCCTCCCCCCGGTCCCGCGCAGGGCGTTCCTCGGCGCCGCCGCCGGAGTGACGGCCGCCGGCCTCCTCACCGCGTGCGGCGGCGGCACCAAGGTGGGGGCCGGGCAGGGCGAGACCGCCGACGCGCCGGCCTTCAGCGGAGGCGAGTACAAGGGGCCCAAGGTCACCCTGGAGTACTGGAACGGCTTCACCGGCGGCGACGGTCCGCACATGCAGGCGATGGTGGCCTCGTTCAACAAGAGGTACGAGGGGCGCATCACCGTCAAGAACACCACCCGGCGCTGGGAGGACCTCTACCCGGCCCTGCCGACCGCCATCAGCGCCGGCAAGGGCCCGGACGTCGCCGTCATCCACAACGACCAGATCGCCACCTTCGCCGTACGCGGCACGCTGATGCCGCTGGACGACGTCGTGTCCGCCCTGAAGCTCAGCGAGTCCGACTTCATCCCCGCCGTGTGGCAGGCCGGCGTCTTCGAGGGCAAGCGCTACAGTGTGCCGCTCGACGTGCACTGCCTCGCCGACTACTGGAACGTGCGCCATCTGACCCGTGCGGGACTGCGTGCGGCGCCGGGCGACCGCGCCGGCTACGAGGACGCCCTGAAGGAGCTGAGGTCCGCGGGCGTGTCCCACCCGTTCTGGATGCCCAACAAATGGCCCGCGCACATGATGTTCATGAGCCTGCTGTGGCAGTTCGGCGGCGAGCTGTACAACGCGCAGGGCACCCAGGCGCTCTGGGGTTCGGACGCGGGTGAACAGGCCCTCGGCTGGATGGTGGAGCAGATCCGCAAGGGGTACAGCCCCGCTCAGGTCGCGCAGGACTCCCAGTACAACGCCTTCAAGAACGACAAGGTCAGCTTCACCTGGGACGGCATCTGGCAGATCAACGACCTGCAGTCGACGGCCGGGAAGATCAAGTGGGGCATCTCCGCCATACCCACGATCGGTTCGTCGCCCGCCGTGTGGACGGCCGGCCACAACTTCGTGCTCACGTCCCAGGCGGGACGGGACGAGCACAAGGTCCAGGCGGCGAAGTTCTTCATCGACTACATGAGCGAGCGGTCCACGGAGTGGGCCAAGGCCGGCATGATCCCCGCCCGCAACAGCGTGCGCGCCCGACCCGAGGTGGCCCGGCTGCCGCAGACTGCACTCGCCCGGGACGTCGACGTCTTCCGCTTCCTGCCCGCGCTGCCCGGACTCGGGGACGTGCAGAGCAAGGCGATGGAACTGGCCGTCCAGAAGGCCGTCCTCGGCCAGCAGTCGCCGGCCGACGCCCTGGCCGACGGCGTGAAGACCGCCAACAAGATCCTGGCCGAGAACAAGCGGAAGTACGCGAAGTGAGGCAAGTCCGGTGCGACGGCTGACAACACCGCCGTCCACCACGGAAGAACCGCGAGTCCCGGACCGCGCCGCGGTCCGGACCGGCTCACGGTCCTACCGGTGGTGGACCCCCTATGTCTTCATGGCACCGTACCTGGTGCTCTTCCTCACCTTCGTGCTCGTCCCCATCGGCTACGGCCTGTGGATCAGCCTGCACGAGTGGGACATCAACCTGCCGGCCAAGCCCTTCGTGGGCCTGGACAACTACCGGGAGGTGTTCGATCCGCAGGGCGTGGACGGCCCCCGCTTCTGGCAGGCCATGCGCGCGACCGGCGTCTTCACGCTGCTGTCGACGCCGTTGCTGCTCGTCGTGCCCCTGTTCACCGCACTGCTGATGAACGGGAAGTTCCGCGGGCGCACCCTCTACCGGGCCGTCTACTTCGCGCCGTACGTCCTCGGCGTGGCGGTCGTGGGTCTCCTGTGGCGGTTCCTGCTCGACGGCAACATCGGCCTGGTCAACCACTACCTGGGGGTCCTCGGCCTGCCGGACGACATCCAGTGGACCACCGACACCCCGGCCGCCTGGTGGGCCCTCGTGCTGGTCACCGTGTGGTGGACGCTCGGCTTCAACTCCGTCATCTACCTCGCCGGCCTCCAGGACATCCCCGCCGAACTGTACGAGTCCGCCCGGGTCGACGGGGCGGGCGCGTGGCAGCGCTTCCGGTACGTCACCCTTCCCGGCCTGCGGCCCGTGGCGCTGTTCGTCGTGAACTCCACGCTGCTGGCCTCGGCCAACATGTTCGGCCAGTCGTACATCATCACCGGGGGCGCGCCCGCGGACGAGACCAAGACGGCCATCTACCTCATCGCGGAGACCGGCCTGCGACGCTTCGAGATGGGGTCGGCCTCGGCCATGAGCTTCATCCTGGCCCTGGCCCTCATGGCGGCCAGCGCCGTGGTCTTCCGCGTCTTCCGTGAACGCCAGGAGGGGCGATGACCGGTACGAGCACACGACAGCGGCCGCCCGCCGCCGCCCCCTTCCCCGATGAGCGGCGGCCCCCCGCGAGGGCCTCGCGCGGCGCCCGGCGCCTGCGCCGGTCCCTGCTCCACCTGGTACTGGCCGTCGTGGCCGCGCTGTACCTGAGCCCGCTCCTGTACATGCTCGTCACCTCCTTCAAGACCGGAGAGGCCGCGGGGTCCACGGATCCGCGGTGGATCCCCTCCCCGGCCACGGTGCAGGCCTACCGGCACGTCCTCGGCGCCACCGACAGCCCGGTGGGGCGTTGGCTCCTCAACAGCGTCCTCGCCGCCTCGGCGCACGCCGCCCTGGTGCTCGCCACCGCCACCCCCGCCGCCTACGCGCTGGCGCGGTTGCGGTTCAGGGGCCGGCGGGTGATCTTCACGTCGATCGTCGCGACGCTGTTCGTGCCGCCCATGGTGCTGCTCATCCCGAACTTCCTGATCGTCAACGAGCTGACCTGGGTGGACAGTCTGCCCGCGGTGATCGTCCCGGGCGCGGCGAGCGCGTTCGGGGTGTTCTTCCTCCGTCAGTTCTTCCTCACCGTGCCGGCCGAACTGGAGGAGGCCGCCGAACTCGACGGCTGCAACCGGTGGCAGATCTTCGTCAAGGTGATCCTGCCCCTGTCCAAGCCGGCGCTCACCACGCTGGGCATGCTCGCCTTCCTCGCCAACTGGAACGACTTCCTGTGGCCGCTGTACGTGCTGCTCAGTCCCGACTCGCTCACCCTGCCCGCCGGGCTCGCCAACTTCCAGAGCGCCAACAGCATCCACTACGACCTGCTGATGGCGGGGGCGGTGATCGCCAGCGTGCCCGTCCTGCTGCTGTACGTCGTGGCACAGCGCTGGGTCATCGAGGGCGTCTCCCGGTCGGGCCTCAAGGGATAGCGGATCGCCGGGGCGGGTGGTCAGTACCGGGCTGCCGGTGCCGGGGACGCGCGGGACCGTCGGCCCCCGTGCCCCGCTTGCCGACGCGGTCGGAGTGAGTGAACCTGCTGGGAGAGCCCGCGGGCACACGGCGCCCGCGCACGGTCGTGTGCGGACCGTCCAGACCCCATCAGACGGCGCCAGGTGGTGACAGGGCTCGACTCCCGCGGGCCGGCGGTTCGTCACCCGCCGGCGGATCCGTTCCCGGGGCCCCGGCGCACCGGGTACGGCCGGCGCGGCATCGCGGGAGGTATCACCATGTGCTTCGTCCACTCCGGGACCATGCCGGACGGCAGCCTGCGGCACCGGGCGTCCGCCGGGCCGGGCGCGGACGCGCTGTCCCGCCTGGCCGCCGGCGAGGAGGGCCTCGGCGGCATGGACGTCGCCGGCTCCGGCACTCCCGACGTGACGGCGGGACCGGGCGGGCAGACGGTCGTGGACGGGTACGGCAGGGTGCTGCACAACCGCTGGAACAGGGACCTGCCGCCGGTGGCCACCGTACGGCCCGGCGAAGTGGTGCAGTTGCTGTGCCGGGACGCGCTGGACATCGGTGAGGCGGCACGGACGATGACGCCCGACGGGACCCTCACCATCGACCTGGGCCTGGTGCATCCGCTGACGGGGCCGGTTCAGATCGTGGGCGCCGAGCCCGGCGACATCCTCGAGGTGGAGATCCTGGACGTCGCTCCCCTGGTGGACTTCGGCTACGTCGCCATCAGCCCCGCCCTCGGCCTGTTCGGCTCGCTCCGTCCGGAGGCGCTGGCGCCGTTCGCCTCCTGGAGCGAGGCCTCGCAGCTGAGCGACCCCACCCCGGGGCCCGCGGCCGGGGCCGTACCCGAGGACCAGGCCTACAACAGCGGAGCCCCCTTCCTGCAGACCTTCACGTTCGAGCGGGGCCAGAGCGAGGGCCTCGCCTCCTTCACCGGTGTCGACACGGGCAGGAAGGCCCACATCCCCGTCGCCCCGTTCATGGGCATCCTCGGGGTCGCCCCGCTGCACAGGGGCATGTACCGCACCTTCCCGCCGGACGTCAGCGGGTCGATGGGCGGGAACACCGACATCCGGCAGCTCGTCAAAGGCGCCCGGGTCCAGTTCCCCGTGTACGTGCCGGGAGCCATGTTCTCCGCCGGGGACGGGCACATGGCGCAGGGCGACGGGGAGGTGACGGGCACGGCCGTCGAGACGCTCATGGCCGTCACGCTGCGCTTCGGCCTGGTGAAGAACACCGTGATCGCCTCGTCCCGGGCCGTCGTTCCCGCGGCGGACCCCACGCAGCTGACCATGCCCGCGGAGATGCTGCGGCGGGGGTACTACCAGACCGTGGGCACGGGGCCGGATCTGATGGAGAACGCCAAGACAGCCGTCCGGGAGATGGTCGACTGGCTGGTGAACGACCAGCAGCTGAGCCTGCACCAGGCGTACGCCCTGTGCAGTGTGGCCGGTGACCTGAAGATCAACGAGACGGTCGACCTGCCCAAGTGGCTCGTGTCGATGACCCTGCCCCGCGGCATCTTCGGCTGACTGCCGCTCCCTGCCTTCCGTGGAGGGGGAGGGCCGGAGGTTCGGCGGTCTCGATGAGATACATGTCTCGCTCGACACCCCGGCGACGACGCAACCTGAGGTGTGTCACTCCCTTCTCTGGCCGGTCCGCCCGCCCTGACGCCGGGCTGCCGCCGGAGAACGCCGGTTCCCCCGGCACCCGGCCGCGCGGGCGGAGGGCACGCCGGGGCGGAGCGCCGACACGGACCGCGGACCGGGCCTGGCCGGCCGTGCCGTACCCGGACCGGCCGTGGGCGGTTCGCTCAGCCGAAGTCCGGCGGGCTGGTGCGGGTGCGCTTGATCTCGTAGAAGCCCGGCGTGGAGGCGACGGCGAGCACGCCGTCCCACAGTCTGGCCGCCTCCTCGCCCTTCGGTGCCGGGTTCACCACGGGGCCGAAGAAGGCGACGGGGTCGCCGTCCGCGTCCCGGCCCGGGACGGCGATGACCGGGCTGCCGACGTCCTGGCCGACCAGGGCCATCCCCCTGTGGTGGGAGGCCCGCAGCTCCTCGTCGAAACGGTCGGTGTCGCCGGCGTCGGCGAGGTCCACGGGCAGGCCGGCCTCCCGCAGGGCGTCTTCCAGCGTGGCCCGGTTCTTGGGCTGCTGCCGCAGGTGGTAGCGCTCCCCCAGGGCGGTGTACAGCGGCTCCAGGGTCTCGGGGCCGTGCAGCTGGGCGGCGGCGGTCAGAACCCGCACCGGCGCCCACGCCTCGCCCATCAGCACCCGGATGCGCTCGGGCAGCTCGTCCAGCCTGTTCTCGTTGAGCACCGCCAGGCTCATGACGTGCCAGGACACCTCCACGGGCCGGCTCCTGGCGACCTCCAGCATCCAGCGCGAGGTGAGCCACGTCCACGGGCAGACGGGGTCGAACCAGAAGTCGACAGGCGTCGTGGACTGGCGAGAGGTCGGTGTGCGCACAGGGACACTCCTAAAAATAGACCGGTCGCCTAGTATGCCTCACGGACGGGCGTGCCGCGCGGTGGCAGGACACCCGGGTGGCGCCGGCGTGTGAGCGCACGTACCGGCGCGCGGTGCACTTCGCCGGTGAACCGGGGGCGGAAGGACTCGGCGGGGCCGGCGTCGGCATACGACCGGCTGCCCGGGTCGCCTCCGTAGGCCGCGAGAACGGTGGGCACGGCTCGGGTACGGATCGCCCTGGCCGACAGGGCGGCGCCGACCGCGGGCGAGATCCCGTTCGCCACGGGCCGCGCGCCGCGCACGACGGACGTCGGCCGGGAGACCGTCGCCCTGACGCCCGGCGACTGGCTCACCGCCGCCGACGCCTGCCGGGTGACCGCCGTGGCCGACGGCCGGTTCTACGCCGTCGGCCACGTCGACGGGCGCGCCTGGATGACTCACTTGGGCGCCGGTCGCCCGGCGGGCGCCCAGCAGTACGCCGAGGACTGCCGGGGCCGGGCCCGCATGCCGGTCGACGCGGCGAACGCGGGCCGCCGGCGGGCGGTAGCGGGCGCGGTGCGGGCGGAGCCGGCTCGCACGGGGTGACCCGGCTACGGGGTGCCGCGTACGGCGACCGCTGCACGGGCCCGGCGACGTGCCGCCCTGCGCCGCCGTCGATGTCGGGACCCTCTCCCCGACCGGTCCGTGACCGGGCCCACCGGAATTCAGACGACCGGTCATCTGTTGGTCCTCACGTCCTCACGGCACCTCGCTCCCGCGGCGAGTCGGCCGGCCCGCGGGCGCCGTCGCGGCGCAGCGCCTGAGCGAATGAGCAAGATATGAGCCATCATTCCCCCCACCGTCCCGGCCCGGCGTCCTCACCCCGGCCGGGCGCCAGCTGCCGGTGCGAGGGCACCGTCCTGCTCGACGGTTCGGTCACCGTGCCGGTCACCCTGTCCTTCCACTACGCGGCCGACGAGCCGTACGCCGTGCGGATGGTGGTGGACTCGGGCGTGACACCACCGGTGGAGTGGGTGTTCGCACGTGATCTCCTCGCGGAGGGGCTGTCGAGGCCCGCAGGTCTCGGAGACGTGCAGACCTGGCCCGCGCCGCGCCGCCCGCAGCGGCTGCGGGCGGGACGGGGCGCGCTGTGCATCCGGATCAGCTCGCCGACCGGCACCACGATCGTGTCCGCGCCGGCCACCGCGCTGCGACGCTTCCTCGACCGCACCTACGGCAGCGTGGCGGCCGGCACCGAGAGCGGCATGCTGCGGCTGGACGAGTCCCTCGCCGGGCTGATGCGCGGGACCGGTCGCAGGACGGAATGACACCGACCGATTTCCTCGCCGCTGAAAACCTCGACCCCCAGCAGCCCAAGACACATGCCGTGCATTTCCACCCGACCGCGATGTGAGGAAAATGCCGCCCTGGCGGACACACCCATAGTGATGCGCCGTTACGACCGCCGGTGGCCGGAAGCGCGGTCACCGAGGGCGGCCATGGACACGAACACCTGGCCGCACACGTATCTCACGAAAATCGTGAAATGTATTTAGTTTCCCCTGCAATTTAAGCCGACCGGTCGCTTTCTGTTATGCGGATTCCCTTTCTGGGCCTGCCAGAGGGTTCCGGCATTTACACTGGCGCCATGGCAGACGTGACAACCATCAAGCCCTTGAACCGCGACGAGGAGGCCTTCCTACGGGCCTTGGGGAGAGTAATCACCTCTCTGCCCCGGGTCGTGGACGGGGACATGCTGGAAGAGCATCCGATTTCGGGTACCGAGTACATGGTCCTCGTGCACCTCTCCGAGGCGCCGGACAACCGGATGCGGATGAGCGAGCTGGCCGGCATGTGCGGGCTGTCACTGAGCGGGATGACGCGGGTGGTGAACCGGCTGGAGGCGCAGTCGCTGGTCACCCGTGAGAAGTCACCCGACGACGGGAGGGCCTGGCTGGCCGTGCTCACCAGCGCCGGGTGGACGCAGCTGAAGCAGGCCTGGCCCACCAATCTCGCGAGCGTACGGCGCCATGTGTTCTCGCGTCTGGAGGGCTGCGACATCGCCGCCGCCGCGAAGGTTCTGGAGCGCATAGCGTCCGTCTGACGTTCCGTCGCCCGAGCGGGCAGGGCGGCTCAAGGCCCCGGCCGAGGGCCGGAAGGGTGCGGTCGATGCACCTGGCGCCCGCGGTGCCGTCGGCGCGCCGGCGTTCCCGTCGCGGATCCGGGACGCGGCGGCGGTGAAGCTCGCCGCCGGCAGCACCCGGCGCGGCACCACGGTGGTCACGGCGGGGTCCTGTCCCCAGGCCGGCAGGGCGATGCCCGCCGCCGCGGCTGCGAGCGGAGCCGCCTTGCCGCTCCTGCTCCGGCGGCGGGCATCGCCCGAGGAGTCCTCGCCAGGGACCGTCGAGACACGGGGCACTGCGCGGACACCCGTCAGCCGTCGGTGACACCCAGCAGCTTGCGGATCGCCGGCACGGCCAGATTCCTGCTCTTGAGCGCCGACGTCGCCCTGTTGCCGAGGACCAGGGCGTCGCGGCCGAGCGCCGGGAGGAGGGTGGTGCCCCCTTCGGGTCCGAGGGGCACGGAGAAGATCCTGACCGGCGCGGGCTTGTACGGGCGTGGCCGGCCCCCGTGCTTGCCGTGGTCGAGGTATGCGCGGATGTTGTGCGCCGCGGCCTCCCCCTGCGCCACCGCCGAGGGGCTGAGCTTGGCCTCGGACACGTCGTTGACGTCGCCGACCGCGAAGACGTCCCTCTGCCCCAGCACCCTCAGGTGTGTGTCCACCTTGACGTGACCGCTGCCGTCGAGCCAGGTGCCGAGTCCCGCCAGACGGAGCCACAGGGTGTTCGGAGTGGTACCGGTCGTCCAGAACACGACGTCGGCGGAGAGGGGGCTGCCCGCCTGGTCCCGCAGCCGGGCGCCGACGCCCCCGGCGGAGGTGACGAAGGTGTCCACCAGGACCCGCACGTCGTGCCGCTCCAGCCAGGCCCTCGCCTGACGGCCCATCCGGCCGGTGCCGTGGTGGTTGAGCAGGCGGGAGCCGCGGTGTGCGAGGGTCACCGCGGCCCGCGGGTTGGCCCGCCGCAGTTCCGCCGCCAGTTCCACGCCGGAGGGGCCGCCCCCGATGACCAGGATGCTGCCGGCTGCGGCGACGCGTCGCTGGTGGCTGCGGAAGGACTGCGCCGCCTCCTCGACGGTGCTGCCGGTGAAGCGCGCCGGTTCCTGGTAGTCGGCACCTGTCGCGATCACCAGGGCGTCGTAGGGCACCCGGTGGCCGGTGGCGAGGACCACCTCACGTTCCGCGGTCGCTATGCCGACGGCCTTGTTGCGCACGACACGGCCGTGGGCGAGAAGTGAGTCGTACGGGACGAAGGGGGCGTACGTCCACTCCTCGTCGGTGCCGGCCCGTAGCGAGGCGACGCGGTGGAAGAACGCCTCCTTGAGGTCGATCAGCGTGACGTCGGCGTCCGCGTCGAGTTCGCGCGCCAGGCGTACTCCCGCGTACCCCCCGCCGATGACGACGACCCGTCGCCGGGTCGTGACTATGGCCATGATGTGCTCACTTCTTCGTACTCCTGCCGAGTCTCCTCGGCAGACAACCGATGCCGCCCGGCCAGGGGCCGCCTTCCGTTGCACGCCTGGAGACACGTGCGGGGTTCAGACGGGCTCCCGCGACGTGCGAAACCTCTCCATGTGGGCACATGTGTGAAGATCCCGTGTGCGCTCGGGCGCCGCGGCGGGCGGACGGGCGGGCCGCGCCGCGGTGCACGGCCCCGGCCGTGGCGGTGACGTCAGACGGCTGCCGGGCCCGGGTGGCGCAGCAGCGTACCGGCCCTCTCCTCGAGCAGTGCCACCGCCAGCAGCTCGCCGTCGACCGGCCCGTACCGTTCGAGCGCCTCCTCGTGCAGGCGCCGGACGGTGTCCGCGACGGCGTGCGGAGTGCCGCACTGTTCCGCCAGAGCGGTGATCGCCGCCAACTGGTCGTGGATGCGGTCCAGGCCGTACGCGGGAAGGTAGTCACCGGCGAGGAGCGCGGGCAGGTCCCGGCGGACGAAGGCGGACGAGGCGGGACCGGCGGCCAGGACGTCCGTGAGGACGCCCAGGTCGATGCCGGCGCGCCGGCCGAGCAGCAGCGCCTCCGCGGTGGCGACCGCCTGACCGAACCACAGGAGGTTCACCAGCAGCTTGGCGGTGTAGCCGGTTCCGGGTCCGCCGACATGGGCGATGCGGTCGGCGACCGTCGACAGCAGGGGACGGTGACGTTCCAGGAGGGTCGCGTCGCCTCCCACGAAAAGCCGCAACCGCGCCTCGGCGGCGTCCGCGGGCGAGCCGCCGATGGGCGACTCAAGGAATCCGACGCCGTGCGCCGCGGCCTGCTCCCGGCAGGGGTGCGCGGCCGTAGGCGCGTTGCTGCTCATGTCGATCCACGTGGCGTTCGCGGCCAGCGCCCGGAGGACGACGTCCCGCACGGCCGCCGTGACCTCGGCCGGACCGGGCAGCACCGTGAGGAGCACGTCCGCCCCCGACGCCGCGGCCTCCGCCGAGTCCGACCACCGGGCCCCGCACGACCGGACCGCCGCCCGGCGCTCGGGCCGGATGTCGTAGGCCCGCACCTCGTGCCCGGCGAGGACGAGACGGCGGCACACCGGTTCGCCCATCCGTCCCACACCTATCAGGCAGATCGTCGACATGCGCGGATGCTATCCCGTCGCCCCCTGCGGACCCCGGGGGGAACCAGTCTCACCCTCATACTTGACGCGTCAATCATATTGCCCGATACTTGCCGCGTCAATAATGGTGCCGGCGGTCGAGCCGGCGGAGGAGAGATCATGAGCGCCACGCCCTTCGATATCGGACTCGACTCCTTCGGAGAGGTCGCGACGGACGACGGCCGTGTCCTCGACGACGCCGAGACGGTACGGCTGCTCGTCGAGGAGGCCGCGCTCGCCGAGGCGTCCGGGCTCGACGTCTTCAGCGTCGGAGAGCACTACCGCGTGGGCCACGTCGACAGCGCCACTCCGGTCCTGCTCGCCGCCATGGCGACAGCCACGGAACGCATCCGGCTCGGCACGTCGGTGACCGTGCTCAGCACCAACGACCCCGTGCGGCTCTACCAGGAGTTCTCGACGCTGGACGCGGTGTCCGGCGGACGCGCGCAACTGGTCC
Source organism: Streptomyces sp. NPDC046870 (assembly GCF_040704595.1). Taxonomy (NCBI): domain Bacteria; kingdom Bacillati; phylum Actinomycetota; class Actinomycetes; order Kitasatosporales; family Streptomycetaceae; genus Streptomyces; species Streptomyces sp. NPDC046870. The sequence goes on from NZ_JBEYXM010000020.1 coordinate 119,690, forward strand.
TGGGGCGCGCGTCCGCCACGGAGTCCTTCCCGCTGTTCGGCTACGACATCGCCGACTACGAGCAGCTCTTCGAGGAGAAGCTGGAGCTGTTCATGCGGCTGCGGCGCGAGGAGACGGTGACGTGGACCGGGGCGTTCCGCGCACCGCTCACCGAGCAGCGGCTGACTCCCCGGATGCGGCCCGGCGGCATCCCCACCTGGATCGGCGTGGGCGGCAGCCCCCACTCCGTGCTGCGCGCCGCCCGCCACGGCCTGCCCCTGATGCTGGCCGTCATCGGCGGACGCCCGCAGCGCTTCGCCGGTCACGTCGATCTCTACCACCGGGCGCTCCAGCAGTCCGGGCACGATCCGCGACCGGTCGGCCAGCACTCCCTGGGACTCGTCGCCGACACCGACGAGGAGGCGGTCGAGACCTGGTGGCGGTACTGGGAACCGGTCGTGACCGCACTGGCCGAGGAACGCGGGTTCTACGCCCCGACCCGCGCACGCTACGAGAGGGAACTCGCCGACGGCGCGCTCTACGTCGGGTCCCCGGAGACGGTCGCCCGCAAGATCGCTCGTACGGCCCGTGATCTGCGCCTCAGCCGCTTCGACCTCAAGTACGACATCCTGCACCTGCCCCGGCAGGCCCGCGCCCGCACGATCGAGCTGCTGGGCCGCGAAGTCGCCCCGCGCGTACGGGAGCTGCTCAGCGAGGAGCCCGCCCGTGTCCGGCCCGGTACGGCACCGAGGTGATCCCCCTGGTCGTGCCGGCCGGCTGACAGAAGGTCCCGAGGAAGACGCGAAGGAGCGCAATGAACATCACCGACGTCCGCACGATCGGCATCCTGGGCGCGGGAAAGGTGGGAACCGTACTGGCCCGGCTCGCGGTGGCGGCCGGCTACCGGGTGCTGATCGCGGGTTCGGGTGAGGCCGACGCCATCGCCCTCACCGTGGAGGTCCTCGCCCCCGGCGCGGTAGCGGTCACCGCGCAGGAGGCCGCGGCCCGGGCCGACGTGGCGATCCTGGCGCTGCCCCTGGGCAAGTACCGCAGCGTCCCGGTGGAGGCGCTGCGCGGCAAACTCGTCGTCGACGCCATGAACTACTGGTGGGAAGTCGACGGGATACGCGACGACTTCACCGACCCGCGCACCTCCACCAGCGAACTGGTCCAGGCGTTCCTGCCGGGCTCCCGCGTGGTCAAGGCGTTCAACCACATGGGCTACCACGACCTCGAGGACGAGGCCCGGCCGGCCGGGGCGGCCGACCGCAAGGCGATCGCCCTCGCCGGTGACGACCCCGACGACAGGGCCACGGTCGCGCACCTCGTCCACGCCCTCGGCTTCGACCCCGTCATCGCCGGCCCGCTCGCCGCCGGCATACGACTGCAGCCGGGCACCGAACCCTTCGGCGCCAACGTGGACGCCGGGGAACTGCGCGCCATGCTCGACCGCTCCCCCGCGTCGGAGCCGGGCCAAGCCGTCAGCGAGGCTCGCTGAGGCGGTGTCGGCGGCGGGGGGTGGCAGGTCGGTGCCGCCCAGCCCGGCGAACGGCTGGCCGGTCCGATGCCGATCATGGCGCCACCGGCCCGGGACGACCCCTGTGCACCTGTGTGCGTACCGGGCTGGAGGCTGGGCGACATCCCGGGCTCCGCGGGCACAGGATGCACCGGCCGGCCGGCCGATCGGGCGGGCCGGCTGACGAGGCCGCGGCGGCTGGACTCGCCCATTGACTTGTAGCCGACCGGTCTACTAACGTCAGAGCCAGGAAACCTCACCCACCCGGAGAGATGATCATGAGCACTCAGAAGGTCGCCGTCGTCACCGGTGCCTCGCAGGGCCTCGGCGCGAGCATCGTCGACGCCTACCGCAAGCACGGTTACGCCGTCGTCGCCACGTCCCGCACCATCGCGCCGTCCGACGACCCCGACCTGCTCACCGTGCGGGGCGACATCGCCGACCCCGCCACCGCCGAGCGTGTCGTCGCCCAGGGCCTGGAGCGGTTCGGCCGCATCGACAGCCTCGTGAACAACGCGGGCATCTTCGTCGCCAAGCCCTTCACCGAGTACACCCTGGACGACTACGCCGCCGTGACCGGGGTGAACCTCAGCGGCTTCTTCCGCATCACCCAGCTGGCCATCGAGCAGATGCTCGGCCAGGGTGGCGGTCACATCGTCACCATCACCACCAGCCTGGTCGACAGCCCGGACATGCGCGTGCCCTCCGCCATGGCCTCGCTGACCAAGGGCGGGCTCCAGTCCGTCACCAAGTCCCTGGCCATCGAGTACGCCACCCGCGGCATCCGCGTGAACGCCGTCTCGCCCGGCACCATCAAGACCCCGATGCACCCCGAGGAGACCCACGCGGCCCTCGGCGGACTGCACCCGATGGGACGGATGGGCGAGCAGAGCGACATCGCGGACGCGGTGCTGTACCTGGAGAACGCCCCGTTCGTCACCGGCGAGATCCTGCACGTCGACGGCGGCATGAGCGCGGGGCACTGAGCGCCCGCCGAAGCCGGCCGCGTGTGCGCGGAGGGGCTGTGGGCGGTCCGGTTCGCCGGACCGGCCATAGCCCCTTCCGCATCGCGCGGCGGGGGTCAGTGCCGCAGCGACCTGAACGACGTGCGCAGCTCCTCGGCCAGCAGACGCGGCTGCTCCCAGGCGGCGAAGTGGCCTCCCCTGTCGACCTCGTTCCAGTGGACGAGGTTGCCGTAGGCCCGCTCGCCCCAGCTCCGCGGCGCGGGGTAGATCTCGGCCGGGAACACCGTGACGGCCACGGGGAGGTCGGGGATGTGGAACGCGTCGAACGGTCCGCCGCCGGCCTGGTAACCCTCCCAGTACAGCCGGGAGGAGGACGCCCCGGTGTTGGTCAGCCAGTACAGCGAGATGGCGTCGAGCATCTCGTCGTAGGTGAGGACCTTCTCGGGCTCACCGCCGGAGTCGGTCCACTCGGCGATCTTGTCGTAGTAGTACGCCGCCATCGCCACGGGGGAGTCGGCGAGGGCGTAACCGATGGTCTGCGGGCTCTGGTTCATCATCGCCGCGTAGCCGAAGCCGTCGTGGTAGAAGTGCAGCAGCCGGTGGTAGGCGGCCTTCTCGCTGGCCGACAGACCGGCGGGAGCCGGATCGGAGTTCCGCAGGTGGCGGAGGATCTCCGGCGGCACGGTGCCGGGCATGTTCACATGGATGCCCAGCAGCCCCTCGGGTCGCTGCGTGGCCTGGATCTGCGCGATGATCGCGCCCCAGTCGCCGCCCTGGGAGACGTACTCGCCGTAACCGAGCCGGAGCATGAGCCGGTGGAACGCGGTCGCGACGCGGGCCGGGTTCCATCCGGCCGTCCTGGGCGTCCCGGAGAAGCCGTAGCCGGGCAGCGTCGGGAGGACGAGGTGGAAGGCGTCCTCGGCACGTCCGCCGTGGGCCGTCGGGTTGGTGAGCGGATCGACGATCTTCAGCAGTTCGATGATCGAACCGGGCCAGCCGTGCGTCATCAGCATCGGCATGGCGTCGGCGTGCGGCGAGCGGATGTGGGCGAACTGGATGTCCAGCCCGTCGATCTCGGTGATGAACTGGGGCAGCGCGTTGAGCCTCGCCTCGGCCTTGCGCCAGTCGTAGCGGGTACCCCAGTACTCGACCAGCGGGCGGACCTTCCCCAGCTGGGCGCCCTGGGAGCGGTCGCCGACGGTCTCCCGGTCCGGCCAGCGCGTCGCGCGCACACGCCGCCGCAGCTCGTTGATCTCCCGCTGCGGGACCCTGATGCGGAAGGGATGCACCCCGGGGACCGGGCGGGGGGAACCGGGGCGGGCGCCGGCCGCCGGTGCGGAGCCCGCGGGTACCGGCCCGCCCGACGCGGCGTGCGCCTGGCCGGAAAGGCCGAGCTGGGCGGCGGCCGCGGCGCCCGCGGCGAGGCCGAGGAACCGGCGGCGGCCGGTGGTGAGATGGCCGGTGTCTTCGGAGAATGCCATGACAACTCCCTGAAAAATCACTTGTTGAAAGGGTTACTCTTGGTCAATGAGTGCGATCCTGGCGCCTCTTTCGTCACCGGTCAAGCTAGTGACTGATTTATGTGGCGGAACAGACTCCGCAATGCGTCTACTTGACGCAGCAAGGAAAATGTCTAGGCTTACTCCGACGGCGGGGCGTCCGTCGTGACGCCGAGTCAGGAACCGTGATGCAAGCGGAAACACTCCCCCGTGCGTTCATCCGTGTCGCGACGGAACACGCCGAGCGCGAAGCCCTGGTGGACGGATCCGTCCGGCTCAGCCACGCCGAAACGCTGCGACGGGCGGTGGGCGTCGCGCTCCGGCTGCGGGACCGGGGGGTCGCCCCGGGTGACCGGGTCGCCATCCTGCTCCCCAACTGCTGGCAGTACGCGGTCGGTTACCTGGGGGCCCAGCTCGCCGGTGCCGTCGTCGTCCTGGTGAACACCCGGCTGACCGGTCCGGAGCTCGACCACGTCCTCACCGACAGCGGTGCGCGGGTGATCCTCACCGACGCCGTCGAAGGGTCTCTCGGCGGACGCGTGCCGACCGCCTTCGCCGAGCGTGTCGTCCCCGCCGCCGTCCTCCTCGCCCCACCGGCGCCGGACGCGGCGGTTCCCGACGCCGGAGCACTGCCCGGAGCGGACCGGACCCCCGGCGACGTGGCACACCTGCTCTACACCTCGGGCACCACCGGCAGGCCCAAGGGCGCGATGCACACCCACGCCAATCTGCTGTTCAACGCCCGCACCGTGCGCGAGCGCCTCGGCGCAGGCCCGGGAGAGCGGACCCTGATCGCGGCGCCGATGTTCCACGCGACCGGTGTGGTCTCGCAGTTCATCGGTTTCCTCACCGCCGGTGCCTGCTGCGTGCTCACCCCCGAGTTCCAGGCGGAGACCGTCGTCCGGCTGATGGTCCGGGAGCGGATCACGTTCTTCGCCGGTGTCGCGGCCATGCTCCGGCTGATCCTGCTCAAGGCCGAGGACACCGCCTGCGACCTGTCCGCCCTGCGCCTGTTCGTCATGGGCGGTTCCCCGGTCCCCGAGAGCTTCCCCGCCGAGGTCGTCCGCCGTGTGCCCGGGCTGAGGCTCGGGAACGTGTGGGGGCTGACCGAGGGGACCTCGATCGTGACCTACACCGAGGGCGACGAGTACCTCGCCCACGCCCGCTCGGTCGGCAGGCCCGTGGCCGGGCTCGACGTCGCCGTCTCCGTGGATGGCGCACCGCCCCGGGACCTGCGGGACAGCGTCGGCGAACTGTGCGTGCGCGGCCCCGTGGTGGCCGCGGGCTACTGGAACGACCCGGACGCCACCGAGGCCACCTTCGTGGACGGCTGGCTGCGCACGGGAGACGTGGGCAGCGTCGACGCCGACGGGTTCGTCAGGGTCCTCGACCGCCTCAAGGACATGATCATCCGCGGGGGCGAGAACATCTACAGCGCCGAGGTCGAGAGCGTTCTGTCCGGCCACCCGGACGTCGCCGATGTCGCCGTCGTCGGTGTGCCCGACCCGGTCTTCGACGAACGGGTGCGCGCGGTCGTCGTACCCCGCCGGGGCCGCGCCCCCGACGCGGAGACGTTGCGCTCCTACGCCGCCACCCGGCTGGCCGACTACAAGCTCCCCGCCGAGTACCTCTTCGTCGAGGAACTGCCCCGCAACCCGTCGGGCAAGGTGCTCAAGCACCGGCTCGCCGGCCTCCCCACCGCCCGCGACAGCGTCACCGACCGGGCGCAGCCGTCCTCTCCCGCCCAGGACACCGATGGTCTCCCGCGCTGATCCCGCCGCCGGCACGGCCGCGCCGCCCACCCCCGTCGACGTCCTGATCGTGGGCGCCGGCTTCAGCGGGCTCGGTCTCGCCGCCATGCTCCGCGAGGCGGGAATCCGCTCGTTCCGGATCCTGGAGAGCGCCGACGACCTCGGCGGCACCTGGCGCGACAACACCTATCCGGGCTGCGCCTGTGACATCCCGTCACCCCTGTACTCGTACTCCTTCGACCAGAAGCCCGACTGGAGCCGGCTGTTCGCGCGCCAGCCGGAGATCCTGGACTACCTGCGGGACGTGGCCCGCCGACGCGGCCTCGTCGAGCACGTGCGGTTCGGCCAGGAGGTCCGCGGCGCCCGGTGGGCCGAGGAGGATGCCTGCTGGGAGGTGGTGACGTCGGCCGGCGAGTGCCATCGCGCCCGGTTCCTGGTCTGCGCCGTCGGACCGCTGCACCATCCCGCCCACCCCGACCTGCCCGGTGCCGAGTCCTTCGGCGGCGCGGTGTTCCACTCGGCGGCCTGGCGGCACGACGTGGACCTGACCGGCAAACGGGTCGTGGTCATCGGCACCGGCGCCAGTGCCGTCCAGTTCGTTCCGGCGATCGTCGACCAGGTCTCGGCCCTCACCGTCTTCCAGCGCACACCGCCCTGGATCCTGCCGAAGTCCGACCGGCTCTTCGACGAACGTCACCGTCGTCTGGCCCGCTGGTGTCCGCCCTACCGCTGGTGGACACGCGAACGCCTGTTCCGGATCCACGAGGGGCGCGCCGCCGGATTCGTCAGCGATCCGAGGGCACTGGCCGCGACCGAGGCGCTGGCGCGCCGGTTCGTGGAGAAACAGGTGTCCGACCCCGCGCTGCGGGCGGCCGTCACCCCCGACTACGCCCTCGGGTGCAAGCGGCTGCTGATCTCCAGCGACTGGTATCCGGCGCTGTCCCGGCCCCATGTCCGGCTGCGGCGGGGCGGGGTGGCGAAGGTGAGGCCCGGCACGGTGGTCGGCGAGGACGGGGCCGAGGTCGCCGCCGACGTCCTCGTCTACGGAACCGGCTTCGACACCCAGAACACCCTCCGCATCGACATCACCGGGCGGGACGGCGTCACCCTCGCCGAGGCCTGGGCCGACGGAAACCAGGCCTACCTCGGCACCACCGTCGCCGGCTTCCCCAACATGTTCCTGATGGCCGGGCCGAACACGGGCCTCGGTCACAACTCACAGATCGTCATGATCGAGGCGCAGGCCCGCTATGTCACCGCCCTGCTGCGCCGTGTGCGCCGCCGCGGCGCGGACTCGGTCGAGGTTCGCGCCGACGTCCAGCGGGCCTTCAACGACTGGGTGGACGAGCGCATGGCCGCCACCGTCTGGCAGACGGGGGGCTGCCGCAGCTGGTACCAGGATCCCCGGTCGGGCCGGAACACCGTGCTGTGGCCCGACACCACGATCGCCTTCCGCCGGCGGACTGGTCGCGTCCGGATGGCGGACTACCGGCTGGGGCGGGTCTGAACGGAGCGCCGGACCGCTCGGCACGTGGGCAGACCTGAACGATCCGCACGCACGCGGACCCGCCGACGCCTCCGGCGGTCCCGCCGGCTCTTCCGAGAGGAGAAACGTAGGTTGGCCCGCCCGTGACATCGCACGGCCGGCCGGGGCTGGGCCTTGCCCGCCGTCGAACTCCCGTCGTCCGCCCGGAGAACCCCCGCGCGGCGTCACGTGCGTGCTCCGGGGGCCCCGGACGAAGGCTGGGGAAATACCGGGCCCTGGCCGCCAAACCCTGGCTCTCCGGGGGGAGTTCCATGCGTCACCAAGGAGTCCGTCCCTCAACGCGGCGTCCGGGAACCGCTCGGAACCGGGGGCTCAGCGAAGGGGGCGGGTCCGGGCTCCACCTGGTGCTCCCGTAAGGTACGTGTGAACTCAGAGCCGACCGTGGAGATGACACCCGCTGCGGCCAGGTGTGCGACTGCGGTTCCCTCAGCGACAGGCTCGGCCCTCCGGTGGCGGCTCACCTGATGACCGCTCACCCCACCTCTTTTTAAGGAACGTAATCTTGCACCAGAGGAAGAGACGGCTGCGTCTCCCTGTTCTGATCGCGGCGGGTGCGCTGGCCGTCGGCGGCCTGACCGCCACGCAGCTCACCGCCCTCGCCGCCACGGATTCCACCGCCACCTCCCGGCAGCAGGACTTCGCCGCAGCCGCCGCGGAGTACCACGTCCCGGAGAGCGTGCTGCTCGGCGTCGCCTACGAGGAGTCCGCGTGGGACGCCCACGGGGCGCAGCACAGCACCGACGGCGGCTTCGGTCCCCTGCATCTCACCGACGTCACCCCGGCGATGATGGCCGGTGGAGCCATGGGCGGTGGCGGCCGCAAGGACCTCGCCTCCCTGGCGGCCAAGCCGGCCCTGCACACGCTCCAGGCCGCCGCGAAGCTGACCGGGATGTCGCCGGACACCCTGCGCGAGGACCCCGCCGCCAACATCCGTGGTGGCGCGGCGCTCCTCGCCTCGTACGAGAAGAAGGTGGCCGGTGGGACGCCGGCGGACCCGGCCCTGTGGTTCGGGGCCGTGGCCCGCTACAGCCAGTCGACGGACCGTCAGGGGGCGGTGGCCTTCGCCGACCGTGTCTTCGGCACCATCCGCAAGGGCGCCTCCGCCGAGACGCACGACGGCCAGCGCGTCCGCCTCACCGCGGTCCCCTCGGTACACCCCGCGAAGGCGCAGGTCGACCGGCTGCACCTGACGGCATCGGCCACCGCGGACACCGAGTGCCCGCCGGCTGTGGCGTGCACGTTCGTGGCCGGCTCGGCTGCGGGTGTGCAGGTGTCCAAGCGGCCCGCGAACGGCATCCGGATCGACACCATCGTCATCCACGACCTGGAGACCACCTACGACGCCGGCGTGAAGGGCCTGTCCTCCCAGACCAACAGCGCCGCGACCCACTACGTGATGCGGTCGTCCGACGGCGCGGTGACGCAGATGGTGCCCACCAAGGACATCGCCTTCCACGCCGGCAACTACTCGATGAACCTGCACTCCATCGGCATCGAGCACGAGGGGTACGCCGCGCAGGGCGCCACGTGGTACACGCAGGCGCAGTACGAGGCCACGGCCGACCTGGTCACGTACCTCGCGGCACGGTTCGGCATACCTCTGGACCGTCAGCACGTCATCGGTCATGACAACGTCGACAGCCCGGACGACGCTCACGCCGCCGGGATGCACTGGGACCCGGGCAACGGCTGGGACTGGGACCACTTCATGACGCTCCTCGGCCGCCCCTACAGCGGAACGCACAGCGTCCCGGCCGTGGGTTCGGTCGTGACCATCGATCCGCCGTTCGCCGACACCGTGCAGACCGTGCGTGTCTGCCCCGGCGACGACCCGACCGATCCCACGACCACCTGCACGGAGCGGCAGCAGGCGTCGAACTTCGTCTACGTGCGCACCGCCCCGGACGCGTCCGCCCCGCTCTTCGGCGACCAGGCGCTCCACGGCGCCGGCGCGGGTACCGACGAGATCAGCGACTGGGGCAGCACCGCCCAGTCCGGGCAGCAGTTCGTCGTCGCCGATGTGAGCGGCGACTGGACCGCGATCTGGTTCAGCGGTGCGAAGGTGTGGTTCCACAACCCCGGCGGCAAGAACGCCAAGATCGCCTACGGCGTGAAGATGATCCGTCCGGCCGGCTCCGCCCCGGTGGCCGTCTACGGCCGCAGCTACCCGGACGCCTCGGAGTACCCGGCGGGCATCTCCCCCTCGACGCAGGCCCCGCTCACGCTGTACACCGTCCCCGCCGGCCAGGCGTACGTCGCCACCCAGGCCCCGGCCGCGACGGACGACTACGACAAGAGCAGCGGGACGGTCGTCCTGGGCGGCAAGAAGATGTACACCATCCAGTACGGCCACCGGGTCGCGCTGGTCTACGAGAACGCCGTCACCGCGACCCCCGTGACGCAGCACTGGGAGGACGGCGGCAACTGATCACCTGATCACCGCCGCGCGAACAGGGACCGGGCCGCCCGGGCGGCCCGGTCCCTCATGCGTCCCCGGCCGGCGGAACGGCCCGAACAGACCGGCACACCCCGCCGGCCGCCGGACCCTTCCCGGCGTGGTCCTCGAGGGCCACGCCTCACGCGGCGGCCCGGTCCGCCCAGGCCTGTTCGAGGGCCCGCGTGAACGTCTCGGGTGACTGGACGCCGCTGACTCCGTACCGCCGGTTCAGCACGAAGAAGGGCACACCGCCGGCCCCCATCTCGGCCGCCAGTCGCTCGTCGGCCCGCACGTCCTCGGCGAACGCGGTCGGATCGTCGAGCACCTTCCGGGCCGAGGACTCGTCCAGGCCCGCTTCCACCGCGAGGGCCACCAGCGTCTCCTTGTCGTAGATCGACCGCTCCTCCGCGAAGTTCGCCCGGAAGGCGAGGTCCGTCATCTCGGCCTGCCGGCCGTGGGACCTGGCGAAGTGGACGAGGCGGTGCACGTCGAAGGTGTTGCCGAAGACACGTCCGCCGACGCGGAAGTCCAGCCCCGCCTCGCGCGCCATGGCGGCGGCCTGTTCCTCCCTGGCCACCTGCTGTTCCCGGGTACGGCCGTACTGCGCCGCCACCGCGTCGATGATCGGCACGGTGCCGTTCTCGGCCCGCGGGTTGAGCTCGAACGAACGGTGCACCACCTCGACCTCGTCGCGGTGCTCGAACGCGGCCAGCCCGCGGTCGAAGCGGGCGCGGCCGACGTAGCACCACGGGCAAGCGACGTCGGTCCAGATCTCGACACGCATGGGTAGATCTCCTGTCACAGCTGGTCGGTGCGGGCGACCTCCGGGTTGCCCGCCTGTAGGTCCGGCCGTACGTCCGTGGGGACGACCGGCCGTCTGTCGATACGTGGGTCAGGGGCGCTTTCCGGGGCGAACCGTCTGCGCAGGCAGGGTGAAGCGGGCGGAGGCGCGGCCGGACGCGGCCGTCCTCGTCCTGAGCCGGGCGAGAACCCGCGCGGTGACGCGCGGTGTCACCGGCGCCGGCGCTGCCACCAGCGTCGCGGACCCCCCTCGGTGCCGGTGCCGGTGCCGGTGCTGGTGCCGGTGCTGGTGCCGATCTCGACCTCGGTCTCGGCCTCGGCCGCCGCCTTGAGCCGCGCGGCCATCTCGACGACGCGTTCGGCCTGGATGGCGGCGGCGAGGCGGGTGGTCTCGCCGACGGGCTTGGTGCCCTGGCCGTCGGCGTGGGAGGTGCCGTAGGGGTTGCCGTCGACGAACTTCTGCGGGTCGGTGAAGCCCGGTGTGACGATGATGCCGCCGAAGTGGTGGACGGAGTTGTAGAGCGCGAGCAGGGTGGACTCCTGGCCGGCGTGGTCCGTGGCGGTGGAGACGAAGCCGCTGTACACCTTGTCGGCGAGCTTGCCCTCGGCCCACAGGCCGCCGAGGGTGTCGATGAACTGCTTCAGCTGCGAGGAGACGTTGCCGAAGCGGGTCGGGGTGCCGAAGATGACGGCGTCGGCCCACTCGATGTCCGCCGTGGTGGCCTCGGGGATGTTGGCGATGGCCGCGTGGTTGGCGGCCCAGGCCGGGTTGGAGTCGATGGCGGCTTGCGGGGCCAGCTCGGCCACCTTCAGCAGGCGCACCTCGGCACCCGCCTTCACGCCGGCGTCGTGCAGCTCCTTGGCGATCTCGGTGATCGTGCCGGTGGACGAGTAGAAGACGATGGCGAGTTTCACGGGGGTGGCCATGATCGGCGTTCTCCGTTCGTTGTCGAGGGTTCGGCGGGAGTTTCGGCCGGACTGTCAACAAGACGACCGGTCGCCTATTCGACGTTAAACGACCGGTCGATGGGTGTCAAAGGCCCGGCCGCCCCGGCGCCCGGGCGGCACACCGACCCACTCCCCTATTTATAGACGATCGGTCGTATACTCCGTCCATGGGACGGACAAGTGACGCCAGGAAGAAGATCCTCGACGCTGCGCGGTCACTCATCGAGCTGCGCGGCTACTCGGCGCTGGGCGTCGCCGAGATCTGCAAGACGGCCGAGGTGCCCAAAGGCAGCTTCTACTACTTCTTCGAGTCCAAGGAAGCCCTCGCGCTCACCGTGCTCGACGAGCACTGGGCCGCCGAGCGGCGAGGTTGGACCAGCCTCCTGGCGGACGACAGACAGCCGCCCCTCCAGCGTCTGCGCCGGCTCTTCGAGGCGACCGAGGCAGAGCACCGGGCCTGCCGGGAGGACCGGGGGTCGATCGCGGGATGCATGCTCGGCAACCTCTCCCTGGAGATGTGCAACCAGAGCGAGGCCGTCCGCGAGCGGCTCAAAGAGATCTTCGAGGACCAGGTCGACATGATCGAGGCGGTGATCGCCGAGGCCCAGGGCCGTGGGGAGATCGCCGTCGCCGACACCCGCGAAGCAGCCCAGGCCGTGGTCGCGCAGCTGGAGGGCCAGGTGCTGTTCGCCAAGCTCTACAACACCACCTCACCGCTCGGCGTGCTGTGGGTCCACTGCCTGGCACTGCTGAACGCCCGGCCCGCCTCCGTCACCGCCGCCTCCTGCCGGCGCGGGCACCCGGCCGCCGACACGTCCGGGACGGCTCGGCCGGACGGGACGGTGCCGGGTGCGTACCGCGCCGTCCAGCGGTGACCGGCCGACCATGTTCCGACCGGGCGATTTCCGCTCGGGTGCCTCGGGACGGCCATCCCGCGCCGGGAATGCCCAAGGAGCGACCCCGCCGAGGTCGACCGGCGGCGCGCGGCCGACGAGGCCGATCTATGGGAGGGGGTGCTCGGCACGCTGCCCCTGTGGCCGTGGATGACCGCCGAGATCACCGCCTTGCAGCCACATCCCAAGAGGGTCGCGGCGCTCTTCAGCCGATCGGGCTGACCGCCGAGTACCGGGTGCTGGAGACACGGAGCCTCGCGGACGACGTCCTGCTCGGCTATCTCGACGTCGACTTCGGTTTCACCGACCGCCCGGCCATCCACGTCACCCTCGGCCTCGTGCTCAAACGTGTCTCCGACCGCTGGTACATCGCCTACTACCAGGTGACCAGGCTCGACTGACCCGCCGGCCTCGTCCGCGGAAGCGGCTGCATGTCTTCCGGCCCGGGTGTGAGGCGCGGCACATCTCCAGAGCCGCACATTTCTTGACGCGTCAATTAACGCGTGCTCTACTTGCTTCGACAAGTATGTGCGGTTGGGCCTGAACCGACTTCAGGCACGGCCGAGCCATGAAAGGGCGTCCTCATGACCAAGATCGGTATCATCATCGGCAGCACCCGGCCGGGCCGTAACGGTGAAGCCGTCGCTCGCTGGGTGCACGACATCGCCTCCGAGCGCACCGACGCCCAGTTCGAACTCGTCGACCTGCTGGACTACAAGCTCCCCGTCCTGGACGAGGCGTACCCGGCCTCCCTGGGCAACTACACCCAGCCGCACACCCAGGCCTGGGCCGAGAAGATCGCGTCCCTCGACGGCTTCGTCATCGTCACGCCGGAGTACAACCGCTCCGTACCGGGCGCGCTGAAGAACGCGATCGACTTCCTCTACGCCGAGTGGAACAACAAGTCCGTCGGCTTCGTCGGCTACGGCTCGCTCGGCGGCGCCCGCGCCGTGGAGCACCTGCGTGGCATCGCCGGAGAGCTCCAGCTGGCCGACGTCCGCGCGCAGGTGGGGCTCTCCCTGTTCACGGACTTCGAGAACTTCTCCGTGTTCAAGCCGGCCGACCTCCAGCGCGACGCGCTCGTCACCACGCTGGACCAGGTCGTCGCGTGGGCCAAGGCCCTCGCTCCGCTGCGCGCCAGCTGAGGACCTCGCCGGCCTCGGCCGGCGACACCCCGGTCATCGTCGTCCGAGAGCGGTGGACGACGGTGACCGCCCCGGCCGGGGTCGCTCCACGGAGGAGGGGGGCGACCCCGGCCGGCCGTATGCGGTGCGGCCACCTCGCACGGCACTGCCGGCCAGAACACCCGGCGACCGGGCGGGTCGGCGCTCACAGGTTTCCGCGTCGCCCGGAAACGGTGTGTCCCGGCCGGTCCGAGCCGGACCCCGCTGATCGCCGGGAAGGCCGGCACGGCGTGCCAGGGCCTGCCGCCGGTCACCTCGGCCGTCAGCGCGACGGTCGCCGAGTACGGCGGTTCCCCGACGCCGGGGCCGACGAGGGCGACCCGGTAGCCCTACACGTACTGACGCGCATCGAGGCATCGAGGCCCAGCAGGTCGGCGTGTACCCGAGGCGAACCAGTACCCGGTGCGCGGGACGCAGGACCCGTGGCCACGCCTCGGCTGGACTCTGTTTTAGTAGACCGGTCGTCTTTTTCACACGGCCCTCCTTCTGGCCCCGTCCGGGCCGACAACACACACTCAGGAGCAGCATGTCCACGTACCGAGCCTTCGAGGCGACCGGTGTCCACAACCTTCGGCTGGTCGAGCGTGAGCTGGTCGACCCCGAGCCCGGACACGTCCGGCTGCGGGTGGAGGCCTGCGGTGTCTGTCACACCGACGTACTGGCCATCGAGGGCCTGCGCGCGGACCCCTCGCAGCCCGTGGTCCCGGGGCACGAGGTCGTCGGTGTCATCGACGCCGTCGGCGCCGGCGTCACCGCCTGGCAGCCCGGCGACCGCGTCGGTGTCGGCTTCCTGAACGGGCACTGCGGGCAGTGCGAGCCCTGCCGTCGCGGTGACTTCGTCAACTGCCTGGACCAGCCGCAGACCGGCACGACCACCGACGGCGGCTACGCGGAGGTGGTCTACGCCCGGGCCAGCGGGCTCGCGCGCATTCCCGACGGCCTTTCCGCCGTCGACGCGGCGCCGCTGCTGTGCGCCGGCCTGACCACCTTCACCGCGTTGCAGCAGGGGCACGCCCGGGCCGGTTCCCTGGTGGCGGTGCAGGGCATCGGCGGCCTCGGCCACCTGGCCCTGCAGTACGCGCGCAGCCTCGGCCACCGGGTCGCCGCGGTGGCGCGGGGTAAGGAGAAGGAGGCGCTCGCCCGGAAGCTGGGCGCCGACGAGTACATCGACAGCACCGCCGTCGACCCCGGCGAGGCGCTGCGCGACCTGGGCGGCGCCTCGATCATCGTCGCCACCGCGTCCAGCGGTGCGTCCATGAACCCGCTGGTGCGGGGCCTGGCCCCGAACGGCACGCTGGTCGTCGTCGGTGCCGCGCCCGACCCGCTGACGGTCTCGACCCCCGACCTGATCTTCGGCACGCACGCCATCGTCGGCAGTCTGACCGGTTCCGCCGTCGAGAACGAGGACAACCTGGCCTTCAGCCTGGCCCACGGCATCCGGCCCAGCGTCGAGGTCGTGCCCTTCGCACAGGCCATGGAGGGGTACGAGCGGATGCTCTCGGGCAAGGCCCGGTTCCGCGTGGTCCTGGACACCGCGGCCTGACTCGCCCCGCCGCCCGCGAGGAGTGCGTCCCTCTCGCGGGCGGCGGCCGGCCCGCTGCCCGGCGCCCCGGGGACCGTGTGTCCGTCCGCGGGGGGTGTTCTCTCTGACGACGCGGCCCGTATCGGCCTGCTGTCCGTCTCGCTCGGCACCGCCGGTCCCGGCGGGGCCCGGCCGTGTGCGGCGGCGGTCTGTCAGGGAGCCCTGCCGGTCGGCGACGTCCTGTACACGGTCAGCGGCCTGCTCCGGGTCGTGCTGCTGGCACAGTCGTGCGTCACGGCGGAGTCAGGTGGCGCAGCCTCCGCCACGCCCTCCGTCATCCCGCCCAGGGCTTCGCCATCGCCTTCGTGCCCATGAGCGGGATGCCGGTCACCGGTCGCTTCTCCCGCTTCGGGCCCGGCGGTGCCTGCTGGGCGTACGCGGCCTTCGCCCCGGGCTGCGGGTCTTCAGCTTCCCCGTGACGGCGAGCACGAACTTCGCCATCAGGGGCTGCTCGTGGCGACCGGCGACCGGATCGGACCGGGCCGAGAGCGGGACGATCGCGCGATCCCCGGCTACGCGCTCCGCGCCCCGCGGCGGCGGAGCGCGCCCGGTCACAGCTGACCGGCGAGCCGCTCGAGGGTACGGCCGACGCTCTCGGCCCTCGCCTCCCGGTAGCCCGTACCGGCCCACAGATGGATGAGCCGGGTGTCGCCGGCGGCGGTGGCCGCCTTGCGCAACGGGGCGGTGAGATGGTGCAGGGCCGGATAGCCCACCGGGGCGACCGCGTCGTACCGCTCGATGAACCGGTTGCGCAGGCCGCGTGCGGGACGTCCGGTGAACGCACGGGTCAGTACGGTCTCCGTGAAGGCCGGGTCCGCCAGCGCGGCCTTGTGCGGAGCGGCGGCCCCGCTCTCGTCCGTACGCAGCAACAGGGTGCCGACCGTGGTGGCGTCCGCGCCGGCGCGCAGCGCGGCCGCCACGTCGGCGGGGCCGGCGATGCCTCCGCCGGCGACGATCGGCAGTGCGGTGCCGCGGCGGACGTCGGCGATCAGATCCGGCAGCGGCACGGGGGCGGGCAGCCTCTCCGGGGTGAACGTGGCCGAGTGCCCGCCCGCGGCGGAGGCCTGCACGACGAGTCCGTCCACCCCGGTCTCCGCCGCCTGCCGCGCCTCGTCCGCGGAGGTGACGCTCTGCAGGACGATGGTCCCGGACCGGCGCAGGGCCTTGACGACCGCGGGATCGGGGACGCCGAACGTGAACGAGACCACCGGCACCGGCGACGCCGTGAGCAGATCGATCTTGTTCGCCCAGTCGTCGTCGTCCGTCACCGGTTCCCCGGCGTCGAGCACGATCCCGTAGCGGTCGGCCTCCGGCTGGATCACCCGGGCGTAACGGCGGTAGTCCTGCGGCGCCACGGGGACCGGGGCGGGGACGAAAAGGTTGACGCCGAAGGGGACGTTCTCCGCCCGGACGGCGTCGATCTGCTCCGCGAGCGCCTGCGCGGGCCGGTAGCCGGCGGCGAGGAAACCCATCCCTCCCGCACGGGCGGCCGCCGTCACCATCGCGGGGGTACCGGATCCGCCGGCCATCGGGGCGGCGAGGACCGGCAGTGAGACTCCCAGGCCGTCCAGCAGTCGGTTCATGTCGGCTTCCTCTCCTCCGGCCGCGGGCGGTCACCCCTGCCCCGACCAACGTGACCGTAGACGCCCGGAGGGACAACCGGAAATGCCGGTCGCGTCGCCATCATGCACGACGGGCATCGCCCGACCTACCCACATCTCCTTGACAGGTCAAGGAGATGTGTTTTTACTTGACTGCTCAAACCCGAGTAATTCCTGCTTTCCTTCCGCGCCCACCATGCGAGCAGTACGTGACCTATGACACCGGTTCCGACGGCGGGGAGGCCGGACGGGAGACGGACGCCGTAGTGCGCTACGCGATCCTCGGCCCCGTGCGCGCGGCGCGCGGCACCGACGAACTCGATCTGGGCCCTCCCAAGAGGCTGGCCCTCTTCGCCCTGCTCGTGCTGCGCGCGCCCGGCCCCCTGACACTGAGCGAGGCGATCGACGTCCTGTGGGACGACGAGCCGCCGGCCAGCGCGGCCAACGTGGTGCACCGGCACATCGGCGCCCTGCGCAGAACGCTGGAACCCCAGCTGCGCAGCCGGTCCGAGGCCAGACACCTCGTGCGCGCCGCCGACGGTTACCGGTTGCTGGTCGACACCTCGAACTCCGATCTTCTGCACTTCCGTGACCTCTGCGCGCAGGCGCGGCTCGCGGCCAGGGCCGGCGACCCCGCGCGGGCCGCCCACCGCTTCGTCGAGGCCCTGCGGCTCTGGCGCGCGCCCGTCGTCGCGGACGGCAGCCTGGTGTGCGGGCATCCGGTGTTCACGGCGGTCGGGCACGAGTTCGTGGCGGTGGTCAAGGAAGCGTCCGACGTCGTCCTGACCGCGGCACCCGCGCTGACGGAGGACCTGCTCACCGCACTGCGCCAGGCGCTGGACGGCCATCCCTTCGACGAAGCCGTGCACGCCCGCGTGATCGCCGCCCTGGCCGCCACCGGACGGCAGGCCGAGGCCCTGCGGCAGTTCGACGGCATCCGCCGCCGTCTGGCCGACGAACTGGGCGTCGGCCCCGGTCCCGAATTGCGAGCCGCTCAGCAGAACCTGTCGCAACGCAGGCTCACCGTGCCCGTGAACGGGCCGGCGGACCCCGTCCCGGCCGCGCCGGCGCCGTCGCAACTGCCTCCGGACTGCGCGTCCTTCGTCGGCCGGCGCGCGGCGCTCGACCGGTTCCTGGAACTGCTGCCCTTGGAGGGGGAGAGCCCGGCCCCGCCCATCACCGCCGCGATCTGCGGCATGGCGGGAGTGGGCAAGACGACCCTGGCCGTGCACGTCGCCCACCTGGCGACGGCACGCTGTCCCGGAGGACACGTCTACGTGGATCTCCGGGGCCACCACGCCTCGCAAGCGCCTCTCGACCCCGGTGAGGCGATGCGCACGGTGCTGGAGGCGCTGGGCGTCGAAACGGTTCCCGCGCGGCCGGGCACCGCCGCGCTGGGCTCCGCGTACCGCAGGGCCCTGGCCGGACGCCGGCTGCTCCTCGTCCTGGACGACGCCCGTGACAGCGAACAGGTCCGCCCTCTGCTGCCCACCACACCAGGGTGTCTGACGATCGTCACCAGCCGTCGGCGTCTGGAGGGGCTGGCCGTGACGGACAACGCCCGGATCGTCACGCTCGACCCCATGACCCGGCCGGAAAGCCTCGAACTGCTCGAACGCCGCCTGGGCGCGGACCGGCTCGGGGGCGAGCGTGCCGCGGCCGAGGAGATCGTGGAGGTGTGCGGCGGACTGCCGCTGACGCTGGCCGTCGCCGGCACCCGGGCGCTGCTGCGACCGGCGTTCTCCCTCGCCTCGCTCGCCGCACAGCTCAAGGACGGCCGGAGCATCCTCACGGCCCTGTCCACACGGGATGTCCGCACCGATGTCAGGAGTGCCTTCACGGCCTCCTACGAAGCGCTCAGCCCCAGCGCCGCGTCACTGTTCAGGCTGCTCAGCCTGCACCCCGCGCGCGACATCACCGCACCGGCCGCCGCCAGCCTGGCCGGCACCGACGTACGGGACACGCACGCGGACATCGCCGAGCTCACGGACCACCACCTGCTCGCCGAGCTCGTACCGGGCCGGTACACGTGTCACGGACTGCTGCGTTCCTTCGCCGCGGAACTCGGCTCCCGGCACGATCCGGCCGGCGTGCGCTCCGCGGCGCGCGCCAGGATGGTCGAGCACTATCTGTACAGCGCCGACGCCGCCACCGCGCTGCTCGCCCCGCACCGCAGGGCCCTGATCCTGCCGCCCCCGCGTCCCGGGGTACGGCCCGCGCAGTTCCACGAGAGAGCGCAGGCCGCGGAGTGGATCATCGCCGAGAGACATGTGCTGCCGTCCCTCGTCGAGGACACGGGTCTCCTCCCCGGGGGCGAGACGTTCCGCCGGCAACTGTGCTCCACGCTGCGGACCTGCACGCACCGCGTCGACCGCTGACCGTGAGGCGGCTCCGCGGCCACGCCTCGGGACGCCTCGGGCCTTACGGCGCCACCGGGTTGGCGCGGTGCGTCGTGGTGCCTGGACTCGACCGTTCGTCCGCCCGACCGTGCGCCGTGGGGGGCGGGGTCACGCCCCCCCACGCCGTTCCGGTGTGTCGCCGCGCTGCCGCCGCGGGGTGCGAACACCCGGCGGCCGGATCGTGACGGTCGTGCGGAGACGGCGGTCCGGCGGCGTGAACCATGGCCGCCCGCACCCTCGTTTGTCTCTAGTAGCACGCCGACGCCGGGTCGCTGCACCGACACAGGAGGAGCGAAAGGGTGGACACGTCTCCGGGAGACAGCGTGGAAGAGGTTCTTGCCGACTTCGCCCGGCGGTACGACGCCGTGGCGCGGGCCGAGGAGGAGTTGCGGACGCTGTCGGTGACGGCCTCGTCCGCGGACGGCGTGGTGGAGGCCACCGTGTGCGCCGACGGGCGGACGTCGGCAGTCCGCTTTCCCACCAACCGGTTCAAGGAGATGTCCGGCCAGGAGCTGGCCGGCAGCGTCCTGGCGGCCCTGACGACAGCCCGGGCGGAGGTGGCCCAGCGCGCCGCCGCGATCGCCCTGTCCCCGGCGGCCCAGGTGTCGGGATGCGTCTCGCCGGACACGTGTGACGACCCGCTCCCCGGTGGCCCGGCGGCACACACCCCGTCCCACACGTGCTGGCATCGGGTGGTGCGGGAGGCCCGGACGGTGTCCGGCCGTCCTGACGCCGTCCCCGATCGGGCCGGCGCGCCGGGCCGCGGTGCAGCGCCGGAACAGCCGCTCTCCCCGGGGCCGCTCTGGGGAAAGCTGCTGCCTGGCGTTCCGCCGCCCGCCCGGCCGGCCTCCCTGCCCGCGGAGCTGTCCGAAGCGGTCGTGGCGCTGGGTCGGGCCGTATGCGAGTCCGCCGGAGGGCGATGCGCACCTGACTGGCGGGGACGGCCGAACGCGGCGGAACCGTCGGAGGGCGACCGCACCACACCGGACACCGCCTGACCCTGGCCGGCCGTTCGGTCAGGTGACACGGAGTTCCTTGGTGGGCCCCGTCGTCCACGCCCGGGTCGACGACCACCGGCAGGACGGGCTCGCCGGGTTCGATGGCGTACGGCACGCGTCGCGGCCGTCGACGCCCAGCCGACCCCGCCGCCGGTGAGGCGCATGAGTGCCCGCGCTCGACGCGTTGAGGCGGAACCGTGCACCGCGCTCGCGGCTCCGGCGGGCGCCGGCGCATCCGCCGTGCGGCGGCCTCACGCAGCGGTCGCGGTGTCCTGAGCGGTGTGGGCGAGGACGGCGGCCCGGGCGGACGCCTTGGCGGCGTCGACGACCGCGCGGTCCTGCAGCAGGCGTCCGGAGGCGAGAGCGCCGTCGATCAGCAGCCCGAGGTGTACGGCCAGCGCGGCCGGCTCCGCGGCCCCCGCCGCACCGGCGAGGCTGGTCAGCCACTCCTGGCGGCGCCGGGTGTGGGCGACGGTCGCCGCGTGGGCCTTGGAGTCGAGTTCGGCCTCGACCGCGGCGCTGACGAAGGGGCAGCCGAAGAAGCCGTGGCGGTCGAAGGAGGCCTGCAACGCGTCGAACAGGCCCACCAGCTGCCGGGCGGGATCGGGTCCGGCGGCCTCGGCGGCCGCCTGCAACTGCCCCATCCACGAGTCGTCCGTGCGCCGCAGGTAGGCGGCGATCAGATCATCCTTGGTGCGGAAGTGGGCGTACAGCGTCGACTTCGCCACCCCGGAATCCGCGATGACCTGATCCACCCCCACTCCCCGCAGTCCGTGCCGGTGGAAGAGGCCGGCCGCCGTGTCGAGGATCCTCTGCTCGGTGTTCGTCTTGCGTACGCGCGTCGCCATACAAGACAGACTAGTCCGTTCCGATCGCCGCCCGGTAGCCGTTGCACCCCTTAATAAGACGGACTAGTCTGTTCGATTAGCGGCGGCTTCCCGCTGCCGCGAACGACGTGTGAGGGATGGTGCTGTGATGCGCGCAGTGGTACTGGCCACGTTCGCCGGTCCGCTCGAGTTGCGGGAGATCGACCGGCCGAGCCCCGGGGACGGGCAGGTGCTGGTGCGGATCCATGCCAGCGGAGTGAATCCGCTGGACACGAAGATCAGGGCGGGCCGGGCGGCGCACGCCCGCGTGCGGTCACCGGCGGTACTCGGCATGGACCTGGCCGGCCGGGTGGTGGAGACGGGGCCCGGGGTGGACGGCTTCGCGGTGGGCGACGAGGTGTACGGCCTGACCGGAGGCGTCGGTGACCTACAGGGCTCGCTCGCGGAGTTCGCGGCGGTCGACGCGCGCCTGCTGGCTCACAAGCCGGCCACGCTGTCGATGCGTGAGGCAGCCGCGCTGCCGCTGGCCGTGATCACGGCTTGGGAGGGCCTGGTGGACCGGGCCGGCGTGCGGGCCGGTCAGAAGGTTCTGGTGCACGGTGGCGCCGGCGGCGTGGGCAGCGTCGCGGTCCAGATCGCCGCGGCCCGCGGCGCCGAGGTGTTCGCGACCGCATCGGGTGCCAGGGCGCCGCTCGTGCGCCGCCTGGGGGCGGTGCCGATCGACTACACCAAGGTGCCCGTGGAGAGGTACGTCGCCGAGCACACCGGCGGTGCCGGGTTCGACATCGTCTACGACACCGTGGGCGGCCCCGTCCTGGACGCCTCCTTCGAGGCGGTGCGCACCTACACCGGTCATGTGGTCAGCTCGCTGGGCTGGGGCACCCATGCGCTGGCGCCCCTGTCGTTCCGGGGAGCCACCTACTCGGGCGTCTTCACCCTGCTGCCGATGCTGACGGGCCGGGGCCGCGAGCATCACGGCGAGATCCTGCGCGCAGCCGCCGCGCTGGTGGACGAGGGCAGGCTGCGTCCCCTGCTGGACGAGACCCGGTACAGCCTCGCCACGGTGGCGGAAGCCCACCAGGCCGTGGAGAGCGGCACGGCCAACGGCAAGGTCGTCGTCGACGTCGAAGCGTGACCTCCCCGTCGCACACGCCTTCGGACCCGCTCGACAGCACCGGTTCACGACGCGGCCGGGCGGCGCGCCGGAGTGCCGGCCCGCAGGACACGACGTGGGCCGACGGAACCGGGCCCCGTGCCGCCGTGTGCGAGGGCCGCGTGCCGGCGGCGGGGAACGGCCAGGGACGCCGGCGACGCGAGGACCCGCGCACCGCGGTTCCCGGGCTCCGCCGATCCCACCGGTGAAGAGGCGGTCCCCTACCGGCGGGGCAGCGGAGCCCGGCGTGCGGGCCGGGTCCGGCACTGGTGCCCTCGCGACGTCTTCAGGGCCGACAGGAAGCACGTACCGTACGTCCTCGGTGAGGCGCGATCCGGGGACCGTCATGTGGGCAGAAGGATGGAGGGACACCCCGGGCCGGTGCGCTGGGCCACGACAACCGTGACACGGCCCCCGAACGCAGACAGGAGACCGCCAGTGACCGACATACCCCGGGGCCGCGACTGGACCCGTATGCAGCGCGCCGACTTCGACGACTCCGCCCCGCTCGACCTCGTCGACCTGGCCGACGCGGCCGTGTGCCGGCCTGTCCCCGCCGTGCCCGACGAATGCGGGACACAGGCACTGTTCGGCAAGGAACCGGAGCCCGAGCGTCCGCGCCGCACCCGCACGCCGGCTCCGCCACCCACCGAGAACACCGACACCTTGTTCTGATGACGGTGCCGGACCAGATGTCAGACGCCGCTGCCACACTGCCGACCATGAGCGACGAGGGAATCGAGTGGATACAGCAGGACCTCACCGCCTGGGGCTTCTACCTGGAGATGGTCAAAGGCGTGAGCGTCGAGGAGCTGGCGGCGATGCTGGGGGCGGATCCCGACCTCGGCATCATGTCTCCCGACGTGTTCAACACGGCGTTGGACCGCTCCGGCAACGTCCCGGACTGGGCCAGGTTGGGCGAGCACGCGGGGTGGGCCTTCGCCCTGTGCGGGGGCGACGACGGCTTCTACATGCAGCGCCCTGACCACGTCCGGCACCTGTGGGAGGGCCGCACATGGCTGACCATCATGGACACCACCATGGACCCACCCGTCATCCATGTGATCGTGGACGGGAAGCTGGACTGGAGTTACTTCGACGGCGAGGTGCACCAGGCGGTCAGGGCGGATCATCCCCTCACCCGGCGGATGACCGCCGAGATCGGGCTCGGCGGTCTCGCCCCGAACCTCGACTCGCCCGCCGAGCCGGACAAGCGGAGGCTGCGCGTCCCGGACATCCAGGACGTGTACCGGCTGATGGGCGAGCACTACGGGCTGACCCTTCCCCGGAGACCGATCGTCGATGAGGAGCTGGTCGGGGTGTTCACCTCGCCGCGCGTGTACGCCAACGGGGAGCCGAACACCAGGTACGACAACATCCGCCTGCCTTGACCTCGGGCTGTGTCCGGCGGCGGGAGTTGGGCGAGGAGAGCGGTGAACGGGGCTGCCAGAACGGCGGTCGGCGAAGCGCTTGGGCGGGGGTCCTCTCGGACTCCACCGCCTCGGGCACCCCTTGCTCGGCCCGCATGACCCGCCGCCGGGCCGGGCGCGCCGGGCGCAGCGCGGGTGGAGCGCGGTGATGCGCAGGGGACGGCCGGCGCCCTGGCGGGAGGGGGACGACGCGGCGCGCAACGGCCCCGCGGACAGGAGGAGCAGGGTTCCACTGCTGGGTCCGCGGAGCCGGTGCATGACTCACGTACCCTGCGATGCGCCCGATACGCCCGATCCCTCCCGGCCGCCTTCGCAGCGGGTGTTTCCCTACGAGTGGGGCCCGGCCGTATCAGGCCGGGCCCCACTCACTTCGCGTGCGTGGCGCGTATCTCGCGCCGAGTGCGTCCGTCGTCTACCAGCGGTACCAACGGCCCTTGCGGCCGCCGCCGTCCGCCGTCCGGACGACGAAGCCCAGCAGCCACACGACCAGCACGATCACCGCGACCCACCACAGCGCCTTCAGCGCGAAACCCGCACCGAAAAGGATCAGAGCCAGCAGAAGAACCAGGAGCAGGGGAACCATCGTTATCAACCTCCTGGCCACCATGTGCCCTTACCTCGCACTGACATGCACATAAACTGTGAGTTACTTTCACACAATGCAGGGCATACGCAGGCCGCGCCATGCATGGTTCCCCCAGCCCCGCTCCTCACGCACCGCCGGGGTGCAGGCCGCGTCCCGGCCTGAGCGGCCACGGCGTTCGGCGCGGCCACGGCCCGATCGGTCGGGCTCGTGTCCGTTCCACCGGGTGATCGTTAGGCCATTCGGAGACGGTCGGTCCGGATCCATGGGGGGAGACGGGTATGGAAGTCAGGGATGTGCATCACGCCTACCGCCGACGCTCCGTCCTGCGGGGTGTCGACCTGCGGCTTCGCAAGGGGATGCTGTGCGGGATCGTCGGGGAGAACGGCGCGGGCAAGTCCACGCTGTTGAAGGTCCTTTCCGGCGAGTTGCGGCCCCTGCGCGGCACGGTCCGTCACAGCGGCCGGTTCGGTTACTGCCCTCAGCACGTGGTGCTCAACGACGCGCTCACCGTGCGGCAGCACCTGACGTTCTTCCAGACGGCCTACCGCCTGGCCGATGTGCGGTACGCCGAGGAGATCATGGAGGTGCTGGGCTTCACCGGATACGCCGATGAGCGGGCGGGGGTTCTCAGCGGCGGTACCCGGCAGAAGCTGAACGTGACGCTGGCGCTCATGCACGATCCGCGGGTGCTGCTGCTCGACGAGCCGTATCAGGGCTTCGACTGGGACACCTACCAGCGGTTCTGGGACCTGGCCGTGCGACTGCGGGATGCGGGACGTTCGGTCCTGGTCGTCTCTCACCTGGCGTACGACACCGAACGCCTGGACGAGCTGTGGCGCCTGGACGGCGGGCTGCTCCGTGCGGACGAGGCGGGGGCCGCCGCATGAGGTTCCACCTGACCCGCTTCGCCGTCGCCACCCGGTTCGCGCTGATCGAGCACGGCCGCAACCGGTTCGCCATGGTCCTGGTGGGCCTGTTCGTCCCGGTGTGGACGACCCTGGCGTACCTGGCGATGCCCGACACCCCGGCCCGGATGCGGCTTCGCGCCACCGGAGAGACGCTGGCGCCACACGGCAACGAACTGACCGAGATCAGCGGCGCGCTCAACGCCGTCACGCTGATCACCGGGTTCATGATGTTCGCCGCCACGTTCTCCGGCAGCGGCTTCGACCGCAGACTGGCCATGGCCGGCTACCCCCGCACCCCCCTGGTCCTGGCCAAGGTCAGTGCCCTGGCTCTGGTCTCGGCGGCCGTCGCCGCCTACGCCACCGCCGTCACCTGTCTGGCCTGGGCACCCCGTCAGCCCCTGCTGCTCGCCGCCGCACTGTTCTGCGCCGGGCTCACGTACGGCGCGCTGGGTGTCAGCTTCGGCTCCTTGCTGCGCCGGGAAGTCGAGGGCATGTTCGCCATCGTGATGACCAGCATCATCGACCTCGCGCTGCAGAACCCCATCACCAGTTCCGGGGCCGACAACCCGGTCATGCGCTACCTGCCCTCCTACGGGTCCATGCAGGCCAGCACGGCAGCCGGATTCTCCACCAGAGCGGTACCCGGCCACCTGGCCATCCAGCTCACCTGGTTCGCGGCAGCATCCCTGATCGCGCTGGTGGGCTTCCACCGCAGCACCCGCAACCGCCTGCCGCTGACCGCCCGGATTCCGCCGCCCGGGCCAGGAGGCGACAAGGCCGGCCTTCCCGCGCAGCGCCAGGCCGGCACGCCCTCACCAGCAGTGTCCGACACGGAAGCACACTGAGGCCCCGCTCCCCCACATGCACACCACACCACAGTCCACGACGGCAGACTCCGGCGCGACCCCGCTCGCACGGCGGGGGCGACTCACCGCCCGGTCCCTCACCGGCGACGACCCGGCCCTGCGGGCGGCGTACCGGCTGTGCCGACACACCACACGAGCGCACGATCCCGCGATCCACACCCTCATCCAGCTCATGCCGGCCGTGCTGCGCCCGGCCGGGTGGGCCCTGTGGGCGGCAGCGAGCGTCCTGGACGACCTGGCCGACCAGCAGGATGCCGAACCGGCCGAACGTGCGGCCCGCGTCGAAGCGTGGACCCAAGCCCTGCGACGGGACCTCGCGGCCGGCACCAGCACCGATCCGGTCCGGCACGCCCTGGTGGACACCGCCCTGCGATGGCGTCTGGACCTGTCCAGCCTGCAAGGCGCCATGACCAGCGCACGGGACGACACCCGCGGCCGGCACTTCCCTGACTGGGCCGCGTGGCGGTCCTGGTGCGGCGAGGAAATCGCGCCCTGGGTCGACCAGGTACGGCACCTGTTCGAACAGGCCGGAGCGCCGATGACGCTGAGGCTGGACCGGCAAGGGGACTTCGAGCGGTTCATCGACGGAGCCCAGCTCACCGACATCCTCACCGACCTGGGCTCCGACCTTCGCCAGGGCCTCCTGCTCCTGCCGCAGGAGGCCCTGGACACCTGCCCCGGCGCGGAAGACGATCTGCGGCAGGGGTGCTGGAGCCCGGCGACAGCGGCCTTGGTCGGAGAGCTGACCGCCCTGGCTCGCCGATGGGTGAGCAGGCCCGCCATGACCAGGGGCCTGCACCCGGGCGCCGCCACCGTGCTCGACACGGCGGCGCGTCTGCTGAGTGCGCAGCTCGACGCCGTCGACGCAGCCGGGCCCGCCCTCCTCGAGCGCGCCCCGCGTCCCTCTCTCCTATCCCGCACCCGCATCCTCGTCCCCGCCCGCGTCCGCTCGAACCTGGCCTGGAGCCTGACGCCCCTGACCGTGCCCGGACCCCGACGGCCCGCCGCGGTCGCCAGCGATCCGAGCCCGTCGGCCGAGGACACCGCCCTGCGGCGCCCGCCACTGCACCCCGACGGCGCCCGGCCCCCGCGGATCGCCGCCGACCAGATGCCCTCGCACGTGGCGGTCATCATGGACGGCAACGGCCGCTGGGCCCAGCAGCGCGGCCTGCCCCGCTCGGAAGGCCACCGCGCCGGCACCGCGGCCGCCCACGAGATGGTCTACGGCGCCCTGGAGATCGGCCTGCGTCACCTGACCCTCTACGCGTTCTCCACCGAGAACTGGAAACGCGGCACCGGGGAGGTCACCGCCATTCTGGAAGCGGTCCTGCACGACCTCGACGAAGGCCCCGTCCGTGATCTCGACGTACGCCAGCGCTGGTCAGGCCGTCCCGACAGACTGCCCGAAGAGCTCGTCCAAGCCATGCTGCGCGAGGAGCGCCGCACCCGTGACCGCACCGGGTTGACCCTCACCGTGTGCATCAACTACGGCGGCCGCGACGAGATCACCCGGGCCGCCGCAGCCCTCGCCCGGGCGGCCCAAGCGGGCGACGTCGACCCTCACCTCATCGGTGAGGACGACTTCGCCCACCATCTGCCCCACCCCGACATGCCGGACGTCGACCTGCTGTGGCGCACCGGCAACGAACAGCGGACCTCCAACTTCCTCCCGTGGCAGGCCACCTATGCGGAGCTGCACTTCACCCCGGACTTCTGGCCCGACGTGGACCGGCGTGATCTGTGGCGGGCCGTCACCGAATACAGCCGACGCCAGCGCCGCCACGGCGCCGCCCCCCTCGTCCCCCCTCGAACACCACCGGCCGTTCCGCCACGTCCGATCTGACTGGCGGAGCCGACGAGTCGGGCCCGGCGAAGTCCACACCAGCCGGAACCCCCGAGATCCGGCACATGCCATGCCGGCGGCGTCTCGTTCCGGATCGGAGCAGCAACCGCCGAGCCGGGACACGCGCGCCTCCGCTGTCCACGCGGGCGGCATAACCCAACGTGCGCTGTCCGCCCGGCAGTTGTCGAGTCGTCGCCTTCGTGACCGAGGACGTCGCTGCCGGGCAGCCGGGCCACCATCGGGAGGGCCGCGCTGTGCGGGGCGGGCGCCTGGTGGGTGGACCGCGCGATCAGCGCGGGGGTGCGTGCCGCGGACGGGGGCCCGGCCGTGACGGGGTGAGGACGGCGGCCGTCGGCGTGGGGACGGCGACCGCGGGGGTGGCCGGAGCGGCCGTCGAAACGCGCTGAGTGCGGGGCACGGGCGAGCCGCTGCCGGGGGACGCGGCGGGGGCACGTACCCGTGCCGGCTTCTGCCTGGCTTCTGCCTGGTTGTCAGGCGTGCAGCACGACCTTGCCGGCGACGGTGCCGGACTCGGCCAGTCGCATCGCCTCGGCGGCCCGGGTGAGCGGCAGCTCCGCGGCGATCCGGGCGGTGATCTCGCCCCGTGCGAGCGCCTCGAACACCGCGGTGAGGTCGTTGCGCAGTCGGGTCCTGAAGCGGCTGGGGGCGAGGGCGCGGCCGGCCCAGACGTTGAAGAAGTAGGCCTGGCGGCGGTTGGGCAGGGCGTTCCACAGCCATACGCGGCCCAGGAGTTTGAGGACGGGCCACTGCTTGGAGCCTTCGTCGTCGCGGGTGGAGGCGCTGCCGTAGGAGACGAGGGTGCCGCCGGGCGCGAGGAGGTGCCAGGAGTCGGTGACGCTGCGGCCGCCGACGTGGTCGAAGACGGCGTCGACACCGCCCGGGGCGAGTGCACGGACGCGGGCGGGGATGTTCTCGGTGCGGTAGTCGATCGGTGTCACTCCCGCTTCGCGCAGGGCGGCGTGGTGGCGCGCGGAGGCGGTGCCGATCACCTGGGCGCCCGCGGCGCGGGCGAGCTGGACCAGGACCGAGCCGACTCCCCCGTTGGCGCCGTGCACCAGGACCGTCTGCCCGGCGCGTACGCGGGCCTTTCGGTGCAGCATCTGCCAGGCCGTGAT
>NZ_JBEYXM010000021.1:0-147212 GCF_040704595.1 Streptomyces sp. NPDC046870
ACAAGCGGGCGAGGGTGCGCGGGGCTCAGCGCTCCTCGCGGAAGAGAACGTGCGCGCCGGCCACCGGGTCGTACTTGCGCAGGACCAGCCGGTCGGGGTCGTTCAGACGGTTCTTGCGGGTCACGTAGGTGACGCCGGTGCCGGCCGTCGACTTCAGCTTGACGACGGGGCGTGTGGTGCTGCGTGCCATGAGGGACTCCTTCCGCCGACCGCCCGAGTCCGTTGACTCGAACATGTCAGACGTTCCTCTCAACACCACCACCCCGTGATGCATTCCCGGCCCTCACCGCCCCCCGCGGGCCCCGACCGCCGCCCGCTCACGAGCCGCCCGCACCGCCGCCGACAGGCTGGCGATGTCGTACGCCCCGTGGTGCCGGCGCCCGTTCACGAAGAACGTCGGCGTGCCCGCCACCTGGCTCAGGTCCGCCGACTCCACGTCCTCGGCGATCCGCGCCGCGCCCCGGTGGGAGCGCAGGTCCCGGTCGAAGCGCCCGGGGTCCAGCCCGAGGGCGTCGGCGTACGTGCGCAGATGGCCCAGGCGCAGCTCGCCCTGGTGGCTGAGCAGCAGGTCGTGCATCTCCCAGTAGCGGCCCTGCGCGGCCGCGGCCTCCGCCGCCTCGGCCGCCAGCTGGGCGTGCAGGTGCACGTCCGTCAGGGGCAGGTGCCGCCACACGTACCGCACGTCGCCGAAGTCGCCGAGCAGCTCACGGACGACCGGTTCGGCCTGTCCGCAGTACGGGCATTCGTAGTCGCCGTACTCCACGACGGTCACCGGCGCGTGCCGCGGGCCCCGCACGTGGTCGCGGTCGGGGTCGACCGGCACCGCCAGGTCGACGAGCGTCTCCGCGTCGCCGAGCAGCGCCCGCTGCCGCAGCCTGCCCGGCAGCACGGCGAGGACCGCGGTCAGGAGCCGGCTGATCAGGAAGGAGCCGGCCAGCGCGCTCAGGATGCCGATCTTCGCGTCCGCCAGCTGTGTCCCCCTGAAGGCGAGGGTCGCGATGAGCAGGGAGACGGTGAAGCCCGTCCCGGCCAGCACGCCGCCCGCCGCGACGGCTCCCCAGCCGACCGGCGGCCGGACCCGCCCCCGGCTGACCCCGTACGCCAGCGCGGACGCGCCGACGATGCCCAGCGGCTTGCCGACGAGGAACGCGAGCAGGATGCCGAGCGTGACCGGCGAGGTGAACGCCCGCGCCAGTTGGCCGGCGTCCAGCGGGATACCGGTGTTGGCCAGGGCGAACAGCGGGACGACGAGATAGCTGGTCCACGGGTGGTACAGGCCCTGCAGCCGGTCGTTGGGCGAGATCGCGGACGCGAGGCCGGCCTGCGCCGAGCGCGCCAGCTCGGGCGTCGGCTGCTCGCGGAACATCCGGAACAGGCCCGTGGCGTGTTCCAGGTCGGCGCGTGCCGCCGGGTACGCGTACGTGATCAGGCCCATGGCGAGGCCGATGACCACGGGATCGACACCCGACTCCAGCAGCGCGGCCCAGACGACGAGCGCCAGCAGCGCGTAGACCAGGCCCCGGCGCACCCCGAGCGCGCGGACGAGCAGGATGACGCCGAACACCGCGACCGCGATCAGCAGTGCCGGTACGTCGACGTGCTCGCTGTAGGCGACGGCGATGACGCCCAGGGCGACGAAGTCGTCCACGACCGTGATCGTCAGGATGAAGATCCGCAAACCGCTCGGCAGCCGGTGCCCGACGACGGCGAGCATGCCGAGGGCGAAGGCGGTGTCGGTGGACATCGCCGCACCCCAGCCGTGCACGGACGAGTGCCCCGCGTTGACCGCGAGGAAGACGGCGACCGGTACGACCATGCCGCTGATCCCGGCGGCGAGCGGCAGGGCCAGACGCCGGCGGTCGCGCAGTTCGCCCATGTCGAACTCGCGGCGTGCCTCCAGTCCGACGACGAAGAAGAACAGCGCCATCAGGCCACTGTTGATCCACTCGCGCAGCGAGAGGGACAGACCGTGGGTGCCGATCCCGACGGACAGGTGCGTCTCCCAGAACGACGCGTAGCCCGCGGGCGCCACGTTGGCCCACAGCAACGCGACGAGCGCCGCCGTCACCAGGACGGCGGCGCTACCGGTCTCGGTCCGCAGGAAGTGGCGCAGCGGTGAGCGGGAGCCGTCGCAGGCGGTCTGGCCCGAGAGGTCGTCGGGTGCGAACGCCATGCTCATCCGTGCTCATCTCCACCTCGCGCCGAGTCCCGTGCCGGCCGGCACTGCCGTGGCAACAGCGGCAGGTGGGGCGTTCATTCCGGGGGCGGAGACAGGGCAGGGGCGGGACGGGCCCGTGCCGGCCGTCAGGACAGATACCGCTCCACCTGCGACGCCGGGCGCACCTGGGCCTCTTCGGGGTCCTGGCCGGCGGCGGCGCGGGCGCGGCGCTGCCGCAGGAGGTCCCAGCACTGGTCGAGCTCGGTCTCCAGCCGCGCCAGGCGCTCGTGCTCGGTCGGCTGGTCGATGCCGTGGTCCGCCAGACGGTCCCGCAGGTCCTTCTCCTGGTTGATCATATCCGTGATGCGTCCGAGGATCTGCTTCTCGGTCTCGGCGCCGGGTCCCGTCGTCATGTCTCTCTCCCCAAGCCGTGATGCGACCTCGATCAGTCGATTTCATGTATTGAACAGCAGCTTGGAGCCGTTCGCCACGGCGGGGCGTACGGTGATCGTTTCCGACTGGGGCCTCAGGACGTGAGAACGACCCGGCCGCCGGCCCGGCCGCCGCTGTCGCCCGTGACGCACTCCTGGTAGGGGTTCGGGTCGCCCTGACGCTCCTGGCATGTCCAGGTGGCCGCCCCGACGCGGATGGTGGCGGGCGCGCCCGCCCTGCTGGACGCGGCCATGGTGTAGGCGCCGGCGACCTCCAGGGCGGTGGCGCAGGACCCGGCCGGGTCGGCCCAGACCGCCAGCCCGGTGGCCTTGTCCGTACCGCAGAACGTGAGCGGCGACCGGGCGGCGCCGCCCGTACCGGCGAACGCGGGGGCCGGGGCCCCGAGGCACAGCGCGGCGGCGCCCAGCAGGCCCGCGGCCGTCCCCGTCATGATCGAGCGCAGCACAGGTGTCTCCCTCGCGGTGACGAACGAGGCCGGGACAGGTCAGGCGTCGGTGAGGCACACCGGTGTCCGGCCTCCTCTCCGTACGATCATCCACGCAGGCGGGGCGATCGGCACGCCCGGCGTCCGCCGGACGGTGCCGGGCCGCCGGCGGCTGCCGGGCGAGGGACGCGGGTGGCCGGGGCGGCACAGCCGGTGAGGACCCCGTGCGGGGCGTCGTCGGCCGGAGCGCGGCAGATGCGCCGCCCGGGTGACGGGGCGGGACGGACGCGGCCCGACGGCTCCGCACCCGGCGGTGCGGCGCGGTCGGGCGAGTGGAGCGTCCGGGTCGGCCCGGCGGGACGGGGGGAGCCGAGTACGGTCCTGCTGCGCGGCCTCCCGCTGGCCCCGACTGCCCACCCGGCGGCCGAGCCGGCGGCGACGCCGTTTCCGGCGAGGACCCGGCGGAGCGTGGGCCGTCATGTGAGCCCGGTGCTCGTACGGGCGGGCGACGGCGTCCTGCGGCTCCCGTCCGGTCCCGGGCCGGCCGGTCCGGACGGCGTGGCGGGACCGGTTTCCGGCACCTGGCGTCCCGGGGCCGACTCGGTGCTCTCGCCGAGGAATCCGCCCGACTGGTGCTGCCAGAGCCTGGCGTAGGCGCCGTCCGCGGCGAGCAGTTCCTCGTGGGTGCCCTGCTCGACGACGCTTCCGCGGTCGAGGACGACGAGACGGTCCATGCCGGCGACCGTGCTCAGGCGGTGGGCCACCACGAGGGCCGTACGCCCGTCCATCAGCCGCCACAGGGCGTCCTGGACGAGGAGTTCGCTCTCCGAGTCCAGCGCGCTGGTCGCCTCGTCGAGCAGCAGGACCGGGGCGTCGCGCAGGATGGCCCTGGCGAGGGCGACCCGCTGGCGCTGGCCGCCCGAGAGTTTGACCCCCCGCTCCCCCACCAGCGTGGCGAAGCCGTCGGGGAGCTGGTCGGCGAACTCGGTGACGTGCGCGGCCTCGGCCGCCTCGCGGATCTCCTCGTCGGTGGCGCCGGGCCGGGCGAACGCGATGTTGTCCCGCAGGCTGCGGTGGAACATGGCGGGTTCCTGCGGGACGTAGGCGACCAGTGAGCGCAGGTCGGTCTGGCGCAGCCGGCTGATGTCCTGGCCGCCGATCAGGATGCGTCCGCCGTCGACGTCCGACATCCGCAGCAGGAGTCGGGTGAGGGTGGTCTTGCCGCCGCCGGACCTGCCGACCAGACCGATCCGTGCGCCTGCGGGCACGTCCAGGTCTAGTCCCCGGAAGATGGGCTTCGCACCCGCGTGGGCGAACGTCACCGCCTCGAAGCGGATGCCCGTGTCCCGCGGTGCGAGCGGTTCGGGCTCCGCCGGGTCGAGCACGGTGGGCGGCTCCAGCAGCAGTTCGGTGAACTGCGCGGCCTCGGTCATCGAGCTCTCCAGACGCCGGTAGATCTGGTTGAACTCGAACATGATCTGGGTGGCGTTGGAGTAGTAGGTGAAGCTGACGACGATCTCCTCGACGCCCTGGCCCGAGCCGCCGAAGGCGACGGCCACCAGCAGACCGAGCACGTTGGTCAGCACGGACATGGGGGCGACCAGGGTGTCGACGCGCAGATTGCCGTAGTCCCACGACCTCAGCGTCAGGCGGCGGGAGTCCGCGACACGGCTGCGGTGTTCGTCGGCCTCCCGCCGCTCGGCCGCGAACGCCCGGATGGTCTCCATGTTCACGAGGCTGTCGGCGACGTGTCCGGAGACCCGGGCGATCGCCGCCTCACGGTCGTTGACGAGTCTCTGCCGGCGGCGGATCAGAGGCGTCGCGGCCACCACGGTCAGCGCGATCATCACGAGCAGGCCGACGACCAGCATCGGCTGGTAGCTCCACAGCACCACGGAACCGAACACCAGAGGGACCAGACTGCCCACGATCCGGTACGTCACCGTGTCGACGAAGTCCTCGAAGCGCTTGCCGTAGCTGAGCACCCGTTTGGTCAGGGAGCCGGCGAAGTTGTCGTGGAAGAACGCGGCGTCCTTGGCCAGGAGTTCGTCCATGCCGCTCACGTACAGGTGTTCCATGCCGAGGGCGTCCAGGCGGTTCAGGCAGTGCTGCCCGACCCGCCACACGGCCTCGGCGAGCAGCAGCGTCACACCGAAGCCCAGCACGTACGGCAGTGCCGGGCCGAGGGTGAGTCCGCCGGCGCCGGCGGCCTGCCCGGCCAGTTTGGCGATCAGCAGGGGGGCGACGTAGCGGATGCCGATGTTGCCCACGGCCGGCAACAGCAGCGCGGGCAGGGCCAGCAGGCGTAGTCGTAACAGTTCCCGGCCGTAGCGGCGCAGCGCCAGAACGACCGCGCTCCTGCCCGGTGTCGGCCCGCGTGCGTCTGTTGTCCCCATCACACTCCCGGAGGTTCGGATGGCGAAGTCTCCCGTCCGCGGAGTTTCTCAGTCCAGGCATTTAACGCGGAACGGCAAGAACCGGACAGGTCCGCCGCCTCGGAACCGCACTCAGCACCCGCGCCGGCCCCCATGGACACGGAGACCGCCAAGCCGGCCCTGTACCAGGCGAACCATCAGAAGTACCTCAACGCAGCCCGCGCACCTGGCCGGTCTGTCACGGCGGCGGTTCATCGGCGCCGTGCCGAGGAGCGGGGTGCTCGGCGAAGGGCGTCGGCCGCGTACGTCCAGAGGCGGTCCGCCGCCAGAGGCTGTCCGCCGCCAGCGGCTCCGGGCCGTGAGCGGATACGCCGCCGGGCGCATCGCCTTCAACCGGGTCGCGGGAGTTCCGCCCCACGCTCACCGCGGTCGGGCGGACCGACGGGAATTCCCGCGCCTTTTCGGGAATTCTGCTCCGGCGTCATTCTGATCCGCTCGACTGCGGCCGGACAAGCGGCGGAGCGAGGGCGTTTCGTGCTGCTGCGCAAGTGAGAACCCGCTGCGAGCTGGGCTCATCTGGCCTTAACACGGCACGTATTGACACGTCGTTATTTCGTTCCCGCTAATTGGCCCGAAGTCGGCCCTCGACCGAGGGCCTGTTCACGATAGGTACGAAGTGACGTCATCCTCGCTTCGCAGAGAGCGAATAACCGTCTCCCGGGCCGTCCGGCACGGACTCGCGGCGGCCGGGCTCTCCGCCCTCGTCCTCCTGGGCGTCACCCCGCCCGCGTCCGCCGCCGGCCAGGCCGGCGGCACCGACCTGACCCCCGTGTGCGGCACCCCCGCCGAGGGGCACGCGTCCTGCTACGCCATGCGCTCCGACGAACCCCCGCTGCGCCGGCTGGCCGCGGCACAGACACCGCCGGGGCTCGGCCCCCAGGACCTGCGGAGCGCCTACAGCCTCCCGGCCGACGGCGGCGCCGGACAGACCATCGCCATCGTCGACGCGTACGACAACCCCAACGCCGAGGCGGATCTGGCCGTCTACCGCGCCCAGTACGGTCTGCCCCCGTGCACCACCGCCAACGGCTGCTTCCGCAAGGTCGACCAGCGCGGCGGCACCGACTACCCCACGTCGAACGACACGTGGGCCGGTGAGATCGCCCTCGACCTCGACATGGTCTCCGCCGTCGCCCCCCAGGCGCACATCCTGCTCGTGGAGACGGACAACGACGGCCTGGACCGGCTCGCCGCCGGTGTCGACAAGGCCGTCGAGCTGGGCGCCAAGTACGTCTCCAACTCCTACGGCCGCACGGGCGACTTCGCCTCGGACCAGGAGACGTACGGTTCCTCCTACGACCATCCCGGTGTCGCGATCGTCGCGGCGAGCGGGGACAACGGCTACGGCGTCTCCTTCCCTGCGACCCTGTCCACCGTGACGGCGGTCGGCGGCACCAACCTCACGGCCGACCCGGACAGCCCGCGCGGCTGGGACGAGACCGTGTGGAAGCGGGGCTCCTACGGCCCGGGCTCGGGCTGCGCGTCGTACCAGGCCAAGCCGGAGTTCCAGAAGGACACCGGCTGTTCGGGACGGAGTGTCGCCGATGTGTCGGCGGTCGCTGACAACGTTGCCGTGTACTCGACGTTCGGTTCGCTGGGCACCGGCTGGCAGCGCTACGGCGGCACCAGCGCGTCCACCCCGGTGATCGCGGCGACCTACGCGCTGGCCGGCCCGCCCCGCCCGGGCACCTATCCCAACGCCTACCCGTACGCGACGGACGGCCCGGGGCTGAACGACATCACCTCCGGGTCCAACGGCACCTGCGCCACCGCCTACCTGTGCACCGCGGGCACCGGCTACGACGGCCCCACGGGCCTCGGCACCCCTTCCGGTCTGGCCGCCTTCCGCAGCGGTCCGAGCGGCACCCTCACCGGCACGGTGACGGACGCGAAGACCGGCGGGCCCGTCGCAGGCGCCACCGTCGGGTCCGGGCTCGACGTGGCCACGACACGCGCGGACGGCACGTACACGCTGAACCTGCCCGCCGGTGAGGTCGGCGGCCTCACCGTCACGGCGTTCGGCTACGCGTCCCCGGCCGCCGTCACCGTGGACATCACCGACGGTACGACCGTGACCCGTGACTTCGGCCTGAAGGCCCTGCCCCGCACCCATGTGCGCGGGACCGTCCGGGACGGCTCCGGGCACGGCTGGCCGCTGTACGCCAGGATCGCCGTCGAGGGCTCCCCCGAGGCGCCGGTCTGGACCGACCCGGTGACCGGTGACTACGACATCTCCCTGCCGAAGGACGCCGGTTACCGTCTCGGCATCACGGCCGCCCTCCCCGGCTACGAGCCGCTCACCCGCGAGGTGAGGCTGGGCGGCGGCCCGGTGACGGTGGACGCGGCACTGACCGCCGACCCCGACGCGGCCACCGCCGTCGGCTACGACCTCCACCGCGCGCAGCACTCCGAGGGCTTCGACTCCAGCACGGCCGCACCGCAGGGCTGGACGGTGTCGGACGCGGGCAGCGACAACGGCTGGCGGTTCGACGATCCCAACGAGCGGGGCAACATCACCGGCGGCAGCGGTGCCTTCGCCGTCATCGAGAGCGACAGCGGGCCGTTCGGGCCGCACCAGGACACCTCGCTGGTCAGTCCCTCCTATGACCTGTCGGACGCGCAGTCGGCCGCCCTCACGTTCCGCACCGGCTACATCACCAACCTCAGCCAGCAGCACATGACCGTGGACGCCAGCACCGACGACGGCGCCACCTGGCAGAACGTGTGGGGCGGCCCCAAGACGGGCGGCCAGGCCGACCACGTCACCGTGCGCGTGCCGCTGCGGGACTACGCCGGGCAGCCGTCCGTGCGGCTGCGCTTCCACTTCGTCGCGAACTGGGCCTACTTCTGGGAGGTCGACGACGTCACCGTGGAGAGCCGGACGCTGGAGCCGGTACCGGGCGGGCTGACCGCCGGCACCGTCGAGGACGCCCGCACCGGTCACGGCCTCGTGGGCGCGACCGTCACGGACGCCTCGGCACCGGACGCCGTCGCGAGCACGGTGGCCACGCCCGAGGACCCGGCCGTGGGCGACGGCCTGTACACGCTGTTCACGCCGGGGACCGGGGTGCACACCCTGCGCGCGACGGCGGACGGGTACGCGCCACGGGACCGGCGGGCCGTGACGCACGGCGACCGCGTCACGGGGACGAGCTTCGCGCTCCGGGCGCGGCCGTGACGCAGGACAGCTGACTCACGCGGCACCGGTGGCGCGTCCCGTCGGGGTGCGCCACCGGCACCGCCCCGGACACGGCCGGGACGACGGCACGGTCAGGGCCGCTCCTCCAGCCACCCCCGCTCCGCCGCCAGCAGTGCGATCTGGAACCGGGTGCGGGCGCCCAGCAGGACCCCGGCCTCGCTGACGTGCTTCTGCACCGTGCGCCTGCTGACCTTCAGCACGCGGGCGATGGTGTCGTCCTTCATCCCGGTGGCCATCAGATGCAGGATCTCGCGGGTCCGCCGGTCCGGCCGTACCGCCGGTGCGCCGGAATCCGGCACCGGGTCCTCGGGCCGGGGCGCGGGCACCGGCGGCGGGCCCTCGCGCCGGGTCGCCAGGGACACCGGCTCGGCCCGTTCCCACACGCTCTCGAACAGCGCCACCAGCGCCTCCACCAGGGCGGGTGAGTGCACCACCACGGAGCCCGCCGCCGGCCGGTCCCCGCGCACCGGCAGCAGTGCGGCCGCCCGGTCGAACACCACGAGCTTCACCGGGAGCCGGGAGGCGAGCCGCAACTGCCCGCCCTCCGCGGTCCCGCGCAGCGCCGTCTCCAGCGACACCGCGTCGGTGAAACCGTCCGTCTCGTACACCGACCGCATCCGCACTCCGTCCGCCACGCCCAGGTCCCGGGCGGCAGCGTGCTGTCCGGTCACGTACGGCGGCTTGGCCAGGTGCAGCACCTCGACCGAAGACCCCTTCAGCAGCTGGGCGTAGCGGGCCGACACCTCCTCCTCGTGCTCCAGCGCCTCCACGAGGTGCGCGGTGCGCGGCGCGGACACCTCCTCGTACGTCTCGTGCAGGCGCTCCACCAGTGCCTCGGCGCGCGCCAGTTCGGCCCGGCGGCGGGCGAGCAGCGCGCCGAGGGACGCGCGCGGAGGGCCTGCCGCCCAGCGTGCCGTCGCACCGTCGGCGCGCAGGGCCAGCGAGGCCTCCTCCAGCCGCCGCAACGCCTCCTCCGCCGCCGGTCCGGACACACCCACCGCGGCCGCCACCTGGACGGCGTCCGCCGACGGCACGCTCACCAGATGCTCCAGCACCCGCCCGGCCAGCGGGTCCAGCCCGGTTCCCGGCCACGGGCTGTCCGGCGTCCCATCCATGTGTTCCGACACTCCCCTGCTCGCGGCGACCCCGAAGGCATGGCGCAGGACCGCCATCGCCCGACAGTAAATCGGTGTACGGGACGACCCGGTACGGGGATCATGGAACAGCCCGTGTCACGTCGACCGCTGGGGAACCGTTCACCATGCCCGTGCCCGCCGACCCGACGGTCCTGCACCCGATGCCCGAGCAGCCGCGGGTGGTGCTGCTCAAGCCGCTGGTGAGGTCCCCGCTGACCGAGGTCGGGGAGTTCTCCTACTACGACGATCCGGACGACGCGACCGCGTTCGAGACACGCAACGTGCTCTACCACTACGGGCCGGAGAAGCTGGTCATCGGCAAGTTCTGCGCGCTGGGCACGGGCGTGCGGTTCATCATGAACGGCGCCAACCACCGCATGGACGGCCCCTCGACCTTCCCGTTCCCCACCATGGGCGGCTCGTGGGCCGACCACTTCGACCTGCTCACCGGCCTGCCGAACCGCGGGGACACCGTCGTCGGCAACGACGTGTGGTTCGGCCACGGCGCGACGGTCATGCCCGGGGTGCGCATCGGGCACGGCGCGATCATCGGCACCGGGGCCGTGGTCACCGGCGACGTGCCCGACTACGGCATCGTCGGCGGCAACCCGGCCCGCCTCGTCCGCACCCGCCACACCCCCCGGGACGTCGCCCGGCTGCTGGCGGTGGCCTGGTGGGACTGGCCCCTGGAGCACATCACCGAGCATGTGCGGACCATCATGTCGGGCAGCGTCGCCGACCTGGAGGCCGCCGCCCCGGGCGGTCGCTGACGTCAGTGGCCCGGCCCGCTCCTCCAGCGGTAGGTGGCGAAGGAGTCCGCCGGGACCGTCACCACGAACGACTGGCCGGCGACGGTGATCCGGACCTTGCCGTCGGTGTGGGTGCTGTTGCCGAGGACCGCGACGAAGGTGCCGTCCTTCTTGCGGTAGACGACGTTGCCGATGCCGTGCTCGGCGGCGCTGGATTCGAGGCGCACGTCGCCGGGCGACAGGTACTTGGCGAACTGCCCGATCGGGTAGAGCTCGTCGCGGACGGTGAAGTGGCGCGTGGCCGTGTTCACCGTCACCAGCCGGTCCCGCCACTTGGTGGTGGCCGCGACCTGGTTCCAGTCGATGTCGTTGTCCCGGGCCGGTGTCCAGTGCAGCGTGCCGCCGTCCTGGTCGGTGGTCTGGGCCCACAGGATGTAGGAACCGGCGTCGAGGCGGAAGTCGTCGAGGATGGTCGACGGCGACAGGTCGCTCGTCTCCGTGAGCTGGACCGGCTTGCCCGTCTGCTCGTAGGCGTCGCGCATCACGCGGGGGTCCCCCCAGTAGGGGTGGAAGGCGATGGCGTCGGCCGCCTCGCGGACCTGCGCGCCGGTCACCGAGCCGTCGGGGGCGTCGTCGAAGATGCGGTGGTAGTTCTTGGTCGCCTCGCTGTTGGGGTCGCGCCAGTCCCAGAAGTTGAAGTCGTGCACGTACAGTGCGGTGTCCAGCCGCGCGGCCCGGAACTCCCGCTTGATCGCCAGGGCCAGCTTCTGCTGCTGGGCGACGCTGATGTCCATCGCCGGGTAGACGACGTCCATGCCCGGTTCGTTCAGCAGGGTCAGGGCGTCGACCCGGATGCCGTGCCGGGCGTACGCCTGGACGAACTTGACGTAGTACCGGGCGAAGACGTCGATGCAGTCGTCCCGCAACTTGCCGACCTGGTAGTACTCCGTGCTGCTCCCCGGCTTGAGCGCGACCTGCCCGGTGAACCGGTTGTTCGTCTTCATCCACGCCGGCGCGCTCCACGCGGACGCGAAGAAGGTGGCGTGGGGGTTGTAGCGCTGGATGAGCTTGACCGTGTCGACGATGTGCAGGTCGATGTCCCGCCGGATGGAGAAGTGCTTCAGCCCGAAGTCGTCGGTGACGCCGGCGGGCAGGTCGTCCTCCGACCAGAACGGCAGGTGCTCGATGAGGTCGGGACTGCCGATCGTCAGCCGGAACCGGTCCAGGCCCGCGCCGTGCACGGGGTCGACGAGCAGCCGGACGGCCTTCTCCCGTTCGGCGGGGGTGAGCTTCCACAGGTTGGACACACTCGTCTCGTCCAGGGAGAAGCCCACGCCCGCGTACTGCTGCCGGACGGCCTTCGGGTCCGCGACGACGGTGGCGTCGACCGGGCCGCCGGGGTCGGTGCCGGTCCTGACCTCCGGCAGCGGCGCCCAGGCCCGCGCGGCGCCGGTGGAGTAGGTGCCGGTCACGATCCTGCCGTGGCCGGGCGGCCCGCCCGCGGCTCGGTCGGCGTGCGCGGCCGGGCCCGCGCCGACCAGCGCGGACACGGTCATGGTCGCGACGGCCGCTAGTGCGGTGAGATGACGTCCCACGCCTGCTCCCTGGGCTCCGGGGGTGTCGGGGGTCGGCGCCACACGTGTGCCGGCGGCGCGCGACCGCTCCGGATCCAAGCAATTCCGCGAGGTTAAGTCAAGGTTTGAAGTAAGCCTGAGGCGAAGGGTTTTCAGCCCCGACCCACGGCCGTCCGGGTGTCGCCGCCGGACTCCTCCAGGCGCCGGGCGGCCTCCTCGGCGGTGCAGTGCGCGAGGAGCATGACGATGGCCGTCTTGGCGTGTCCGCCCGCCGCCCGCAGTGCCCCGGCGGCGGCCTCGGGGTCCGCGCCGGTCGCCTGGACGACCATGCGGCGGGCGCGGTCGAGCAGTTTCTCGTTGCTGGCCCGGACGTCGACCATCAGGTTCCCGTAGACCTTGCCCAGGCGGACCATGGAGGCGGTGGAGAGCATGTTGCAGACCATCTTCTCGGCGGTGCCGCCCTTCAGCCGGGTCGACCCGGTGAGGATCTCGGGCCCGGTGGGGACCTCGATGGGGATGTCGGCGTAGCGGCTGATCACCGCGTCGCGGTTGCAGGCGACCGAGACCGTCGTCGCGCCCTTGGCGGCGGCGTGCTTCAGGCCGCCGACGACGTAGGGGGTACGGCCGCTGGCGGCGAGCCCGACGACCGTGTCGCGGTCGTCCACGCCGATCGCTTCGAGGTCGGCGGCGGCCCGCTCGGGTTCGTCCTCGGCGCCCTCCACCGCGACGACGAAGGCGCCGGGACCGCCGGAGAGCAGGCCCACCACCTGTTCCGGGGCGGTGCCGAAGGTCGGGGGGCACTCGACGGCGTCGAGCAGTCCGATACGGCCGCTGGTGCCGGCGCCGAGGTAGACGAGCCGTCCGCCGCGGCGCAGGGACGCGGTGATGGCCTCGACGGCGGTGCCGATCTCCGCGAGCGCGCCGCGTACCGCGAGGGCGACGGTCTGGTCCTCGTCGTTCATGACCGACAGCAGTTCGCCGACCGGCATCCGGTCGAGGTCGGCGGTCCGCTCGTTGCGGGTCTCGGTGCCGAGAGTGCTGAGGTCCACGGCGGCTTTTCCTTTCCTGGGCGGTACGCAAGCGTTTGGCCGGAGCGGGGGGCTCCGGGGCGAGCCGAAACTCGCCGGGCGGGGCTGCTGGTGGGAGCCGGGGGCTCCGGGTGCGAGCCGAAGACTGAGGGGGCGGGGGTCCGGGGGCTCGTGGGCGGGGGCTCCGGGTGCGAGCCGAAGACTGAGGGGGTGGGGGTCCGGGGCGATGCCCGGGGGCTCGTGGGCGGGGGCTCCTGGTCGGGGAAGCTGGGGGCTGGTGAGCGGAGCCGGGGGCTGAGGCTCGACGGTCGGGGGCGGGGCTCGGGGGGCTCGACGGGCGGGGGCTGGTGGTCGGAGTCGGGGGCTCGGGGGGCAGGGGCCGGCTCGGGGCGGGGGCGGAGGCTTGTCGGCGGGGGCTGGTGGCCGAAGTCGGGGGCGGAAACTCCTCGGTGGGGACGGGAGCCGGGGGCTCCGGGGCTGAACCGGAAGCCCGAGGGCTACTGGTCGGAGCCGAAGGCTCGGGGCGAGTGCTGCTGGTCGGAGTCGGGGGTGTTGGTCTGAGCCAAGGGCTCGCGGCCGGGGGCGGATGGTCGGAACCGGCGGCTGGTCGGAGCTGTGACGCTCTGCGGAGCCCCCGGCAGGGTCACCGCGTCAGTCGGTCGTCTGCGCGCGGCGTCCCGGATGTGGGGTGCTGCGGCGGCGGACCGCCTCGTAGGTCTCGTGGAGGGCCGCGGT
Source organism: Streptomyces sp. NPDC046870 (assembly GCF_040704595.1). Lineage (NCBI taxonomy): Bacteria > Bacillati > Actinomycetota > Actinomycetes > Kitasatosporales > Streptomycetaceae > Streptomyces > Streptomyces sp. NPDC046870. The sequence goes on from NZ_JBEYXM010000021.1 coordinate 13,892, forward strand.
CGCGGCGTCGTAGCCGCGCTGGGCGACGCCCACGAACAGGCAGTCGACGACGGCGAGCTGGGCGATGCGGCTGACGGTCGCGCCGGACCGGAAGGGCGTCTCGCGGGCGCAGGTCGTCAGGACGAGGTCCGCGGTGCGGGCGAGCGCGGAGCGGGGGACGTTGGTGAGGGCGATGGTGGTCGCGCCGCGCGCGGCGGCGGCCTGGAGCGGCTCGACGGTGTCCTCCGTCTCCCCGGAGTGGGATATCGCGAGGGCCACGTCGCCGGGTCCGAGCAGCGCCGTCGCGGTGAGGGCCGCGTGCCGGTCGGTCCAGATGAACGCCATGTGGCCGATGCGGTGCAGCTTCTGGTGCAGGTCCTGGCCGACGAAGGCGCTCGCGCCGACGCCGAAGATGTCGATCCGCCGCGCTCCCGCCACCGCGTCCACCGCGCGGCCCAGGACGTCGATGTCCAGCCCGGCCCCGGAGTCCTCCAGGGCCCGCACCTCGTTGTAGACGATCTTCTCGACGATCTCGCTCAGCGTGTCGGTGGCGCTGATGTCCGTGCTCGGCATCGGGCGCTCGCCGTCGAGAGCGTGTTCACGGGCCGCCGCGGCGGCGAGGGCGAGGCGCAGCTGGGGGTAGTTGGTGATGCCTATCGTCCGGCAGAAGCGCATGACCGTGGCCACGGAGGTGTCCGCCCGCCGGCCGAGCGCGCTGATGGACAGCTCCGACGCCTGTGCGGGATCGGCCAGGACGACGTCGGCCACCCGTCGTTCGGACGGTGCCATGGCGGGCAGTTCGGCGCGGATGCGCGCCAGGGTCCCGGCGGGGGACTCGTCCGCCGGCCGGGCCGGGGTGCGGGGTGGTTTCTGGCCGGCCATGGACCGCTGCCTCCTGGGTGAACGCCCGACTGGGTGGCGCCACAGTAACCACGCCCCGCGAGCGACGTCAAAAATTTACGGGACTCACTCCACGAGGTTACTTATTGACATCCGGAGGTTCGCCTTCTGATACTCGCTGCACCGCGATCCGCGCCGGCCACCGGCCTCCCGGCCACTGGTGACCGCTCGACGTGACGGATCCCTGGACACCCGAAGGCGGGCCGCATGACAGCAGCAGTCGCGGTGGACCTGGGCAAGACCGGCTGCCGTGCCGTGCTGTGGGACGGCGCCGGCCCTGCCCGAGACGTCCACGAGGTGCCCGGCGCCCCCGGGCTCGCCACCGACGACGGGGTGACGACGGCCCGCGCTGCCGTGCTCGCCGCCGTCCGGCCCCTCCTGGCCCGGGAGCCGGCCGTCCGGCCGTCGGCCGTCTGCGTGGGCGCGGCGGGAGCCGCCGCCGCACCGGACGCGGCCCGTGCCCTGGCCGGGCTGCTCCTGGGCGACCTGTCCGCCGAGGAGGTGGCCGTGACCAGCGACGCGGTCACCGCCCACGCCGGCGCCCTGGGCGGCCGTACCGGCGTCGTGCTGGCGATCGGCACCGGCGCGGTGGCCATCGGCATCGGGGACGACGGCGCGTACGCCCGCGTCGACGGCTGGGGTCCCTGGCTCGGCGACGAGGGCAGCGGCGCCTGGATCGGCGCCGCCGGGCTGCGGGCCGCGCTGCGCGCCCACGACGGACGCGGCCCGGACACCGCGCTGCTGCCCGCCGCGACCGAGCGCTTCGGCGACCCCGACCGGCTGCCGCTGGCCCTGGGCCGTGACGGCAACCCCGCCCGTACCGCCGCGTCCTTCGCACCGGACGTCGCGCGCACGGCCGCGGCGGGTGACCCCACGGCCTCGGCGATCGTCCGGGACGCCGCCACCGCGCTCGGCGAGGCCGTGCTCGCCGCGGCCCGCCGGATCGGCGGCGAGCACGGCCTCGACGTCGCCGTCACCGGCGGGCTCACCGGCCTCGGTGAACCCCTGCTCGGGCCGCTGCGCTCGGCGCTCGCCGGTTCCCCGCGCCCCCTGCGGCCGCGGCGCCCGCTCGGCGACCCGCTGGACGGCGCGCGCCTGCTGGCCCTGGACGCCCGCGGGCCGCACGAACCCCATGTCGTCCGCGTCCGGCGGACGGCCCCCCTCCCCCCCGTCCCCACCCCGCCGGTCCCCCCGCCGGCCGTTGCTTAGGAGAGAGCGTGCGCCAACTCGACCTCGTGGTGATCGTCGTCTATCTGGTGGCGATCGCCGTGATCGGACTGCGCCTGGCCGGCCGGCAGAAGACGGCGAAGGACTACTTCGTCGGCGAGGGCAGCATGCCGTGGTGGACGGTCTCGTTCTCCGTGGTCGCGACCGAGACCAGCGTGCTCACCGTCATCAGCGTGCCCGGCGGCGCCTACAGCGGACAGGGCTTCGGCAACGTCGAACTGGCCCTCGGCTACGTCATCGGCCGCGTCGTCGTGGCCACCGTACTCATCCCCCTGTACAAGCGGGGCGGCTTCGTCAGCGCCTACCAGTACCTCGGGACCAGGTTCGGACCGAAACTGCAGGGCCTGGCGTCGGTCACCTTCGTCTTCACCCGCCTGCTCGCCGAGGGCGTGCGGCTGTTCGCCTCCGCGATCCCCATCAAGCTGCTGCTCGACGAGTTCGGGGTGCACGCCGGCTACCGCGTCATCATCATCGTGCTCACCGTGATCACCGTCGTCTACACCTACCTCGGCGGCATCAAGGCGGTCATCTGGACCGACGCCATCCAGATGGGCCTCTACCTGGGCGGTGCGGTCCTCGCCATCGCCGTCCTGTCCGGGCACGTCGGCGGTGCCGGCTTCTCGCGCGCCCTGCACGCGGGCGAGTTCCGGCTGTTCGACACCGACTTCAACCTCGCGCACATCCTGACCAGCCCGTTCGCGCTGCCCACCGCGATCGTCGGCGGCGCGATCTTCGCCATGGCCAGCCACGGCTCCGACCAGCTCATCGTCCAGCGCATCCTGGCCACCCGCTCCCTGCGCGACGGCCAGAAGGCGATGATCGCCTCCGGCGTCTTCGTCACCTTCCAGTTCGCGGCGTTCTCCCTCGTGGGCGCGCTGCTGTGGTCGTACAACGACGGCAAGAGCTTCAAGGAGCTGGGCCTGAACAGCTCCGACAACCTGTACCCGAACTTCATCCTGCACGGCCTGCCCGTGGTGGTCTCCGGCCTGCTCGTGGCCGGCATCCTCGGCGCCGCCATGGGCTCGCTGTCCTCGGCGCTGAACTCCATGTCGAACTCGACCGTCGCCGACATCATCCACAGCTTCTTCCGCACGACGCCGTCCGAGGCGTCCCTGCTGAAGCTCGCCCGGGTGATGACGCTGGTGTGGGCGGCGCTGATGGCGGTCTTCGCCTGCGCGTTCAGCACCAGCACGGGCAACGTCTACCTGACCGGCCTGACCATCGCCGGCTACACCTACGGCGCCCTGCTCGGCGCGTTCCTGCTCGGCCGGATCGTCCGGCGCGCGGGCGAGGCCGACTCCGTGGTGGCGTTCCTGGTGACGGTCGGCGTGATGACGTACATCGTGCGCGAGGTGAAGATCGACGTGACCGTGGGCGGCGCCACCGTGCCGACGGCCATCGCCGCGCAGTGGCTGGTCCCGATCGGCGTGGTGGTCACCCTGGTCGTCGGCGGTCTGATGAGCTTGTTCCACCGCGCCCCCGAACCCGAGGCGGCCCGGCCGGCCGACGGCGGACCGGGCCCGGACGAGGGGCGGGTCACGGCGGCCGTCCACCAGGACTGACGCCCGCCCGGCGGGGGGGGCGGACCGGCACGGCCGCCCCCCGCCGGAGAGCGGGGACCGCACCCGCCCCCGCCCTCTTCCTTCCACGCACGTCCCCGGAGGCACGCACCATGTCCCAGTCGCAGCGCACGTGGTCCGCCGAGCGGGCGGGGGACGGGCCCGACGGCGCCATGCGGGTGATCGGGCTGATGTCCGGCACGTCGTACGACGCCATCGAGGCGGCCGCCGCCGACCTCACCCTGGACGGCGACACCCTGAGCCTGCGCCCCCTCGGCCATCTCTCCGTGCCCTACCCGGAGGACCTGCGCGCCCTGATCGCCGCCACGCTGCCGCCGGCCGCCACGACGACGCAGGCCGTCTGCGCGCTGGACAGCGGCATCGGGCAGGCCTTCGCGGGAGCGGCGGCGCGCGCCCTGCGGGAGCTGTGCGCGGATGCGGCGGACCTGGTGGTCTCGCACGGCCAGACCCTGCACCACTGGGTGGAGGACGGCGTCGTGCGCGGCACCCTGCAACTCGGCCAGCCGGCCTGGATCGCCGAGGAGACCGGGCTGCCCGTCGTCTCCGACCTGCGCAGCAGGGACGTCGCCGCCGGCGGCCAGGGCGCCCCGCTGGTCGGGCTGACCGACACCCTGCTGCTGCGCGCCCTGCCCGGCACCCCGGCGGCGCTGAACCTCGGCGGCATCGCCAACGTCACCGTCCTCGCCCCCGGCGCCGAACCGCTGGCCTTCGACACCGGCCCCGCCAACGCCCTGCTCGACGCGGCCGTACGGCACTTCACCGGCGACGGCGCCGCCTACGACGCGGACGGACGCCGGGCCGCCGCCGGAAACGTCAGCCCCGAACTCCTGCGCTTCCTGCTGGCGGACCCCTACTACCGCAGGCCCGCGCCGAAGACCACCGGCAAGGAGCACTTCCACCTGCCGTACCTGCTGCGGGCGCTCGACGCCGTGCCGACGCCCGCCACCGACGACGTGCTGGCCACGCTGGCCCGGCTGACCGCCGTGACCGTGGCCGACGCCTGCCGGGCTCGCGGGGTCACCCAGCTCGTCGCCTCAGGCGGCGGCACCCGCAACCCGGTGCTCATGCGCATGATCGGCGAGGAGCTGCCCGGCGTGCCGGTGCGCCGGAGCGACGACCTGGGGCTGCCCTCCGACGCCAAGGAGGCCCTGGCCTTCGCCGTCCTGGGCTTCCTCACGGTCCACGGCCTGCCCGGCACCCACCCCTCCGCCACCGGCGCCGCCAGGGCCACCCTGCTCGGCAGCATCACCCCCGGCCGGGCACCGCTGCGCCTGCCCGCCCCCGTCGCACGGCCGCCGCACCTGCTGCGGATCGTCTGATCCCACCCGAGGACCCATGAGCCCCTCCGACGCCCCCTCCGCCGCCGCGTACGCGCCGGACCGGCCCGACCGCCTGGCCGAGCTGCTGTCCGCGTGCGTCGACGACCCGGCCAGGGTCACGACCGACGTCCCCCGCAGGGTCGCCGCCGCCCACGACGCCTCGCCGTACCTGTTCACCCCGCGCGCGGTGGTGCGGGCCGTGTCGGCGGCCGAGGTGGGTGCCCTGATGGCCGGCGCCCGCGCGGCCGGGCTGCCGCTCACGCTCCGCTCGGGGGGCACCAGCCTCGCGGGGCAGGCCGGCGGCGACGGCATCCTCGTGGACGTCCGCAGCGCGTGGCGCGCCGCCGAGGTCCTCGACGACGGGCTGCGCGTGCGGGTGCAGCCAGGGCTGACCGTGCGGCAGGTGAACGCGCGGCTCGCCCGGTACGGGCGCCGGCTCGGCCCCGACCCGGCCAGCGAGTCCGCCTGCACCATCGGCGGTCTGGTCGCCAACAACTCCAGCGGCATGAACTGCGGCACCCGGGACAACGCCTACCGGACCATGGAGTCCCTGCAGTTCGTGCTGCCCTCCGGCACGGTGGTCGACACCGCGCTCCCCGACGCCGACGAGGCGCTGCGCGCCCGCGAACCCGAACTGCACGCGGGCCTGCTGCGGCTGCGCGACCGGGTGCGCGGCTCGGCCCGGTCCCGGGCCACCGTCGAGCGGCTGTTCTCGATGAAGAACACCATGGGCTACGGGCTCAACTCGTTCCTGGACCACGACGAACCGGCCGCCGTCCTCGCCCACCTGATGATCGGCAGCGAGGGCACCCTCGGCTTCGTCGGGGAGGCCGTCTTCCGCACCGTCCCGCTGCTGCCGCACACCGCCACCGGTCTGCTGGTGCTGCCCGGGCTCGCCGAGGCCACCGACGCCCTGCCCGCGCTGCTCACCGCCGGGGCCCGCACCGCCGAACTCCTCGACGCGGCGTCGCTCCGGGTGGCACAGCAGTCCCCCGACCCCGTCGACGAGGTGCGCGGCCTGCGCGTGGAGCGGCACGCGGCCCTGCTGGTGGAGTTCGCCGAGGAGGACCCCGGGCTGCTGGCGGAGCGGGTGGCGGACGCCCGGCGGGTCCTGGACCGGCTGCCCGCCGTCCACGACGCCGCGCTCGTGGGCGACCCCCGCGCGCGGGCCCGGCTCTGGCACCTGCGCAAGGGCCTGTACACCGCCGTCGCGGGCGCGCGCCGCCCCGGCACCACCGCGCTGCTGGAGGACATCGCGGTGCCGATGGAGCGGCTGACCCGTACCTGCGAGGGCCTGACCGGGCTCTTCGACCGGTACGGCTACCAGGACGCGGTGATTTTCGGCCACGCCCGCGACGGCAACCTCCATTTCATGCTGACCCAGGACTTCGACTCCGCCGCCGAGGTCGAGCGCTACGCCCGGTTCACCGACGCCATGGTGGACCTCGTCCTGGACGCCGGGGGCACGCTGAAGGCCGAGCACGGCACCGGGCGGGCCATGGCGCCGTTCGTGCGCCGGCAGTACGGCGACGAGCTGTACGACGTCATGCGCGAGCTGAAGCGGCTGTGCGACCCGCACGGGGTGCTCAACCCGGGTGTGCTCCTGGACGACGACGCGAGCGCGCACCTGCGCAACCTCAAGAGCATCCCGGAGGTCGACCCCGCCGTCGACGCGTGCGTCGAGTGCGGCTACTGCGAGCCGGTGTGTCCCACCGCCGAGGTCACCACGACACCGCGTCAGCGCATCGCCCTGCGGCGCGAGATCGCGCTGGCCGCGGCGGCGGGGGACGAGGAGCGGCGGCGCGCGCTGTCCGAGGACTACGGCTACGCGGCCGTCGACAGCTGCGCGGCCGACAGTCTCTGCGTCACCGCGTGCCCGGTCACCATCGACACCGGGGCGGTGATGAAACGCCTGCGCGCCGAGGGGCACGGTGCGGTCGCGCAGCGCGCGGGGAACACGGTGGCCCGGCACTGGGGGACCGCCGTCAAGGCCGTACGGGTCGCCCTGGACACGGCGCACGCCGCCCCCTCCCCCGTCCTGCGTACCGCCACGGGCGCGCTGCGCCGGCTGGGGGCGGGCGAACTGGTACCGGCCTGGAGCGACGACATCCCGCGCGGCGGCCCCGCCCGCCCCGCGCCCCGCCGGCCGGCCGGAGCCCGCGCGGTGTTCTTCGCCGCGTGCATCGGCAGTCTCTTCGCCCCGGCGGACGGCGGGCAGGAAGGCCCCGGCGGGGCGGCCGGCGCGGCAGCGGCCTTCCTGCGGCTGTGTGCGCGGGCCGGGGTCCCCGTCACCGTGCCCTCCGGGCTGGACGGGCTGTGCTGCGGCACCCCCTGGCAGTCCAAGGGGTACACCGCCGGGCACGGCACCATGGCCGCGCGCACCCTGGAAGCGCTGTGGGAGGCGAGCGGGCACGGCCGGCTGCCGGTGGTGTGCGACGCCTCGTCCTGCACGCACGGCCTGGACCAACTGCGCGACGCCCTCCCGGAGTCCGACCGCGCCCGCTTCGCCGCGCTGCGCTTCGTCGACAGCGTGGTCTTCGCCGCCGAGCACCTGCTCCCCGCCCTGCCCGTGCCCCGGCGCCTGGGCCGCCTCGCCCTGCATCCGACCTGCTCCACGGTGCACCTGGGCATCGAGACCGCCCTGCGCGCCGTCGCCGCGGCGGTGAGCGACGAGGTGACGGTCCCCGACAGCTGGGGCTGCTGCGCGTTCGCCGGGGACCGGGGCCTGCTGCACCCGGAGATCACCGCGTCGGCCGTCGCCGCCCAGGCCGCCGAGCTGAAGGCGGGCACGTACGACGCGTACGCCTCCTGCAACCGCACCTGCGAGCTGGGCATGACCCGGGCCACGGGGCAGCCCTACCGGCACGTGCTGGAACTCCTCGACGAGGCGACGGCCTGAGGGGGGCACGGCGTGACCGGCTCCGGCCCGGTGGCACCGCGGCTTACAGCCGGTCCCCCACGCCTGCCGGTTCCGGAGGGTGCGGTCCGCCGCCGTCCTTGACGTCCTGCTCGCAGGTGCGTCTGCCGTAGGACTGGTCGTTGGGGATCAGCAGGACCCCGGCGACCCGCTCAGGGTGCTCGACGGCGAGCCAGTCGTCGCCGGTGTGGGCACCGTCCGGGCCGAACGCCTCGGCCGAGCGGACCGTCCGGCACCCCAGCGCCACGCGCTCCCCATCGACCGCGCAGGCGTCCACCGCGGGGCCGGATCCCTCGTCGGCGCCGTCGAAGCGGAAGCGGAAGTGGACCTGGTCACCTTCTTCGGGCACCTGCGGATGGGGCTCCAGGCGCCAGTCGACGACCTCCGCGGTGACGCCGAGGGGCCGCCCGGACGCGTCCTCGACCCCCACCCTGACACCGGCCTCACCGCGCTCCGCGGTCGTGTCGGTGCATCCCCAGGGGGTAGAGCAGCCGGACAGGGCGATCAGCACCAGAGCCGACAGAGCACCGGCACGTGCGGGGAACCGCACAGGGACCGACGTCCTCCGGTGACCGCGCGCGTGCCTCATTCCCCGCGTGCCCCGCCGCGCAGTCCGTCCATGACCAGGTCGAGGAGGCGGGCGGCGCGGGGCTGCCAGTCGTCGTGGGGGTCGAGTTGCCACAGGCCCGCTATGGCGAGGAAGAAGTCGTCCGAGGTGACTCCGGGCCGGATGGTGCCCGCTTCCTCGTTGGCGCGGAGCAGGAGCTCCGCCGCGCGGGCCACCGGGGTGGGGGACGGCTTGGCGGGGCCGCCCGGCGCGCCGGTGACCTGCCGTATCGCGTCGGCCAGCCCGGCCTTGGCCATGGCGAACCCGGCGAGCCGGTCCATCCAGGCGCGCAGGGCCTCGTCGGGTGGCCGGCCGGCGAGCAGGTCTTCCGCGCTCTCCGCGACCTGCCGCATCTCGTGGCGGTAGATCTCCAGGACGAGTGACTCGCGGTTGGGGAAGTTGCGGTAGAAGGTGCCCTGCCCGACCCCGGCCTTCTTGGCGATCACGCTCAGCGGGGCGTCGGCGCAGCGCGACAGCTCGGTGAGCGCCACCTGAAGGATGCGCTCGCGGTTGCGCTGTGCGTCCGAGCGCCGGGGTGAGTCCTTCTGCTGCGGCACTCGTCCTCCTCACGGCGTGGCCGAACCTCGCCCTTGCTAAGCGGACAAGTGTCCGTTACGTTTCCTGTGACCGGACAGTTATCCGTTTAGCTTCACCATAGCGGCTGGGGCGGCCCCCCGGCAGTCGCCGGTCGCCCCTCGAACCCGCACCTTCGCCCCGCCCGTCCCGCACGCACCGCACGGCACGCACGCACGGCACGCACCGCATTGACACACGCCCCGCGCCGGCCACCCCCGGCAGCCGGCCCCCCACTTCTGGAAACGCGAAAGAAGCAGCCAATGGCCTCATCGACGTCCAGTGTCATCACCCTGAAGATCAACGGCGAGAAGTACACACTGCCCGTCGACCACCGCACCACGCTGCTCGACGCCCTGCGCGAGCGGCTCGATCTCACCGGCACCAAGAAGGGCTGCGACCAGGGGCAGTGCGGGGCCTGTACGGTCCTGCTGGACGGGCGCCGGTCCGTCGCCTGTCTGCAACTGGCCGTGGCGGCCGAGGGCCGGGAGATCACCACCATCGAAGGCGTGGCCGACGGCGACCGTCTCCACCCCGTGCAGCAGGCGTTCCTCGACCTGGACGGCTTCCAGTGCGGCTACTGCACACCGGGCCAGATCTGCTCGGCGATCGGGATGATCGAGGAACACGCGGCGGGCTGGCCGAGCGCCGTCACCGAGGACGTCCGCCCCGAAGCGGGGCCACCACCCCTGACCGCCGAGGAGATCCGCGAGCGGATGAGCGGAAACCTGTGCCGTTGCGCCGCGTACGTCTCGATCGTCGACGCGGTGGCCCGCGCGGCCGGGGCCGGCCCGGACGAGGCCCGCGCGCACGCCGCGACGGGCGCCGAGGAGGCCGTGGCATGAGGGAGTTCGACTACCAGCGGGCGCACGACGTCGCCGGGGCCGTCGCCCTGCTCGGCGCCGATCCGGACACCCGCTACCTCGGCGGCGGCACCAACCTCGTCGACCTGATGAAGACCGGTGTCGAGCGGCCCGCGCGGCTCGTCGACATCCGCGAACTCCCGCTGGACGAGATCGCGGCCACGCCGGAGGGCGGCCTGAGCATCGGCGCCACCGTCACCAACGGCGACCTGGCCGCCCACCCCGAGGTCCGCCGCCGCTACCCGGCGCTGGCCCAGGCGGTGCTGGCCGGTGCCTCCGGGCAGCTGCGCAACATGGCCACGGTCGGCGGGAACCTGCTCCAGCGCACCCGCTGCGGCTACTTCACCGACGTCACCCAGCCCTGCAACAAGCGGGTGCCCGGCAGCGGTTGCCCCGCCATCGAGGGCGAGCACCACAACCACGCGATCCTGGGCGCCTCCGACCACTGCGTGGCCGTACACCCCTCGGACATGGCCGTCGCCCTGACCGCCTTCGACGCCGTGGTCCGGTTCGAGACGGCCGACGGGCCGGGACAGCTGCCGCTCGCCGACTTCTACCTGCCCGTCGGGGACACCCCGCACCGGGAGACCGCCCTGCCGCCGGGCGCGCTGATCACCGGTGTCACGCTGCCGCCCGCCCCGGTCGCCGCCCGCTCCCGCTACCGCAAGGTCCGCGAGCGCGCCTCCTACGCCTTCGCCATCGGCTCCCTGGCCGCCGCGCTGGACGTCCGGGACGGCGTCGTCCAGGACGCGCGCCTGGCCCTCGGCGCCGTGGCCTCCCGGCCGTGGCGGGCCGCCGCTGCCGAGCGGGTCCTGGCCGGCGCGCCGGCCACCGCCGAAACCTACGCCGCCGCGGCGGACGCCGAGCTGGCGGCGGCACGGCCGCTGCCGCACAACGGGTACAAGGTGGACCTCGTCCGCAACCTCGTGGTGGCCGTCCTGACCGAACTCGCCGAGGAGACCGCACGATGACCGCCGTCACCACCGGAACACCCGCGCAGGCGCCTGCCGTCGGCACCGGCCGCACCCGTGTCGAGGGCCGGGACAAGGTCACCGGAGCGGCCCGCTACGCGGGCGAGGTGCCCTTCGCCGGCCTCGCCCACGGCTGGCTGGTGCTGTCCACGGTCGCCCGTGGCCGGATCCGCTCCCTCGACACCGAGCCCGTCCTCGCCATGCCGGGCGTGCTGGCCGTGCTGGACCACCGCAACGCCCTGCGGCTGGAGACCGACTACACCGGTCTGCTGGGCATGCGCCCCGACCCGACCTGCGCGGTCTTCCAGCACGACCGGGTGCCGCACCGGGGCTGGCCGGTGGCGCTGGTCGTCGCGGAGACCTCCGAGCAGGCGCGGGAAGCCGCCGAGGCCCTCGTCGTGCACTACGAACAGGAGCCGCACGACGTCGAGTTCGCCGGCGAGCACCCGGACGCGTACCCGCTGGACGGCCACATGCCGGCGGTGACGGAGAAGGGCGACCTCGACGCCGCCCTCGCCTCCTCGCCCGTCGTCGTGGACGCCGAGTACACCACCCCCGAAGAGCACCACAACCCGATGGAGCCGCACGCGGCGACCGCCCGCTGGGACGGCGGGCAGCTGGAGGTGATCGACTCCAACCAGGGCGTCACCTGGGTCGCCGGCGAACTCTCGAACCTCTTCTCGCTCGACCCGGCCTCCGTGCGGGTGCGCTCCGAGCACGTCGGCGGCGGCTTCGGCAGCAAGGGCGTCCGCGCCCACCAGGTCGCCGCCGTGATGGCCGCGACCGTCCTGCAACGGCCCGTGCGGGTGGTCCTCACCCGGCGCCAGATGTTCTCGCTGGCGGGCTACCGCAGCCCCACCACCCAGCGCGTCCGGCTCGGCGCCGGCACCGACGGACGGCTGCGCGCGCTGGAGCACAGCTCCGTCAGCGCCACCTCCACGGTGTACGAGTTCGTCGAAGCGAGCGCCGGGGTGGCGCGGGTGATGTACGACGCCGAGGCCCACCACACCGCCAACCGCCTCGTACGGCTCGACGTGCCGACCCCGACGTTCATGCGCGCCCCGGGCGAGGCACCCGGGTCGTTCGCGCTGGAGGCGGCGCTGGACGAACTCGCCGAGAAGTGCGGGATCGACCCGGTCGAGCTGCGGCTGCGCAACGAACCGGACAAGGGCCCGGTGTCGGGCCTGCCGTTCGCCGGCCGCAACCTGGCGGCCTGCTTCCGGGAGGGCGCGCGCCGGTTCGGCTGGGCGGACCGGGACCCGCGCCCCGGGGTGCGCCGCGACGGCCGCTGGCTCCTCGGCACCGGTACGGCCGCGGCCTCGTTCCCGGCGGGCGCCGCGCCGTCCACCGCCGCCGCGACCGCGCACCCGGACGGCACCTTCACCGTGCGGATCTCCGCGGCCGACATCGGCACCGGCGCCCGTACCGCGCTCACCCTGGTCGCCGCGGACGCCCTCCAGGTGCCGCCGGAGCGGATCCAGGTGCGCATCGGGGACAGCGCCTTCGGCCCCGCGATGATCGCCGGCGGCTCGATGGGCACCCGCTCCTGGGCCTGGGCGGTCCGGACCGCCGCCGGTGAGCTGCGCGAACGGCTGGCCCTCGGCGCCGACATCCCGTCGGAGGGGATCACCGTGCGCTCCGACACGGCCGCGGCCATCGCGGCCCTGCCGCCCGCCGAACGGCACTCCTTCGGCGCGCAGTTCGCCGAGGTCGCCGTGGACGTCGGCACCGGCGAGGTGCGGGTGCGGCGCATGCTCGGCATCTTCGCGGCGGGCCGGATCGTCAACCCGCTCACCGCCCGCAACCAGCTGCGGGGCGGCATGATCTGGGGCATCTCCATGGCCCTGCACGAGGAGGCCCACCGGGACCGCGCCTCGGGCGGCCATGTCGGCGCCGACCTCGCCGGCTACCACGTGGCCACCCACGCCGACGTGCCCCGCGTCGAGGCCGACTGGATCGACGACACGGACCCGGACGACCCGGTCGGCATCAAGGGCATCGGGGAGGTCGGCATCGTCGGCGCCGCGGCGGCCGTCGCCAACGCGGTCTGGCACGCGACCGGCGTACGCCACCGTGCCCTGCCCATCCGGCCCGACCGGGTGCTGTCGGCCGCCGCGGGGGCGCCGGATGCTTGACCTGGCCGAGGAGCTGCGCCGCTGGACCGAGGAGGGCCGGGAGTTCGCCGTCGCCACCGTGGTGGCGGTCGGCGGCAGCGCGCCGCGCGGTCCCGGCGCGGCCCTCGCCGTCGACAGCGCGGGCACGGTCATCGGCTCGGTCTCCGGCGGCTGCGTGGAGGGCGCGGTCTACGACCTGTGCCGCGAGGCGCTGCGGACCGGGGAGAGCGTGGCCGAACGGTTCGGTTACAGCGACGAGGACGCCTTCGCCGTGGGACTGACCTGCGGTGGGACGATCGAGGTGCTGGTCACGCCGGTGGCCGGGGACGCTCCCGTACGGACCGTCCTGCGGCCGGCGCTGTCGGCCGCCGCGCAGGGCGAGCCGGCGGCCCTCGCCCGGGTCGCCCGGGGCCCCGCCGAACTCCTCGGGCGGGCCCTGCTGGTCCGGTCCGACGGCACGGTGGAGGGCGGTCTCGGCGGCCACCCGGAGCTGGACCGGGTGGCGGCGGCCGAGGCCCGCGCCCTGCTGGAGGCGGGCCGCACCGGCACGGTGGAGCTGTCGGCGGACGGCTCGAACTGCCCTGGCGGTGTGACGCTGCTGGTCGAGTCGAACGTGCCGCCCCCGCGCATGATCGTCTTCGGCGCGGTGGACTTCGCGTCGGCGCTCGCCCGGGCCGGAAAGTTCCTCGGCTACCACGTCACCGTCTGCGACGCCCGCCCGGTCTTCGCCACGCCGGACCGGTTCCCGGACGCCGACGAGGTGGTCGTCGACTGGCCGCACCGCTATCTGCGGAGCACCACGACCGACGCCCGTACGGTCCTGTGCGTGCTCACCCACGACGCGAAGTTCGACGTGCCGCTGCTGAAGGTGGCCCTGCGGATGCGGGTCGCGTTCGTCGGGGCGATGGGTTCGCGCCGCACCCACGAGGACCGCGACCGGCGTCTGCGGGCGGAAGGCCTCACCGAACGGGAGCTGTCCCGCCTGCGCTCGCCGATCGGCCTCGACCTCGGCGCCCGCACACCGGAGGAGACCGCCCTGTCCATCACGGCGGAGATCGTCGCCGCCCGGCGCGGCGGAACGGGAGCGCCGCTGACCGGCGGCAAGACGCCGATCCACCGCGAGGGCGGGAACGAGAACAGTGACGGCGGACGGGCGGCGGTCGCCTGACGGACCCGCTCCCGGTGCCCGGCCGGTCAGCGGTGCTCGACGCCCGGCCGGGCGCCGGGGGCGAGGGTCGGTTCGGTGACGGGGACGTCGCCGAGCGCCCGGTCGACGGCGGTCAGGAGGTCGTCGGACAGGTCCACGCCGGAGGCGCCGGCATTGGCGTGGACCTGCTCGGGGCGGGAGGCGCCGGTGATCGCGGAGGCGACCTCACCACGGCGCAGGACCCAGGCGAGCGCCAGCGTGGCCATGCTCATCCCGGCCTCCTCGGCGATCGGGACCAGCCGCTGGACCGCTTCCAGGGTGGCGTCGCTGTAGACGAGGTCCTTCGAGACGGCCATGTCGGCGGAGGCGAAGCGGCTGCCTTCCGGTACGGGCCGCCCGGGCTTGTACTTCCCGGTGAGCACGCCCTGGGCGAGCGGGGACCACACGATCTGCGAGATGCCGTGGGCGGCGCAGAGTTCGAAGACCTCGGCCTCGGGGGCCTGCCAGAGCATGGAGTACTGCGGCTGGGAGGAGACGAACAGGCCGGGTCCGGCGACGTCGATCGCGGCCTGGATCTGTTCGGGGGTCCACTCGCTGAATCCGATGTAGCGGGCCTTGCCCTGCTCGACGACCTTCCGGAACGCCTCGACGGTGTCCTCGACCGGCACGGTGGGGTCGAAGCGGTGTGCCTGGTACAGGTCGACGTAATCGGTTCCGAGCCGGGTGAGGGAGGCGTCGATCTGCCGGGCGATCTGCGCCGGGGACAGGCCCTGGTCGGCCGGGTCGTCCGACATCGGGAAGTAGACCTTGGTGGCCAGGACGTAGGAGTCGCGGGGGTGGGCGGAGAGGATCTCGCCCCACGCGGTCTCGGCGGCTCCCCGGCCGTAGACGTTGGCGGTGTCGAAGAAGTTGATGCCGGCGTCGAACGCCGCCTCGGTGCAGGCGCGGGTCGCGTCCGCCTCGATGCCGCCGGAGTAGGTGAGCCAGGACCCGAGGGAGATCTCCGAGACGTCCAGGTCCGAACTGCCGAGCTTGCGGTACCGCATGGGTGCTCCTCGCTCTCGTTGTCTTCCGGTGGTTCTCGGTGGGCGGGGGCAGGGGCGCCCGGTCCAGGATCACGCCGGGCCGGGGCCCGCCGCGACTTCGGCGGTCAGCCCCGCTCCGACGGCGGTGCCTGGAGTCCCTGGAGGAGCAGGGCGACCATCCTGCGGGGGTCGTAGCGGGGGTCGTTGTCGGCGCCGACGCAGAGGTTGCCGATGCCGCGCATCAGTTCGTACGGCTGGATGCCGGGCCGGATCTCCCCCGCCTCGGCCGCCGCGTCGAGCAGGTGCTCGGCGACGGGCAGCAGGCGGTCGAGGAAGTAGGTGTGGAGCGCGGCGAAGCCGCTGCTGTCCGGTTGCGGGGTGCCGGCGAGCCCGTGCTTGGTGACCAGGAAGTCGACGAAGAGGTCGATCCACCGACGCAGCGCCGCGAGCGGCGAGTCGGCGTCGGCCAGCAGGCGCGGGCCCGCTTCGGCGCACTCCTCGACCTGGTGGCGGAAGACGGCGACGACGAGATCGGCCCGGGTCGGGAAGTGCCGGTAGATCGTCCCCATCCCGACGCCCGCCCTGGCCGCGATCTCGCGGATCGGTGCGTCGACGCCGGAGGTCACGAACACCTCGGCGGCGGCGGCCAGCAGCTTCTGCTGGTTGCGCACCGCGTCGGCCCGCTTGCCCGGGCCCGGCGCCGGTCCGGTCTGGCCTGAAGTGGACACCGCTTCGTCTCCTCGCCTCTCGCCGCCAATAAGCGGAGCAATGTTCCGTATGCGCTTGTGAAGCGGAACGTTGTTCCGTATCGTAGCCGTCACCCAAGCGGAACAACGTTCCGTTTCCTTCCGGCCGATGCCGGACCCGAGGAAGAAGGCCGCACCCATGACCGCACCGACCTCCACCGTCACCCCGCCGGCCCCCGTGCTCTCCTACGGCCCGGTGGTGCTGACCGTGCCCGGACGCCCCGTCGACCTCCAGCTGCGCGTCACCGCACCGGCGACCGGGACCGGCCTGCCCGTCGTCCTGCTCTCCCACGGACACGGCAGTTCGAACAACCTGTCCTCCCTCAACGGTTACGCGCCGCTCGCCCATCTCTGGGCCGCCTCCGGCTTCGCCGTCGTCCAGCCCACCCACCTCAGCTCCGCGACGCTCGCCCCCCTGCTCGCGGACGCTCCCGGAGCGCCCTTCTTCCTGCGTTCCCGCGCCGAGGACATGACCCATGTCCTCGACCGTCTCGACGTGATCGAGGACGCCGTACCGGGACTCGCCGGGCGCCTGGACCACGACAGCGTCGCCGTGGCCGGACACTCGCTCGGCGGCTTCACCGCGAGCCTCCTGCTGGGCGCCCGGCTCACCGGCCCCGACGACGGCCGCGAGGTGGGCCTCTTCGAGCCCCGGATCAAGCAGGGCGTGCTGCTGGCCGCACCCGGCCGGGGTGGTGACGCCCTGAACGACCCCATGGCGGAACGGCTGCCGGCCTTCAGGACCCTCGACTTCTCGACCATGACCACGCCCGCGCTGGTCGTCGCCGGCGACAAGGACGACTCGCGGCACTTCACGGACATGGGCCCGGCCTGGCACGCCGACCCGTTCCACCTGGCCCCGGCCCCCAAGACCCTGCTCACCCTGTTCGACGCGGAGCACGGGCTGGGCGGGATCGCCGGGTACGACGCCGCCGAGACGACGGACGAGCACCCCGGCCGGGTCGCCGCGCTCGCCCGGCTGACCTCCGCCTACCTGCGCAGCGCGTTCCGCCCGGGCGACAGCGCGTGGCAGGACGCGCGGGACGCGCTGACGACCGGCCCGGAGGCGTTCGGGCGGGTGGAGTCCAAGTAGACGCGCACTTCCGAGACTGCTTGCGTTTGCGCGTATACCGCGCCTGCAACTATTGTCGACGACCGTAAGGCGTGCACGCATTGATCGCCCACGCCTGGAACGTACAACGGTCGCCTCGGACGGTGCGACGAGGGGTACCCAGACGGGACGCCCTCGCACCCGGCGAGCGGCGCACTCCCGGAAGGACGGCACAGCCATGAACCCGACCCCGAACGTGACGCTGAACAACGGCATCGAGATGCCTCAGCTCGGCTTCGGTGTCTTCCAGGTCCCCGACGACGAGACCACCGCGGCGGTCACCACCGCGCTCCAGGCCGGGTACCGCAGCATCGACACGGCCGCCGTCTACGGCAACGAGCGTGGCGTCGGCCGGGCCATCGCGGAGTCCGGCATCGCGCGCGAGGAACTGTTCGTCACCACCAAGCTGTGGAACGAGGACCAGGGTTACGACGCGACCCTCGCGGCCTTCGACGCCTCCCTCGACAAGCTCGGCCTGGACTACGTCGACCTCTACCTCATCCACTGGCCCACCCCGGCCCGCGACCTCTACCTCGACACCTGGCGGGCCTTCGAGAAGATCCTCGGCGAGGGCCGCACCCGTGCCATCGGCGTCTCCAACTTCCAGGTGGCCCACCTGGAGCGGCTGATGGAGAACTCCGGCGTCACCCCCTCGGTCAACCAGGTCGAGCTGCACCCCGGCCTCCAGCAGGAGGAACTGCGCGCCTTCCACGAGCGGCACGGCATCGCCACGGAGGCGTGGAGCCCGCTCGCGCAGGGTGCGGTCCTCGGCGACCAGGCGGTGGCGGACCTCGCCGCGAGGTACGGCGTGACCCCCGCGCAGGTCGTGCTGCGCTGGCACCTCCAGATCGGCAACATCGTGATCCCCAAGTCGGTGACGCCCGAGCGCATCCGGCAGAACCTGGACGTCTTCGGCTTCGAGCTGACCGACGAGGACCTGCGGAGCCTGGCCGCGCTGGACCGTGGCCTGCGGACCGGTCCGGACCCCGACACGTTCAACTGAGCGCCGTACCACCCCGCCCCCAACCCCCGTAATCGTCGAGGAGGTTCGCCATGCACATCGACCTGACCGGCCGGACCGCGTTGGTCACCGGCTCCACCCAGGGCATCGGCCAGGCCATCGCCGTCGGTCTCGCCCGCGCCGGCGCGCGGGTGGTCGTCAACGGCCGTCGCGGTGAGACCGTCGAGAAGGCCGTGCAGGAGGTCCGTGCCGAGTCCGGCGCGGCTGACGTCGTGGGCGCGGCCGGCGATCTGGCGACCGCGGACGGCGCCCGGGCCGTGCTCGACGCCGTGCCCCGGATCGACATCCTCGTCAACAACCTCGGGATCTTCGGCGCCGCCCCGCCGCTGGAGATCGAGGACGCCGAGTGGGTCCGCTACTTCGAGGTCAACGTGCTGTCCGCGGTCCGGCTGATCCGCGCCTGCCTGCCCGGCATGCGGGAACGCGGCTGGGGCCGCATCGTGAACGTCGCGAGCGACTCCGCCGTGGTGATCCCGGCGGAGATGATCCACTACGGCATGACGAAGACGTCCCTGCTGGCGGTCAGCCGCGGTTTCGCCAAGGAGGCCACCGGCAGCGGTGTCACCGTCAACTCCGTGATCGCCGGGCCCACGCACACCGGCGGCGTCGAGGACTTCGTCCGGCAGCTCGTCGGGGACGAGCTGGGCTGGGACGACGCGCAGCGCGAGTTCATGGTCAAGTACCGGCCGCAGTCCCTGATCCAGCGGCTCATCGAGCCCGAGGAGATCGCCAACATGGTCGTCTACCTCAGCTCGCCGCACGCCTCCGCCACCACGGGAGGCGCGCTGCGGGTCGACGGCGGCTACGTGGACTCCATCCTGCCCTGACACCTGTCGACGGCGATGACGCCCGCCCCCGGCTCCGGCCCGCCGGGCGGGCGGTGTTCACGCCGCGCGGGGCGTCCGGACGCCGGTACGCCCCGCGAGCGGGACGCGCCGACAGTGCCCGTGCGCCGGACGCGGGCTCCGCGGGGCTGTGTCGCCCCCGTGGAGGAGCGGGGGGAGCATGGAAGGAACCGGGTCCGGCCGGGACCGGGGCCTGGGCCGGGCGCCGCCGGCGGTACAGGAGGCTCAGGGATGACAGCCGAATCCTTCTCGCCCGATGACGACGCCTACGACGCCGAGCGGCCCCGGCGGACCAGCCTGCTGGACGTGCTCAGCGTGGCCGCGCTGGTCCTCGACACCGACGGGCGCATCGTGTTCTGGACCCCGCAGGCCGAGGACCTGTTCGGCTACTCCGCGGAAGAGGCGCTCGGCAGACCGGCGGCCCGCCTGATCATCCACCCCGAGCACCTGCACGCGGTCGTCAAGCTGTTCGCGGAGGTCATGGAGACGGGCCGGAGCTGGGCCGGCGCGTTCCCCATCCGGCACGCGGACGGCAGCACGCGCCTGATGGAGTTCCGCAACATGCGGCTGCTCGACGACCTCGGGGACGTCTACGCCCTCGGGCTCGCCGCCGACCACCATCTGCTCCAGCGCGTCGAGACCGATCTCGCCCTGTGCGAGCGGCTGATCAACCAGTCCCCGATCGGTCTCGCCCTCTTGGACCCCGATCTGCGGTACCTGCTGGTCAACCCGGCGCTGGAGCGGATCGACGGCATCCCGGCCGAGGACCACCTCGGCCGCCGGCTGCGGGAGACCCTGCCCTTCCCCGACGTCGACACCGTCGAGTCCGCGCTGCGCCAGGTGCTCACCACCGGCACCCCGCTGCTCGACCAGTACCACGTGGGCCGGCCCCGCTCCGACCCGGAGCACGAACACGCCTGGTCCCTGTCCTTCTACCGCCTGGAGGACCCGAGCGGGCGGGTGCTCGGCGCCGCCGTGTCGGTCGTCGACGTCACCGAACGGCACCGCGCCGCGGCCGAGGCGGACCGGGCCCGGCGCCGGCTGGCCCTGATCGCCCACGCCTCCACCCGCGTCGGCACCAGCCTGGAGGTGGAGCAGACCGCCGCCGAGCTGGCCGAGATCGCCAGCCGGGAACTCGCCGACGTGGTCGCCGTGGACGTACTCGACTCCGCGCTGGCCTGCCGCCGCGTGCGCGAGCCGGCGGGCGGCCCGGAGCTGTTCCGCGCCCTCGCCCTGAGCGCGGCGCACCCCACCGTGGCGCTGCGCGCGGCCGACGCCCCCGGCGACCTCGCCTCCTACGACGGGGACCGCCTGGTCACGCTGTGCGTGCACACCGGCCGGCCGGTCCTGGTGCGGCACGTGGGCGAACACGATCTGCGGCGGATCGCCCGGGACGCCGAGGCCGCGGCGCTGCTCGCGCGCTCCGGCGTCCACTCGTACCTCGCCGTGCCGCTGATCGCCCACGGCGAGGTGCTGGGCGCCCTCGACCTCAAACGCACCCGCACTCCGGCGCCGTTCGACGAGGACGACGTCATCCTGGCCGGCGAGCTGGCGAGCCGCGCCGCCGTCGCCATCGACAACGCCCGCTGGTTCCAGAGCGTGCGCAACACCTCGCTGACCCTCCAGCGCAGCCTGCTCCCCGACCACTCGCCGCACCACACCGGCCTGCTCCTGGCCTCCCGCTACCAGCCGGCGCAGGCCACGAGCGAGGTGGGCGGCGACTGGTACGACGTCATCCCCCTCACCGGTGACAAGACCGCCCTGGTCGTCGGGGACGTCATGGGCAACGGCATCGACGCCGCCGCCACGATGGGCCGGCTGCGCACCGCCACCTGCGCCTACGCGGACCTGGACCTGGACCCGGGCGAGGTGCTCCAGCACCTGGACAAGATCACCTGCGATCTGGAGCACTACATCGTGACGTGTCTGTACGCCGTGTTCGACCCGCACACACGACAGTGCCGCATGGCCAACGCGGGACACATGCCGCCCGCGCTGGCCCGCACCGGGGAGGAGCCGAGGCTGCTCGACCTGCCCTGCGGTGCCCCGCTCGGTGTCGGCGGCATCCGGTTCGAGACCGCCACGACCGAGCTGGGGCCCGGCGACCTGCTCGTGCTCTACACCGACGGCCTCGTCGAGACCCGGCAGCACCCGATCGACGACCGGCTGAACACCCTGCTCGGTTTCCTCGACGCACCCGAGCGGCCCCTGGAGGAGACCTGCGACCTCCTGCTGTACGGCCTGCGGCACCCCGACGACCACGACGACGTGGCCCTGCTGGTGGCGCGGGCCCTGTAGGCGCGGCACCCGAGAACACGCGGCACGGCGGCACTCTTCTGCGCCCCCCCGGCCCGTCTAGGCCCCGCCGGCTCGCGTGAACCCGTGGCTCCGCTCCACCTTGGCCACGTGCAGTGTGTAGCTCTGGTACCACTCGGCTCGCCCGCGCTGCTGCGCCGCGCGGTGCTCGGCGTCGGTCCGCCACCGGGTGAGGGCGTCGGCGTCGCGGAAGTAGCCGACGGTGATGCCCAGCCCGCCGGGAGTCTGCGCGTGGTCCATCCCCAGGAACCCGGGGACGTCCTTCACCAGCTCCTCCATACGCGCGTTGGTCTCGCTGTAGCCGCTCTGGTCCGGGCTGCGCACCGTGGTGAAGACAGCGACGTAGTAAGGGGGTTCATAGGCCTCGACGGGCGCGACCGGCGCTACCGCGTGACCGCTCGTGGCACCGTCGTGCTGCGGGACGCGGCGCCGCGCGTACACCTCTATCTCGATCTTCATCCGCGGGTCGGAGAGACCGCACACGAGCATCGTGGCGGCCGGCCGGACGTCGCCGAAGCAGCGGCGCAGGACCGGCCAGCAGGGCTCGAAGTCCTCGCGGTCGGGCAGCAGGTAACGCACCCGCACCACGTCCGCGAAGGTGCACTCCGCCTCGGCCAGCGCGGCCCCGATGTTGCGCAGACACTGCTCGGCCTGCACCACCACGTCGTCGGAGATCGTCATGGTGGTGTAGTCGAAGCCGGTCGTCCCGGACACATGCACCCAGTCGCCGTCGACCACGGCACGGGCATAGCCGATCTGCTCCTCGAAGGTCGAGCCGCTGAGAACCGCGTGTCGCTCTGTCATGCGCCGAACGCTAGGTGACCCGCGCAGACACGTCCATCACAGCCGACGGCATGGCCTGATATCCCCAGGCGTATGGAGCGCCCCGCACCATGAAGCCGTCGCGGGGCAGGCCCAACGGCGGACCCAGGAGCGAGGCATATGACTCTGGCATAATCCGGCCATGTCGAGCCGAGTTGCGATCCAGTACGCCCCCGACGCCGGTCTGCTCATGATCCCGGGTGATCCGGCCGAGGACCACGCCCTGGGGTTCGCGGTCTTCGACGACTCCGTCCCCGCCCTGCGCGCGTTCGTCCTGAGCCGGCTGCGGAAGGAGAGCGTCAGGCCGGCACCGCGCGAGGCGGAGTGCGACGCCGTCATACCCGTACGCCTGAGTCTCGTCCCCCGGCCCGACAACGACTACGACACGCGTGCCGTGTCCGTCGCCGCCCCGCCCGGGGACGGCGGTTCCGTCCTCGACCGGCACCTGGGCTACCTCTACAGCAGCGCGCTGGACGTGACCGGTGAGAGCATCCGCAAGCTCACCGAGGAGACCGGAACGCCCGTCGGCTGCCACGGGTGGATCGAGCTCCACGACCTGGAGAGCGACAGCCGTTTCGACGAGGAGGAGTTCGACGACCTCGACGACTTCCACGGCGGGGCCGGCGCGGACTGGCGGCCCAGCCGCCGCGAGCCGGTGTCGTGGGCGGAGCAGAAGGCGCTCGGGTACGCGGTCGGTCCGGTACGGCTCCTGCTGCCCGCGCGGCGGACCGTACGCGCCCTCGTGGAGGCTTGTCTGGCGGAGCACGACGCGGGCCCGGACGCGCGGCAGGAGACTGCGGCCGGTGTCGAGTGGGGCCTGCGCCGGGCGCTGGCCGAGCGGCTCGCCATCCGGCTGCGGGCCGGTCTGAGCCACCGGGCCGCCGGCGGGGCCTGGGGGCGGGAGACCGAGCGGGACCGCGCGCGGCGGCGCCGGGACGCCGAGGCCCGGTCGCTCCTGGAGTCCTGGGAGACGTACCGGAACGCGGCGCACGGCCGGCGCGGCCTGCGTGCCGTCACCCGTTCCGTCTTCCACCACACCCGGATCCTCGTCCTGGACGAGTCGGGTGTGGAGGTCGGGCAGTACCACGAACCGGGCGGCCCGCTCACCCTCGCCGACGAGCGACTGCGCGCCGAGGCGCTCGACGCGCTGCGCGCGCACGGGGTGGATGTGGACGCGCCCGGGGACCTGGCCGCTCTCGGCGGCTTCCCGGACGCGGTGGTCGTCGTGGGCGGGGGTACGTGGTCGATCCGGCTCCCGCGGCCGGGGCTGTCACGGGACGCTCTTGCCGAAGCCGGCTGGTTCGACCCGGACTCGGGGACGCTCACCGTGTACGCGGCGCCGCTCGCCGAGGCGTTGACGGTGCTGCTGCGCCGACACGGGGTGCGGCCGCTGCTCGTTACCTGGGGCGCACCGCCCGAGGAGGTGGAACGGCACAATGCCCGGGCCGCGTTCGCGCCGGGCGCTGTCAGCCCGGTCAGCCGCTCCAGCCGGGTGACGGACGCCGTGCGGCGGCTGGTGCCGGAGCCCCACCGCCGCTGGCTCGACGCGAAGCCCGGCGGCGGGACGGCCACCGCGACGGCCGGGAGCACGCTGCCGTCGCTCGCCGACGACGCGGCGGACAACCCGTACTACCGGCGCGCCCTGGAAGCGCTGTTCGGGGCCCCGGTGGACCTGGCGGAGCGCGGGCCGTGCCGGCTCTGCGGGCGCTCCGCCCAGTCGGCGCGCCCGGGGCTCTTCTACTGCCACGGCTGCTGTGCCCTCGCGAGGAACGGGGTGCTGCGGGACACCGGCGAGGACGGCGCGTGGACGGAGGCGGTGGTGTACGCGCTGCGCCGGCTCGCCGAGACCGAGTTCTCCGGGCCGCCGTCCCTCGCCCAACTCGACCGCATCGGCGTCTCGTTCGAGTCTCCCGGCCTGGTCGACGAGGCGATGCTCTGCCGTTTCCTGGTGCCGCGCCCCGCCTCCACGCTGCTGGGCGCGCGGCCGGCACGCCCGGCCCGCACCTGGACGGAGTGGCTGGCGCACGCGGGACTCCTCGCGGACGGGGTCCGTACGTCGATGGGTACGGTGACCAGGGCGACGGACGGGCACCTGTGCCGTTCCCTGTTCGAGCGGCACGTGGACGACTTCCTCCACCACCGGGGCGTGGCCCACGAGCCGGAGCCCGCCTACCCGCGCCACCCGGAACTCAACACGACCGGTCTGCGGGCGGACTGGCGCCTGGCGGACGGCACGTTCGTCGAGGCGCTGGGTCTGCTGACGAGGGAGGCGTACGCGGCGAAGGTCACGCGCAAGCGGGAGCTGGCCCGCCTGCACGGCCTGCGTCTCGTCACGGTCACGGCGGAGGACCTGGACCGGCTCCCGGAGATCTTCGCGGCCTGGCTCCCGAGCGGCCCGGCCGCCGCCGGCTGACGCCGTCCTCGCGGGGCCGCTTGCGGCTGATCGGAACGGTCGACCACGGTCGTCGCCGCGCCCGGGTGCGGGACCTGGGCGCGGTGCGCCGTATCTGGGCCGCCACCGTGGCCACGGGGTGCGTCAGCCGACCGCGTCGACGCGGCAGCTCCGGGACGCACTGCGGCAGGCCCGGGCCGGATCGCGGGTCGCCCGGGGCCGCCACCGTCGAGCAGCACGCCACCGCCGACGGTGCCCGGGCCGCCCGTATCCCCGCCACCGCTGCCGGCGGGGGCCCGGGCGGGCCTTCCCAGGAGTCCTAGGAGGTGGCCTGCAGCGGTGCCTCGACGACGAAGAACAGGAAGTTGGGCTTGGTCGAAAGCTCCCGGTAGCCGTCGGGGAAGAGGTCCCGGGCGGCCGGGTCGGGCTGCGGCTCGCTGATGGCGGCGAGGCGGAAGCCGGCGGTGGTGAAGGCGTCGGTCATCGCGTGCAACGGCTTGCGCCAGAACCGCATCGGGACGGTCCGGCCACGGAACGTCCAGTCGAAGGAGTAGCTGGTGGTCGCGAAGTAGTCGGGCCGGGGTTCCCGGAAGGTGTAGGCGACGATGGGGTGGTCCACCGACGCGATCAGCCGGCCACCGGGTCTGAGCACCCGCCGGAACTCGGCCAGCGTCGGCCCCCAGTCCTCCAGGTAGTGCAGGACCAGCGACGCGACCACGTCGTCGAACGCGCCGTCGGCGAACGGCAGGGGGTCGCTCAGGTCGGCCACGTGCAGGGCGACACCGTCGCCGAGCCGCCGCCTGGCCAGCGCCACCATCCCGGCGGCGGCGTCGACCCCGGTGACGACGGCACCGCGGTCGCGCAGCGCGGCGGACAGGGCGCCCGAGCCACAGCCGGCGTCCAGGATCCGGTGGCCGGCCACCTCTCCGGCGAGGGCCAGGATCGCGGGGCGCGCGTAGTACGCGTTGACGAGGTTGTCCTCGATCTCCGCCGAGTACGCCTCCGCGAAGCTGTCGTAGTCGTTCGCCCGCGCGGGACCGGCGGGCCGGGCCGGGCCTCCGGACACGTCGTTCACAGGATCCACCGCCATGGCCTCGTCCCGGGAGTGACGGCCTGCGGCCGGATGCCGGGGCCGTCGTGCGTGGAGTTACGCCGCCGCGGGTCGCGCGGCAGGCGTACCCGGGGCGGGCTCCTGCGCGTCGTCCGGCAGCCGGCTCTCGTCGTCCCCGAAGTCGGGAGCCTGGAAGGGGTTCGTCGCCGGAGGCGGCGAAGCCGCGGCGGGGCGGCGGGGTTGCCCTTCCAGGGCGGAGAACAGCGACGTCGATTCGATGGGAGGTCTCTCTTTCGTCACAGGCCCCTGAGGGGTCCTGGTGTGCCGTGACCGGGCACAGCGGTCCTACAGCTTGGTCATCTTCGCGTACGGGCTCAAGATCCGCAATTGCTCCGGACCGAAGTCCACGAGCGCCGCGATCCCGTCCTCGACGCCGATCACCCGACCGAGGCCGTACACGTCGTGCGTGACCTGGTCACCGACGGCGAAGTGCTTGGGAGCCCGTACGGCGGGGGCCTTGAAGGGGCTGGTGGGCAGATGACGCTTGGGTGCAGCAGGCTGGGTCATGCCTCAGTATGAGCCCACGGAGCGCCCGTTCGCTGTGGCCGTGGGCACAGATCCAGACGGGAACACCGGCGCCACGCCGCTGACCTGCGGGTTTCCAAATCATCGACCTGTGGATTTCAGATGTGGCGAGGCGGGATCGAGGGCATCCCGGCGAGCAACGACTCCGTTTCGGTCCACAGTTGCCGTTGGACGTCCGCACCGCGGCCGGGTTCGGGGCACCGCAACGGCTTGGCGTCGCGTACGGAGAAGTAGCCGCCGGTGGTGTGCGCGAACGCCGGATCGGTCGCCAGGCGGACGATGATCCCCGCGCCCCTGCGCGGGTCGCCGATCCTCAGGACGTCCAGGACGCGCCGCAGCGCGGCGGAGCCGGGCAGGTCGCGGCCGAGACCGGTGGCGTTGAAGCCCGGGTCGCAGCAGTTCACCGTGACCTTCGTGGCGTCCAGGCGCCGGGCCAGTTCCTGCGTCCACATGATGGTCATCAGCTTGGTCCGGGCGTACCGGGCCATCGACTCGCGCCGGGTGTAGGGGGTGGTGTCCCGCAGGTCCGTGGCCGGCGTGATGCTCCCGGCCCGCCGGGAGGCCTCGGAGGCGACGTTCACGACCCGTGCCGGCCCGGAGGCCAGGAGCGTGTCCGTCAGCGCCTGGGTGAGGACGAACGGGCCGACGTGGTTGACGGCGGTCATCTCCGCCAGCCCCTCGGCCGTGACGCGCTGGGAGAACGCGTGCAGGCCCGCGTTGTTGACCAGTACGTCCAGCCGCGCATACCGCGCGGCGATCTCCCGGCCCGCCCGGCGGACCTGTGCGACGACTCCGAGGTCCGCGAGGAAGACGTCGGCGTGCGCGGCACTCCCGGTCGCTTCCTCCAGCTCGGCGAGCAGCGCTTCGGCCCTGTCCGGGGAGCGCGCCACGATGCCGAGGCCGTAGCCGCGGCGGGCGAGCTCCAGGGCGGCGATCCGGCCCAGCCCGGAGGTCGCTCCGGTGATCACAGCAACGGGACGGGTCATCGTCGGCCCCTTTCATGAGGTACCTCATCAATCACGTGTGGGACGATACCCGACGTCATGAGCGAGCACGAGACAGCGCCGCCCGCCGGCCCCGACCCCGCGGACGTGGGCCTGCGGTTCCTGGGCGTCGCCCACCAGGTCCGGACAGCGGTCGATCAGCACATGGCCGCGGCCGGCCTGTCCCTGGCCCGCACCAAGCTGCTGCGGCTCCTCGCCCAGCGCGGCGCCGTCCACCAAGCCGAACTCGCCGAGGCACTCGGCCAGGCGCCCCGCTCCGTCACCCAGGCCGTCGAAGCCCTGGAACGCCTGCGGCTGGTCACCCGGACCCCCGATCCCGTGGACCGCCGGCGCAAGACCGTCACGCTGACCGAGCAGGGCCACGCGGCCCTCGCCGCCGGCGAACAGGCGGGCACCCGGATACTCCAGCGCATCTTCGGCGCCCTGGACGCCCGTCAGCTCACACGCCTGGAACAACTCCTCACGGACGCCGCCGAAGCCACCCGGCAAGGCGGCACCCGCTGACCTTCTCGCCGTGGCACGCGGCCACCGTGCCCCCGTCGGGCACCGCGTCACCGGTCCGAGGACGCCCCCGCCTCAGGACGGCGACGAGAGCGGCGACGGAGCCGGTGGGTCCACGTCGAGGGCCGCCGCGCGCAGGGCGGCTGCCACGCGTGTGACCGGGTCCGTCGGCGGGTGGGGCAGCCGCGCCAGGAGCACGCGCCGCTGTTCCTGGGGCCCGCCGCGGACCGGGAGGACGCGGACACCCGGCGGCGCGGCGGCGGCGAGGGCGGCCGGCACGGTGGTCAACCCGCAGCCGGCGGCCACGAGGTGGAGCTTGGCGAGCCAGTCCCGCGCGGTGTGGGCGATCTCCGGCCGCTCGTCCAGGCCCGGCCACACCCCCATGAGCTGGTCCTCGCCCGAGGAGGACCCCGCGATCCAGCGTTGCCCGCGCAGGTCGGCCACGTCGACCGAGTCGCCGCGGGCCAGCGGATGGCCGGCGGGCACCGCCAGGCACAGCGCGCGTTCGGTGAGGGTCCGTACGACGAGCGGGGGCGACTCGG
The DNA here is from genome assembly GCF_040704595.1 of Streptomyces sp. NPDC046870. Classification (NCBI taxonomy): domain Bacteria; kingdom Bacillati; phylum Actinomycetota; class Actinomycetes; order Kitasatosporales; family Streptomycetaceae; genus Streptomyces; species Streptomyces sp. NPDC046870. Next base: position 42,050 of record NZ_JBEYXM010000021.1, read on the forward strand.
CGTCCGGCGGCCGGAACGGCGGCGCGGACGCGAGCAGGGCCAGGTCGATGCTGCCGGCCCGCAGGGCGCGCACCAGCGCCGGGGTGCTCCCCTCGCGGCCGACGACCCGGAGGCCGGGATCGGTACCGCGCAGTGCCGTGAGGGCGCGCGGCAGCAGGACGGCGCCGGCGCTCGGGAACCAGCCCAGGCGGACCGTCCCGGCCTGCCCGGGCAGGCCCGACAGCTCCCTGGCGGTCGCGTCGATCTCGTCCAGCACGACCGTCGCCCGGCGGATGACGACACGGCCGGCCGCGGTGAGCCGTACGCCGTCGCGCCGCCGTTCCAGCAGCTCGGCGCCGGCGGCTCGTTCAAGCGCGGCGATCTGCCGCGACACCGCCGACTGGGTGTAGCCCAGCGAGGCGGCGGCCGCCGTGAAGGTCCCCCGCTCGGCGACGGCGCGGAAGACGCGCAGCGCGGTGAGTGACACATCCGTGAAGTCCATGATGTGTCCGGATGTTAGGGCCTGTCCGGCACTTCGCGCCGTCGCCCCGAGGGCGGCCGCGCGGCGTCGGGTGCGTGCTCCGGGGTCCCCGGCCGAAGGCTGGAAGAGTGCCGGCCCTTGGCCCTCGTACTGGGCGTACTGGGCGTACTCGGGTCTGCGGCCGGTACGGCGAGTGGGGGCACCTCCACGCCGTCGAGGCAATGGGTGTCAGGTCCCGGGGCGGGTCGCCGGGGTGGCGGCGGTGCGCAGCAGTGCCAGGGTCGTGTCGAGCGCCGCTTCCAGGTGTCCGATGGCGCCGGTGGACATCAGGATGGTCACGCCGCCCTGTACCGCGGCGACGAGTGCGGCGGCCGTCCGGTCGGCGTCCAGCCGCCGGTCGACCTCGCCGCTGTCCTGCATGTGCCGGATGCCGGTGCGCAGGGCCGACTGCCACTGGTCGATCAACCGGCCCGTGAGCGCCTGTGCGGCCGGGGTGGTGCGGCCCAGCTCGGTGATCAGCACGCCGAGCGGGCAGTCGACGCCCTGCTGTTCGTACCGCCGTACGACCGCGTCGCGCCACTCCTGCCAGGCCTCCCACGTGGTCAGGTCGCCGAGGTGCGGCTCCTGGTCCTCCAGGACGCGTCCGGCCTCGCGGGCGGCGACCGCGAGCAGCAACTCCTCCTTCCCGCCGGGGAAGTAGTGGAAGATCTGGCTCTTGCTGGTCGCGGTGCGGGCCCGGATGTCGTCGAGTGTCGTCCCGGCGGCGCCCCGCTCACGGATCTCCTCGGCCGCGCCCTCCACGATGCGCCGCCGGGTGGCCATGCCCTTGGCGGTCAGCCGCGGTGCGCCCCGGTCGCCCCTGCTCACGTACCCTCCTCCATCCCGCACTGGACCTGCCGGTCCATTTTACGCGAGGGGGCGCACATGCCGTCCGTTTCGTCTCGCCGCCCTTCCAACGCTCCCCTGGAGCGCGGGAATTGGCGTCGCCATCCACGTGCCGCCGCACCGGTCGTGGACCGGCTCGGGGAGCGCTGGAGGCGCTACGGCGGCACCGTGCGTCCGGCCTGGAGGGACGCCCCACGGGACCTCGTGCGAGGGGGCCGGCACACTGCGGGACCTCGCCGAGGCCGCCTCCCGTGCTCCGCGGATCGGCGCGGCCCGCGTCCGGCTCGAACGGCGGCCGCGGGGCGGCCCCGCGATCGGTAAGCGGTGCCGGCGCAGCGGCTCTCGCTGACGGCGGGGCCGTCGCGGCTGCTCGAAGGGGACTTCCCCGACCGGGCGGCGACGGCGGGCATCGCCGAGCACAACCCGCGCGCGGCGCCCGCCCTCTGCCCCCCCACGCCGCTTCACGGCACCCGGCGCGACGGCCCCGGGTGGCCCCGGCTACCCTGGTCACCAGCGGCAGCCCGGACCAGGCGGTCGCGTGGCGGTGGGGCTCGCCGCACCCGAACCGCGGCACAGACGCCGCCGACAGTCCCTGCTTGTGAGCACGCGCCCGCACGCCGGGCGGCCGCACGAGTAGGAGACGCGCGTCCATGAGAGCTCCCCGCGACCAGATCACGGAGCCCACGGTGTCCGACGCCGATCCGTCCGCGCCCGCGCGGCGCCCCGGACTCGCCGGCGGCCAGGCGCCCGTGATCGCGGTGGTCGCGGCCGGCGGCGCGCTGGGGGCCGTGGCCCGCTACGGCGCCTCCCTGCTGTGGCCGACCGCCGCCGGAGCCTTCCCCTGGACCACCCTCACGGTGAACGCGACCGGCTGCGCGGTGATCGGTGCCTTCATGGTCGTCATCACGGAGGTGTGGGCCGCGCACCGGCTGGTACGTCCCTTCTTCGGCACCGGCGTCCTGGGCGGCTTCACGACCTTCTCGACCTACTGCGTCGACATCCAGCAGCTGGTGCAGAGCGGTCACGCCCGCACCGGCCTGGCCTATCTGGCCGCCACCCTGCTCGCCGCGCTCGCGGCCGTGTGGCTCGCGGCGGCGGCGACCCGCCGTCTGATCGCGTGGAGGAGGACGAGGTGACCCGGCTGCACGGCTCCGCGCTCCGCCTGACCGTCTTCGTGGGCGAGGGCGACACCTTCCGTCACAAGCCGCTCTACGGCGAGATCATCCAACGCGCCCACGAGGCCGGGCTGGCCGGCGCGAGCGCGTTCCGGGGCATCGAGGGCTACGGCGCCTCCTCCCTGATCCACACCAGCCGCCTGCTGTCGCTCAGCGAGGACCTGCCCGTCGCGGTCGTCATCGTGGACGACGCGGCCCGCGTCCGCGCCTTCCTGCCCCAACTGGACGACCTGGTCACGAACGGGCTGGTGGTCCTCGACGAGTGCGAGGTCATCCGCTACGTCGGGCGCGAGAAGGAGAAGCGGGCGAAGTGAACTGGCTCCTCGTCATCGCCGGTGCCGTGGTCGGAGCGCCGCTGCGGTACCTGACCGACCGCGCCGTACAGGCCCGGCACGACACCGGCCTGCCCTTCGGCACCTTCCTCGTCAACGTGACCGGCTGCCTGATCCTGGGGCTGCTGTCCGGCGCGGTCACCTACGGGGCCGCCTCCCACTCGGTGCAACTGCTGATCGGCACCGGGTTCTGCGGAGCGCTCACGACCTACTCGACCTTCTCCTACGAGACGCTGCGGCTGGCCGAGTCCGGCGCCAGGTTCTTCGCCGCCGCCAACGTGATCGCCAGCGTGGTCACCGGCCTCGGCGCCGTGTTCATCGGCACCGCCGTCGCCCAGGCGGTGTGGGCCTGAACGCGACGGGCGGGCGTGGCGGTCAGCTCGAACGGGGCCAGCCGCGCAGCAGGGCGGCGATCGCCGGCGCGGTGCACAGGGGGTCGCGCAGGAGGTCGCGCAGGGCCACGGCGTCGTCGCGGGTGGGCTTGACCGGGATGCCGGAGGCCTCCAGGTACATCACGCCCGTCGCCGCGGCGACGGCCATGTTGGAGCGCTCAAGCCAGCGGCAGCGGCCCAGGACGTGCACCAGGGCGGCGGCCCGGGCGAACGGGCCGTCGTAGACGGGTTGTTCCAGCAGTTCCGCCCGGTGGCAGGCGACGGCGGCCACCGGCACGCCGTAGTCCTCGGGGGCCGGGTCCCGTGCGCCGGCCAGCTCCGCGACCTCCAGGATCCAGGGGACGTCGACGTACAGCTCCATCAGGCGGCGTGCGCGCCCGGGGTGCCCCGGTCCGCGTCCTCGGCCGCGTCGAAGACGGCCTGGTGCTCGTCGAGGAAGCGGCGGGCGGCGTCCATGCCGCGCTCGCGCAGTCCGCCGGTGTCGTCCCGTACGAGGGAGGCGATGTAGTCGCCGACGCTCATTCCGCGGTCCCGGGCCCGGGCCCGGGCCAGTTCCGCGATCTCCTCGTCGACGCGCGCGCCCAGCTGTGTCTTCGCCATACCCCGAAGGTAACAGCTGTTACCACGCCGGGGGCGGCTTTCCGGAAACCGGCGGACACGCGCCCGGGCCGGCCCGGCGCGGAACCTGCGGCCGGGTCACCCTTCCATTTAGGAGCATGTGCTCGTATTGTGGCGTGGAGACCTGGCCCCGCCCTGACGCCCTGGGGTCGGGCCGCTCCCCCTCCCCCGCCCCGAGGCCCGCACGAAGGAGCCCTCCATGCCGCATCCGCCCCTGTCCGCAGCCGGTGACTCCCTCGCAGTGGCGGCCCGTCCGCTGCGGGACGCCGCCGTCGTCGTCACCGCCGTCGCCCTCGCCCTGCTGGCGCTGTACGCCGTGTTCCTGGACCAGGGGCAGCTGCTCTCCCCCGTCCTGGGCAAGGTCGCCACGAGCGCGAACTACCTGCACGAGTTCGCCCACGACGGCCGGCACCTGCTCGGCGCGCCCTGCCACTGACGGGGTACCGCACCATGAGTTCCGTCATGAGCCTGCTGGGCCGGGGCGCGGCCGCGGGGACCGTGGCCGGTCTGCTCAGCGGAGGCTTCTCCTGGTTCCTCGTCGAGCCGCTGATGGACCGCGCCGTGCGCTGGGAGGCCGCCCACGAGGCCACCGAGCCCTCCGGGCACGCCGGTCACCACGCGGAGGTCTTCTCCCGGGCCACCCAGCACGCCGGTCTGCTGGTGGCGACGACGCTCACCGGCCTGGCCCTGGGCCTGCTCCTCGCCGTCGTCCATCTGCTGCTGCACCGGCACGCCCCCGGCACCGGGGCCTGGCCGCGGGCGCTGCGGCTGGCCGCCGCCGGATTCACCGGTCTGTGGCTGCTGCCGTTCATCCGCTACCCGTCGGACCCGCCCGGCGTCGGCGACCCCGGCACGGTCGGCGTGCGCACGCAGGCCTGGCTCGGGGCGGTCGCCATCGGCCTGATCGGCGTCGCCCTGGCCTGGGCCCTGCACGGCCGTCTGGCCCGCCGCGGCCACGGCGCACCGGCCCGGCAGCTCTGTGTGGCGGGAGTCCTCGGCGCGGCGACAGCGGCGCTGTTCACCCTGCCCGGCGATCCCGACGCCCTCACGGTCCCGGCCGGACCGCTGTGGGACTTCAGGCTCTGGTCGGTCGCCACCGCCCTGTTGCTGTGGGCGGCGCTCGGCGCGACGTTCGGCCTGCTGGGCGAGCGGGCCGCGCGTCGCTCCCCACGGACGGCACCGCGCGGCGGACTCCTGGGGGTCCCCGCCTCGCCGGTCGAGCCATCCACCCCCAGGTGATCGAAAATGTCCTTTATAGGAAACACCCGTGAAAGGTCAGCCATGGACGGTATCGCCGACATGGGGGGCACCCCGGGAGGGGGCCCGCTCCACCCGCCGAGGGCCGATGAACCGGTCTTCGAACACCCCTGGCAGGGCCGGGCGTTCGCCCTGACACTCCTCTCCAGCCGCATCGCGTGCGGCGGCTACAACCCGGACGCCTTCCGGCACTCCATGGAGCGCCTGGACCGGGCCGCGTACCTGGACGACGGCTACTTCGGACGCTGGCTCAACGGCGCGGAGCTGATGCTCACCGAGAGCGCCACGCTGGCTCCGGGCGCGATCGACGCCCGTGCCCGCAATCTGCGGGGCGAGCACGTCGAGGAGCCGCCCGTCCCCGCCCCGCGGCCCGACTACGCGCCGACCGCGGCGCCGGTCGGCGCCGGCTCGCTGCGCTCCGTCGACACCGCCCCGGCCTTCGGCACCGGGGAGCGGGTGCGGGCCAAGGGCACGCCGGTGCCCGGTCACACCCGGCTGCCGGCCTACGTGCGCGGACACACCGGTGTCGTCGAGCGTGTCCAGCCCGCCTCCGTGCTGCCGGACACCAACGCGCACTTCCTGGGCGAGAACCCGCAGCACGTCTACTCCGTGCGGTTCGACTCGCGCGAGCTGTGGGGCGCCGACGCCGCACCCTTCGCCCTCACCGTCGAGATGTACGAGAGCTACCTGGAGAAGACCTCATGACCACCACCAGCGGAACGGGCGACCGCCTTCCCCCCTCCCTGCGCACGGAGGCGCTCGAGCAGCTGCTCACCGAGCGGGGGCTGATCGACCCGAAGACGATGGACGGGATCATCACCACCTACGAGACCAACGTGGGCCCGCTCAACGGCGCCAAGGTCGTCGCGAAGGCGTGGACCGACCCGGAGTACCGGCGCCGGCTGCTCGAGGACGGCACGGCGGCCATCAAGGAGCTGGGCTTCTCCGGGGCACAGGGCGAGCACATCGTCGTGGTGGAGAACACGGCGACCACGCACCACGTGGTGGTGTGCACGCTGTGCTCCTGCTACCCGTGGCCGGTGCTCGGCCTGCCCCCGAGCTGGTACAAGGACCCCGCCTACCGTTCGCGCGTGGTCAAGGAGCCGCGCACCGTGCTGTCCGAGATGGGACTCGACCTCGACGACGACGTCCGGATCACCGTCCACGACTCCACCGCCGAGGTCCGCTGGCTCGTGCTGCCCGAGCGCCCGGCCGGAACCGAGCACCTGTCCGAGGAGGAGCTCGTGCCCCTGGTGACGCGGGACGCGATGGTCGGCGTGGCGAAGGTGGCGGCACCGTGAGCGCGCCCCTGGACATCGAGGGGCCGGCCGCGCCGCCGCGCTCCAACGGCGAGCTGGTGTTCGCCGAGCCGTGGGAGAGCCGCGCCTTCGGCATGGCGGTCAGCCTGTACGAGGCGGGCGCGTTCACCTGGCCCGAGTTCCAGGCCGCGCTGGTCGCCCGGATCGCGGCCTGGGAGTCCGCGGCGGCGCCGGACGAGCCCTACGAGTACTACCGGCTCTGGCTGGCCGCCCTGGAGGACGTGCTCACCGGCCTGTGCGCCGTGACGGCCGAGGAGGTCGCCGCGCGCGCCGAGACCCTGGGCCGGCGCCCTCCCGGCCACGACCACCCCCATCCGCACGAGCATCCGCACCCGCACCCGCACTGAGCCGAAGAGCTCCGGGTCGTCCCGAGCACGAGGACGGCCTGGTGACCCCATGCCCCACCCGAGCAGTGCGCGCGACGCGCTGCCTTTCCAGCAAGGAATCCTTCATGTCCGTCAGGAGCAAGCTGCTCGCGACCGCGGCGGTGCTGACCGCGGTCGCGGGCCTCGGAACAGCCGGAACGGTGGCCGCCGACGCGGCCACCGCCCAGTGCGGCGACCGCTGCATACAGATCTACAGCGCGAAGTTCGGCACGGCCGCGCACCCCCGTCTGGTGGAGACCGTGCACCGCGGACTGGCGGAGGTCGGCCGGCCCACCGTCATGCGCCCCGTCAGCACCACCGATCCGGCCGGGGACATCGTCGGTCACCGAGCGGGCCTGGTGTCCGACTTCCACCAGGACGGCCTCCTGTCCGCCGAGGTGAACCGGCATTACGGCACCCTGCGGGCGGTGGAGGTCGAGTACGCGCCGTACGGCGAGCGCACCGGGCTGTGCGCGGGCCTGGCCACCACCGCCCACCAGAACGAGGGGCTCACCCTCCAGAAGTGCGGGGTCTCCGCCAGGACCGTCTGGATCATCGACACCGCGGACTCGCCCACGACCGCCGCCCAGGGACACTTCCCGCTGGTCAACGGCTCGACCACGGACTTCGCGCACCCCTACGCGATGACCTTCACGCACGACTCACCCGACCGCCGTAGCCATCTCGGGGACCGCGGTCACCGCGCCTCGGTGCCCGGGCAGATCCGGGTCGCCAGGCTGATGGGCAACCCGGACCACGTCCCCGCCGGCCAGCTGTGGGGCACCACCAAGTAGGCGGCCGCGGCACGGCCGCGAGGGACGCGCGCAGCCGATGGGCGTCCTCGGCGCCTGAGCCCTCCTCGAACCCCGTGACAGGAGCCCCGCGCTTGCCCTCGCCCAATTACGAGCATATGCTCGTAATGCACATCGCGCCCCCTCGCGGCCCCGCACATCCCCCGTGCAACCCGCGACCCACCCTCAGAGAGCCTCATCATGGAAACCCCCGTCGGATCCGCCCACGAGCGCCCGCAGACGCGCTCCGCGGCGGCCGCGCCCGCCCCGGCCCACCACACCGCCGTCCACCGCCGGCCGCCGGTGCGGGCCTGGCTGCAACCGGCCCTCGTCGCCCTGGTCGTCGTGGCGGCCTTCGTCAGCTGCTACGTGGGTCTCCAGCGGGACCCGCAACCGCACCACGTCCCCCTCGCCGTCTCCGGCACCGACCTGCCGGGCGAGATACACCGGGCCCTCGGCGACAGCGTCGAGGTGCGCCGCGCCGCCGACGCCGACGCGGCCCACCGGGCCGTGGAGCACCACGACGTCGTCGCCGCGCTCAGCACCGGCGGTCCGGGCGAACTGCGCCTGGAGGTCGCGGGAGCCAACGGCACCTCCACCACGGCCGCCGTCAAGTCCCTCGTCGGCGCCTACGCGCAGGGCGCGGGCATGCGCGTCAGCACCGAGGACGTCCGGCCGCTGGCCCGCTACGACGCCCGCGGGCTGGCCGGTTTCTACCTGGCCTTCGGCGTCACCCTGGCCGGTTTCGTGCTCGGCTCGAACGCCGTCGGCCTGGCCGGTCTGCTGCGTCTGCGCCACCGGTTCTGGCTGCTGGCCGGCGCCTCCGCGGCCATCGGTGCCGTGGCCGCGATCATCGCGGGACCGGTCCTGGGGGCGGTTCCGGCACCGGTCGTCCCGCTGATCGCCACCCTCGCCCTGCTGGCGGCGGCGGCCGCCTTCACCACCAAACTGCTCGGCACCTACCTCGGCCCCATCGGGCTCCCGGTCACCACCCTGCTGCTGCTCACCGTCGGCAACGCCACCAGTGGCGCCACCATCGGGGAGGACCTGCTGCCCGCCGCGGCCCGGGCCGTCTCCGCGCTGCTGCCACCCGGCGCCGCCGTCCGCGCCATCGCCGACCTCAGCTACTTCCACGGCGCGCACGCGGCAGGACCCGTCGTGACGCTGGCCCTGTGGGCCGTCGTCGCCGCGGTGCTGCTCGTCCCGCGCGGCCGCACGCGACGGCGGCGCGCCTCCGCGACCACCTGACTCCGCCGCCCCTCCCCGGGCGGTCGGACCGAACACACCCCCGTCCACCAACCCCCACCCCCCCAGAAGGAACAGTGATGGCGAACAACAGCTACACCGCGACGGTCAGCGTCACCGGCGAAGGCCGCAACGGCGGCCGGGTCCGGTCCGACGACGGCCTGCTGGAGACCGGCCTGTCCTACCCCAAGGAGCTCGGCGGCGCCGGCACCGCGACCAACCCCGAGCAGCTCTTCGCCGCCGGGTGGGGCGCGTGCTTCCTCGGCGCCGTGCGGCACGCCGCCGCCGACCGCAAGATCAGGCTGACCAGCACCGCGATCACCACCGAGATCACCCTGCTGAACGAGGACGGCGCGTTCTCCCTCGCCGCCGTGCTCAACCTGGAACTCGGCGGCGTCGACACGGACACGGCCGACGAACTCGCCCGTGCCGCGCACCAGCTCTGCCCCTACTCCAAGGCAACCCGCGGCAACATCCCCGTCACCGTCAACGCCGTCGCCGTCTGACCCGGCGGGCCGTCCGCCGTACCACGCACCCCCATGAACGGAAAGAGAACACAGATGCCGGACATCACCGCGACACGCAAGGCGCGCTACCTGCTGGCAGCGGCCGGAGCCGCCGTGGCCGTCGTCGGCGGTGCGGCGCTCGCACCGTCGGCGTCGGCCGACGCGACCGTCGCGAAACCGCCCGCGAGGACCTTCGAACTGGTCGGCGAGCAGACCTCGTCCGGGGAGGTCGACCTGGGCGAGCCGGGCATCAGCGTGGGCGATCAGCGGATCGTGCACGAGGACCTCTACCGCGACGGCGAGAAGGTGGGCGACCACAGCGCGGTCTGCACCTTCACCCGGGTCAGCCCGGCCGCCCTCCAGTGCATCGGCACCTTCGCGCTTCCCGAGGGGCAGTTCAGCGCGCAGTCGCTGCTGCACCTGCCCGCGCCGTCCTCCGTCGACGTCGGCATCACCGGCGGCTCGGGGGCCTACAGCACCGCCCGGGGCTTCGTCCGCACCGTTCCCGCGGGCGCCACCGAGCGGCACTTCACCGTCCACCTGCGACGCTGAAGCGCGCGCGGACCGCACACATGACAAAGGCAAGGAGTTCACCCACTCCTTGCCACTCTCAACATATAGCGCACAGGGGGCCTTGCGGCAAGGCCCCCGTGGTGTTGCACAATCTCCGGCCTCGACCAGAACCTGCGGGAACGGGGAACCTTGATGATCGACGTGCTCGTGGTCGGCGGCGGACCGACCGGCCTGATGCTCGCCTGCGAACTGCGGCTGCACGGCGTACACGTGGTGGTGCTGGAGAAGCTGGCCGAGCCGACCGAGGAGTCCCGCGGGCGCGGTCTGCACGCGCGCAGCGTGGAGATCATGGACCAGCGCGGCCTGCTGGAACGGTTCCTGGCGGCCGGTGAGAAGTTCCGGGCCGGCGGGCTCTTCGGCGGTGTCATCAAGCCGTGGCCGGAACGGCTGGACACGGCTCATCCGTACGGCCTCGCCATCTCGCAGCAGGCCACCGAGCGGCTGCTGAACGAACGTGCCCTGGAGACCGGTGCCGAGATCCGGCGCGGCCACGAGGTGGTCGGACTGAGCCAGGACGCGGACGGGGTGACGGCCGAACTGGCCGACGGCACACGGCTGCGCTCGCGGTACCTCGTCGGGTGCGACGGCGGCCGCAGCACGGTGCGCAAGCTGCTCGGCGTCGGCTTCCCCGGTGAGCCCTCCAAGGTCGAGACGCTGCTGGGTGACATGAGGGTGACCGAGGATGCGGAGACGATCGCCGCCGTCGTCGCGGAGGTCCGCAAGACCCAGCTGCGCTTCGGCGCCATCGCCGACGTGGACGGCAACGAAGGGGTGTACCGCATCGGCGTCCCCGCCGACGGGGTGGCCGAGGACCGTACGGCCCCGCCGACCCTGGAGGAGTTCAAGGCGCGGTTGCGGGCGGTCGCCGGCACCGACTTCGGGGCGCACTCCCCGCGTTGGCTGTCGCGCTTCGGTGACGCCACCCGGCAGGCCGAGCGCTACCGGGTCGGCCGGGTGCTGCTGGCCGGCGACGCGGCGCACATCCACCCGCCGACCGGCGGCCAGGGGCTCAACCTCGGCGTCCAGGACGCGTTCAACCTCGGCTGGAAACTGGCCGCCGAGGTGGCCGGCTGGGCGCCGGAGGGCCTGCTGGACAGCTACCACGCCGAACGGCACCCGGTGGGCGCCGCCGTACTGGACAACACCCGTGCGCAGATGACGCTGCTGGGAACCGATCCGGGTGCGACCGCGCTGCGCGGACTGTTCGGCCGGCTGATGGACTTCGAGGAGGTGAACCGGTACGTCACCGGGATCATCACCGCGGTCGACGTCCGCTACGACCTCGGGGAGGGGCACGATCTGATCGGCCGGCGCCTGCGGGACGTCCAGCTGAAGCGGGGCCGCCTCTACGGGCTGCTGCACGGCGGCCGTGGCCTGCTCCTCGACCAGACCGGCCGGCTCTCGGCGGCCGGCTGGACGGACCGGGTCGACCACGTCGCCGACGTCAGCGAGGAACTGGAGGTGCCCGCGGTGCTGCTGCGGCCGGACGGCCATGTGGCCTGGGCCGGCGAGGACCAGCGGGATCTGCGCGAGCACCTGTCCCGGTGGTTCGGGGCCGCCGTGGAGTGAGCGGGCGGGTGCGGTCACCGGCACGTACGGCGCCTTCCGGTGACGCCCGCTCCTCCCGGAGTCAGCGGTTGACGAAGGTCAGGCTGGTGGCGTCGTAGCGGCTGCCCGCGATGTGCTCGGGCGGGGCCGCGGCCTCGATCGCGGCGACGTCCTCGGCGGACAGCCGGAGGTCCAGCGCCGCCAGGTTCTCCTCCAGGTACCGCTGCCGCCGGGTGCCGGGGATCGGCACCACGTCGTCGCCGCGGTGCTGCAACCAGGCCAGGGCCAGCTGCCCGGCGGTGACGGACCTGGCGGCGGCGAGCTCGTCCAGCTTCGCGACGATCGCCAGGTTCCGTTCGAGGTTGCCGTCGGCGAACCGCGGCTGGCCGCGCCGTACGTCGGTCTCCGCCAGCCCGTCGACCGAGCTGTAACGGCCGGTCAGGAAGCCGCGCCCGAGCGGCGAGAAGGGGACCAGGCCGATGCCGAGTTCGCGGCAGACCGGGACGGTCTCCGCCTCCAGGTCCCGGGTCCACAGCGACCACTCGCTCTGCAGCGCGGAGATCGGGTGGACCGCGTGCGCCCGCCGGATGGTCCCCGCGGCGGCCTCGGACAGCCCCAGGTACCGCACCTTGCCGGCCCGCACCAGCTCGGCCATGGCCCCGACGGTCTCCTCGACCGGCACCCGGGGATCGACCCGGTGCTGGTAGTAGAGGTCGATGTGGTCGACCCCGAGCCGGCGCAGGGAGGCCTCGCACGCCTGGCGGACATAGGCGGCGTCGCCGCGGATCAGGGTGGGCTCGCCCAGGCGGTTGGCGAAGCCGAACTTGGTCGCCAGCACCACCTCGTCACGCCGCCCGGCGATCGCCCGCCCGATCAGCTCCTCGTTGTGCCCGGCACCGTAGAAGTCGGCGGTGTCGAGGAGGGTGACCCCGAGGTCCAGGGCGTGGTGCAGCGTCGCGATCGACTGGGCGTCGTCCGAGTCGCCGTACCCGTGGCTCATGCCCATGCAGCCGAGCCCCTGCGCGGAGACCGCCAGTTCGCCCAGGTACCGGGTGGGGATGTCGGTCATGGTGCTGCCTCCTGCACTCGTCGGACCGTTCCCCCGGGACGCTAGGCATTGGAGTGCGCTCCATGTCAAACGCCGGTCGGCCGTGCGGCCCGCTCGTCGGCTTCGCCTCGGACATCACCCTGCTGGCCCGGTGGGGGAGTTCAGGCGAAGTGCAGGGGCGTCGGCGTCAGCAGGGTCTCCGGGGCGGAGGCCACCGGCGGCGGAGAGGTACCGGGTCCGGGGAGCAGCCACCCCGGCCGGAGGCCACCATGACCCTCCCACCGGCGGCGCCCCGCGAGGGCCCGGCGCCTGTGTGGATCAACGTTCGATCGATGCCGCCGACCAGGGCCGGAGTCGGCGCCGCGGGTGAGCGTGGGCCGGGAGCGCGCGGGACGTCGATCCGCCGTCCAGTGGCACGGCCGTACACGCTGATCGCGCATCGACCGGTGGCTGCCAGTGTTCGTGAGGGGCCGGAACGCGAAGCGCCCGGCCCACCCCCCCCTGTGGCCGAACACCGACAAGAGGGAGTCCTGGTGAGCGCGAACACCAACCCGCGGCCTCGTCCCCGCCTCCCTTCGCACTCCCCCACCGTCCCGCCGCTGGTGCCGCTGGACGAGCGGCAGCGCAGGCTCATCTCCCTTCTGCTGGCCGGTCACACCGACTCCAGCGCCGCCCACCGGCTGGGGATCAGTCCCCGGACCGTCACCAACATCCTGCGGTCCCTGATGGACCGGCTCGGGGTGGACAACCGCTTCCAGCTCGGCGTGGCCCTCGGCATCCGGATGCGCCCCGGCCCGTCCCCCGCGCGTCGGCCGATGGTGCCGGGCCTGCTGCTGGAGCGGGTGCACGACGGGAGTCCTCCCGCCCAGCGGGTGCCCGACCGCCGTCCGGCCCACCCCTACGACTGACCACGGGCCCGTCCGCGCCCGACACCACTTCCACGAAAGGCGACATCGATGAACCTCCACGGCAAGGACATGAACGCGGTCGGCAGCCGGGACAACGGCGAGCGCGCGGCGAACGCCCCGGCCGGGTGCCCTGCGGCCCGCGGCCGTCGTTCCCTCGCGGCGCGGGCCGCGCTCCTGCTTCCCGTGGCCGCGCTCACCGTAGTGGCCGCGCTCACCGTGCACAGCGCCGAGCACACCGCGACCGACCGGACCGCCGTCCGCGCCCTCGACCCGGTCGACGACTGGAACAGCACGGGGTCCTGACGGCCGGTCGGCGCGCGTACCCGGAGAGCCGGCAGGCATGGAGACGAGAGCACGGACGGCCGAGGAGACATGGGCCGCGATCCGGGGACTGCTGCCGCGAGCCGGGGTGACCCGGGTCGCGGACGTCACCTGGCTGGACCACATCGGGATTCCGGTGTTCCAGGCGGTCCGCCCCAACGCCCTGACCCTGTCGGTGTCGCAGGGCAAGGGCACGACACCGGCGGCGGCCCGGGTGTCGGCCGCGATGGAGGCCCTGGAGGTCTGGCACGCGGAGCACTTCCCGCCCACGGGCGTCCACGCCCGCGTGAGCGATGTCCAGCGGTCCCTCACCTACGAGATCGGCGGTCTGCGGTCGGCGCCCCGCAGTTGTCTGAGCGGCGACACGGTCCTGGAGTGGGCACCCGCTCGGACTCTCGACGAAGACCCCCGCGAGACCCTGCTGCCCGCGGCGCTGTTCCGGCTGGACGCGCTGGTCGCGCGGGAATGGCGGCCTCCGCTGTTCACCGTCAGCAGCAACGGCCTGGCGAGCGGCACCACCTACGACGAGGCGGTGACGCACGCCCTGTACGAGGTCGTCGAACGCGACGCGCTGGCCGCCAGCGCACGGGCCGGCAACCGGACCCGGGTGGCACCGGACAGCGTGACCGGAACCCCGCGGCTCCTGCTCGACCGCCTGGCCACGGCCGGCATGAACGTCCTGGTGGAGCATTGCCCGTCGCCGGTCGGGACGCCCTGTTTCGCCGCGCGGCTGCGCAGCGAGGACCTGCCGGTCGAGTTCATCGGCAGCGGTGCCCACCGCGACCCCGGGCGAGCCCTGACACGGGCCCTCACCGAGGCCGCCCAGTCCCGGCTCTCCGCGATCGCGGGCACCAGGGAGGACCTCACCAAGGCGATCTACAGCGGCAGGCCCGGTTCCGCCGGGGAACCATGGGACGACGCGGGCAACGGGGTGGACTTCCGGTGCTTCCGTCCGGTGCCGCCCGGCGCCGCCGGGCCCGAATGGCTGGGGCTGAGCCGTGCGGTGGCCGCGGTGTACGGAAGCACGCCCGTGGTCGTGGACCTGCGCCGCGAGGAGTTCGACGTACCGGTCGTGCGGGTGGTGTGTCCCGGTACGTCGTGTCCCGACGATTACTGAGCGGGCCTGACGGGATCACCGGACAGGCCCCGCCGAGGACCATCCCCCGAACGACTCCCGAGGAACGGAACTCTCCCGATGAACACGGCACCCTCATGAACAGGACGTACTTCTTCGTCGGCCCGTCCCTGCCCGACGCGGCGGATCTGGTCGATCCCTCGGTGGCCGAGCTGCGTCCGCCCGTCGGCTCCGGTGACCTACTGGCGCTGCCCGCCGGACCCGGGGACTCGGTGGTGATCGCCGACGGGTACTTCCACCACGTACGGGCCGTCCGGCACAAGGAGATCCTGGCGCTCATGGCGCGGGGCGTCCGCGTGTGGGGCGGCGCGAGCATGGGGGCTCTGCGCGCCGCCGAGCTCGCCCCCTTCGGCATGACCGGCGTCGGCAGGATCTTCGAGAGCTTCCGCGACGGAACCCTGGTGGCGGACGACGAGGTGACCCTGGTGCACGCACCGGCGGAGGAGGGGTACCGGCGGCTGTCCGAACCCCTCGTCAACCTCCGGGCCACTCTCGCGGGGGCGGTCGCGGGCGGGCGGTGCTCGCGGGACGAGGCCGAGGCGGTCGTCACCGGGCTGGCGGGCATGCCCTATCAGAGCAGGGCGCTGGGGCAGGTGGCCGTGGTCGCGCGGGGGGCGGGCATCGACCCGCTCCGGGCCGGCGAACTCGCGGACCTGTGCCGCCGGGACTACGTGGACCTCAAGCGCGCCGACACCCTGGAACTCCTCGCGGCGGCCACCGCCCCCGATCCCGGCCCGCCCCCGCCGCCGGTCCGGGTCAACGAGACGGTCCACCTGCACCAGTGGCGCGTCGCGCACGACGACCCCGGGGGCGCGGCGCACGGCGCGCTGCGCGTCTGCCAGCTCCTGGACCCGGAGTACCCCCGGGTGCACGAGCAGCTCGTCATACGCTTCCTCGCCGGCTGCCCGGACTGCGCCGCCCGGGCAGCCGGCGACGGCGTCGCCCCCGGCCTCCTCGCCGGTCCGGTGCAGGAGGCCGACCGAGCGGTCGACGCGGCGATCCTGCACGCCGAACACGCGGGGCTGCTGCGGCTCGACGGGGCGGGGGTGCCGTCCTGCATCGAGCGGTGGACCAGCCCCGAGGAGCGGCGCACGCTCGGCGTACGGGAACTGCTGACGGCGTTCCTCGTGCGCGGTTTCCGGCTCCGGCCCGGTCTCCCGCCGGACGCCCTGGCCCTGCCGGTGGTGCGCGCACGGCCCTTCCACCGCGACGCCGAGCGGGTGTGGCGCAGGGCGGCCGAGCTCAACCGGCTCGCGCGCACCGTCCGCCCGGAGTTCGAGCCGGGCCGCCTGCCGGCGCGGGTGGTCCTGCCCTGGCTCGCGGAGCTGTGGCACCGCGCTCCCGCCGATCTCGAACTGGCCGCTCTGGACCGGGGCTTCGCCGATCTGCGGCACGCTCTCGACGCGGCCCGTACGGTGTACCTCGCCGTACGGCACGGTGGCACCACCCCGCACCGGGCCGCGGAAGCCGCCACCGGATGACGGGGTGGGCCGGGCGGCGGTGGGTCACCGCCCGCCGCCGGGGCTGGTCGTGAGCGCGGGGTCGGTGAGCGCCACGGGTGCCAGGATCTCGTCCATCGCCGCCTTCAGGTCCTCGCCGAGGACGAACTCGCAGGCCGCCGCGTTGGCCTGGATCTGCTCCGGGCGGCTGGCGCCGATGATCGCTGCCGACACGTTCGGCTCGTGCAGCACCCAGGCCAGCGCCAGCGTCGCCAGGGGGACGCCCGCCTGGTCGGCCAGCGGCAGCAGCCGCTGGACCGGGCGCAGGATCGCGTCGTGCAGGAGTCCGCTCACGAACTTCCGGCCGAAGCCCTTGGTGTCGGTCGCGCGCGAGCCGGCCGGCGGGGGACGTCCGGGCGCGTACTTGCCGGTGAGGACGCCCTGGGCCAGCGGGGAGAAGGCCAGTTGGCCCAGGCCCTCGGCGCGGCAGGCGGGAATGACCTCCGCCTCGATCACCCGGTGCAGGGCGGAGTAGCGGGCCTGGTTGGACACCAGCGGCACCCGTAGTTCCCGGGCGAGCGCCTGGGCCGCCCGGATCTCCTCGGCCCGCCACTCGGACACGCCGATGTACAGCGCCTTGCCCTGGCGTACGACGTCGGCGAACGCGACCAGGGTCTCGTCCAGGCGGGTGCGGTGGTCGTAGCGGTGTGCCTGGTAGACGTCGACGTAGTCGGTGCCCAGTCGTCGCAGGGACGCGTCGACGGACTCCAGGATGTGCTTGCGGGACAGCCCGCGGTCGTTGGGGCCGGGTCCCACCGGCCAGAACACCTTGGTGAAGATCTCCAGCCCTTCTCTCCGCTCGCCCTTGAGGGCGCGCCCGAGGATCTCCTCCCCGGCGCCGAAGGCGTACCCGTCGGCGGTGTCGAAGCTGGTGATGCCGGCGTCCAGCGCGGCCCGTACGCACCGGGTGGCGCGGTCCGCGTCGATCTGGCCGCCGTGTGTGATCCAGTTCCCGTAGGCGATCTCGCTGACGTACAGCCCGCTGTCGCCCAGCCGGCGGTGCCTCACGTCAGCTCCCGCCCGTCCGCCCCCGGGGAGGTCGTCCAGAAGTGGACGGTGACCATCCGGCGCGGCCGGGAGCCGAGCACCTCCGAGACGCCGTGCAGGGACCGGTCGGTCGTCTCGATCAGCACACTGCGGTTGAACACGGGGAGGATCCGGGCGCTGGGAGCGTCCGCGCCGGGCCGCCAGAGTTCCAGCAGGCCGCCGTCGTCCTCCCGCCAGCCCTCGTTGAGGTAGGTGAACAGGGAGTACCGGCGCAGCCAGCCGGTGACCGGGTGGCGGTTGCCGCCGATGTGCGCGGTATGGACGGCTCCCCGCGTCGAGACGCGGTAGCTCCCCCAGTCGCCCGTCCGGTCGGTGCGCAGCCCGGCCGTCCCCGTGACGGCACCGATGCGCTCGGCCAGTTCGGCGGACAGGAGCGTCTCGCACAGCGCGCGCAGGGCGGGGGACGCCGACTCCAGGTCGAGCGAGAACCAGCGGGGCATGCCGGGCTTCTGGGTCATCCGGCCGACGTCGGGATACCCCCGGGCCGCGGCCCGCAGGGCGTCCGGGTCGAACAGTCCGTCCCAGACATAGTGGTCGTAGGGGTCGGTGCGCCGGCGGCCCGAGGCGGGCTCGCCGGGCACGCGGTGCAGGGCGGTCAGGTCGATCACGTCAGTCGTCCTCTCGTCGGGGATCGGCCACGCCGGGGGCGTCCGCCCCTTCGGGCGAGGCCGGGACGATGCCCAGCCGGGCCCGTCCGTTGAGGCAGCGGCCGCCGGGCACCTCGAAGCGCCAGCCGTGCTGGGGGCAGACGACGACGTTCTGTCCGGGGTCGTGGTCCTCCGCCTGGAGCCGGGCGCCCATGTGCGGGCAGGTGTCCTCGACCAGGTACGTGCCCTCGGCGGTGGTCAGCCGGAAGGTTCCGCCGGGCTGCCGCCGGGCCCGGTCCAACTGGGCGGCGTGCTCGGCGAGGTCGCCCGGCGAACTGCGCCGCAGGACGGACATCAGCTCCTCGTTGTAGGCCTCGACCGAGGGCCGCCACGCGGTGAAGCGGAAGGAGAAGAAGAATTCCTCCCAGGTGCTCTCACCGCTGAGGATCGGCGGGAGGAACCGGGAGTCCAGTGTGAAGCGGTAGTCGTGACCGGCGTCTTCGGGATCGCCGCCGCGCCACACCCGCAGCCGGCGGAAGTCGACGAGCCAGAATCCGCCACCCGCGCCGCGGATGTCGAAGCCGACGACCGCGTCGACGGCCCGGCACGTCTTCTCCGCCGACCGGAACAGGGCCTGGAAGTGCTCGCGGAAGGCGTCGAAGAGGTCCGCGCGGGGCTCGGGACGGGCGGCCAGCACGCGTTCGATGGCCGGCGCCCGCCGCCGCGCGTACCGCTCGGTGTACTCCTCCAGCCGCGCCCAGTCGAAGTCCTGCCGTATCCGCGCGTCCGGTGTCAGCGCGGCCGGTCCGACGTCGAGGACGTCGCCCGGCAGCGGGGCGACGCAGCGGGCCGCGAGGCCGGGATGTTCCGCCTCCAGCCAGCGCAGCAGTTCCGGGGGTGTGGTGAAGATGGACGCCGGATCGAAGAAGTGGGGGGTCAGGGCGGGGTCGAGCAGGATCGGCGGTCCGGCGAAGGCCACCGCGGTGCGCGGGTCCAGCGCCCGCATGTAACGGGCCCAGCGGCGCATGGAGTTGGTCCGTTTGCGGGCCGCGGCCTCGGCCGCTTCCTCGGCGGGGAAGGAGTAGGCGAACGGGAACCAGGTCGCTCCGGAGAACTGCGCCATCACCACGTCGATCCGCGGGTACAGGCGGCGCAGCATGCGAAGTTGGGTCCGGTCGACCTGGCAGTCGTTGAGGTTGACGACGACCTGTCCGGTCGCGGTGTCCTCGATGACCAGTGCCGAGTCCTGGTGCTGGGCCATCGGCGACATGACCAGGCGCAGCCGGAGCGAGCCGGCCTCGAAGACCTCCCCGTCACCCAGCAGGGTCGGTGCCGGCCCCGGGAGCGCGGACACCAGCCGGTGCCAGCCGGGCAGCCGGTAGTCCGGCATGAGCAGGCGCACGGACGGGTCGAGGGCGGCGAGGACGTCCGCGTCGAAGTGGTCCTCGTGGTCGTGGGAGACGTACACGTGCGTCGCGCCGTCGAGCAGACCGGCACAGGCGCTGTTGTCCGGGAGCTGGTGCCAGCCCGCCAGAAAGGCGCCGGTCTCGGAGAACCACGGATCGCACACCAGCCGGACCTCGTCGGTCTCGATCAGCGCGCCCGCGTGTCCCAGAAACGTGATCTTCATGATGTCCTCCCGGAGCGGGTCGGGCGACTCGGTGCGGAGACGTGCGTGTCCAGCCGCCGTAGGTCCGGCTGGGCGGTCTCCAGGTGGGCGATCATCGTGGCGATCCGCGTCCGCAGGCCGGTGTCCTCCACCGCCGCCCGCCGCCGCTCCGGCGGCAGGGCCAGCAGCTTGTCCGCCGTGCGGGCGAGCGGCAGGCCGTAGTGGAAGGCGGCGACGAGCCGGTAGGCCACCGCCACCGTGTCCGGGTCGCCGTGCCAGCCGCCCTCGGCCAGCCCGGCACGGTGCCGCGCGGCCGCGGCGGCGCCGAGGTCCGCCAGCCCCTGCGCGTCCAGGTGCCAGGCGGGCCGGGACGACAGGACCAGCGTCGCCAGGTCCTCACCCGCCGGCCCCAGCCCCGTCTGGCCCCAGTCGATCGCGACCGTCCGGCCGGAGGCGCGGAAGAGGTTGCCGGGGGTCAGGTCGCGGTGCACCAGAGTGTGGGGCAGCCGCCGCATCAGGCCGACGACCTGGGCGTGCCGCTCCCACAGGGCGCGCAGTGCCGTGGCCGCCGCGCGCGGGAAGAGCCGCCGCAGCAGCGGATCGGCCGTGCCGGCGGCCTCCTCGACCCGGCCGATGAGGGCGGCCCGGCCGACGAGGGCCCGCTGTTCGAGGAAGGGCCGGCAGAACCAGGGCCGGGGGGCGGGCGGCTCGGCCAGGTAGCGGGCGTGGCAGTGGCCGAGGTCGTGCGCCGCCGTGAGCAGGTCGTCGGCCGTCCACCGGTCGCCGGGCACGCCCGTCACCCGCTCCAGCCACAGCCGCACTCCCCGTCCGGCGGCGCCCCAGGGGGTGGTGGCGAGACAGCGCGGTGCGGCGAAGACGCCGGGCAGCCGGTCCAGCAGTCCGGATTCCAGGAGCAGGGCCTCGCGACGCCAGTAGGCCCAGTCCCCCGGTGCGTCCCCGCCGTCGTCCATCTGCCGCGCGAGGTCACCGGGCGTGGGCGTCCAGCTCCGGTGCCGGACCTGTTTGAGGACCAGCCGCCAGACGTGGTCGCCGTGGGCGGTACGGGCGGTGCCGCTGACGTCGTAGAGGCCGTCGCTGGATCTGCTCCAGCTCTCGTAGCCGATCGGCGCGGCCTGGACGTCGGTCACCCGGGCGGTCGGGTCGCCGAGCAGCGTGCGCACCGGCCGCCGTACGTCGGCGGGGAGCAGGGCGACCGGGGGGCCGGGCCGGTAGGGGGGACCGTCCGTCCGGGCGGCTGGGCCGTCCGGGGCCGGCTCAGGCGGCATGCCGCGCGGCCTCGACGGCCGTCTCCAGGTAGGTCCGCAGCTCTGCGGAGCCGACCAGTTCGAAGCACTTCAGGGCCGCCTCGTGGCCGGATTCGAGCGAGCGCAGCTCGTCGGCAAGGCGGTGGCGCAGCACGTTGGCGAGCGGCGAGGTGTCCTCGGGCGCCGGCTGGATGCGCGACAGGTACGCGATGACATGGGCGAACGCGAGAGCGGCGTGGACGATGCCGAAGGCCGGCCGCTCCTCGTTCTTCCAGGGGGAATGGAAGCTGACGTCCTCGGGGAGGACGACGTTCTCGGCGGCGAGGCATTCGTTGAGCCACGAGTGGGTGGCCTCGTGCACGAGGGTCTCGGCCAGCCGCAGTGGTTCCTCGGTCCAGTTGAGCACCACACTGCCCGGCAGGAAGTCGAACGTGTAGCTGCGGCAGGTCTCCTCCAGGGACCGGACCTCGGTCCAGACGACGACGGCCGTGGAGGAACGCAGCACCTCGCTGCCGACGGCCAGGGCGGCGTCGACGGCGTCGTTCAGCGTCCGCGCCATCTCCTCCGGCACCTCGGGGACCGGGTCTTGGAGGAGGAACATACGACTGCCCAGCCGGCCGTCCTCGACCTCGGTGCAGTCGGCGGCGCGGACCACCAGCACCGGTCCGACGGCGGTGTGGACGGCCCGGCGGCGCAGGCGGTCCCGCTCCTGCCACAGCCGCAGGGCGTGCCGGGCGCGCTCGGCGTCCCGGGTGCGCACGGCGAGCTGAGCCTGCTGGAAGGCGTGGTGGAGGATCGCGGTGTCGAAGGCGTCCGGCGTGCCCTCGGTACCGGCGAGTGGGGCGGTGGGCGCCAGCGCGCCGAGACTCGCCAGCACGCGGCGTTCGCGCTCGGTGCGCTCCGTGAGGAGGGTCCTGGTGAGCCCGTCCAGCAGCTCGGAGAGGTCGACGGCGGTCGCGACCATGCTGGTGTTCCCTTCTGGTGCTGTGGGGTGGTTGCGGTCGTGCGGCCCGTTGCCGGCCCGCGTGTCAGCGGGCCGCCTCGGGGACCGACCACTTGGCGAGGTGCTGGGCCTTCTCCGCGTCGGTCACGGCCCGCAGTTCCCGCATGTAGTCGAACGGGGACTTGGTGGCGAACTGCCGGCGGTTCCAGCACGGGTACATGAAGGCGACGAGTTCGCAGAGCACACCGAAGCCGGCCGTGCGGCCGAGCCGCTCGTCCAGTCCGGGGCGTTGGACCAGCAGTGCGGCGTACAGCGCGTCGGCGCGTTCGCGCGCGGGGCCCGGCCGACCGCCGTGCCGCCCGGCGAGGCGGTCGTGGAGCTGGTAGGCGAAGCAGTCGCCGAGCAGGCCGGCCAGCCAGTCCCGGTCCGGGTGGCGCAGCGGGGCGGTGCGCATCCCGACCGACTCCTCGGCCCGCAGCCACTGACCGGTCCAGGCACGGGCGCCCTCGCGCAGCAGGGCCTCCGCGACGGCGACCGGGTCGTCGGGCCGGCCGACGATCCAGGCGAGTTCGCAGGAGCCGTCGGAGTAGGGGCGCGGGTGCGGCTCCGACGCGTACACGACGGCGCCGAGCGCGAGGTCCAGCACGTAGCGCAGGCCGACCTCGTCCAGTACGGCGGCGGCGGCCGTGGTGGCCTCCCGGGCCGCCGGGCCGGCCGCCAGCAGGGTCCGGGGCAGGCCCGGGGCCCGCGGCTCGTCCGCCGGGGTCTCCAGGACCAGCACCTGCGGTCCGTCGTCGGCGGTGCCGCCTAGCCTGAGCGATGCCCTGGACCGGTCGAACCGGTCCAGGGCGACCCGGGCGGGGGCCGCCTCGGCGAGCGCGACCAGGGCGGTGAGGGCCCGGTCGAGGGGGGTGACGACGTGGTCCGGGCCGGGGGGTACGGCGCCGGGCGCGGCCGGTGCGCGTACGGCGGCCCGTGGAGCCCGGTCGGCGGCCGTCGGCTCGATCCACAGCAGGTAGGAGTGGATGGCCCGGCCGTCCAGCGAGGCGTTCCAGACGCGGTTCTCCGACGGGTCCGGATCGATGGCGGGAAGCAGGAACATGGGACGGGTGCCTTTCAGACGGCGGCCGGCAGCGCGGCCGCCACGTGGTCGATGACCTTGCGCCGGTGGTCGCAGTAGTCCTCCTCGAACCCGGTGCCCGCGAACCGCAGCCGGTCCGGCAGGGCACCGCCGCGGCAGGTCGCGGCGTGGGAGCAGCCGGCGCACTGGGCGAGGAGGGCGGTGAGGTCACCGCGCAGGCGGGGATTGGTGTCCAGCGTCAGCAGGTCGTCCAGGGACTCGGTGGTGTCCACCGAGCCCAGCAGGGCGCCGGGCATGGTGAGTTCGTCGGAGCTGCCGATGCGGCCGTCGGGGTAGAGCGTGACGATGTACGGCTCCTTGCGTTCGCTGTAGCTGGTGTAGCTGGTCGGCAGGTCCGACAGCGCGCGGATGATGGTGAAGAACGGCTCCAGGACGTAGGAGCGGTACGCCTTGGTGGCACGCCAGTGCTCGAAGGCCTGGACGAGGAAGTCGGCGTACTCGTCGGGGGTGGTCGCCCAGCCGGGCATGCCGACCCCGTCGGGGTTGAGCAGGCGCAGGGACTCGCGGTTGGCGGTCCGGTAGTCCTTCGTCCTGACGTTGAAGTCCAGGCAGCCGGAGAGCTTGACGCCCTTGACCGCCTCGAAGGCACCCAGGGAGTCGAGGACTTCGCCCGCCCGGCCGAGGATGCGCCGGGTGACGACGACGATCACGCCGACCTGCCGGCCCCGGGCGGCGAGCAGTTCGAGTGCGCGCACCACCTTCGGGTACGTGGGCTTGTCACGGAAGTCGACGCGATGGGCGTTGCCCCGCTCGTCGCCGTCCAGGCTGACGCCGATCTCGATGTCCGGCCACTCCCGGTCGAAGAAGTCCAGCCAGGCGTCGTCGAGCAGGATGCCGTTGGTCTGCATCGACAGGGTCACCCGGCCCTCGTAGCCGCGCAGGACGGCGAGCAGTTCACCCAGCCTGCGCCGGCCGAGCAACAGGGGTTCCCCGCCGTGCAGTTCGACGGCCAGCGGCCGCCCCTGGCACGCGTCGAGGAAACGCCGGAGCACATCCGGCTTCAGCATGAGGGCGTTCGGGTACGGCTTGCGTCGCTCATAGCAGTAATGGCAATTGATGTTGCATATCTCACCGGGGAGTTTCAGCATCGCCAGAATTGTCTCGCCGGGCGCCGGAAGCCTCAGCTCCATGGGGAATTCCCATCCTTCGGAATGCGGTGGGCAGAATGCTTTCTGGTCCGGGATTCACGCGTCAACGCGTCGCCGGTCATGTTGCGGGAACCCGCACCCGGGAACCGGGCCGGCCGGCAGACATGCTCGCGACGATCTCCGCGGCCGGCAGCCAGCGCGTCTCGCCGACGACGGCGCGCAGCCGGTCCGTCGCGGGGACGCGGCCGGTGACGTCGCTGCGGCCGGGGAAGACCCGCTCGTACGGCACGTGCACGACGCCGGCCGTGCTCCCGGTCGCCGCCAGGACCAGACGGGCCAGTTCACCGATGCTCGTCTCGCGGGTGGAGCCGATGTTGTACACGTTGCCGCCGGGCCGCCAGGCCGGCGCCGCAGCCATCAGGCGCAGCAGCCGGTCGGTGAACTGGGTGACCTCGGTGAAGCAGCGCCGCTGGCTGCCGTCGCCGTGGACCGTCAGCGCCTGCCCGGCCGCGGCCTGCCGCAGGAAGGTGGGCAGGACCATGCCGTAGCGGCTGCGCTGTCCCGGTCCCACGACGTTGAAGGGGCGCACCACCAGAACGGGCCGGCCGGCCGCCGCCGCTTCGGCGCCGAGCCGTTCCAGCTCCCACTTGCCGGTGGCGTAGCCCTCGGTGCCGCTGTCGTAGGCGAGCGGCACCGACCGGTCGATCGGCGCTTCCTCGGCGAGCGGGGCCCGCCCGTCCGAGAGGCCGTAGACCGCCGAGCTGGAGAACAGCACCACCGGTACGTCACCGGTGTGCGCGAGGACGTTCGCTGTACCGGTACGGCCCACCCGGTAGGCGAGACCCGCCTGGTCCGCGGCGAGGCGCATGCCGACGACGCCGGCCAGGTGCAGGACCAGGCCGGTGCCGGCCGACGCCGTGGCCACGGCGCCGGGATCGAGCACGCTGCCGCGGACGAGTTCCACCCCCGGGAGCCCGGCCACCGTGTCGGGCCGGCCCGTCGACAGGTCGTCCAGGACGCGGACGCGGTGGCCGGCGCGCGTCAGGGCGCGGACCAGGTGACCGCCGATGAAGCCGGCTCCGCCGGTGACCAGGACCGGCCTGCCGGGCGCGTTGATGTCCCACATGGAGAACCCTCCTCGGGTGTGCTGTGCGGTCGGTGGGGCTGGGATTCACGGTGCGCGGTGGCCCGCGCCGTCCAGGAGGCCGATCAGCCGTCTGGCCCACCACAGGACGCGCGGCGCCCAGTTCCGCCGTTCAGGCGGGGCGGTCTCGTCGTGGAACCGCACGTAGGTGACGACCTGGTTCAGGACCGCGACCGGCTCGGCGATCCGCCAGACCGCCGCGCACCGGGCGGGCGACATCAGGGGTGCCCACCCGGTGAAGCAGCGGGCGAGGGCCCGCGTCCGCTCGGCGGGGTCGGCGGCGCTCCGCAGCGCGGGGGCGATGTCCAGGAAGGGGTGGCCGACGGCGGCCTCCGCCCAGTCGAGCAGCATGATCCGGCCGTCGGCCGGGCCGACGCCCCAGTTGCCCGGGTGCAGGTCGCCGTGGACGAGCGTGTCGCCGGGCGGCTGGGTGGCCAGCTCGGCGCACCAGGAGGGGATCCGGCGCAGCGCGTCGGCCCAGCTCCGGGCCTCCCGTGGGGTGAGCGCGTCCGGCAGCGGGGCGTCCGGCCCGAACACGTCCGCCCGTCCGGCCAGGGCCCGCGCTTCCCGGGCGAGTGCGTCCGCGCGGCGGTCCCAGCAGCCGAGCCCGGTCAGCTCCGCCACCCGGCCGGGCTCTTCGAGCAGGCGGCGCTGGAGCACGGCGAGTTCGCGCAGCGCGTCGCCCCGGGCCCGGTCCGGCAGCCCGGTGCCGGGCAGCAGGCGGACGCCGCGCGTGCACCAGCCCGGCCCGGGCAGGTCCGGGGCCAGCACGGTGGGCACGGCGCCGGAGCGGCGGGCACCCAGCCGGGCGAGCAGCGGTCCTTCGTGGGCCAGGCAGGGCAGGGCCTGCTTGTAGTAGACGGGGCCGTGCGGGGTCGGACAGCGCAGCACCGCGGACAGAACCCAGTTCTTGACCTCGGTGACCGGGCCGGTGCGGCTGGTGCCCTCGTGGGCGAGCGCGGCGTCGATGCGTGCGGTCGCCGCGGTCGCCCAGTCCGGGTGCCGCCACGGCACCGCGTCAGTGCCGGAAGAAGCGCTCACCGGTCACGATCCAGCTGATGCCGTGCCGGACGCAGGCCTCCCGCAGCGCGCCGGCGTCGGTGGAACCGCGGGGGGTCACGAGCTGGGTGACGCCCGCCCGCGCCGCCAGCTCGACCACCTCGACGAACGGGAAGTGGTTGTCGGCCGCCAGGGTGACACCGGTCAGGGGTGGTGTCCGGGCCCAGTCCGGTTCGTGCGCGGCCCGCCCCGGATCGCGCAGGACGCCGGCCAGCTGGTCGCGCACCGAGGGCGTCAGGTCGCCCTCGGCGACCCGGGCCCGCCAGAGGGCTCGCTGCGCGGCGTCGACGTGGTCCGCGAAGCGCAGGGACAGCAGGTCGGGGTGGTGACGGCGCTGCCAGACCAGCGCGCGGTGCGCCGCGAGGCGGGTGCAGTCCAGCCGGTGCTGCTGACCCATGCCGATGCCGATCGTCTGCCCGTCGACGGCGAACACCATGGAGTTGGACTGGGCCTGCGCGACCGCGAGGACGGCCACGGCGAGGCTGTCCGGGTCGTGGAGGTCGCCGCAGACCGTGTGCAGGCCGCCGGCGAACTCCGTACCGCCGGGGATCTCCCGGGTGAGCCGCAGCCCGTACGCCTCCTGGACCTCCCGCCGTACGGGCGGGGTCGCGGGGGCCGGTCCGCGCAGCACGATGAACGTGCCGTCGTTGAACCGCCGCAGCCGGTCGGCGACCCCGGGCGCGTAGTCCGGGGCGATCACCCCGACGGCGTTGGCGAAGAGGGACGGATCGACGTCGCCGGTGACCGGGCGGGAGACGGCCACGAAGTCGGCGAACGCGTACTTGGGTGTGGTGCTGCGGGCCCGCAGGACGGCGCGGCCCACCGGGTCGGCCGGCAGCGGGCCGCGGTCGTGGAACTCCTCGGCGCCGGGGGCCAGGGGCGTGCCGAGCGCGACGCCGGCGGGCGAGGTGTGCTTGGAGGTGGCGCAGGCCGCCTCGCCGGTCTGCCGCTCCAGTCGGTCGGCCAGGTCCCGGGCGAGGAGCGCGTCCAGGACGTTGATGTACGACGGGACACCGGAGAGCAGTTCGAAGGGCGGGTCCGAGACGGTGACCGGCTCGGCGAACCCCGTCTCGTGCGGGTTCATGCCCCGGGACAGTGTGATCACGACGCCTGCCTCCTCCACGGGCGCACCGGCGCGGCGGACCCGGCCGGGAGGGCGCGGGCGCCGCCGGCCCGCCGGGCTCCGCGCAGGGTGTCGAGGCTGCCGAGCTGCCAGCCGAGCTGCCACGCCAGCCGGGCACGGCCCGCCGGGCGCACGACCCCCGGGAGGAGTCCGGC
The DNA here is from genome assembly GCF_040704595.1 of Streptomyces sp. NPDC046870. Taxonomy (NCBI): domain Bacteria; kingdom Bacillati; phylum Actinomycetota; class Actinomycetes; order Kitasatosporales; family Streptomycetaceae; genus Streptomyces; species Streptomyces sp. NPDC046870. Next base: position 69,588 of record NZ_JBEYXM010000021.1, read on the forward strand.
CAGCCGGATCCACTCCCGGGCGTGCTCCGCCCGGCCGACCGGGTCGAGCCCCTGGCCGGCGAACTTCGCCCGCAGGACGACGGCGTCCCGGGCCTGGAACCGCGCACGGCGCAGCCGGGCCCGGTGGGTGGTGCGCAGGGCGACCGAGACCACCGTGGCGGCGACGGCGATGCGCCGGCCGGCCAACTGCGCCCGCCAGGACAGGTCGATGTCGGCGAGGGCGGGCAACTGCTCGTCGAAGCCGCCCAGTTCGTCGAAGAGTTCGCGGGTCGTGCCCATCAGGCCGCCGGGTACGTTCGGCAGGAACAGGCTCGGCGTCAGCACGTCGCAGAGCTGGTCGGGCGGCGTGCTGCGCAGCACCCGCGGAGAGTTGAGCCGCCGGTAGTCGATCTCGGCGGTGACCATGCCGGCCTCGTCCAGTGCCGCCGCCATGGCGTCCAGGTAGCCGTCGGCCACCTCGTCGTCGGCGTCGAGGAAGAGCAGCAGGCGCGCGTCCGACGCCCGTGCGCCGGCGTTGCGGGCGGCGCCGGTGCCGCGGCGCGGGTGGTGGGCGATGATCCGCACGGCGGGCAGGGCGTCGCGGTACCGGTCGACCGTACCGGACAGGTCGTCGCGGGAGCCGTCGTCGACGACGACCACCTCCCAGTCGTACCGGGTCCGCTGACGCGCGAGGGCCGCGAGCTGACCGCCCACCAGATGGGCGGCGTCGTGGCAGGGGATGATGACGGCGATGTCCCTCACGGCTGCCCCACCGGCTGCGGCGCGGGCGCCAGCCGGCCGTCGATGGTGTCGAGGAGTTCCGCCAGCCTGACGTCGTCGTGGGCGCCGGCGGTGTTGCGGAAGACGTGCACGGGCGGCAGGTACGGCGGCGGGTCCTCCAGCAGCAGCGCGCGATAGACACCGCTCACCTGGTCGAGGGTGTAGCTGTTCTCGTAGTGACGGATGCTCTTGGCGCGCGTGACCACGCGGTGAGCGGCCTCGGCGACCGGCACGTCGAGATAGATGATCAGGTCGGGGAAGCGGGTGCCGGCGGCGTGGTGGCGGTCCAGGGTCTCGCGGGCCGGGACGCCGTACAGCGCCTCCAGATAGGCCGCGTCGCTGAAGACGTACCGGTCGGAAAGCACGGTGCGGTGCTCCAGCAGGTCTCCGATGGCGCGGGCCTGGAGCCGCTTGTCGCGGAAGTAGGCGTCGGCGATCTCGGCGGGGGTGTGCCGGTGCGGCCGGTGCTCCCGGACGTCGATGATCACCCGGGCGGCCCGCGGGTCCAGCCAGGAGTGCTGCCCGATCCGGGACAGCGGGCGGCCGGTGCCGCGGACATGGCGGGCGATGAGCCGTGCGGTGGTCGTCTTGCCGGATCCGTCGATCCCCTCGAGGGCGAGGAAGCGGTGTGGGCTGGTGGGCAGCAAGGGGTTCTCCGTACCTGCGAGCGTTGGACAGGGAAGGGCGCGGGCGCCGGGCTCAGGGCGCCGCGGGCGCGGGGGCCGCCGGCGGCCGGGCCGCGGGTGCACCGACCAGGCCCTCCGCCCAGGCGAACGCCGACTCCATCACCTGGGACATCGACGAGTACGTCCAGGAGCCGTAGCGCCCGAGGGCCGTCAGCCCCCGTTCTGCCAGGAAGCCGAGGGCGCGTTCGGTGACGGCCTGGGCGGCGGGTGTGAAGACGACGTAGCCCGGGTCGGCGTGGAACACGCGCGACTCGACGACCTCGCCTTCGTCCAGCAACCCCACCGCGCGCACGCCCCGCAGGACCCGCGCGGTGAGTTCGGCGTCGCTGACGGCCGGCTCCCCGGAGCGTTCGACGACCTCGGCGAGCACCCCCCACCCGTCGGCCGGGGCCATGGCCGGGTCGAACTCGGTCATGAACACCAGGCGGGTGAAGGGCACGTCCGCGCGCGTGTAGTAGCGCCAGTGGCCGGTGCCCTCGGGGCGCGGGCCGCGCACCGCGAGCGCCACCGACCGGACCCGGTTGCGCGGCAGCTCACGGCAGGCGGCGACCAGGTCGGCCGGGGCCGAACCGCACCGCTCGACCGTGGTCGGCAGCGGCAGCGTGGACAGGCACTCCCGGGTGTAGTGGAAGAGGACCGGCCCCTCGGGCGTCCGCGCCCGCACCAGGCGCCGCTCCGGGTCGATGTGCTCCACGGTGTGCCGCAGCCGCAGGTCGGCGACCCGGCCCGCCAGCGCCTCGGAGAGGACCTCCATGCCCCGTCGGCCGGGGCCGGACGGCCGGGGGTACCAGCCGCGCGCGTTGTAGGGCGCGGTCACCGGCCGGGCCGGATCGGCGCCGCGCTCGACCTCCGCCAGGCCGGGCCGGGTGAGGTTCCAGTGGAAGCCTGAGGCGGACAGCTCGTTGAGCGGGCGCCGCCACAGCTTGGCGTTGTAGGGGAAGAAGAACAGGTCGCACAGGGTGCGTCCGAACGCGTTGAGCAGCAGCTCCGCGTAGTCGGCCGCGTCCGCGCGGTCCGCCCGCGCGGCCTCGGCGAAGTCGGTGAGGCAGGCGGCGCGGGCCTCCGGTTGGAGTCCGGCCAGGTGCAGTTGGACCGGGAAGCGGGTGGTGCCGGCGGCCGTCTCCACCCAGGCGACCGGGGGGCAGGGCCGGAGCGTCTCGCCGAGCATCCCGCGGATCCGCTCCTCCACCGAGGGGTGGCTGAAGTAGAGCAGGTGGATGACGTGGTCGAACCAGTACGCGCCCACCCGCTCGGTGCGGACCAGTCCGCCGGGCCGGGGCTCGGCCTCCAGCACCGTGGCCCGGTCGCCGAGCAGCGAGCCGGCCGCGAGGCCGGCGAGGCCGCCGCCGAGGATCAGCACCTGGGTCTCGACGATCTCGTCGCGTCCGTAGGCCCGTTCGGGAGTGGGGTGGGACATCGCGGGCGACCTCACATCGGTGCGCGGAGTCGGGTCGGGGGGAGGGGAGCGGGCCGTGCGGGTGGCCGGGGGCCGGCCACCCGCCGGCGGTGCGCCGCGGCGACGATCAGGCGTCGGCCTGGGCGGTCTGCTCGTCCACGTGCTGCCACGGCTTCACCGAGACCGCGGACGAGTGGGCGGTCTCCGTGGCGCCTACCGTCTCCAGGTCGTAGGACTTGACCGCGTCGACGAACGCCTCGAATTCCAGCTCATTACCCTCGGACATATTCCACCTCTTTCATGGCGTGTGAGATGTGCGGGAGGGTTGAATTCCCCGCTGCCGAAAAAGCTAGCAGCCCCCGAGAATCGACCTCAATGTATTTACGGACCGGAGATTTCCGATATCCGCAGCGGATTTTCAGAGGTGCACGACGCCCGCGCCGACCGCACGGCCGCTGGTGTCGAACAGCAGCCGGGCGGCTTCGGCGATCGCGGGCAGGTCGTAGTCGAGATGCGGCTGGAGCAGGACGACCAGGTCCGCTTCGGCCACCGCGGCGTCCAGCGCCGCGACGCGCCGCAGCGTGCGCCCGCCGGCCGGCAGCCGGGTCACGTACGGGTCGTGGAAGGACAGCTCCGCGCCCAGGCCGGCCAGGCGTTCGGCGACGGCCAGCGCCGGGGCGCCCCGCCCGTCGGCGACATCGGGTTTGTAGGTGGCGCCCAGGAGCAGGATGCGCGCCCCGCGGACGCTGCGCCGGGCGTCGTTGAGCAGGTCGGTGACGCGCCCGACGACGTAGTCGGGCATGCGGTTGTTGATGTCCTGGGCCAGCTCGGTCAACCGCAGGGGATGGCCGAGGCTGCGGCCCCGGAAGGCCAGGTACCCGGGGTCGACGGGAATGCAGTGGCCGCCGACGCCCGGCCCGGGCCGGAAGGCCTGGAAGCCGAACGGCTTGGTGCCGGCGGCGTCGACGACCTCCCAGACATCGGCCCCCAGGCTGTGGCAGAACACCGCCAGTTCGTTGACCAGGGCGATGTTGACCTGGCGATAGGTGTTCTCCAGCAGCTTCGCCAGTTCCGCCGCGGCCGGGGTGCTCACCGTCACGACCTTCTGCACGAGCCGGTCGTACAGCGCGGTGGCCGCGGCCGAGCACTCCGCGGTCACCCCGCCGACGATCTTCGGGGTGTTGGACAGCCGGAAGGCCTGGTTCCCCGGGTCCGTGCGCTCCGGTGAGAAGGCCAGCCGGAAGTCACGCCCGACGACCCGGCCGTCCACGGCCAGCAGGGGCAGCAGGACGTCCGTGGTCGTGCCGGGGTACGTGGTCGACTCCAGCACGACCAGCGCCCCAGGCCGCAGCCGGGGCGCGATCAGCCGGGCCGCGTCGGTGACCGCGGTCAGGTCCGGCACGGAGTCGCGCAACGGCGTGGGCACGCAGATGGCGATGGCCTCCGCCCGCGTCAGTACCTCGGGATCACCGGTGGGGTGGAACCCCTGGGCCCGGGCCGCCGCCACCTCGGCGTCGGAGATGTCGTCGACGTAGGAGCGGCCGGCCGCCAGGCGCGCCACCCGCTCCGGGTCCTGGTCGAGACCCGCGACCCGCATTCCGGTGCGGGCCGCCTCGACGGCCAGCGGCAGACCGGCGTAGCCGAGTCCGATGACGACGAGATCGTACGGTCCGGCTGGTCCAGCCATGGCCCGACTCCTTCTCGTGACGGGGAGACGAAGCTTTCCTTTCGGCTGCCGCGACGGCATCCGGCCCTCAGGCTTACCGGACCTCGCGGGCCGGTGACGACTTCCTTGCGGATAACCGAACCCCGCCCCGGCCGGATCTACGGAAATACGCAGGGACGCGCCCCCCGGAAGGGGCGGAGCCACATAATTCGCCAGGGAATCGTGCGTACTGAACGGCCGAGCACGGGAGGTTTCTTGAACACCGAGACGAAAACGGCGCCGGCCGGCACCGGGGCTGCTCCCCCGCCGTGCCGCATTCTGGGTTTCCGTGACCGGCACCCGAACGTCATGCCCGATGTCGCCGGGTTCCTGGCCCGCTGGGACAGCCCCGGCACCGCCCGGCGCCCGGCCCGGCTGCACCGCAGCGAGGTCGGCAACATCAACACCGCCGGGCTCCCGGGAATCCACGAGGCCGAGGACCTCGACCCGGCGCACCCCGACTGGCGGGCGGCCATCGAGGACGGTGTGTGGCCGCTGGTGCACACCCTGACCCGTGGCGGCTGGGCGCTGACGACGTACGACAGCTGCCAGGGACACGCCTACCGGGACCCTGCGCTGCCCCCGGCCCAGCGGCGGGTCGGGGTGCTTCCGCGCTCCGGCGCCGAACTCCTGACGGTCGCCGCCGCGTTGTGCCGGGCGGTGCGCGCCGCCGCGCCCCGGGTGCCGGCACCCGTCCGGGTGTCGCTCGACCGGTGCCTGCTGACCTGCGGCCGCACCGGCGACGGTTACCCGGTGCTGGACCTGAGCCTGGACCGGGCCCCGGGAGCGAGCTGGGACGCCTACTTCACCGCTCTGGACGAGGCCACGGCCGCCCTCGTGACCTGCCTCGCCGCCGAGCGGCCGGCGGCGGGCGCCGGGTGCGGCTGCGGTTGAGCCCGCGCTCGGACCGTCCCGGGGTACGGCTGAGCGCGCCCCGCCGCCACGGCGGGGCGCGCTGCCACCCGTACGGGCGACTCGGCCCGTACCGGCGGCTCGGCCGCTGTCGGCAACCCAGCTCTCCTGCCGGTGGCTCGGCCCGGAGGTCCGCCGGCGCGCGGACCGGCCGGCTCACACCGACAGGTCCAGCGTTCCGGCCCGTCGGGCGGGTACCGCGACCAGCCAGCGGAACGTGGCGAACGCGGCCAGCAGCCAGGCCACCGCGGCCAGCAGGGCCAGCGTCACGGGCCGCAGCGGCGCCGTCCAGCCGGCGCCTTCGGCGACCAGGCGCAGGGCGCGCAGGGTGTGGGTGAGCGGCACCGCCTGGGCGGCCCAGCGCACCGGCGCGGGCCAGTAGCCGAGGGGCACCTGGACACCGCAGAACGCCATCATCGCCAGATAGGCGCAGTTGGACACCACGTTCCGCAGACGGGGGACGCTCAGCACGATCATGGCCAGGAACAGGCCGACGCAATAGGTGGCCAGCGCGGTGAGCGCCACCAGGGCCACCACGCCCGGCACCTGCGCCGGGCGCCAGGTCACGCCGAACACCGGCCCCAGCCCGAACAGCGCCACCAGGGAGGTCACCACCCCGCTGGCGGGCCAGTGCAGGCTGCGGCCGACGAAGACCCAGACGGGGTCGGCGGGACCGGCGATCAGCAGGGACAGCGTCCCGGCGCGGCGCTCCCCACTGGTGCTCGCCACCACCGCCATGGTGTCGATGACACAGGTCATCAGCGCGTTGCCCAGCGCGAGATAGCGCACCGTCGCCGGGTCGCCGAGGGCGCGGCCGAGGCCGGTGAAGAAGACCACCTGGGCGAGCATCCGGCCGAGCCAGCCGAACAGCCAGCTCCGCCAGCTGTAGGTGGCGCGGAAGTCGGCGAGGGCGTTGAGCAGGCCGTAGCGCACGAGCAGCGGGGCGGTGGGATACGCCGGGCCGGCCGGCGGGGCGTACGAGGAGGAGGACGAGGAGGTCAGGGACATGCGGACTTCACAGCTCTCTCAGGTGTGGCTCAGCGTGCCGGTCCGGCGGACCCGCCGCAGGACGGCCGCCAGCAGCAGGGCTCCGGTGAGGTAACCGAGCAGTCCGAGGACCGCCACGGCCGTGATGCGCAACAGCGGCTGGTGCATGGCCGGCGCCGCCAGACCGTCCCGCAGCAGGTCGGCGCTCCAGCTGAGGAAGATCAGCCGGCCGGCGGGCCGGATCCACCCGGGGAGGGTGGTGACCGGCACGAGTACACCGCTGAGCAGGAACACCGGGTAGTTGAGCGTGTTCTGCACGATGCGGGCGGAGGGCAGCAGCACGAACAGCGGCGACAGGATGCTCGCGGTCGCCGCCATGGCCGCCGCGGTGGCCAGCATCCCGGCGGCCAGGGCGAACGGGTGCGGCACGGCGATCCAGCGGCCGAAGAACAGGCCCGCCGTCAGCCATGCCTCCAGCATGGTCGAGGTGCCGAGCAGGCTCACCGCGCAGATCCGGCCGACGATCACCCCGGAGAGCCGGCCGGGGGCCGCGATCAGGCCCTCCAGTGTGCCCTGGTTGCGTTCGTCGGTGATCAGCTCGCCGGCGATGCCCAGGGCGAGCGCCCACTGTCCCATCAGGGTGGGGGCGACGATCGCGTAGGGCGCGATGTCGTGGCGGCCCGCGTGGTCCGCGATGGACAGGAACACCGCGGTGAACAGGGGCGCGGTGCACCACACTTGGAGGGTGCCCGGGGAGCGGGGCGCGAGCCGGAGCTGGAAGCGCAGGGAGGCCAGGAAGAGGTTCACGAGGAGACCGCCATGCCGCGTCCGCCGACGAGACGGAGATAGACCTCCTCCAGGCCCGGTGGCGCGGTCGTCACCCGGTACACCCCGGCCCCCGCCAGCAGGGCCAGCGCCTTCGCCGCCGCCGCGGGGTCGCGCGTGTGCGCCTCCAGCCGGCCGGTGCCGGGGTCGTGACGGACCTCGACGACCCCCGCGGTCGCCTCCAGTGCCGGTACGAGGCCGGCCGGTACGTCCTCGGCCACGATCCGCTCGTGTCCGGACAGCAGGCGGCCGATGGCGGCCGGGTCCTCCGTCACCACCGGCCGCCCCCGGTCGATGAGCGTGACCCGGTCGCACACCGCGGCGGCCTCCGCCATGTCGTGCGTCGTCAGCAGGACGGTGCGCCGCTCGGCCCGCAGGTCGGCGACGAGCGCGCGGAAGTCGAGCGCGGCGACCGGGTCCATGCCGACCGTGGGCTCGTCGAGGATCAGCACGCGTGGGTCACCGATGAGGCCCCGGGCCAGGTGCAGGCGCTGTTTCATCCCCCGGGAGAAGGTGTCGACCCGCGATGCCGCGCGTTCCGCGAGGCCCACCCGGTCCAGCAGTTCCTCCGTCCGGGCCCGCAGCGGCCGGCCGCGCAGCCCGTACATCGCACCCCAGAACCGCAGGTTCTGCCGTGCGTCGAGCCGGCCGTACAGCCCGCGGTCCCCGCCGAAGACGAGCCCGATGGACCGGCGTACGGCCCGGGAGTCGCGCACCACGTCGTGGCCGAGGACGGTGGCCCTGCCCGTCGTCGGCTCCAGCACGGTGGTGAGGATCCGGCACAGGGTGGTCTTGCCGGCGCCGTTGGGGCCGAGCAGTCCGTGCACCTCGCCCGCTCCCACGGTCAGGCTCAGCCCGCGCAGGGCGTGCACCTCCTTCGCCGTGCCGCCGCGCCGGTCGGTGTAGGACCGGGTGAGGTCCTCCATGACGATCGCGTCCATCGTCGCCGCCTCCTGCCGCCTTACGTCGTCGCGCCTGCCCGGGGACCACCACGGGGCGCGGGGCCCGCCGCCTGTGCCGGCCGGTCCCCGGCCCGTCACGACGGGCTGGGTACGGTCCGACGTCGCGGACTCGGTACGGCCCGTCACAGCGGGCTCTCCCAGAAGCAGTGGTCGACGGACCAGCCGGCGCTCAGCAGCCCGCGCAGGACCGTCTCCGCCCGCCGGCCCTCCCCCGGTTCGTGGGGATGCACCACGTGGCCGCAGAGCTTGCGGCCACGGACCGCCTCCGCGATGGCGGCCACCAGTGCCGCGGTGGCGGCGCCGCGGTGCTCGGCGGGGTCGATGAGGATGTCCACGAGCTCGGCGAACGGTTCACCGGTGACCTCGTCCCGTTCCCCGGTCAGCACGGTGCCGTGCCCCACCGGCTCGCCGGCGACCAGGGCGATGAACGACCGCCTGGCGGGATTCGCCATGATCGCCGCGATCCCGGCGTGCCCGGGGTCGACCTCGTGTCCGGGATAGGCGTTGCGGAAGGCCTGGACCAGCCAGGCGTGCACGCGCGGGTCGTCGGCGGGGGTGGCGGGGCGCACGGCCACCGCCGTACCGTCCGGGACGGCGGCGGCGCCGAGGTGGCGGATGTAGGTCAGCCGTGGCCGCCACGGTCCGGGAGGGCGGACGTCCCCGGCCGAGCGGAGCAGCACCGAGGTGGCACCGGGGTGCCGCTCGCGCAGCCGGCGGCGCAGTGTGGCGAGGGCCGGGGCGTCGCCGGTCAGCCGTGGGTCGCAGTACTCGACGAGCACCTGCGGACGGCCGCTGATGGGATCGTCGCAGCGGTCGGCGACGAAGGCGAGTCCGCGCACCTCGTCCGCCAGCCCTGCCCGCCGGGCCCGGTCGAGGTACTGCTCGACGGCGTTCACCGGGGCTCCGGGCGGACGACGGCCCGGAAGCCGTCCAGGACCTGCGCCGCGGCCTGCCGCAGGTCCTCGGCGCTCACCCCGGCGAGGAACTCCACCTCGGCGGCCGGCGACCAGGCCGCGGGGCCGCCGCTGCGCATCGCGAGGAACCGGGCGCACTCCAGCGGGTTGTCGACGGAGGTCAGGATGCGCATCTGCGCCTGGCGGCGGGCCGAGGCCAGGTCGTCCGGCTTGGGGCCGTCGGCCGCTATCTCCTCCAGCGCGGTGCGGATGACCCGCAGGGCATCGGGGCCGTTGCCGGGCTCGACGCCGGCCAGCACCCGCCAGGCGCCGGTCTCGCCGTAGCCGCGGTTCCACGCCTGGAAGGCGTAGGCGAGCCCCGCCTCGCCGCGCAGCCGGCGGTAGAGCAACGAGGAGGGGCTGGAACCGAGGAGCTGCGCGAGGACGTTGAAGTGCGGGCGGCGCGGATCGTGGTTCGGCACCGAGCGGCCCCCCGCGCACACCCACGCGAACTCGTCGGGCCATGCGGGCGGTTCGGGTGTGCTGGAGGCGGGCAGCGCGAGCGGCTCGGGCACGGCGGTGCCGATCGTGGCCAGGACGTCGCGGTCGATGCCGGCGACCACCGGATCGATCGCCGCGGGGACGCGCGGTCCGACGACGATGGCGGTCAGGGACGCCGGCAGCAGCCGCTGCGTGTGTCCGGCGGCGACGGCCGCCACGTCCATCCTCTCCACGTCCGCCGTCGTACCGCCGACCGGGCGGCCCAGGGGGTGGCCGGGGAAGAGGTGGGCGAGGAAGGCGTCCTGCACCACGTCACCGGGGTCGGCCGCGGCGGTGGCGAGTTCCCGGAAGACGGCACGCTTCTCCTGGGCCAGGGTCTCCTCGCCCAGACGGGGCTGGAGCACCGCCTGGTAGAGCAGGCCCGCGATCTCCTCGGCGTCGTCGGCGTGCACCCGGGCGTGGAAGAGCATCCGGTCCAGGCCGGTCTCCGCGTTCGCGTAACCGCCGAGTCGCTCGACGTGCTCGCTGAACGACGGCACGGTGCCCACCGGCGCCGACATCAGCACGTGTTCCAGTACGTGGGCCAGACCGCACTCCCCGACCGGGTCGTGCCGGGAGCCGTACGTGGACGCCAGACACACGGTCGTGGTGCTCAGCCGCTCGTCGACGAGCGCGATGACGGGTACCGGGCCCTCCACCCTGCCGAACTCGTACACAGCAAAACCTCCTTGAGAAAGTCGTCGCGTCCTTCACGTACGCCGGCGCGAAGAGGAATGCCGCCACCCGGAGGTGGCGGCATCCGTGTTCCTCCCGCTTTTTCAGCGGTCCTGCGGCTTCACCTTGTCCAGACGCGGACGCAGGATCGAGGCGTGGTTCGCCATGGTGTACCTCCTCAAGAGTGAACGGAATCCGACGGCAGTGACCGTAGCCAGCCCGAAACGGTGACAGCAACAGGCATTTCTGCATTCCGCAGCCGAATTCTCCGCGGAGTCTCCCGGACAACGGACGGCTGCTGATTCCGGAAATCGGGTCTGCCGTTTACGGAAAATCCGGTCGCCGCCGAATCGACCGCCGTTAGGCTCCGCTCGTCCCTGCTTCGACGTGTCACCCCGGGAGTGGACTTGCGGTTGTCGATGGAGACGGTGCGCGCGGTGCTCGGCGTCGCCGAGGACATACGGCTGGGCCTCGTCCTGGAGCGGGCGGGCCGCCGGGAGCACCGGCTGGGCGGCACGGTGTGCTCGCTGGCGGCGCTGGAGGGTGCGCGGCTCGGCCGGCTGGGCGAGGCCCTGCTGGCCGCCGAGCACGCGCGGCAGGAGGAGTACGGCCGCCTGGCGGATCTGGCCCGCGGGTGCGGGCGGGCGGAGGTACTCAAGGGCGCCGCCCTGGAGCGGCTGTATCCCGAGGGTGTCCTCAGGTCGAGCCGGGACGTGGACCTGCTGATGCCCGACGAGAACGCGATGTGGCGGGCGGTCGCGGCCGTCGCCGCCTCCCGCCCGGTGGACGAGGCCCGCGTGAGCATGATCGAGAGCCCGGGCCGAAGGGACTGGGCGGTGGCCCTCAACTGGGCCTCGCCCGAGTCCGACCTGGACCATCCGTACGCGGTGGAGTTCTTCACGGCCGCGTTCGTCGGCGACCACGCGACGGTCCCGCTCCGTCCCGGCCGCCCGGACGATCCGCTCCTCGCCGGGCTGCTGCTGATCGCCGAGGAACTCTTCCAACAGCCACCGCGCGGCCGCGATCTGGTCGACACCGCCCTGCTCCTGGCCGCTGTACCGGAGGCGGAGCGCGGAGCGCTGCGCCGGGCCGCCCGGGACTGGTCGCTGGCGCCCGAGCTGCACCAGCTCGCCGAACGGGTCTGCGGCATCCCGCTGTTGTCGACGCCCGCCGCGCGCTGGGCGGCCGACGCACTGGCGGACGAGGCGGAACGGGAGCGGGCCAGACGCGCGGCCGTGGCCTCCGCGTCCGGCGGCGATGCCGGTGACACGAAGGTGCGCTACGGCCTCTTCCTCGGAGAGGCGTTGCGCGCATTCCCGGCGCGGGTCGAGAAATCCCCCGGACTGACCGTCCTGCGCTGCCCGGTCGGCGGCTTTCTGCTGGTGGACGACGTCCTCGTCCCGCAGGAACTGGCCGACGCCGCCCTGGCCCGTTATCCGGAAGCGATCCTGCCGGATTGAGAAACCCGACCGTCATCGAAACTCAGGAGCGGATCTCATGAGCAGAACCCCCGTTCTCGGCCAGTGGGTCGGCGACACCGACGTCTTCTTCGAGAAGTACTGGCGCCGGCAGCCACAGCGCTTCACCCCGCGGGGCGGTGCGTCCGGTCCCTTCGCGCTGACCGACTTCGACCAGGCCCTTGCCACCGGATTCTTCCGCGAGCCGTACATCGAGATGTGGGCCGACGACAACCGGCTGCCCGCCCGCAGGTTCACGGCCTCCCGGACCGTCGCCCGCGCGGAACCGGACGGCTTCGCCGATCCGGCCAGGATCCGCGCCCTGCTCGACGCGGGGGCGACCCTGCTGCTGCGCTGCATCGACCAGTGGCACGCGCCGACCCGTGCCCTGCTGCGCGCGCTCGCCGGTGAACTGGGTCTGGCCGTCGAGGCGTTCTACTTCGTCACGCCCGCCGGCCACGCGGGGCTGCCGCTGCACCGTGACGACGCCGACGTCCTCGTCGTGCAGGTGGCGGGCAGCAAGAGCTGGAGCGTGCACGAGGGACCGGCGGACGGCCACTGGCACGCGGGCCGGGTGCCCGGCCACGAGCCGCAGCCGGCCGAGGTGCTGACGACCGTCACCCGCCCGGGTGACGTCCTGTACATCCCGCGCGGCTTCGCCCACCGCGCCCACGGTCAGGACGGGCTGTCGGCGCACTTGTCGCTGACGGTCCGAGAGGTCGGGGTGGCCGACCTGTCCTCGGGTCTGCAACGGATCGCGCTCGGCGACACCGGGAGCGCGCTGCCGCCGCTGCCGGTCACGGAGGGGGCGATCACGGCCGCCGCGGCGGCCCTGCTGGAGGGGGCGCGCCGGCGCCTGGCCGGCATCGACCCGGGGGACCTGGTGGCGTGGGCCCGGCAGGCCCGCCTCGACGCCATGCCGACGCCTCCGGCGGACCTCTCCCTGGCGGCGCTGGCGGCTTCGCTCACCGTGTGACGGCACCCTGACCGCTCGGAATCCTGACCGCGCGTTCGGGCCGGCCGCCCAGGCGGTGTGCCTGACGGACTTCCCGCCACACCTGACGGCCGGCGGCGGCAACGCCGTGGTGACCGTGAACGGCCGGCATCCGACGTTCCCGCCGAGGCCCTGCCCACGCTGAGGCTGCTGGTGTCGGGCCGGTCCGTGGCGGTCGAGGAGGTGTCCCGGACGACCGGTGCCGACGCCGCCGAGCCGGTCCGTCCCCTGCTGGACGCGCACTTCCGCACCGAGGTGACCGGGGCGCTGGCGGAGGCCTTCGCGGCCCTGGACGGGCAGCCCGGCACCGGGGCGTCCTACGGCCCCCGGACGGAGGGCGGCCGGTGCCGGACTGGCATCCGCTGCCCGGGCTGTGGTCTCGTGGGATCCTTCCCCCACCCGAGGAGGGGCCCATGGCCGTCCACGACTGTGTCTTCTGCGCCATCGTGCGCGGTGAGGCCGAGGCCAGCATCGTCCACGAGGACGACACGACCGTGGCGTTCATGGACCTCCAGCCGGTCACCCCCGGTCATCTGCTGGTCGTGCCCAAGGCGCACGCGCCCGGCCTGGAAGACCTCCCGGAGCCCCTGGGCGCCCACATGTGGACGGTGGCGCACCGGCTCGCCCGCGCGCTGCGCCGCTCCAACCTGCGCTGTGACGGCGTCAACCTCTTCCTGGCCGACGGCGAGGCCGCGTTCCAGGAGGTCTTCCACGCCCATCTGCACGTCTTCCCGCGCTTCGTCGGTGACGGATTCCGCATCGACGCGGACTGGCGCGTGCGGGAGCGCGGCGAACTCGACCGGAGCGCGGCCGCCGTCCGCGCCGGCCTCCTGGCCCTCGACGCGTCCGGCTCCGTGCCGGCGCGGGCGCCGACCGCCTGACCGGCCGCGCCGCGACCCGCCCGCCGGCCGACGTCCGCGTCCGTTACGCCGTCACCCGCGCGTCAGGTACGGCCGAGCCGTTCCTGGGCGTCCTGCAGCGGGGGAGGCGCCGGCGCCCAGGTCGCCCGGTGCACCGGCCAGCCGCCGTCCAGCAGTTCGCTCACCACCCTGGGGTCGTCGTCCACGACGACGGCGACGGGCCGGTGCAGGGCCAGCTCCGCGAGTCTCCGGGCCTTGAGGACGCTCGCCGGCCGGTCGTCACCGTCGGGCCGCATGACCAGGTGCTCGTGCGGCAGGCGGTGGCGGGCCAGCCAAGCGGTGGTGAGGTCCCGTATGCGCTCCGGGCGGCCCGTCAGCCACACCAGGGCGTGGTCCGCGCTGTACTCGGCCACCAGCTCGACGCCCTCGGCGAGCGGCAGGTCCCCCTCGGCCGCGGCGAAGAAGGCCTCCCAGTCGGGGGTGGGCTGGTACAGATGCGGCACTCGGTGGCGTACGTCGGCGACGACACCGTCGATGTCGAAGACCGCCCACGGTCGGGGTGGTGTCGGTCGGGTCATAGGGACTCCCCTGGTTGTCGGAGAACGCGTTCCGTGGCCGGGCGGACCGTCCGCCCGGCCACGGGATGCCGTCCGGGGCCTCACCCCGGCACGGCGTACCGGCGACCGCTCGGGGACACGAGGGCGCGGGCACGGCGGTACGACCGGACGGCCGGGGGCACCGACGGGGTGCTCCCGGTTCGCACGGCGGTCGGAACGGGATTGCGGTGAGGACGGGGGCTCAGGAACGGGACGCCGACGGTGACCGGCGACCGGACAGGCCCGGCTCCCCCCCCGCCCACGAGACGCCGGACGCCCCCCGGCCCGCGCGAAGCCGCCCGGCACCCCTCAGGTGTGCCGCCCGGCGCCCCGCAACCCGCGAGAAGCCGCCCGGCTCCCCGCGGCCCGTTTCCTGGTTGGCCCTGCGCGCAGTGCCGTCGGACGGGGGTCCCGGCTCGTGCGGGAGTGGCGACTCCCACGTGAGGAGACCCCCGTACCGCCAAGCACGTTCCGCACGCACCGGCGGTACGGGCTGACGTTCCACCGCGTGTCCCCCACGACGGTGACCGGACTCTCGTTCCCGTGACCGCGGCCGTGGTGCGGTGCCCTGACGCGCCGGCGGGTGCCGGCGGACATCCACCCGCCCGGGCGGCCGAGCCTAGGCACCGCGCTCCGTGGCCCTCAAGTCACGCGTTCCCGCGACACGGCGCCCGGCCGGTGCCGGGCTGCGGCTGTCCCGTGATCCCGGGACTGTCGGCGCGCGGGCCGCACGGCCAGAATCGACGTCGTCGGCGCACGGCCGGCACCGGCACCGGCACAGAGAGGCCCGGTGCCCCGGACCCGCGGCAACGGCCCCACGCACCGGCCGCGCCCGCACCTCGTCCCCTTCGTCCACGAACGGCCCTGGAGCTGATGATGCCTGTCCTGCCCTGTACCGGTCCGTCACCGGTCCGCGCCGGGCGCGCATCCGCGCCGCCGATACGGCCGCCGCGGCTGCGTGCGGGGGACCTCGTCGCGGTGGCGACCCCTTCGGGCTCGGTCGTGGCCCCGCGGCGTCTGGAGCGCGGAGTGCGCGCACTGCGGTCGCGCGGCTACCGGGTGCGGCTCGGACCGCTGGCCGGGAAGCCCTCCGCGGCGGACGGCGGACCCCAGCGGGCCGCCGAGCTGAACTCCTTCCTCCGCGACCCCGAGGTGCGGTGCGTCGTCATGTCCCTTGGCGGGCTGACCGGCAACGCGGTCCTGGACGAACTGGACTACGACGCGCTCGCCGCCGACCCGAAGATCCTCGTCGGCTACAGCGACATCACCACCGTCCTGCTGGCCGCGCTCCGGGTCGCGAACATCGTGACGTTCCACGGCCCCACCCTCCTGCCCGAGCTGGCCGAGTACCCGGGCCCCCTGCCGTACACCTGGGACCACTTCGTCCGCGCCGTGGGCCGGGCGGAGCCCCTGGGCCCGCTCGCCGCGGCCCCCCGGTGGACGGAGGAACTGCTGCTGTGGGACGAGGCCGACGACCGGGCCCGCGCGACCACGCCCTCGCCCGGCTGGACCCCGCTGCACGGCGGCACGGCGACGGGTCCGCTGATCGGCGGGAACCTGGAGACGCTGGGGCTGCTCGCCGGCACCCGGTACTTCCCCGACTTCTCCGGTGCCGTGGTGGTCCTGGAGACCACCGGCACGGACCTGCACCACGTCGAACGCGGCCTGACGCAGCTGGAGATGCTCGGTGTCTTCACCGGGATGGCCGGGCTGGTCTTCGGACGCTCCTTCCGGGCGCCCGAAGGCTTCGAGCGGGCTCTCACCGACCACCTGCGCCGGCGCTTCGCCGGGCACGGGGTCCCGGTCGTGGCCGGCGCCGACATCGGCCACACCGACCCGATGCTCACGCTGCCCCTGGGGACGCCCGCGCGGCTCGACGGGGACGCCGGCACGCTGGAGGTGCTCGATGCGGCGGTTGCGTGAGCTGGCTCCTCCCGCCCTCGACGAGGTCATGCGGCGGCACGGCATCGAGGAGATCGCAGACATCCCCGCGGTCCCCGCGACCGGCGGCCTGCGGTACGCGCACACGGTCCGGCTGGAGCCCGACGGCGAGCCCTGGTACCTGCGCTCCCACGGAACCGACTTCCGCATGATCCCCCGGGCCTGGCTGCGCCGCGGCCCCCGGCGCTGCTGTTCCGTCGGCCAGGACCTGGGCGCCGACGGCGAGTCGGACGGGCTGCTGCTCGTCCAGGCCTTCACCGACGATCTCGCGGAGGCCGAACGCCTCGGCGCGGAACTCGTCCGCGCCCTGCCTCCCGGCACCGAGGAGCCGGCGACGCGTGTCGGCCTGGAATGGGGACGGCCGTGCCTGTGGCTGAGCGCGCGGATCGGCCACCCGGCGGACGGGGGCGCACATGACTGACATGACGTACCACCAGGTCCTGGTCGACGCGGGTGTCGTCGCGCCGGGCGGCGTGGCCGGCGGCATCACGCCGTGGCGCGGCCCGGGTCTGGACGTCGTCCGGCTCATGGTCGAGACCTTCCTCGGCCGGGTGGCCCGTGTCGCACCGCCTGCCGAGACCACCCACGCCTTCCTCGACCCGCAGGAGTCCTACGACCGGGTCTTCCCGACCTACGGCAACGTCTACCGGCTCCGCCCCGGCGACCGCGACCTGCCCGGCTGGGTGCTGCGCGCCGACAACCTGCACCTCAACGTGGCCTGGCTGCACCGCACCGGCCACCAGGGGCCGGTGGTGACCACCGGGGGGCTGCTGCGCCGGCTGCGCGGCAGCGGCACCCCGCTGTTCCGCGAGCGCTACATCTGGCCCGCGATCCAGCTCAACCACGTACTGCCCCGCGGCACCGGGGCCGCTGCCCTGGAGGGCTACCGTGAGGTGCTGGAGAGCACGTTCGCGGCGTTCGGCCTGCCCGTGCTCACCGTGGCCGTCGACGCCCCCGCGGGCTACGGCGACACCTGCCACCTGACGGTCTCCTGCCTGCGCGACGGCAGGCCGACGGTCGTCGCCACCACCTACCTGATGGCCCGTCGCTACCGCGAGGCGCTGGGCGTGGACGGCGAGCTGGTCGACATCGGCTTCACCGGCAAGGTACTCGCCCTGGTGGCGATGCACCACCGGGACCGCTGGGGGCTCGGGCTCCCCTCACCGCTGGCGCCCGTGCAGACGGCCGTCCTGGCCTCGCCCGGCGCCGGCCCGGCGCTCGACCACTGGCGGCGGGAGCTGGACGGGATACGCGCCGACGTGGTCCGTACGGCGCCGCACGAGCCGTACCGGCGCATGCGTGCCGAGCGGAGGCTGCTGCGTGCGGGCACCCCGTTGGTGCTCGGGGTGCGGGAGGACGGCGGCTGGCGGATCGGCCGCCGCAACCCCACCGAGCGGGAGCGGCTACCGGGCCCTCCGACGGCGGGGCGGCTGCGCCGGGAACTCGCTTCCTACGACCGGCGGTTGCTGTCCCGCGCACGCGAGCGCCTGGACCGCAGCATCGAGCGGTCCGGCCTGGTCAAGGGCGCGTGCGCGCCGTGCGCGGCCGGGCGCGGGCTGCCGTTCTTCGGCTGGGTCGTGCCGGGCGGGCCGATGGCCTGCGCGGCCTGCGGCGGCCCCGGACGCGCGTCGCTGCTCAGCGAGCAGGGCCGCTTCTACTGACCGGCACGTCCGCTGCCACCCCGCCCGTTCGTCCACAGGAGGATGGAATGCCGGTTCCGGCACCCCCGCTCGACACCTCGGCGGTCGATCTGACCACCACCTCGGTGGGCCGCGACACCCTGCCGCGGACCTACACGTCCTTCTTCGCCAACGTCCGCTTCTCCGGCACGTTCCGGGTGATCGCCACCGTCGACCCCGCCTACGGCGTCCCGCCGGAGGAGCGGGCCGCGACCCTGGCCTTCCTGCGCGACCTGCCGCGCTCCGAGCCCCGGGTGAGCGAGGTCGTGGTGGAGGAGTTCCCCCGGCCGGTCGGTCTGCCGGGCGCCCTGTCCGTCCTGCTCGCCCACGCCCGCACCCCCGTGGGTGTCCACCTGGAGGACGACTGGGAGTTCGACGGCCCCGTCGACCTGGACGCGCTGATCGAGGACCTGCTGGCGGGCGGTGGCACCCAGATCGTGCTGGGCAACTCCCACGTGGCGCGCGGCGGAACGTTCGACCGGCCGGAGGAGGCCCGGCCGGTGGCCGGCACCCGGGTGCCGCTGGTCCGGCTGACCCCGGCGAGCTGGGCCGCCGGCTTCCTGCCGCTGAGCCCGCACGTCCATGTGACGGACCGCTGGGCGCCCGCCGTGGCCCGCGCCCTGGCGACCACCGACCCGGGAAGCTGCGTGGACGAGCGCCTGCGCGATCTGGTGATCGCGGAGAACGGCTACGAGGAACACCGGGTGCTGTGGACACGGGACGTCGTCGCGCACGACATCGGGCGCCCCTGGCTCGCCGAGCGCTCCCGGTTCCGGGCCATCACCCCCGAACACCTCGGCACCGGCGCCGACACCGGCGCGCTGCCCGAACCCGGCGACCGGCCACTCACCCTCGCCCGGTCGGCCGCGCTGCGGGAGCGGGCCGAGCGGGTCATCCCCGGGACGAGCAGCACCCTCGCCGACGGCCCCGGGCGTCTGACGGGGATCCACCCCGGCTACCTGGAGCGCGGCGACGGCGCCCTGGTCCGGGACGTCGACGGCCGGTCCTACGTCGACTTCGTGTGCGCGGGAGGCGCGGCGACGCTCGGTCACAACCACCCGGTCGTCGCCAACACCGTGCGGGAGCGCGGCGGACGCGGCCTGTTGCTGTCCCTGCCCGTCGAGGCGGAGATCACGGCCGCCGAAGCGCTGGTCGCCGCGGTGCCCGGCGTGGAGATGGTGCGTTTCCTCAAGACCCGGACCGGGGCCCGCGCGGCAGCGGTCCGCCTGGCCCGGACGGTCACCGGCCGCGACCGCGTCCTGTTCGCCGGCCGCCCCGCGGGCCCGCCGGGGGCCTCCCCCGCCGTGGAGCTGGACTCGGCGGACGACGACGCCCTGCTGCTCCGGCTCCTGGCCGACGAGGGCTCCCGGACCGCCGCGGTCGTGCTGTGCCCGCCCCACCACCGGCGGCTGACCGCGGGCTTCCTCGCCGAACTGCGCCGGCTGTGCGACCTGCACGGCACCATGCTGGTGCTGGACGAGGACATCACCGCCTTCCGGCTCGCGCCCGGCGGGCTCGGCCAGTCGCTGGCCACGGAGGCCGACCTGACCTGTTTCTCCACCAGCCTGGCGGCGGGCGCCGCCCTCGCCGCGGTGGCCGGACCCCGACGCACCATGGCGCACTTCGCGAAGCTCGGCGTCGCCAGCGCCTTCACGGGCGAGCGGGTGTCCCTGGAGGTGATGAAGGCGGCCCTGCGGCACTACGCGAACACCGACTACTACGCCCGTGTCGCCATGCTCGGCCGGCGTCTGCGGGACGGCCTCGACGCCCTCGCCGGGTGCCACGGTCTGGCCCCCTTCGCCGTCGGCCACGACGCCATGCCGTGCCTGCGCTTCGCGGCCGACCCCGCAGGGCACGCCCCGCTCGCGGAGGCCTTCGTGGCGGGCATGGCGCGCCGGGGCGTCCTGCTGGGGCACGGCGTCAACTTCGTCAGCGCGGCGCACGGCGAGGCACACATCGACTTCGCCCTCGACGCCGCCGAGGACCTGCTCGCCGCTCCTGGCCTCACCGGCCGGCTGCGGTCCGCGCACCCGGAGGCGGCCCGATGAGCACCCGTACGACGCACGGCCAGGTGCCGGTGTACAGCAGGGACGACTGGGAGCGGCAGTACCGCTCGGGCCGCTGGGACTACCTGACCGAACCGGCGGAGGACGCCCGCTACACCGCCCTCGCCGACCGCATCCTGGCGAACGGGGCGCGGGACGTCCTGGACGTGGGCTGCGGCACCGGTACCCTGCGCGACCGGCTCGGCCCCCGCTTCGACGGCCGTTACGTCGGCGTGGACTGGTCCCGTGACGCGCTGGCCGCCCGGGGTCGCCGGCCCGGCGAGCTGCTGCTGTGCGCGGACGCCTCCCGGCTGCCGTTGCGCGGCCGGTTCGACGCGGTCGTGCTGAGCGAGGTGCTCTACTACCTGGACGACCCGGTGGACACGGCCGTGGGCATGCTGGACCGGGTGGCGTCCGGCGGGGAGCTGCTCATCTCGCTCTACCTGCCGCCGCCCGAGAGGCACCCCGGCTGGCACGCCCTGATCGCGGAACTCGACACCCGGCTGCGCGAACTCCCCGGCGCCGCCGCCCATCAGGTGGTCACCGCCACCCCCGGCCGCCGCTGGGCCCTGCACGCGGTCACCCGGGGAGGCCGGGCATGACTCCACCCACCACGGAGCGGCTCCTCGTCGTCCAGGCCGACGACTACGGCATGTGCCCGGCGGTCACCGACGGCATCCTGGCCGCCCACCGCGCGGGCGTGGTCACCCAGGCGTCCCTGATGGTCCCCGCTCCCGACGCCCGCCGCGCCGTCCGGCTGGCGCTCCGGGCCGGGCTCCCGCTCGGCGCCCACCTCGTCCTGGCCTGCGAGTGGGAGGGGCTGCGCTACCGGCCGCTCACCGGCGGACGGTCGCTGTGCGCCCCCGACGGCGCCTTCCTGCCCGGCGTGGCCGAACTGCGGGCCGCCGCCGACCCCGAGGAGGCGCTGGCGGAGTTCCGGGCCCAGTTGCGGACGGCGGCCGACGCCGGGGTGCGGCTGCGGCACCTGGAGTCGCACATCGGCGTCTTCGACGCGGAGGTGCTGGCCCGGGTCAGCGCGGAGTGGGGGCTGCCCTGCCGGGACGCGGTGCCGGCGCCGGGCATCCCCCTGGCGGTCGACTCGGTGTGGCACCTGTCCAACTGCCCGATGGAGGACAAGGCGGAGCTGCTCCGCGAGCATCTCTCCGCGCTGCCGCCCGGGACCCACATGATCGTCACCCACCCGGCGCTGGACCGCCCCGAGCTGGGCACGCTGACGTCTCCCGACTCGCGGCGCTGGAAATGGGCCCGCGACATCCGCGTCAGCGATCTCCATGTCCTGCTGGACCCCCGTTTCCGCGAGGCCTGCGACACCCACGGCATCACCTTGACCGCGTTGCCGGCGGACGCACCCGCGGCCGTCCGATCGCCCGCCGCCGCACGGTGGTCACCGAGAGAGGAACTCCCCTCATGAGTGTTGAGACCCTGCCCGTCACCACGACCGCGCCGCCGTCCGCGACCGAACTGGCGCCTCCCGGCTCGTGGCGCGACCCGGACACCCACTACCTGCGCGCGCTCGGCAGCGAGTGGTACGCGCGGCTGCTCGACCTCCAGGACACCCTGACCTCGGCCACCGTCGGCTTCTGGACCGAACGCAGGGTGCGCTTCGGGCACCTGCCGGTGACGACGGGCTCCGTGTCCTCGCCGATGGGCCTGGGCAGCGACTCCCAGCCGGTGCGGGTGGACATGTTCGGCGTACCGACCTACCTCGCCGACTCGATGCAGTTCGGATTGGAGTACCTGTGCCGGCTCAGCGAGGCCGGTGCCTACTACCTGATGCCGTCCTTCCGGGGTGAGGACCCGGACGAGACCCACCTGTGCCAGTTCTTCCACAGCGAGGCGGAGATCCCCGGCGGCCTCGACGAGGTCATCGAGGTCGTCGAGGCGTACCTGCGGCATGTGGTGGCCGAGCTGGCGGAGCGTCACGCGCCGGTGATCCGCGCGGCCGCCGGCGGCCTCGGGCATGTCGAGGCGCTGCTGGAGCGGTCCACGGCCCTGACCCGGATGACCTTCGACGAGGCCGTGGCCGACCTCGGCGCCGATCCCCGCCACGTCCGCCAGGAGCAGGGCTGGCGGACGCTCACCCGGGCCGGCGAGCAGGAACTGATGCGTCGGCACGGCGAGTTCCTGTGGGTGACCCACTTCGACGCGCTGTCCGTCCCCTTCTACCAGCGCCGCGACGCGCAGGGGCGGGCGCTCAACGGGGACCTGCTGTTCGGCCCCGGTGAGGTCGTCGGGGCGGGCGAGCGCCACATCGACGGGCCCGAGGTGCTGGCGGCATTGGAGACCCACCGCGTCGACCCGGCCGAGTACGAGTGGTACGTGCGGATGAAGTCCGCGCACCCGCTGCGCACCGCCGGCTTCGGCATGGGTGTCGAACGGTTCCTCATGTGGCTGCTGGGCCGCGCGGACATCCGTGACTTCGCCCTGATGCCGCGCGCCAACGGCCGCACCATCCTGCCCTGACGGACCCGCCGTGCAGACACTCAGGGACTCCCACGACATCCTCGACGACGTCGAGGCGCTCCGCGACCGGCTGGCCGACGACGGATACCTGTACCTCCCCGGCCTGCTGGACCCGGCCGGCCCCGCCGCCGTACAGGCGGAGCTGCGGGCCGCGCTGTACGGCATCGGATGGCTCGCCGACCCCGACGGCCTGTCCGTCTCCCGGAGCGGCCTGTCCTTCGGCCGGGACGGGTTCGCCACCGTCTACCCCGCGGTGCAGCGCCTGGAGAGCTTTCACCGGCTGGCGTTCACGCCCCGGCTGTGGACGTTCATGGAACGCTTCCTCGGCGGTCCGATGTTCTGCCACCCGGCCCGGGTGGTGCGGCTGGCACCGCCGTCCGCCGACCCCGTGCGTTACTTCACCCGCGCGCACCAGGACTTCGTGGTGCAGCACGTCACCACCGACGCGCTCACCGTGTGGCTGCCGCTGACCGACTGCGACGCGCGCCGCCAGGGGCTGCGGCTGATCCCCGGCTCGCACCGGGCCGGCTTCCTGCCGACCGACCCCGCCCAGGGCGGCCGCCGCCCCCTGTACCTGCCCGTAGCGCCGGACGACGAGCGCTGGGCGTCCGCCGACTTCGCCCTCGGGGACGCGGTGGTCTTCCACAGCCTCACCGTGCACGGCGGCGGCCCCAACAGCAGCGACGAGATCCGGCTCTCCGCCGACGTGCGCTACCAGCTCACGACCGAACCGCTGCGCACCCAGTTCGCGCACCCGCACGGCTGGCCGGTGACCCCCGACTGGGACGAGCTGGCCGCCCACTGGGACAGCCACGACTGGATCACCCTCGACCCCGAGGTGGAGCTGGTCGACTTCCCCGAGGGCGTCGACTACGGCGCCTACCTCGCCGCTCTGCAGGCGCCACCCTCACGCCTGCTCGACCGGAAGCGGCCCGGCTCCCGGACCGCCACCGCGGCCCGCCGCGGCTGACCCGCCCGCACCACCCCCACCGGTTCCGCCGACCCGCGCGGACCGCACCCGACTGGAGGAACACGCCATGACCCTGATGACCGAGACCGAGTTCGACGGCTTCTTCACCTCGTACGCCGGCAATGTCGAGGGATTCTACGAGGCCGCCTACTGGCACCTGTCCGACGAGGTGATCAAGGAGCTGGTCCGCCGCCACCTCGACCTGCGCCCCGGCAAGCACGTGCTGGACGTCGGCGGCGGCACCGCCCGCTGGGGCATCTGGCTGGCGACCGAGTTCGGGGTCCGGGTGACGGTCGCCGACAAGTCCGAGGACATGCTGCGGCAGGCGGAGCGCAACCTCGCCGAGTCGTCGGTCGCCTCCCTCGTCGAGCTGGTCCACTGCGACGTCGAGGACGCCCCGCAGCTCCCCTCGGAGACCTACGACGCCGTCCTGAGCACCTACGGCGTGCTGAGCTTCCTCGACAACCCGGCCGCCGCCTTCGCCACCGTCCAGCGGGTGCTGCGGCCCGGCGCCCCGGGCCTGCTGATGAGCCACTCACTGTCCAACGCCCTGTCGTCCAAGATCTGCCGGGACGGAGCCGGCGTCGAGGAGCTGAAGGAGCTGCTGCGCACCCGTACCGTCAAGTGGTCGCCGACGGTGCCGCCGCTGCGGGTCTACAGCGCCGCCGAGCTGCTCTCCCTCGCCGAGGGCGCCGGCCTCGCCGGCGAGCGCGTCTTCGGGGTGACCTCGCTGGCCCTGCCCGGCCCGGAGGACTTCGGCTACCCGTACGGCGCGATCAGCGCCATCTCCCGCGCGCTGGAGGACAAGGAGTACTTCGACACCCTGCTGGCGCTGGAGCTGGAGGCCTGTGAGCGGCAGGAGTGGGCCGAGCGCGGTGTCAACCTGGCCGTCAAGGTCCGCCGGTAGGCCACGATGACCACCGCGCCAGCCCGTCCCGACACCGGCGGGCTCCCCCTCTACGACGCGCTCGCGGCGGTGTACGACCGCTGGACGGCGCAGAACGACTACGCGGCCTGGGCCGACCACCTGGCGGCCCGGCTGCGCGGCACCGAGCTGCCCGTCCGCACGGTTCTCGACGTGTGCTGCGGCACCGGCACCGTCACCCGGCTGCTCCAGGAGCGGGGCTTCGAGGTCAGCGGCGTCGACGGCTCCCCGGCCATGCTGTCCCGGGCCCGTGGGCGGGTCGCCCCGGGCACGCCGTTGCACGAGGTCCGGCTCCCGGCGCCGCTGCCGGTGCCGGCCGGCTCCCTCGACGCGGCCGTGTGCTGCTTCGACAGCGTCAACTACTTCGCCCCGGCGGAGCTGCCCGCGCTGCTGCGGACCGTCGCGGCCGCCCTGCGCCCCGAGGGTGTGTTCGTCTTCGACCTCAACACCCGGCACAAGCTGGAGTCGGTGTTCGGCGACAGCCACTACGGCGACGACCTGGACGACTTCGCCTACGTGTGGCGCAACCGCTACCACCCCGGCGAGCACCGCTGCGACTACGCCATCTCCCTGTTCACCGCGTCCGGCGACGGCTTCCGCCGGCAGACGGAGCACCACAGCCAGTGGTGGTTCGGGCACGACGAGGTCCGCGCCGCCGCGCGGGCCGCCGGCTTCACCGTCGCCGGGGTGAGCGAGGACTACTCCGACCGGCCCGTCCGGCCGGACACCCTGCGGGAGACCTGGACCCTGGTCCGCTCGGCCCCGGAGCCCGGGTAGGCCGCGGTGCCCGTCTCGCCCCGACACACCGTCGCACCCCCGCGCCCGGGGGGTGCGGCCCCCACGCCCAGGAGGGATGCGGTACCCGTGCAGCACGACGACAATCCGCCGGCGCCCGCCGCGGCGCCCCGCCGGCCGTTCGTCCCGCCGGACCCGCTCGGCTGGTTCGACGCGGCCCGGGAGACGACACCGGTGCTCTGGCACCCGCAGACCGCGTCCTGGTACGTCACCCGGTACGCCGACGTGTGGGACCTGCTGGCCGACAACCGGCTGCTGGCGCGCACGCCCGAGCCGTTCCTGGAGGAGCTGACCGAGGAGCAGCGCACGGCGGCGGCTCCCCTGGTGGACTTCCTCGCCCGCTGGCCGATGTTCCTCGACCCGCCCCGGCACGCCGTCGTCCGCAGGGTGGTACGGCCGGCGTTCGCCCCGGCCGAGGTGACCCGGGTGGCCGCCGTCGTCCGGGCGGGGCTGCCGGCCGGGGCGCTGCTCCCGGACGGGCCGGACGGTGCGGCGGACCTGCTGGACTCCCTGCTGCGCCCCGCCTGCGAGGCCGCCCTCGGTGGTCTGCTGGGGGTCAGCCGCGAGGAACTGTCCCTCCTCGCGGCCTGGTCCGGGCGCCTCATGGGTTTCGTGGGGCGGCAGACGCGCCTGGCGACGATCCTGGCGGCCCGCGAGGCACTGGACCTCTTCACGGACTTCGTCGAACGCGCCTGCCTCGCGCGGACGAGCCCGCTCGCCATCGCCGTGGACCGGGCGGTCCGCGACGGCTCCCTGACGCGCACCGACGCCGTCGCCGTCTACGCGCAACTGGTCACCGGCGCGCTGGAGCCCACGGTCGCCACGCTGGCGGTCGCCCTGGAGCAGCTCACCGCGGACCCGGGGCTGCGGGACGGCTACCGCGCCGACCCCGACGGCTTCGTCACCGAGGCCGTCCGGCTGGCGACCCCGTTCCACTTCGCGCCGCGCCGCGCCGCGACCGAGATCGTCCTGCGGGACCAGCGAATCCCGGCCGGGGACCGGGTGGTCCTGGTGCTCGTGGCGGCCAACCGCGATCCCCGGCAGTTCCCCGACCCGCTGGAGTTCCGGTGGGACCGGCGGTTGCCCCACGTGGCCTTCGGCCGGGGCCGGCACGCCTGCCTGGGCCGCCCGATGGCCCACCAGGTCCTGCGAGCGGTGCTGGACGCCGTCCTGTCCGGCCCGCAGGAACCCCCTCGGATCAGCGCGGAATGGGAGATCGGCATGGGCATGCGCGCACTGCGGCGGGTCGGTCAGGCGGTGGTCTCATGACCACGCTCCCGGCGCCCGCGACTGTCGGCGGGGGCGCGGCAGCCGCCGCGCCACCCGTCCACTTCTACTGGTCCGGCCAGGAGTTCGACTTCGGCCATTTCCTCGCGGTCGCCTCGGCCGCCGCGCACGCGCCGGGCCGCGTCGTCGTCATCGTCGACGAGGAACCGGCCGGCAACCGGTACTTCGAGCTGCTGCGCTCGGTGCCCCGGGTGGAGATCGAACCGTTGTGCCTGGAGGAGCTGATGTCCCCCGCGCACGCCGACCTGTACCGGCGGATGACCTTCGTGGCGCACCGGTCCGATCTGGTGAGCTTCTGCGTGCTGGCCTCCCGAGGAGGGCTCTACCTGGACACGGACACGCTCACCCGGCGCCCGCTGGGCGAACTGCCCGACCGGCTGCTGCTGGAGGACGGCAAGATCGTCCAGGTGGGGGTGCTGGCGTTCCCGCCGGGCGACCCGCTGCCGGCCGCCATGGTGGAGGACTTCCTGCACCTGCCCGAGAAGGACCTGGCGGTCTACCAGAGCATCGTCTACCGCTGGACCCGGCTGGTGCGCGCGTCGACCGCACCGGACGACTTCAGCCCGCACGACCGGTTCTTCCCGGTGCACTGGAAGCAGTGGGAGACCATCTTCCGCGACGACGACCGGCCGGAGCTGCGGGACGACATCCACATCCTGCACCACTACGGCTACTTCAGCCGCGCCTACACCCGGCAGATGGACACGGCGTGGCTGCGCTCCCACCCCTGTCTCTTCAGCGAGCTCGCCCTCCCGGTGGTGGAGGAGCTGGAGAACTGGCTCGGCAGGAGCCTCGACGCCACGGCGGTGACACCGTGACGGCGCGGCTCGCTCCCGCACCGCCCACGCGGGCCGTACCGCAGGCGCGGAGCGCCCGGCTGCCCTGGACGGCGCTGCCGCCCGCGGCCCGGGCCGAGGTGGAGCGGCTGCTCGGCTCCTCGGTGACCTGGTCCCGGACGCAGAGCGGCGGCTTCTCCCGGGGGGTCGCGACCCGGCTTCGGTGCGCCGACGGCACCCGGGCCTTCGTCAAGGCCGTACCGCGGCACGGCGATCCCTACGCGGTGGCGCTGTACGAGCGGGAGGCGGCGGTCGCCGCGCAGCTTCCGGCCGCGCTGCCCGCACCGGCCTTCCGGGGCACCGTGGACACCGGGGACTGGCTCGCCCTCGTCTTCGACGCGGCGGCCGGCCGCACGCCCCCGGTGCCCTGGCGGGAGCGCGACCTCCGGCTGGTACTGGGGGCGCTGGTCCGGCTGACCGAGCTGGCGGCCTCCTGCCCCGTGCCCGCGGCGAAGCCCTGGGGAGGCACCCTGGCGGACTGGCGGGGCTGGAACCACCTGCTCGGCGACCGCGAGGGGCTGGGCGGAGTCGAGGGGCTCGACGGCCTCGCGCCCTGGGCGCGGCGCCACGTGGACCGACTGGCCCGGCTGGAGGAGTCCTTCCCGCAGGCCGCCCGGGGCGACACCCTGCTCCACTCGGACCTGCGCTCGGACAACATCCTCGTCGCCGGGAGCACCGTCCGGTTCGTCGACTGGGCCTGGGCGGCCCGGGGGCAGGACTGGATCGACCCCATGATCTTCGCGCTCTGCGCGGCGGTGCAGGGCCTGGCCGATCCGCAGGGTCTCTTCCTGGCGCATCCGGCCGGCCGCGCCGCGGACCCGCGGGCCGTCGACAGCGTCCTGGCCGCGCTGGCGGGCAGCTTCGTCAACGCCTCGCGGCAGCCCGCCGACTGGGACACCGGCGCGATCCGGGAGTTCCAGCGGGCGGAGGCCGCCGCCACGTGCCGCTGGCTCGCCGCCCGCACCGGCTGGGAGTGAACCGCGGCCACCGCGCACGGGTACGGCACCGGCGAACCGGCCGGCCGGCGGCACCCGGCCGCACCGACCCCACACAGCACCGCACGGAGAGGCAGGAAGACAGATGACACGGCAGACGACGAGGTCCCCCCTGAGGGCGGCCCTGATCGGGTGCGGTGACGCCGGGACCGCCCACGCGCTCACGGTCGACAGGTGCGAGGGCACCGAGTTGGTCGCCGCCCTCGACGCGGACCGGGCGCGCGCGGAGGACGTCGTACGGCAGTACGGCGGCCGGGCCGTCGGCTCGGTCGGCGAACTGCTGGCCCACCGGCCCGACATCGTGATCACCGCCACCGGCCCGCTCACCCAGCCGGAGCTGGTGGAGGAGCTGGCCAAGGAGGGCTTCTCGGGCGGCCTGCTGTGCGAGAAGCCGCTCGCCACCGGCCTGGCCCCGGCCCGCACCCTGATCGACACGGCATCCGCCGCGGGCATCACCCTGGCCGTGAACCACCAGCGCCGCTTCGGCCTCGCGATCCAGCGGGCCGTGCGGCTGGCCGCCGAGGGAGCGGTGGGGCGGCTGCTGCGCGTGGAGTGCCACAGCAAGGACTCCGCCCTGTTCGACTGGGGCCCGCACTGGATCGACATCAGCTTCCTCCTCGCCGGGGACGCACCCGTCACCTGGGTCGCCGGCACGGTCGACCTCAGCCGCCGCAGGGAGCACGCCGGGCTGCTGCTGGAGCACTCCGGGCTGCTGGTGTGGGAACACGCCGACGGGCTGCGGGGCCAGCTGGAGTGCGGTGCCGAGGTGGCAGGCCAGCCCCTGATGCGGCTGGTCGGCACCGAGGGGCTCATCGAGTTCGGCAGCGTCCTGCCCGGCCCGGACGGCTTCCGGCGCGGGCCGATCCTGCGGGTGCTGGGTCCGGGCGGCACGGGCTGGTCCGAGGTGGAGGTCGGGGAGAGCGCGCTCGGGGCACCCCAGTGGATCCGGTCCCTGGAGGAACTCGTGACCGCGCTGGCCGAGGAGCGGGCCCCGGCGCACAGCGGCGAGCGGGCGCTGCGCACCCTGGAGGTCCTCCTGGCCGGCTACCGGGCGGCGCGGGACGGCGGCCGGGTGGAGCTGCCGGCGGACCCGGGGGCCGACATCACGGAGGTCCTCGGTGGCTGAGTCCGCACGCCCCCGTGCCCTGGTCGTGGCCGACGACTTCGCCCGCGACCACGTACTGACCGAGGCCGCGCTGCGCAGGCTCTCGGCCGTCGCGCAGGTGACGGTGCTCGGCGACGACGACGAGGGGCGAATCCTGCGGGAGGTCGGGCGCAGCACCGCGCTGCTGGTCGCCGGGTGGGACACCCGCCTGCCGTACCTGGACGCCGAACGCCTCGCCGGAGCGCCGCTGTTGCGGCTGGCCGGCGCCGGGCAGGACGGCCGGTGGCGGTTCCTCGACGTGCGGGAGGCCCTGCGCCGCGGTGTCGTCTGCTCCGACAGCTCCGGTGCGATGGGGCCGGTCGTCGCGGAGTTCGCCCTGGGCCTGGTGCTGTGCTGTCTGCGTGACATCCCCGGCCGGCACGCGCTGGTCGCCTCGGGCGGCTGGTGGGACGGCTGGGAGGACGCGGGCACCGGTGCCGGCGCGGGCGCGTGGCCCACGACGCTGGCCGGGCGACGGGTCGGCATCGTCGGGATGGGCGGCATAGGCCGTCATCTGGTGCGGTTGCTGAGCGGCGCCGGATGCGACACCGCCGTGTGCTCGTCGTGGCTCTCCCCGGCGGCCGCCGGTGACCTCGGGGTCGAGTTGGTGTCCTCGGTGCGACAGCTCGCCCGCCGCTCGGAGATCCTCGTCGTCGCGACGCAGCCGCGCGCCGACACCGCGGGGCTGGTCGACGCCGACGCGATCGCGGAACTGCCCGCCGGGGCGGTCGTGGTGCTGGTGGGTCGGGCGGCGACGGTGGACCTGCCGGCCCTGCTCGCCCGCGCGGCGGCCGGGAAGCTGCGGGTGGGCCTCGACGTCCACCCGGAGGAGCCACTGCCCCGGGACCATCCCGTGCGCGGCATGCCGAACGTGGTGCACACCCCGCACGTGGCCGGCCGCACCCTGGAGGCCAACCGGCTGATCTTCGAGGAACTGGTCGGGGAGGTGGAGCGCGTCCTCGCGGGCGCCGCCCCGCGCTGGGCGACCACCGCCGAGCGCGTCGCCCGGGTGCTCGTCGGCCGTCGGCCTCCTCAACTGGCGGCCCCGGACGGTGATTTGAGGCAGAGTGCCGCACACCGGGCCACGCTCGTCGATCAGTAAACTACCCCGGCACCGTATCCGGCCTTCCGCCGCCGGCCCAGCCGCCGTACGTCTGCCCGCGCGATGCGGTCGCTCCGCCCGTCCTTCCGTCCCTCTGAGGAGATCATGTCCTCCACGGCGTTCGTTTCCACGACCATCCCGTACGTCAATGCCCAACCCCACCTGGGGCACGCCTTCGAGTACGTCCAGGCGGACTCCCTCGCGCGTCACATGGCGCTCGACCGGGAGGTGTACTTCCTCAGCGGATCGGACGAGAACAGCCTGAAGAACGTCCTGGCGGCCGAGCGCGAGGGTGTTCCCACCCGGCAGCTCGTCGACCGGAACGTGCAGTACTTCGAACGGCTCGTCGACGCGCTGTCCATCGACATCAGCCGATTCATCCGCACCAGCGCCGACGCCGACCACATCGCCGGGGCCACCGAGATCTGGCGGCGCATGCAGGAGAACGGTGACCTCTACGTCAAGGACTACGAGGGGCTGTACTGCGTCGGCTGCGAGCAGTTCTACACCCCGGACGAACTGGTGGACGGCAAGTGCCCGGAGCACCTGGTGCCGCCGGAGCGGGTCCGCGAACACAACTACTTCTTCCGTCTGTCCCGGTACGGCGACCAGCTCCTCGACGCCCTCGACTCCGGCCGGCTGCGCGTCCATCCCGCGTCCCGGCTCAACGAGGTGACCAGTTTCATCCGGGCCGGCCTGGAGGACATCAGCGTCTCCCGCTCCGTCGAGCGGGCACGCGGCTGGGGCATCCCGGTGCCGGGCGACGACAGCCAGGTGATGTACGTCTGGATCGACGCCCTCACCAACTACGTGAACGCGCTGGACTGGACCCGGGACGGCGAGCGGTACGAGCGCTTCTGGGCCGGGGCGGAACAGCGCGTGCACGTGATGGGCAAGGGAGTCCTGCGCTTCCACGCCGTCTACTGGCCGGCCATGCTGATGTCGGCCGGACTGCCGCTGCCGACCGACGTCGTCGTGCACGGCTACATCACCACGGGCGGGCAGAAGCTCAGCAAGTCGCTCGGCAACGCCGTCGACCCCATGGAGCTGGTGGACCGGTACGGGGCCGACGCCGTCCGGTACTACCTCCTCGCGGACTTCTCGCCCTTCGGCGACGGGGACTTCAGCGAGGAACGGCTGGTCGCCCGCTGGAACACCGACCTCGCCAACGGCCTGGG
Source organism: Streptomyces sp. NPDC046870 (assembly GCF_040704595.1). Taxonomy (NCBI): domain Bacteria; kingdom Bacillati; phylum Actinomycetota; class Actinomycetes; order Kitasatosporales; family Streptomycetaceae; genus Streptomyces; species Streptomyces sp. NPDC046870. Next base: position 101,216 of record NZ_JBEYXM010000021.1, read on the forward strand.
CAACCTGGTCAGCAGGGTCACCGCGATGACCGCCCGCTACCGTGGCGGCACGGTTCCCGCCGCGGGTCCGCTGGAGGCTCCCGAGCGCGCGCTGACGGACCAGATGACGGCCAGCGCCGAGGCGTGCCGCGCCGCCATGGACCGTTACGACCACCGCGAGGCGCTGGCCCGGGTGTGGGACCTGGTCCGCAGGGCCAACGCCTACGTGGACGAGCGGGCGCCCTGGCATCTGGCGCGCGCGGCCGAAGAGGGCGACGCGTCGGCCGCGGCGGCCCTGGACACCGTACTGAACCTCACGCTGCGCGCGTCGGTGCGGCTGGCCGTGCTGCTCCTGCCCTTCGTCCCGGAGTCGGCCCGGCGGATCCTCGACGCGCTGGGCGCGACGACGCGGGACCCGGCCGCCGCGGTGGCGGCCGACCCGGCGGGACGACGGATCGAGAAGGCTCCGCCGCTGTTCCCCCGGCTCGAACTCACCTGAGCCGGACCGCACCACACCGGAGGGTTCGCCCGCGGGCCCTCCGGCCCTTTTCCGGGATTTCCCCCTGAGACCGAGGAGTGACGCCCATGGGCACGTTCTCCGATCACCAGCCGATGTTCGTCGAAGTGGAGACGACGACCTACTGCAACCGCCGCTGCGACTACTGTCCGAACAGCATTTTCGACCGCGGACTGAGGCAGAACGAGGTCCGCATGCCGGAGGACCTTTTCCACAAGATCGTCTCCGATCTCGGCCGCAACAATTTCTGCAACCAGTTCAGCCCGCACAACTACGGGGAGCCGCTGGCCGACCCGCGGATGCCCGACCTGCTGCGGCTGGCGCGCAAGGAGATGCCGCTCGCCCGGATCGCGCTGTACACCAACGGCGACTTCCTGACGCTCGACCTCTTCCACGAGCTGGGCAAGTCGGTCGACGCCTTCGTCGTCACCCAGCACGGCGAGAAGATGCCCCGCGGCGTGCGGGAGATCATGGACCGCTACGACGGGAGCCCGCCCCGCCTGCGGTACAAGACGGCCCAGCAGATCAAGGCCAACGCCTCCAACCGGGCCGGCCTGATACCCCTCCAGGTGCAGCGCCGCAAGTCGTGCGGCGTCGTGATGAACGAACTGCACATCAACGCCCACGGCCAGCTCATCCTGTGCTGCGAGGACTACCTCGCGCAGAAGGTGTTCGGCAACATCAAGGACATGTCCGTCGAAGAGGCGTGGACGATGCCCGAACGGATGCGGGTGCACCGCGGGAACGTGCGCGGTGAATTCGCCATGGAACAGTGCCGCTCCTGTGGCTTCGGCCGGTTCTGACGGCACCGAACCCCCCGGCCGGTACCGCGGATACGTGACTTGTCCGGCCACGCCCCGCGCAAAAGGATGGTGACCGGATTCCGGCAGGGTGCCGGAACGGCATCTTTCGGAAATTCTGGGGGTGGCGCAGTTGAATCCGCCGTGGGAGCACACCGACCAAGGCGTCGTACTGCCCGACCATGCCGCACACCGCGTCCTGGTGACGTTCACCTATCCGATCGCGCTGCCCGCCAACAGCAGCACGGCGCTGTTCCGCGTCGACCTGCGCACCGGCGCGGCGGACCCCGTACCCATCGATCCGGACGGCGAGGTGGCGTGGGCGACGGGCCTGGCCACCTCGGGCGACAGGGTCTTCGTGCTCTACTGCGTGAACCGTGAGTTCCGGGTCTCGGTGCTGTCCCTGGAGTCCCTGGAACTGCTGTCGTCCCACCGGCTGCCGGAGGTGCGCGACGGCCACTCGCTGCTCCATCACGACGGGGCGCTGCTCGTCGTCTCCTCGGGCACCGACGAGGTTCTCGCCTACGACGACCGGCCGGAGGGCCTGGTCCCTCGCGGGGCCGTGTGGCGGGCCAGTGCCGAGGGGCGTGACACCCACCACCTCAACTCCCTGGCCCGCCACGGGAATTCGGTGCTGGTATCGGGCTTCGGCCCGCGCGCCTCCAAGCTGTGGGCGAGCGCCGAGAACGGGTACGTCCGGGACATCACCCGGGACGAGGTCGTCGTCAAGGACGTCTACCACCCGCACACCGTGTCCGTCCACGACGGGGAGCTGTACTGGTGCGAGTCGCACCACGCCCGGGTCGTGAGCCGGTCCGGCCGGACGGCCGGGACCGACGGCTACCCGCGCGGCCTCGGCTGGCTCGCGCCGCAGCTCGCCTGTGTCGGCACCAGCCAGGGCCGGAAGGTGTCGAAGAGCACCGGTCAGGTCGCCAACCCCTCGGACCCGGGCATGCCCCGCGGCCGGTGCGGGCTCACCATCGCCGACCTGGCGGCCGGCCGTACGCTCGGCTTCATCGACCTGGGCGCACTCGGCCCGGAGATCTACGACGTGCTGCCCCTGCCGTCATGAGGGTGCTGATCCTCGGGGGCACCGAGTTCGTGGGGCGGGCGCTCGCCCAGGAGGCGCGGGCGCGCGGCGCCCGGGTCACGGTGTTCCACCGGGGGCGGCACGCGCCGCCGCCCGGGGTGGCCGCGCTGCACGGGGACCGGACCGGCGAGAACGGTCTCGCCGCGCTGGCCGACGGCACGTGGGACGTGGTCGTGGACACCTGGTCGGGCAGCCCGGCGGCGGTCCGCGACACCGCCCGGCTGCTGGCGGACCGGGCCGGGCGGTACGTGTACGTCTCCAGCCGCTCGGTCTACGCCTACCCGGCGCCGGCCGGGGCGGACGAGAGCGCGCCGGTGGTGGACGCGTCCCCCGACGACGGCGCCGACGTGAGCTACGCGCGCGCCAAGCGGGGCGGGGAACTGGCGGCCCTCCAGGCCTTCGGCGACCGGGCCCTGCTGGTGCGGGCGGGGCTGATCCTCGGCCCCTACGAGAACACCGGCCGCCTGCCGTGGTGGCTGGGCCGGACGGCCCGCGGCGGCCCGGTGCTGGCCCCGGGGCCGCGGGACCTGCCGCTCCAGTACGTCGACCCGCGCGACCTCGCCGCCTGGACACTGGACGCCGCGGCGGCCGGGCTCGGCGGCGCCTACAACCTGGTGAGCCCGCCCGGGCACACCACCATGGGCGATCTGCTGGACGCCTGCGTCGCCGTCACCGGCGGCACCGCCGACCTGAGGTGGACCGCCCCGGAGACGGTGCTGGCCGCCGGCATCCGGCCGTGGACCGAGCTGCCGGTCTGGCTCCCGCCGGGCGAGCGGTACGACGCCCTGCACACCGCCGACGCCTCCCGTGCCCTCGCCACCGGGCTGCGCTGCCGTCCGGTGGCCCGGACCGTCGCCGACACCTGGACCTGGCTGCGCTCGCTGGGCGGTGTCCCGCCGCACCGCCCGGACCGCCCGCCGATGGGCCTGCCCCCGGACAAGGAGACGGCGGCCCTGCGCCTGGCCGGGTGACGGACCCGCGCGTGCCCCGGGGCCGTGGTGCGGGGGGAAGTCGGCGCATGGCGTCGTGCGGCAGGGGTGGGGTCTCAGGGCAGGGCCTGGCGGGCGGCCGCGCCGGCCGCCCGGGTCCGGGCCGGGACCGGGAGCACGCGGAGGGTGCCCCGCCGGTAGCGGCGGCGGGTGTCCGCGACCCGTACCTTGCCGCTGGTGGTCACCGGCAGTTCGCCGGCGGGCACGAGGGCCACGGTGGTGACGTACAGGTCGAGGGCGTCGGCGAGGCGCCGCCTGATCTCGTGTACGACGGCGGGAGTCGGTGCCGCCGCGTCCTCGCCGACCTCGGCGACCAGGCAGACCTGCGGCGTGTCCCGGCCGTCCGGCCCGGGTGCCTCGACGGTGAACACGGCACAGCGGCCCGGCCGCAGCCGCGGGACGGTGGCGCACACGGCGAGCACGTCGGCGGCGTAGAACTTCCTCCCGTGGTGCACGAGGGTGTCGTCCGCGCGGCCGAGCACGAACAGGTGCCCGCGCAGCAGGAAGCCCGTGTCCCCGGTGGCGTGCCAGGCACCCGGGCCGCCTCCTGCGGCGCTCGCGGTGTCCGGCCAGTAGCCGCTGAAGAGTTGCGGTCCCTGAACGAGGATGTCCCCGACCGTCCCGTCCGGCGCCGTCCCCCCGTCGGCCGTGCGCACCGTGACACGGGTCCGGGGCAGCGTCCGTCCCGAGGACAGCAGGGTGACGGTGGGCGCGGCGGGGTCCGCGTCCGGCCCCACCTGCACGGCGGTGCCGCGGCGCAGGTCGTCGCGGCGGACGGTCAGCTCGGCGGACGGTGCCCAGGGCGTGGCGGCGGTGACGGTGAGCGTGGCCTCCGCCATGCCGTAGGAGGGGCAGAGGGCGTCGGCCCGGAAACCGGCCGGGGTGAATCGGGCCGTGAAGTCGGCCGCCGTGTCGGCACGGACGACCTCGCCCGCGTTGCGTGCCACCCGCCAGGACGACAGGTCGAAGGTCCCGGCCGCCGCCGGCGTGATCCGGCGTACGCAGTGCCGGTAGCCGAAGTCGGGTGCGCTGGAGAGCGTGCCGCGGCAGTGGGTGAGGGCGGCGAGCCAGGCGCCGGGGTCGCGGACGAAGGCACGCGGTGACAGCAGGACGGACTCGTAGCCCGTGTACAGGGGCCGGAAGAGGCCGGTGACCAGGCCCATGTCGTGGTGGAGCGGCACCCAGGTCACCGCCGTGTCGTCGAGTCGTTCCCGGTAGGCCAGGGCGGACTGGGCGCACTGGGCGGCCAGGGCCCGGTGGCTGATGACCACGCCCTTGGGAGTGCCCGTCGAGCCGGAGGTGTACTGGAGCAGGGCGATGCCGGGGCGCGGACCCGACCGGACACCGGGCGCCGGTTCCGGGTCGGCCGTGGACAGGGCCTCCCAGGTGTGCGCGGGCGGCCCGCAGGCCCCGCGCAGTGCCCGGTGGAGTGCGGGCGTCCAGGCGTCCGTGGTGACGACCAGGCCGGGACGGCAGTCGGCGACGATGCCGCGGAGCCGTTCCTCGAAGGCGCCCTGCCGTACCGCGTCGGGCGTGGGGGCGGGCACCGGGACCAGTCCGACGGCCAGCGCGGCGAGCAGGGTGGCGGTGAAGGACAGGTCGTTGGGCAGGGCGAGGACGACCCGGTCGCCGGCCCGGGCGCCGCGGGCCGCGAGGCCGGCCGCGACACGGTCGACGAGCCCGGCGAGTGCCCCGAAGGTCAGGCGCTGCCGGGCCGCTCCGTCCTGCCAGACGGTCACCGCGAAGGCGTCGGGCCGGGCGCGGGCGTGCTGCCGCAGCCAGTCGTACGCGGTCACCACCGGGCCCGGCGGGGCGCCGGTCACCGGCGTGGCCGGCCCGGTCCGGCCGGGGCGTGCAGTACCGCCCGCCGGATCTTGCCGCTCGGGGTGCGCGGCAGGGACCCGGACGGGCCCAGGGCGATGCGCGGGGCGGGCACACCGAGCCGCCGGGCGGCGTCCCGGATGCCGGTGACGATGTCGTCCGGGGGTCCCGGAACCGTCTCCACGTGGCACACCGGGTCCGCGCCGCCGACCACGGCCACGTCGCAGACGCCGGGCAGCAGCCGGATCTCGTACTCCAGCCGGGCCTCGTCGCGCTGCCCCTCGTCCCCGGCGCGGCCCACGACGTGCAGATAGCCGTCGTCGTCCAGGAAGCCCAGGTCCCCTGTGTCCAGCAGGGGTTCGCCGGGACGCTCGCGGTCCGCGGCGCGCAGCCGGGCGTGGATCGTGCCGACGGTCCCCGACGGCACCGGCCGCCCCGCGTCCCGGATCTCGATGCCGATCCCGGGCAGGGGCCGGCCCACGGACCCGGGATGGCGCAGCCACTCTTCGGTGGTGATCTCCGTCAGAGTGCTCCGGGACGTGCCGTAGTACTCGTGCAGCACGGGCCCGAGCAGGGCGATGGCCTCCCGTTTGCGCTGCGGCGGGCAGGCGGCGCCGCCGTGGAAGAGGGCGCGCAGCGGATGGCGGGGCCGGGCGCCGGCGGCCAGGACGTCCAGCAGCAGGTCGAGGCTGAGCATGGCACTGTCGGCTCCGTGCCGGTCGATCAGTTCCGCGAAGCCGCCCGGCGACCAGGCGCGCTGGACGACGACGGCACTGCCGGCCTGGAGCGCGTACAGGGCGGGCCCCAAGGTGCCCAGGTGGAAGGTGGGGTTGGCCATCAGGTGCGGACCCAGGCCGGTTCCGGCGGCGTACCGGGGGCTGACGGCCACGCCCTTGTAGGGGCGCCACGGCCGGGCCCGGGGCACGGCCTGCGGGTCCCCGGTGGTGCCCGAGGTGGCGAACGCGAGGTACCCGGCGCGCGCCGCGGCGGCGGGAGCGGTGGAGCGCGGCGCGGCCCCCGAGGCGAGTTCGTCGTCGGTGACGGTGGGGCAGGGCAGCGCCGGGCCGCCCTCGGCCGGCCGGGCGGTGATGTGCAGCGCGGTGTCCATGCCGCTCAGCAGCGCGGGCCCGAACGGCGCGGCGACCAGGCGGCCGTCGACCGGGAAGAGGCCGTAGCCGTACCGCAGCGCCGTCAGGGCGAGCGCGAAGAAGCGCGGGCCGCTGGGGATGTCGGTGGCGAGGACGGCGCCGTCCGCGAGGCCCCGGGCGCGCAGGCCCAGGCAGAGGTCGTCGGCGCGCCGGACGAGTTCGGCGAAGGTGTACGTCTCGTCGTCCGCGACGACGGCGAGCCGCCCGGGCCGCTCCTGGGCCGTCGCCCAGGGGTTCCACAGGTAGGGACGCACGGCGGCCTCACGCCTCCCGGGCCGGCGCGGTGGCCGCGGCGAGCGCGCCGGCCAGCTCCGCGAAGTCCGCGGTGTTCACCACGGGTTCGGTGTCCAGCGCGACGCCCAGCCGTTCTTCGAGGAGGGTCACGAGTTCGACGGCGGCGATGGAGTCCCCGCCGAGGGAGAAGAAGTTGTCGCCCGGCTCGACGGGGTGTCCGAACACCGTGGTCGCGGCGGTCAGGACGTGGGCGAGCAGGCCGTCGTGGCAGGTGTTCATGGGGTCCTCGGGGTGCTCGGGGTGCTCGGGGTCTCGGCGGGTGCGACCGCCGTGCGGACCATGCGGTCCAGGAGGGCCTGGGCCAGGGGGCGCCCGACGCGCCGCCCGTCGAAGACCAGGTCGACGAGGACCCGGTCCCGGTACTCGTTGCACCTCAGGTGCAGGGCCGAGGACGTGCCGAAGGTGATCCTGCGCAGCGGGTAGGCGTCGGCGGTGACCCGCAGCGGTCCGGACCGCTCGGTGGGCCGGTAGGGGCCGTCGAACCGGCGCAGGTTGACGTGGACGTCCCGGCGGAGCGGATCGGCGCCGTCGGCGGCGGACTCCGCGGCGAGCGCGGACAGCTCGCTCGCCGGGATCTGCTGGTACCGCAGCGCGTCGAGCATCCGGCGCCGTACCTCGACGAGGACGTCGGGCAGGTCCGCGCCCGCGGCGCGGACGGCGAGCGGGCTGACGCCGGCGAACATGCCGACCACGTCGCGCTCGGCGGTCTGCCGCGAGTCCATGGACGTCCAAACGGTCACCCGGTCCGCGCCGGCGCACGCCGACAGCGCCCTGACGAACGAGGCCACGAGCAGTTGCATCGCGGTGCACCGCAGCCGCTCGCAGGCCCGGTGGAAGGCGACGGCGTCCTCGCCCGCGAGCTGCGCGTGCACGGTTCCGTCCGAGGTCGGCTCCGCGTGCCCGGGCCGGTTCCAGGCGGTGCGGGCGGCGAACTCCAGCCGCTCGCGCCAGCTCTCCCGGGCCCGGTCCAGGTGCCCGGCGCCGTACCGGCCGCGCTGGCGCAGCGCGGCCTCGGCGAAGGAGGGGGCGGCGAGGGGTGGGGAGCCGCCGGCGAGCAGCGTCCGGTAGTCGCGCCAGGTCTCCCGGGCGAACAGTTCGTGCGCGCGGCCGTCGAAGACGACGTTCTGGAAGGTGGCCAGGAAGGCGTGGTGGTCGTCGGCGTAGCGCAGCAGCCGGAAGGTGTACGGCCGCTCCCCGTCGGCCCAGGGGGCGAGGAAGTCGCGTGAGTGCAGTGCCGACGCGTACGTCGTGAACTGCCGCTCGGAGGCGGCCGTCACGCTCTGGTGGAGCACGATCCGCTCCCCCGGGGCGAGGGGCCTGACGCGCTGGGCGGGGGCGTCGGCACCGGGCCGGGCGACGAGGTCCATGCGGAGCGCGTCGTGCCGTGCCACGAAGCCGTGGACGGCCTCGGTGAAGGCGTCCGGGTCGAACGGGCCGCGGATCTCGTAGGAGAGCCGCACATTGCGGCGGGCCCGGGTGGAGCGGCGGATGTTGGCGTGGTACCACTCCTGTTCGTACGTGAGCGGCACGATCCGCTCGCGCGGGTCACCGGGGGTCAGGTCAGGCACAGGAACTCCCCTCCGGCGGCTTTGAGTTCGGCGGGCGATCCGGCCTCCACGACCTTGCCGTCCCGGACGACCACGACGTGGTCGGCGCGCTCCAGCACGGTGAGGCGGTGGGCGATGACGACGGCGGTGATGCCCGCGTTCAGCAGATTGTCGAAGATCTCCTCCTCCAGCTGCGGGTCGAGCGCGCTGGTCGCCTCGTCCAGCACCAGAAGCCGGGGGCGGCGCGCCAGCGCCCGGGCCAGGATGATGCGCTGGCGCTGACCGCCCGACAGCCCGTGTCCGCCCGGGCCCACCAGGGTGTCGTAGCCCATCGGGAGGGCGGCGATCTCCTCGTGGACGCAGGCCGCCTTGACCGCTCTGATCAGGTCGGCCTGGTCCGGCTCCCCGGCACCGAAGGCGATGTTCTCCCGGATGGTGCCGCTGAAGAGGTGGGCGTTCTGGTTGACGTACCCGATCTGCCGGCGGTAGCCGGGCCGGTCCAGGTCCGCGAGATCGGTGCCGTCGACGGTGATGGTCCCCGACGTCGGGAGGTACAGCCCCGCCAGCAGCATGCCGAGGGTGGACTTGCCCGATCCCGAGCGGCCGACGACGGCGACGAACTGCCCGGGGCGGATGTCCAGTTCGACTCCGGACAGGGCGGGGGACGGGGCTCCCCGGTAGCGGAAGGAGACGCCCTCGGCGGTGATCGCGGCGGCCTCCCCGGCCGGCGCGGGGGCGGGCGTGCCCGCCGCGCGCGGCTCCGGCTCGGCCTGGAGGACGTCGTCGAGCCGCGCCAGGGTGGGCCGGACGGAGGCGAGCTGGGAGACCGCGGCGAACATGCCTTCCAGCGGGGCGAACAGCGCGGTCGTCAGGGCCATGAAGGCGAGCGTGGAGCCGAGGGAGTCGTGTCCGTCCAGGACCCGCCAGGTGCCGGCGAGGAGCACCACGACGGGTGCGCCGAACTGGACGGTCCGGCCCACCGCGGTGAACGCCGCGAGGCTGCGGCGTGCGCGCAGCCGCTTGTTGACCTCGCGGACCAGGGCGTGCGACCAGCGTTCGACGGCCTCGCCCTCGACCCCGGCGGCCTTGAGCGTGGTGATGCTCTCCAGCATCTCCACCAGTTCGTTCTGCGCCCTGGTCTGCTGCTCCAGGACCTCGTGGTTCAGCGCGGTCTGCCGGCGCCAGGTGACCGCGGTCAGCCCGGCCTGGACGGCGATCAGCCCGATGACCAGGGCGGCCAGGACCGGGTTGGCGAGGACGATCGCCGCCAGGTAGACGACGATCAGGACGCTGTCGAACACGGCGGAGACGGCGGTGACGCTCAGGACCTGGTTCAGGGTGCTGCTGGTGCGCACCCGCATCGCCAGGTCGCCGGCGTTGTGCACGGTGAAGTAGTCGTACGGCAGCGAGGCGAGGTGCTCCATGACGCCCCAGGTGAGCTGTTTCTCCACCAGGGCCTGGCGTTTGATCAGCAGGAGCGATCTGGTCAGTTGCAGGGCGAGGAACAGCACGACGAGCGTGCCCAGTCCGACCGTGATCAGCCACAGTTCGGAGTGGAGCCTGCCCGGGAGCACGTGTCCCACGAGCCGGCTGATGGTGAGGGGCAGGACGAACTCGAACGCCATCAGGGCCAGGGAGGCGGCGGCGATGCCCCGCAGCTCCCCGGGACCGGGCCTGAGGTGGCGCAGACGGGCCCACGGCCCCGTGGTTCCCGGGCGGCGGGCCCGCGCGGCGCGCTCCAGCGGCGGCTCGAACTCCAGGGCCACCCCGGTGAACGCCTCGCCGACGGTGGCCCAGGCCAGCCTGCGCCGACCGTGCGCCGGGTCGACGATGTCCACGTGGTCCGCGGTCGCCGCTTCGAGCACGACGAAGTGACTGAAGTTCCAGAAGAGGATGGAGCCGGCGGGCAGGTGTCGCAGCCCGGCGAGATCCGTCCGCACCCCGCGTCCCTTGAGCCCGAACTCCCGGGCGATCTCCAGCAGCGTCCGGGCCGACGCGCCGTTGCGCCCCGAGTCCGCCCGGGCCCGGACCGCCTCCAGTTCGGCCTCGACGCCATGGTGGCGCAGGGTCATGACCAGGCAGGCCGGACCGCAGTCGCTGACCTGGGTCTGGAAGCAGACAGGCACCCGGGGGCGGCGTCCTTCGCGCAGCCGCCCGAGCAGCGAGCGTCCCAGGGCCAGGAGGCTCCTCCTGGGCCGTGGCGTCAGATCGTGCCCGAGCGCCGGGCCGAGGCCGCGGTGCCCGTGGCGGTGCTCGACGGCCTCGGAGCGGAAGCGTGCTGTGTTGGTCATCCCGTCAGTCCTCACCCGACGGGGTGACGCCGGCGTCGGCCGGCGTCACCCTTCATGTGGTGCCGGCTCAGATGCAGGCCGCGTCGGTGTGCACGGTGCCGCCACCCACGATGTCGTCCAGCTCCTCGTCGGTCAGAGCGGCGATGTTGATCTGGTTGTTCTCCATTTTTCTTTCCTTTCACGAGAGGACGGTGGACGCCTTTTGCAGTCCATCGCGAAATGAACCCTAACAGCCCCGCGGAACCGCCAACAAGAGAAATCCGGAGAATTTTTGAATCAATATCTGGAAATGCAAAACGGCATCCCGAAATCACAGACCGGACGCACCTTTAATCATCAGGCGTGCGCGATCTGCTTTCGGGATGCCTTTTGCTTTTCGATAGGGATCTCTACGGCTTTTTCGCCGCCAGCTCGGTGAGTGACAGCGCGGACCGGGGCCCGGGTGCCGCGGCCAGCCGGGCCCGCCTCGCGCGGTGGACCAGTTCCTCGGGGTCCAGACCGGCCAGCCGGGCGCGGACGTGGGCGAGCACCTCCGCGGCCGAGGCGACGATCGCCTCGTCGTCCACCGGGCGCGGGGCCAGGCCCAGGCCCTCCAGGGACAGCGACTGCAGGCTGCGGCACAGGTCCGTCAGGGCGATCTCCCGGATGGTCAGGGAGAGGTGCGCCGACAGCCCCTCGTCGCCGGTGGCCTGGTGGGCGAAGCCGCGTGGCAGGTACAGGACGTCGCCGGGCCCGACGGTGGTCCGCAGGACCTGGGCGGGGGGGCGTTCGCGGCCGACGCTCCCAGGGCCCCAGTGCCCGTCGGCCGGCCCCTCGTGCACCTGCCACTCCTTGCGGCCGGCGACCTGGACGACCAGGACGTCCGCGTCGTCGCGGTGCAGCGGCAGCCCCTGGTGCCCGGCCGGCGTGACGAAGAAGAACGCCTCCACCGGGCGCTGCAGCTCCTCCGCCAGTTCGGCCAGCACGGCACCGGTGGGCCGGTGCCACTGGTCGAGGCAGCGCAGCAGCAGGGTCGCGCCGTCGTCGAGCAGTGCCCGGATCTTCGCCTCGTCGGCGAAGCCGCGGTGCACCGAGCGGTTGACGGTCCGGGCGGACGTGTAGGAGTCGGCCCCGAGCGGCTGCTCGGCGTTCGTCATCTCGATGTAGGGCTCACGGAGGAAACCGCTGGCCAGGGCCTCGTCGACGTCCTGGAGCCCGAACGGGCTGCGGCCCCCGCCGGGCGGCCGGAAGACGGCTGGCCGGCGCCGCCAGTACGAGGTGAAGAAGGTGTCGGGGTCACCGACCCACCGGGCGAGTGTCGGTGCGTGCACCGGGGCCTCCTCATCGGGTTCTCCAGCACGCGGCGCACAGCGGACCTTCGGGCCGGTCCGGCGGGGAGCACCGCGGATGTCCGTCATCGTGCCGGGCCGGAGGCCGGCCCCACAGTCCCGAGAACACGGGACACCGGGCCCGCTCCTCAGGCGTCCTGGAGGCCTCTGACGGTGCTGTGCGACTCTTCGAGCCGGAGGGCGAGAACGACCAGTTGGGTACGGTTCGCGGCACCCACTTTCGCCCGGATCCTGCGGATGTAGGTGTCGACCGTGTGCCTGCTGATGCCCAGACCGCGCGCGATGGCGTCGTAGGTGCCACCGCTGGGAAGCCGCCTGAGGATCTCCAGCTCGCGCGGGCTGAGGGGCTGGGTGTGCTCGTCACCCGCCGTCTGCGTGATGTTCATCGACTCCCCTTTCGCCGGGTTCCTGCGGAATCCGGTATGCAGCGACGAAGTAAAGCGAAGCAGGAGCTGATCAACGGCTGATCGGTCGCGCACTGGACGGCCGATAAACGACGGTTCGACAGGCAGGCCGGCGGTGGGTGCCGACGGCCGTGCTTGACCGGCCTTCCGGGGTATGACATAACCTTCCCGCCGGGTGACAGGGTAGTTTTCACGTGCGTTCCTCTCCCCCGGCGGAATTCCTGGTTCCGCACTGCCGGAAATCTCACACCCCTCGAAGGGAAGAGCAGTGGAATGCGGGTGCCGGCCCTTCGTCCCCCTCGCCCGGTTCGCGGGCCCGGCCGGCGGCAAGGCCGCGGGACTGCGGCGTCTGCTGACGGCGGGACTGCCGGTCCCGGACACCTGGGTGATCACCCACGACCTCCTGGAGCGGACCTCGGACGGATGCCTGCTGGCCGGGGCCCGGTTCCTGGCGGACACCGCCCTGCGCGGCGCCCCGGCGGTGGTGCGCAGTTCGGCCGAGAACGAGGACGTGCCGCTGGCGACCGGGGCCGGGGTGTACCGCAGCCATCTGGACCGGCGCACCCCGGAGGAGATCGTGGCGGCCGTCCGGTGGGTGCGCGCCGCGCGGGCGGACGCGGACGCGCGGGCCTACCGCAGGATGCGCCGCACCGGCGGCAGCCGGGTGCACGTGCTGGTGCAGCGCATGATCGGCTGCCGGACCTGGGGGGTGCTCTACACCCGCGACCCGGTGTCGGACGAGCCGGGGATGCTGGTGGAGTCGAGCCGGGGCGTGAGCGTTCCCGTGGTCGCCGGGCTGGGCTGCGAGGAGTCCTATGCCCTGCCGCCGGCCGCGGCGGGGGGTGCCGGACCGTCGTCCTGGGAGCTGGACGGCCGCCCGCTGCCGGAACTGCTGTGGCGGCTGGGCGGCGTGCTGGAGCGGGAGTTCGGCGGCCCCCTGGACGTGGAGTGGGGCGAGGACGGGCAGCGCCTGTGGGTGTTCCAGGCCCGCCCGCTCACCCCCGCGAGCCCGGTGCCGGCGGCTCGGAACCGCCCGCGACCGCCCGCGACGGCGCTGCGGGTCACTCCCGTCAGCCGCGGGTACGCACTCGGGGTGCCGGTACCGGCGTCCCCGGGACCGCGTCCGGGCGCGATCGTACGGCTTCCCGTCCTGCCGACGGCCGGTGAACTGGAAGGGCTGCGGCGGGCAGCGGGGCTGCTCGTCCAGGCGGGCAACGTCCTCTCCCACGCCGGGGCCCTGTGCCGGGAGGCAGGGCTGCCGGTCGCGCTCGCTCCGGGCGGGTCGCCGGGCGACTGGGCGGGGCCGGTGCTGCTGGACGCGGTGGCCGGTGTGGTGGCACCGCTGTCGGCGCTGCCGTCGCACGAGCGGGAGGCGGCGGTCGCGGCCGTCCAGTTCCGCGCCGGACTCCGGCCGGAACCGGACGGCGGACCGCCGTACCCGCCGTCGCTGCGCGCCGGCCGGCGCCGTCAGTCGGTGGCGCACCGCCGGCCCCCCGCCACGACACCGCGCCGGGCGGCCGGACGGACCGAACTCTGGCTGGCGGAGCGGCACATGTCCGCTTTCGCCGGGAACCGCGCCCTGCTGCTGTCGGTCGCCGGCGGCTCCCGGGTCCGCTTCGTCGGCCGCGCGGGCGGCACGGGCGTGGAGGTGGGGGTGCCGTCCCGGCGAGCCGGTGGCGCGCTGCTGGACCGGCTCGGTTTCCGGCCGGTCCGCCGTACCGGGACGCCGGCCGCCCGGCACGGGGGGACGGGCCGGTGACCCCTCGGGTGGTGATGGTCTCCGACTGCACGGACGTGGCGGCGGCCGAACTGTACCTGGCCGTGGACCGGGCCGTGCGGGAGACCGACCCTTCCGTGTCGGTGCAGATCGGTCCGCTGGTCCCCGTGCGGCCGTACTCGATCCTCCACACGGCGTTCCTCACCCGGCTGCTCGCGGAGTCGGCCGCCCCGGGAACCGTTCTGATGGTGGTGGTCAACAGCCGGCCGGAACGCACCGAGCGCCTCGTCGGCCGTACCGGACACGGTGACCTGTTCTTCGCCGGGGCGAACACCGGTGCCCTGGGCTGGCTCACGGCGGACCTGGGCGTGCGCGAGTGCTACGAGCTGACCGACCCGGGCTTCGTGCCCTTCGGCGGCAAGTTCGTCCACGCGCCGGCCGTCGGCGCGCTGGCGGCCGGAACTCCCCTGGCACGGCTGGGACTTCCCTTCCCGGCGGACCGCATCCGCCGCCTGCTGCCACAGGAGGGGACCGTCGTCCACGTCGACAACTTCGGCAACGCCAAGTTCCCGCTCGCAGCCGGCGCGTTGCGGTTCGGCGACCGGTTGCGCGTGCGCATAGGCGGCCATGTCCTGGACGCGGTCTACTGGGAGCGGATGATGGACCTGGCCGACGGCACCTGGGTGGTCTACCCGGGCAGTTCGCTGGGGCTGCACGAGCTGGGTCAGGTCCGCTCGGCGGGACTGCACGGTCTCGGCTGCGCGGTGGGCGACCGGGTCAGGGTCGACGTCTCACGCCCTTGCTCCGGCGCGCCGCCTGGCACATCATCGCCGTAAAGGTCTTTTATACAAGTCTCTTTTCGCTAACGAAGGCGTGGTAGCTTACCCGCCAACTACGCATATCACTTCGGCAACCACCCGCTAGGAGCCGACCGAATGATTGGCCTGCCCTCGACCAGTGCGTCGCTCCATTTCTCGCTACTGGGTGAAGTCAGGGCATACCGCGGCGAAACAGAGCTGCGCGTGGGCAGCCCTCAGCAGCAGGCCATGCTCGCCGTGCTGCTGCTGCGCGTCGGGCAGACGGCCACGGCCACCGACCTGCTCAGCGGTCTGTGGGGGGACGATGGCCCCCGCTCGGCCATCACCACTTTGCGGACCTACGCATGGCGGCTGCGGAAGGCACTGGAGAAGGACAGCAAGACGCCGCAAGTCCTGTTATCTCTGGGTGACGGCTACCGGCTGGATCTCACCGGTTGCACGGCTGATTTCCTCAAGGCCGAGGAACTGGCCCACGAGGCCAGGCGATTGCGGCAGTCCGGCGATGTCGAGGGCGCGTTCCAGCGGCTGGAGCAGACGCTGGCGTTGTGGCGCGGGACCCCGCTGACGGCCGTCCCGGGTCCGTTCGCCGAGCGCGAGCGGGAACGTTTCGAGGAGTTCCGGCTGCGCCTTCAGGAAGAGCGGATCGACGCGGCGCTGGCCATGGCCCGCGGTCCTGAGCACACCGCGGAACTCGTCTCGCTCGTGCAGGCGCATCCGCTGCGCGAGCGGCTCGTCGGGCTGCTGATGCGCGCCCACTACCAGTCCGCACGGCAGGCGGAGGCGCTGGCCGCCTACCGGCGTACCCGTCAACTGCTCATCGACGAACTCGGCATCGAACCCGGTCCCGAGCTGAAGGCGCTGCACGACGGCATCCTCCGGGGCAGCCTGAACGAACAGCCCGCCGCACCGGTCAGGACCGTCACGCTCCACCCGCCGGCCACGGCGGCCACCGCCACGACCAACATCGACGCCGACACCGACACCGTTGTCGGGACCCCCGAGGAGGAGACCGGCCCTGCCAACGTGGGCCTGGTGCCCGTCCCGGCCGGGGACGCGGCCGCCGTGCGCTTCCGGCCGCCGGCCCCCGTACCCGCCCAGCTCCCGCCGGGCCCTTCCGACTTCACCGGCAGGGCGCACTCGACGGTGACCCTGTGCTCGGCGCTGAACGTGCCGACCCGGACCAGCCTGCCCATCGTCGCCATGGTCGGCATGGGCGGCGTGGGCAAGACCTCCCTCGCCCTGCACGTGGCCCACCAGGTCAGGGACTTCTACCCGGACGGCCAGCTCTACGCCGATCTGCGGGGCGCCGGGGAACCGGCCGCCCCCGAGGCGGTGCTGGCCGGATTCCTGACGGCCCTCGGACTGGCGCCCGTCGCGATCCCCGAGGGGGTGGAGGCCCGGGCGGCCCTGTTCCGGACGATGACCGACCGGCGTCGCATCCTCGTCGTACTCGACGACGCCCGGGACGCCGCGCAGGTCCGCCCGCTGCTGCCCGGAACGGCCATGTGTGGGGTGCTGATCACCAGCCGCACCCGGCTGGCGGGGCTCCCCGCGGCCGTACAGACCGAACTGCCGCCGTTCTCCACCGACGAGGCACTGGACCTGCTGGCCCTGATGATCGGCCGGGAGCGGGTGGACACCGAACGCGACAGCGCGGTCACGCTGGTCTCCCAGTGCTCCCTGCTGCCGCTCGCCGTGCGGATCGTCGCCACCCGGCTGGCCGCCCGGCCGAGCTGGTCGATCGCCTCGATCGTCCAGCGCCTCGCCGACGAGCACCGGCGCATCGACGAGCTCAAGGTCGGGGAACTCACCGTCGACGCGGTCTTCGAGGTGGGCTACCGGCAGCTCACCGTCGAACAGGCCCGGGTCCTGCAACTGGTGTCCACCGTGGAGACCTCCAGCCTCTCCGCGAACGCCGCGTCCGCGCTGCTCGGCGTCGGCCCGCCGGAGGCGGAGGAACTCCTCGAAGGCCTCGTGGACGTCGGCATGCTCCAGTCCCCGGCCCCCGGGGTCTACCGGTTGCACGATCTGCTGCGGGCCTTCGCACGGCGCAAGGTCACCGATGACATCCTGACCCTGCTGCGCCCGCTGGTGGCCTTCCAACTGGCGTCGGCGCTCTCCGCGTTCGAGAACGTGGTCGCCGGTGACCCGGTACGCGGCGCGCTCCAGCCGCGCGAGGCCACCGGGCTGCGCTTCACCTCGGTGGAGCAGGCGCGGGCGTGGGCCATGGCCGAAGGCGAGAGCGCACTGCTGCTGGCCGGCCAGATAGCCGGCGTCGTCCTGTCCCGGCCCGCCCACGAGGCGGACGGCCACCGGCCCGGCGGCGACCTGCTGCGCTCGGCCGTCTCCCTGTGCATCGCCCTCAGCCCGTTCCGGACGGACCTGCACAGCTGTGACTGGGCCGGGGTGTTCCGTCTGTTCAGCGCGGCCGCCGCGCACTGCGACGACCTGACGGCCGAGGCCCGCGCGCACTTCCTGAGCGGCAACAACGCCCTGGCCACGTGCCAGCTCGCCGAGGCGGAGCGCGAGACAACGTTGGCGATCCGGCAGTGCCAGGCCACCGACGACGTCGTCATCCAGCGGCAGGCTCTCAACGACCTCGGTCTGGTACGGCAGTTGCAGGGCCGCTACGAGGAGGCGATCGCCTGCTTCGACGAGGCCGTCACCCTGGCCCGGCAACTCGGCCACCGCTCCGGCGAGGCGACCTCCGTGATCAACAGTGCCCTGGTGCGGGTCTACAACGGGCAGCCGGCGGAAGCCGTCGAGATCTGCGACCGGGTGCTGCGCGACCGGCTCGCCGACCACGACAGCGCGAGCATCGCCTACGCCCAGTACGTACTGGGATTCGCCCATCACACCCTGGAGGACTTCACCACGGCCGTCGGGCACTACGAGTCGTCCCTGGCCATGTCGACGCTGCTGGGCCTGCGCAGGCACGAGGCCAACGCCCGCTACCGGCTGGCGAAGACGCTGCTCGCCGTCGGATCGCTGCAACGCGCCTTCGAGGAGGCGTCCGCCGCGGCCGTCCTGTGCGAGAGCATCGGCGACACCCGGAACCAGGCGCAGGCCCTGCTGGTGCTGAGCGCGCTGCACGAGCGGCTCGGTGACCCGCGCGAGGCGGAGGGGTCACGGACCCGGGCGCAGGAGATGTTCGCCCGGCTGGGGCTGGCGCCCGACGGCAAGGCCCCGGCCGGCCCGGAGAGCATGTCTCCCGCGGCCGGCCGGGGCGCCCCGGGCGTGACCGGGACCGGGGTGGTCACCTCAGCTCGATAACCTCCCGGGCAGGGGAGGGTCGAAGGGGACTTGCCGTGCGGCGGCGGCCTGCCCGCGCCGCTGCACCGCACGCCAGGGGCTGCGGGAGGCGACGACGAACAGGCTCGCCCCCCGGGCGGCGGAGTCGGGGTCCACGAGCAGTTCCTTCTCCATGTTCAGCACCCGACGGAAGACGGCTCCGTCGCTCAGGTACTCCTCGGTCGAGGGCGCGCCGCTCGCCGCTCCCAGGCGCGTGTCCGGCAGCACCAGGCTCGGGAAGCCGACCAGCAGATCGACGGTCAGTCCGGCGGCGTAGTGGATCGCCCGGATCTCGCCCGGCGTGAACAGGTGCCGGTAGGGCTCCGCGGCACGCACCCAGCGTTCACCGGTCAGGCTGACCTCGGCGTCCTCGACCCGCCCGGCGGCCAGGTCGAGGGAGGCCGCGTACCAGCGGCTGGGCAGGAACGAGGCCATCACCCCGTTCTCCGTCAGGAGCGTGGCGAGCGAGCGCACCACGGCGGCGGGGTCGTCCACGAAGCCGAGCACATGGTGGGTGTTGAGGATGAGGTCGAACCGGCGGTGGCCGAAGTGCTCGGCGGCCGTCTCCACCCTCCCCAGTCCGTGCGTCACCCGGTCCGCGTAGCCGTGCCGCGCGCTGCGGCCCTCGGCCAGCGTCAGCATCTCGGGCGTCATGTCGTACAGCACGCCGGTGGCGTCCGGTCGCTCGATCGCGACGCGGCAGCTCCACTTGCCGGTGCCTCCGCCGGGCTCCAGGAAGGAGAATCCCGGGGGCAGCCGTGTGAGCACGGACTGCTCCAGCGCCGTCCACAGCAGCTCGTCGCTCAGCTCACCGAAGAACCCTCTTCCTCGCTCGTCATAACTCCTCGCCTTCTCCGCGAAGTACTCCTGGACGTCGACGGCTTCCCTTGTTGTCATCCCGCACTCAGACCCTTCGCCGCCTCGTCAGGCGAGACGGCGTCCACATGGTTGGTTTCCGGTCGGCAAGATCACGGGTGCGTACACCAGCGGCTGTCGGTACGGGATGGCTGCGGGTCCGGCACGGACGGCCTCCCCCACTCCCCTCACCTCCCGGTCGGCAACGCGGTCCGTGGTCGGCGGAACCACTTTAGACACTTCGCATCGACGCCGCGTCAACAGCCGATCTCCTCGGCCGTCGATCGCCCGGGTTCCGCCAGTTCGGCGGCTTCCTGGACGTGGATCGCGGTGAGTGTGGGAATCCGGTAGCAGTCGTCGGCGTCCGCGGACCCCCCGAGATGCTCGATGAGGTAGACGTCCGCGAGATCCTCCAGCAGCTTCCCGGCCCTGCCGCGGTCGACACCCAGCACCCGGGAGGCGGACCTCGCGTGGAACGGGCCCGCGACGGTGCGGGCGAGCGCGAGCAGCAGCGTCCGGTGTTCCGCGGGCAACTGGCACAGAGCGGCCTGGATGCCGGTGCGCACGCTCAGCTCGCCGTACACGAGTTCGTCGAGCCGGCGCCGGGGGTCGGCCAGCCGGGCCGCCATGGTCTCCAGCGACCAGTACGGACGGCCCGCCATCCGCGCGCCGACGATCCGCAGCGCCATCGGCAGGCCGCCCGTCAGCTCGGCGATGCGGTGCGCCGCCGCGGGCTCGGCGCGCACCCGCTCCCATCCGGCGGTGGCGCCCAGCAGTTCCAGGGACTCGGCCTCGTCCAGCGGCCCGAGCTGCACCAGTACGGCTCCCGGCGGGACGGCGGCCCGGCGGCGGGAGGTGAGCAGGACACCGCAGGACGAGCCGCCCGGCAGCAGGGGACGGATCTGCGCCTGGGTGGCGATGTGGTCGAGGAACACCAGCACCCGCCGGTCGGCCAGCAGGCTCCGGTAGAGCGCGGCGCGCTCCTCGGTCCCGGCCGGTATGTCCGTGGCGGGCACGCCCAGGGCCAGCAGGAAGCGCCGCAGAATCCGGTCGGGCGGTGCCGCGTAGGCGCTGCCGCCCAGGTCGGCGAAGAGCTGCCCGTCCGGGAAGTGACTGTGCGACAGCTCGTGCGCCACCCGCAGGGCGGTGACCGTCTTGCCCGTTCCCGACGCCCCGGCCAGGCACACGACGGGCACGTGCCGGCCGTCGCCCCGGCCGGTGACACAGGCCTCCGTGACGAGCGCCAGCGTCTTGCGCCGTCCGACGAAGTCCCCGAGGCCGGGCAGGAGTTGCCGGGGTACGGCCGTCCGGGTCACGGTCTCGGTCACCATCGTGGTGCCCGGCCAGTCCAGGGCGGGGTCGCGGGCGAGGATACGCGCCTCCAGCCGGGCCATCTCCTCGCTCGGCTCCAGCCCGAGCTGTTCCACGAACTCGCGTCGTCCATGCCGGCAGACGTCCAGCGCCTCTGCCGTACGCCCCGACCGGTGCAGCGCCCGGACGAGCTGGAGCCGTGGCAGTTCGCGCAGCGGATGGCGGGCCACCCGCTCGGTCAGCTCACCGATCACCTCGCTGTGCCGGCCGAGCGCGAGGTTCCATTCGATGCAGTGGTCCATGGCGCGCTGGAACTCCTCGTCCAGGTGCACCACCCGGCTCTGGATCACCTCGCTGTCCACGTCCGCGCAGCCGGGGCCCTTCCAGTGGGCGAGCGCCTGCCGCATCAGGGAGATGGCCTCCTCGTAGCGGCCCCGGCGCGCCAGTTCCGCCGCCTTCGCCGAGGACGTCCGGAACAGCTGGAGGTCGACCTGGTCGAAGGGAACCCGCAGCAGGTACCCGCCGGGCAGGGTCTCGATGGGGGTCTGCGCGCCCATCCGGGCCAGCAGGCGGCGCAGCGCCGACACGCAGGTGTGCACCTGGTTGCGGGCGGTGTCCGGCGGCCGTGCGGACCAGATGGCCTCGATCAGCGTCTCCGGCGACACCACCCGGTCGGCGGACAGCAGCAGGGCCGCGAGGACCACCCGCTGCCGGCGCGAGGCCACATGGACACGCTGGGTCCCCCGTACGACGGCGACCGGCCCCAGCACTTCGAAGAAGACCTCCTGCGGATCGCGCACCGGCTGGGGTCCGTCCGGCGCGCCCGGCCGGACGGCCGTGGCGCTCTCCGGTGACCGGGCCCTTCCGTCGGGGCCGGTACGGTCCCCCCGGGAGGCGCGTACACCGGTCTCACCGCCCGGGTGGTGCATGAGCATGGCTTCGCCCCCGTCCACCGTCACTGGTTCCTCCGCATGACCTGACCGGAGACCAACGGTGGCAAAGGCGGTTCGACAGGCGCTCAATCCCCGATGACCGCCGATGTACACGTGATGAGCGGGCCGGGCGGGCCGGGTGCGCGCGACCGGATCACGGTCCCGCGGCACCCGGCCGCGTCCCGCCCTGCCGGGACGGACCGGGTCGCGGCCCGGCCCCGGCACGGCCGCCTACAGTCCTTGTAGGACCGCGAGCAGGCGAGCGCAGAAAAGCTCTCCGAGTCCGCCGGGCAGATCGCGCCCCCACTGGACCTCGTACGTCAGCGCGTCCGCGTCCTGGAAGAAGCGCACGGCCAGCTCCGTCTTGGCCGCCGGGTAGCGCTGGTGGAGCCGGGACGAGAAGCGCAGGCCGTCGTGCTGCCACGTCAGGGTGCTCGGCAGTTGCCGGTGGCTCACCACCACGCTGTCGATCGCCGCCGTCTCGCCCGGACGGGGCTGTGCGACCCGTGTTGCGAGCTGGGCGAAGGGGAAGTTGCGCCGACGCAGGTCCTCGCGCCAGCCGGGCTGCCGGGCGCGCGCGGTGTCGATGACGGACTGCCCGGGCGACACCTGCGCGAGCAAGGGCACCTCGTTGATGAAACAGCCGACGACCTCGGCCGTCGCCCCTTCCCTGGGCCGTACGGACGCCGCGCCGCACACGGCCATGGGGCTGCCGGACCGGACCGGTGCCGCATGGTGGACGGCGGCCGTCAGCAGGTGCGTCAGGCGCACTCCGGCCTCGTCCGCGCGGCGGGTGAGCCCGTGCGCGCACGACGCCGGCAGGGTCCGCCGCAGCGTCCCGGACGACCCGGGCCCCTGGGGCGCTCCGTCGGGGCGGGACTGCGGGCCGTCCCACCGGGGCAGCTCCAGGGCGGACGGCACCCGGGCGTGCCAGTGGGCCCGGTCCTCACGCACCGCGGTCCGCTCGGCGTCCCTGACCCGGCGCACCGCCTCGCGGTACAGCGCCTCGGGTTCGTGGTGCGGCCGGCCGGCCAGGGCGAGGCCCATCCGGCGCAGCAGCGGGATCTGGCTCAGGCCGTCCATGGCCAGGTGGTGGATGATCAGCGCGACACTGTGACGATCCGGGCGGTGCTCGGCGACGACGAGCCGGACGAGCGGTTCGTCGTCGGTCTCCACGGGCCGCCGGGTCTCCGCCTCCAGCAGTGCGGGCAGCTCGTCCTCGGCGGCGGTGTGCCAGGTGATCTCCAGCGGCTGGTCGGAGAAGGAGTGGACCACCTCGCCGGACCACGGGTCGATCGTCATCCGCAGCCGCAGCGCCGGCGTGCCCTCCGTCAGTGCCCGGGCGGCCCGTGCCACCCGGACGCGGTCCAGCGGACCGTGGACCGAGGCGGTGAACTCCGTGGTGAACGAGCAGCCCGTCGGATCCTTCTGGGAGGCGAGGAACAGGGCGGCCTGACCCACCGTCACGGGTTCCGGCCCGTCCTGCGCGGACATGCCTGTGGTGGTCATCGCGCACCTCCGCCGGGGCGGTCGCCGTGACCGGTCGCCCCTTGGTCTTGTTCCGGGTCGGTGAAGACGAGACGCAGCTCCGAGGTGTACGCGGCTCCCGAGGCGTCCCGCAGCCAGCACTGCTCCGCGTCCGGGAGCATCTCGCTGACCGTCACCGACGCCTCCGGGTGGTCGGCCGCGCCCCGGCGCAGCGCGCCGGCGGCCAGGTTCACCAGCGCGGGTGAACCGAAGTCGAGGAAGAGCGGCTTGTCCTCACCGGGCACCTGGTAGAAGACGCGTTCGGGGAGCCCCTGGTCGCGGCGCCACCGCCAGGCCGCCCGGTAGCGCGCCGCCTCGTCCTTGACCCGGGGCCAGTCGACTCCGGTCAGCGGGAAGGACCACGCCTCCCTGGCCAGGACGAGCCGCCCGGCGCAGACGCGCGGACGGTGCGGCTGCGCGGAGGCGATGCCGAAGGCCCCCACGACGACGCCGGACAGGTACTCGCCCAGCATCTCCAGCAGGTCGTGCACCGCACCGGCACCACGGTCGTGCACGACCAGTCGCCCGCCGTCCGCGCGGACCACGAGGTCGGCGGCCGGGGTGATGGGCCCCGGTGCCCCCGTGGAGTCGGCGTACATGGTCCAGTAGCGGTACTCCGGGCTGAGCAGGGCCGGCGGATAGGTGCGGGACGTCACGCCGGCGGAGGCCCGGGCGGGCACCGCGACGACACGCCGCCCCCGGTGGTCGGCGGCGGCCCGGGCCAGCAGCCGTCCCGGATCGGCGTGCTGTTCCACGAAGAACCGGGCCTCCAGGGTGTTCATGGCGACGTGCATCTCGCCGAGCACGAGGAGGAACTCGCCGCGCCGCACCGCCTCCGCGTCCGAGGCGGCGATCATGACGTCGGGCGCGTGGTGGCGGGCCGCCGACCAGCCGGCCGGCAGCGGGGGGAATTCCTGCCTCACCCGCTCCGCCAGCACCCGGGGCGCGATGGAGCAGCGTGCGCCGTCCGCCGGGAGCCGCAGCACCCGGGCCCAGCGGGCGCGGAACTCCTCGGTCAGCCGGCGCACCAGCGGTGGCGGCGTGCGCGGGGTGTACACGAGGTCCGGGGTGGCCGCGCCCACCAGCAGGGCCAGCGGAACCTCGTCGGTGCCGTGGCGCAGGCTCAGCTTCCCGTGCAGTTCCAGGAGCCGGGCCGCGTAGAGCTGTGCGGCGCGGCCGGCCAGCCACTCGGCGGTGTGCAGTACGGGCGCGAGCGAGTCGGCCACCTCGTCGAGGACGCCGGCGCCCAGCTCGCAGCCGAGGTCACGGACGGTGTCCTCGTAGACGAGGGTCCGTCCCGCGTACATGGCGCCCGCGCGCCGTACCGCGCCGGTGCCGGTCAGCCGTTCGAAGGTGGTGTTCAACGCGTCCAGGGCGACGGTCAGTCGCTCCGGGTCGCCCGCCGCGGCGGCCACCCGGTCCCGCGCGGCGACGAGGGAGTCGAGGTCGGCCAGGAGGCGGTCGCGCACGCGCTCGTCCTCGATGCCGAGCAGCTTGGCGCGCAGGGTCCGCTCCGGTCTGGCCTCCACCGGCCCGGTCAGGGACAGCGTGACCAGGCCGCGTTCGGACAGGGACCGGAGCACGGTCAGGAGCCGCGAGGAGGCCGGGCCGGCCGTGAGGTCCCGGACGGTCCGGGACCCGTCGCAGGCCCGCAGGACGTCCGCCTCCCCGGGGCCGAGGTCGACGGTACGGCCGTGCGGTCCGCGTACGGCCGTTCCGTCGTGGCTCCACCCGTCCGACAGCCGCGGCCGCAGCCACGGGTAGGCCTCGGAATCGCGGGACATCGCCGCGGCGACCTCGTCGATCGCCCAGGTCTCGAAGTACACCGTGCGCCGCGCCAGCAGCGACGCCCCGGGCCGTACGGTGAGGGACGTGCCGCCGGGCTCGACGGTCGCCCAGCAGACGGGCCCGAAGAAGCCGATGGTGTCGTTCTTGACCGTGTACCGCTGGAGGTACTTGGCGAGCGTCACCTCGCCGCGCCGCCGCTCCGCGCCCGGGAGCGGACGGTCCGCGGCGAGTTTGTCCAGGCAGTTCCGCACCACGGCGGGGTTCTGCCAGGCGACGGCCTCCCGCAGGCGCGGGTCGGCCGCCAGGTCGCGCAGTTCCCCGGTGAGCCGGCGCAGGGCGGTTGCGTAGTGCGCCGCGAACGCATCCGGCGGCAGGTCGGAGCCGGCCGGTCCGGCGAGTTCCGGTGCGCGCAGGCGGGCGATCCCGGCCAGCGGGAAGCCCGCCCCGCGCAGGGCGAACTCACGGTGCAGCCACCACCGGGTGTCCGCGAGTCTGAGCAGGTCCGGTGCCGGTGCGCACGCCTCGCCGCGCGGCGGGAGGTACCCCGCGGGTGCCGCGGTCACGATCGCCCCGCACGCGAGTCGATCAGGGCGGACAGCCGGGTCGCGGTCCGGTGCACGTACAGGTCCCGGGGCGACAGGCCGGCGAAGCCCAGATCGCGCAACGCCGTCAGCAGGCGCACGGCGACCAGTGAGTTGCCGCCGCTCTCGAAGAAGTCCTCGTCGGCGGTCACGGAGTCGTCGGCGAGCGCGGCCCGCCAGGCGGCGAGCACGGTCGTGGCCGTGGCGGAGGGCGCGGAGCCGGGCCCGGTGCCGTGGGCGGTCGTCCCGTCGGCCGTCGCCGTCGTACCGCCGTCCGGTTCCGCGCCGTCGCCCGCGCGGTCCGGCAGGGGCAGACGGGCCCGGTCGAGCTTGCCGTTCACGGTGAGCGGCAGGCGGGGCAGGGGAACGAGCACGGCGGGGACCATGTGCTCGGGCAGGACGCCGGCGACGCGCCGGCGGACGTCGAGGGCGGACCCGTGCCGCAGGACGACGTAGCCGACGAGCCGGGTGTACGCCGCGTCCGAACGCTCGTCCAGGACGACGGCCGCCTCCGCGACGGCCGGGTCCGCGAGCAGCACGGAGCGCACCTCCCCCAGTTCGATGCGGAAACCCCGCAGCTTCACCTGGTCGTCCAGCCGTCCGAGGTGGTCGAGGGAGCCGTCGGGGCGCATCCGGCCCCGGTCCCCGCTGCGGTACAGGCGCTCACCGGTGACCGGGTCCGTGGGGAAGCGCTCGGCGGTCAGCTCCTCGCGGCCGAGGTAGTGCCGCGCCACCCCGGCGCCGCCGACGTAGATCTCACCGGCCGCGCCCACGGGCAGCGGGCGGCCCCGCGCGTCCCGCACCGACACGGACCAGCCGGGCAGCGCGCGGCCGACACAGGCCGAGCCCGTGTCCGCGTCGACGGGGGTGACGTCCCTGGCGGTGACGTGCACGGTGGTCTCCGTGATGCCGTACATGTTGACCATGCGGCACGCTTCCGGTGGGTGGCGGCGGAACCACGGTCGCAGCATCCGGGGGTCGAGGGCCTCGCCGCCGAAGACGACGAGCCGCAGGGCGAGTTCCCGGTCCGGTCCGGCCGCGGCGTCGGCGTCGAGGAGGCCGCCGAAGGCGGACGGTGTCTGACTGAGGACGGTCACCCCCTCGTGCACCAGGAGCCGGTGGAAGTCGGCGGGGGAACGGGTGGTCATGAAGGGGACCACGACCAGGCGCCCGCCGGTCAGCAGGCATCCCCAGATCTCCCAGACGGAGAAGTCGAAGGCGCTGGAGTGGAAGAGCGTCCAGACGTCCTCGGGACCGAACTCCATGTCGTCCCGGGTGGCGGCCAGCAGCGCCGTCACGTTGCGGTGGGGTACGACGACACCCTTGGGCCGTCCCGTGGTCCCGGAGGTGTAGATGACGTAGGCGGCGTCGTCCGGGGAGGTGTCCGGCAGCGCTCCGGGTGCCGGGGCCGTGAGCCGGGCCGGGTCGATCACCTCCACGCCGGAGCCGGCCGGGAAGTCGGCCAGGGTGGTGAGGACCAGGGACAGTCCCGCGTCCTCGGCCGTGAGGCGGAGCCGGTCCGCGGGGTAGTGCGGATCCAGTGGCACGTACGCGGCACCGGTCTTGAGGACGGCGAGCAGGGCGACGACGAGGTCGGCGGTGCGGTCCAGGCAGACCCCGACGAAGCCGCCGCGGCCGGCGCCGCGCTCCCGCAGGGCGTGGGCCCAGGCCGTGGCCCGGGCGTCGAGTTCGGCGTAGGTGAGGGTTCCGTCCTCGGCGGAGACGGCCGTGCGGTCCGGCTGGGCCAGCGCCACTGCGCGGACGGCGTCGTGCAGGGTGCGCGCGCTGTCCCGGAGCGGTGGTCCGCTGCGGCCCAGCGCGCGCAGGACGGCCGTGTGGGCGGGGTCGGTCGTCTCGATCCGGCCGAGGACAGGGTTCGCGTCCTCGCGCAGCCTGCCGAGGACGTGCCGCACGCACCGCAGGAAGCGGGACGCCTGGGCGGGATCGACGACACCGGGGTCGGGAAGGACGCCCGCGGGTGCCCACAGCCCGTCGGCCGGCCGCCAGCTCAGCAGCAGCGGCAGCACCGGTGCGAGGAACGGACGGTACAGCTCGTCGGGGTGGTCCCCGGTGAACAGCACCCCGACCGCGGGCAGCGCGGCGTCGGCGGGCCAGGTCAGGTCGCGCGCGGCACGGCGCACCCGCTCGACGAACTCGGTCGCGGTGTGGGTCTCGTCGACGCGGACGGTGAGGACACCGCCGCCGGCACCGTCGTCCTCGACGGGCGATGCCGGGAGGACGAGCCGTACGGTCCCGGTCTGCTCGTACCGGGACAGGACGAGCGCCACGGCGGCGATCACCTCGAACGGGTCGGCGGCCACCGGGTCGGCGGCCACCGGCACGGCGTCCGGTCCGGCCGGTGCCGCGTCCTCCTCCCCGGCCGGTGCGCCGGCCAGTCCCCAGACGGGCCGCTCCGTGTCCGGCGCCACCGGCCGCGAGCGGACCGCGGCGGCCCGCGCCGGCGGCTCGGGCAGGACATCCGGCCCGCCGGGCGCGCGCCCCGCGAGCGTGTGTGCCAGCCGGCGCAGCCCGGTCCGGCCGAGCACGTCGTGCCGGCCCACGACCACGAGGTCGGCCGCGTCGTCCCGGTACCCGAACAGCACCGCCCGGACGCCGGGCCGGTCCTCGCCCAGGCCGCGCAGCCGCTCGCGCTCGCGCAGCCGCAGCGCCCGCGGATCCTCGGAGGCGAACGGCAGGTCCTCGGACCACAGGGTGACGCGCTCGGGGTCCGCGAGGCCGTGGCCGGCGCGGGCGAACGCCTCGCGCGCCGCCCGGACGGCGGGTCCCCCGGTCAGCCTCAGCGCCAGGGAGTGCTCGGCGGTCTCGCCGAACGGACAGCGGTGGTGTGGCTCGCGCGGAGGCGGGGCGGACACGACGTCGTCCGGCCTGCCTGACGTCGTCGCGCCGGCTGGGTGCGTAAGCATCGGCAGCTCCTCTACGGCTCCTCGTACGCCGCGTGGGACGGGTGGGGCGGATGTGGCGGTGGGGCGGGGGATCAGCGAGCTGTGAAGCCGCCGTCCACGGTGAGGACCGTGCCGGTGACCTGGTTCGAGTCGTCGCTGCCGAGCCAGACGGCGGCGGCGGCGATGTCCTGCGGTTCGATGAGCGCGTTCATGGGCTGCGCCTGGACGAAGGTGTTCTCGTGCTCCTCGACCGCGACGTCCAGGGACCGGGCGATCTCCGAGAGCATCCGGGACTCGACCCGGGGATCGTCACGGACCGAGCCCGGGCACAGCGCGTTGACCCGCACCTTCACCGGCGCGTAGTCGAGCGCGGCGGCCTTGGTGAGTCCCACGAGTCCGTGCTTGGCGGCGACGTAGCCGGCGAAGTGCCGGTAGCCGACCAGCCCCGCGGTCGAGGCGATGTTGATGACGCTGCCGCTGCGGGCGCGCACCATGTGCGGTGCCACCGCCCGGATCAGCCGCCAGGCGCCGAAGAGGTCGACGTCGAGCATCAGCGACCACTCCTCCTCGGTGATGGCGTGCGCGGGCTTGCCCGAGGGGGCGGCGATGCCGGCGTTGTTGACCAGGACGTCGACGCGTCCGTAACGCCGTACCGCGTCGCGGACGGCGCGGTCGACGGCCGCCGTGTCGCGCACGTCGCAGTGCGCGGTGAGGACGGAGGCCCCGGCGCGCCGGCACAGCTGTGCGGTGCGTTCCAACTGGGTCCGGGTGGCGAGCGGATAGGGGACGCCGGGCACCTCGGCGCACACGTCCAGGAGGACCAGGTCGGCGCCCTCCTCGGCGAAGCGGACCGAGCAGGAGCGGCCGATGCCGCGCGCTGCCCCGGTCACGAGCACGAGTTTGTTCTTCAGTCGCATGGTCGGCCTCACCGTCGTCGGGTGTGTGCGGGGCCGGGCCTAGCGCAGCGGCAGCGCCTCGGCCCCGAGGATGTCGGCGATGAGGTCGACGACCTGGGGCACCGACTCGTTCAGGTACATGTGTCCGCCGGGCAGTTCGTGGAAGCGGAACCCGGCACCGGCGACCGCGTTCCACTCGAGTGCGTCCTGCCGCGACACCAGCTCGTCGGAGCGTCCGCGCAGACAGATCACCGGGAAGGGCACCGGGGTCACCGCGGAGGGGTGGTAGTCCTCGTGCATGGCGACGTCGGCGCGCAGGGTCGGCAGGATCATCTCCCTCAGCTCGGGGATCTCCAGTGCGGGGTGGCGGGCCCCCGCGAACTCCTCGACACGGGCGAGGAACTCGTCGTCGCCGAGGCCGCTGGCCCGCCGGGTGCGGCTCGCCGAGGGGCCGGGTGATCCGCTGACGAACAGCGCGCCGACGGTGACACCGTGCCGCTGGACCAGCGCCCGGGCCAGTTCGTAGGCGAGTACCGCTCCGAGGCTGTGGCCGAGGACCGCGACGGCCGGGGCGTCGCCGATCGCGTCGAGGGCGTCGGCGACCAGCCCCTCGACCGCGGCGTGCACGTCGGTCCAGGGCTCCTCCTCCACCCGGCCCTCGCGTCCCGGCAGTTGCAGGGGGGCCAGCCGCAGGCCTTCGGGAAGGAGCTTGCGCCAGGGCCAGTAGAAGCTCGCACCGGCTCCGGCGTGCGGCAGGCAGAGCAGGGGAATGCGGTGGTCGGTCATGGCGTCCCCGTCCGGCGTCAGGAGCGTGCGGCGGGCACGCGGGGTTCGATGAGGGCTG
This sequence comes from Streptomyces sp. NPDC046870, assembly GCF_040704595.1. Classification (NCBI taxonomy): domain Bacteria; kingdom Bacillati; phylum Actinomycetota; class Actinomycetes; order Kitasatosporales; family Streptomycetaceae; genus Streptomyces; species Streptomyces sp. NPDC046870. Next base: position 130,887 of record NZ_JBEYXM010000021.1, read on the forward strand.
CGAGCGCCGTGGCGGTGCGGGCGCCGAACAGTTCGCGCACGGTCACCTTCACGCCGAGCCGCCGGCGCAGCAGTGCCACCGTCTGAGCGGCGAGCAGGGAGTTGCCGCCCAGCTCGAAGAAGTCGTCGTTCGCGTCGACTCCGCCCGGCACCCCGAGCGTGCTGCTCAGCGCGTCCACGACCGTGCGCACCACGTCCGCCTCCCCGGTGCCGGACGCGTCGGCCGGCGCCACGGTCACCCCTGCTGTCTCGTCCATGAACTGGGTCCTCGTTTCTGTACGTCGCGAACCGGAGGGTCCGGTCGTGGCCTGCGGCCGGGCGGTCCGGCGTGTACGGCGGCCGGGCGGCCCATCCGTCCACGGGGCAGCACCGACGCTACGGACGGCGGCTGTCGCGGGGCTTTCGCCGGTCTGTCGTCGCCGGTGACGGCCGCGAGAGCGCCACGACAGACGGGCGAGACGGCGCGAGGAGTGGCGCGACAGCCGGGCCGGACACGCTGGCAGGGCCGATCGAAGGGGTATCCATGCGTTCCAACGAGTCATCGCCCGCCGCAGACGCCGGCCGTGCGGAACACCGTGCCGGACGGACTTGTGATCTCGATCTGACCCAGGCGCAGCAGCAGATGTGGTTCGCCGACCAGCTCAACCCCCAGGACAGCGGCTATCTGATCCCGTTGCGCCTGCGCCTGACCGGCGACCTGGACGTGGCGGCGCTCGGCGGTGCCCTCCGGGCCGTCGTGGCCCGGCACGAGGTGCTGCGCACCGGTGTGCGGACGGTGGACGACCGGCCCGTGGGCGTCGTACGGCCGGCGAGCGACTTCACCCTCGCCGTGGCGGATCTGCGGCAGGCGGGGCCACGGGAGGTCGAGCGGGAGCTGCTACGGCAGGCCCGCACACCGCTCGACCTCGCCGAGTCCCTGCCCGTCCGGGCGATCCTGCTCCGGGTAGCGGACGCCGAGCACATCCTGTGCCTGACGGTCCATCACATGGCCTTCGACGGCGGCTCGCGGGACATCCTCCACCGCGAGCTGGAGGCCGGGTACGCCGCCCACGTGGAGGGAGCCGGAGACCACCGCACGCCGACGGTGGTCCGGTACGCCGAGGCCGAGCGCGCCCGCACCGCCGAGGACCTCGACGCGCAGCTGGACCACTGGCGCGCGGCGCTGGCCGGGCTGACGCCGTTCGAGCTGCCGCCCGACCGGCCGCGTCCGGCCCACCGCGCCGGCGGTGGCGCCCAGCGCTCCTTCGACGTGCCGCGGGCGACGGCCGACGGACTCGACCTGCTCGCCCGCCGCCGCGGTGCCACGACGCACATGGTGCTCGTCGCCGCCTGCCAGGCGCTGCTGGCCCGTTGGTCGGGACGCACCGACGTCACCGTGGGCTCGACCTTCGGCACGCGGGACGAGCCGGCCCTGCGGGAGGTCATCGGTCCGTTCGTCAACATGCTCGTGCTGCGCGGTGACGCCGGCGGTGACCCGTCCTTCACGGAGCTGGTGGAGCGGGTGCGCGAGACGGCCCTGGACGCCTACGAGGCACGCCACGTCCCGTTCGCGGACGTGGTGCGCGAACTGGGCGGGGACCGGGACCCCGCACGCACCCCGCTGTTCCAGATCCTGGTCGACCACGTCACCCGGAGCGAACCGCCCGCGCTGCCCGGTCTGACGGTCACCGAGCTGCCCGAGGTCTGCGTCGGCTCGAAATACGACCTGAGCGTCTCCTTCCAGCGCGTCGCCGGCCGGCTGACCGTGGAACTGACCTGGGACACGGCCCTGTACGAGGACGCCACGGCCGGCCGTCTCGCCCGGCACCTGCGCGAGCTGCTGGTCCAGGTGGCCCAGGACCCGGATGCCCGGCTGTCGGAGCTGGTGCTGACGGACGAACCGGAGCGGCGGGAAGCCCTCGGGCTGGGCCGGGGCCCGGTCGCCGACTTCCAGGACGTGTGCCTGCACGAGCTGTTCGAGGCGCAGGCGGCCCGCACGCCGGGGGCACCGGCCGTCGCCGACTCCTCGGGCGAACTGACCTACGCGGAGCTGGACGGGCGGGCCACCGCCCTGGCCGCCGTGCTCCGCGCCCGCGGGGTGGGCCCCGAGGTGCCGGTCGGCATCATGTTCGGGCCGTCGACGGAACTGCTGGTCGCGGTGCTGGGCGTGCTCAAGGCCGGTGGCGCCTATCTGCCCGTCGACCCCGCCGTGCCCCCGCACCGGCTCGCCCACGTGCTCACCGAGGCCCGGCCCGCACTGGTCCTCACCCAGCCCCGGCACGCCGGACTCGTCACGTCCGCCGGCGGCACACCGCTCACCTCCTGGGACACCGAACCGGGCGTGGCCACCGGGGCGGGCCCGCTGCCGCGGCCGGACAACCTGTGCGCCCTGTACTACACCTCGGGTTCGACAGGACGCCCCAAGGCCGTGGCGTGCACACACCGCGGCTGGTCCAACTACGTGCAGTGGCTCCAGCGACAGCACCGGCTGCGCCCCGGTGAGACGGTCCTCCACAAGTGCGTCGCCACGTTCGACGTGATGGTCGCCGAGGTGCTGTGGCCGCTGTGCTCCGGGGGGCGCGTGGCCGTGCTCGGCGACGGGCAGGGCGCGGACCCGCGGGCGGTGATCGACGCCGCCGTGCGCTTCCGGGCGGCGCAGCTCCAGTTCGTGCCCAGCGCGCTGGACCTCTTCCTGGACGAGCTGACCGACGACGACCTGGCCGGCCTGGGCGCCCTGCGCAGCGTCGTCTCCGGGGGCGAGGCCCTGCTGCCGGGGACCGTGCGCCGCTTCTTCGAACGGTTCGGTGACACGGTACGGCTCGACAACAACTGGGGCACCACGGAGACCTCCGTCGACTCGACCACGCACCGGTGCGCCGCGCGGGACCCGGACCGGCATCCGGCGGCGATGACCGTCGGGCGCCCGGTGGACAATCACGAGGTCCACATCCTGGACGAGCACGGCCGGCCCGCGCCGCTCGGGACCCCCGGCGAGATCCACGTCGGCGGCGTCGGCCTGGCCCGCGGCTACCACGCGAACCCGGCCCGCACCGCCGAGCGGTTCGTCCCGCACCCGTTCCGTCCCGGCGCCCGGCTGTACCGGACGGGCGACCAGGGCAGGGTCCGTCCAGACGGATCGATCGAGTACCTGGGCCGGGCCGACCACCAGGTGAAGATCCGCGGGGCCCGCATCGAACTCGGTGAGGTCGAGGCCGCGTTGCGCGCCCACCCCGCCGTGGTCGAGGCGGCGGCCACCACCTGGCAGGCGGCCCCCGGGGACCGGCGGCTGGCCGCCTACGTCCTGCTGAGTCCCACGGCCGGTGCCGGCACCGCCGACGTCCGGGCCTTCCTCGCCGGCCGGCTGCTGGGCAGCGCCTTGCCGAGCGCCATCGTCGAGGTCGACGCCTTCCCACGCCTGCCGAACGGCAAGCTCGACCGGGCGGCGCTGCCCGCGCCGGATCTGGAGGCGGCACGGGAGGGCGCGTACGTGGCGCCGCGCGACGAGACGGAGGCGGCGGTGGCCGCCATCTGGTCCGACCTGCTGGGCACCACCGTCGGGGCGCACGACAACTTCTTCGCCTCGGGCGGCCATTCGCTGCTGGTGACCCGGGCGGCGAACCGGATGCGGGAGGCGTTCGGCGTAGCCGTGCCGCTGAGCCTGGTGTTCGAGGCACCGACCGTGGCGCAGACAGCGTCACGCCTGAAGCGGATGGTCGAGGCCGAGATCGACTCCCTGAGCGCCGAGGAGCTGCTGCGGCTCCTGGCTGACTGACCACGTGCACACACCATGAGGAGAAGCCGACATGCCCGACTCCGGTGAGTACCTCGTCGTGCTCAACGACGAGGAGCAGTACTCGGTCTGGCCCGCCGCCCTTGATCTTCCCCAGGGCTGGCACGCCGAAGGCACCCGCGGTCCCAAGGACCACTGTCTCGACCACATCGACCGGGTCTGGACGGACATGCGGCCCAGGAGCCTGCGGGACGCCATGAGCCAGGGGCGGGACACCGCGTCCGCACCCCACGAGCAGCAGCACACCCTCGCCGCCGAAAGCAGGTGACACATGACCAGCCTGGACGTCCCCCTCGCCTACACGCTCGACAGCGCCGACCTCGCCCGGCTCGACACCGTGCTGGAACACCTCCGGGACCACGAGGACCCGGCCGATCCCCTCTTCTACGACCGGCGCCGGCAGGCCGCCGAGGAACTGCCCCACGGGCTGCGGAACTTCCTGCTGGACTTCCGGCACACCGAGCCGGCCGCGGCGTGCCTGATCCACGGCTTCCCGGTGGACGACGTCGCCATCGGACCGACGCCCGCGCACTGGGAGCCGGCGGCCGACGGCAAGTCGACCCGGGACCAGGAGCTGCTGCTGGCCCTGTGCGGCATGGCGCTGGGCGAGCCCTTCACCTGGTCCACCCTGCAGTCCGGCCGGCTGGTGCAGAACATACTGCCCATCCAGGGGGACGAGCGGCGCCAGAACGGACACGGCAGCGAGACCCTGCTGGAGTTCCACACCGAGGACGGCTTCCACCCCCGCCGGTGCGACTACCTGCTGCTGTTCGGCCTGCGCAACCCGGACCGGGTGCCGACCATCGTGTCGTCGGTGCGCGACATCCGGCTCTCCGACGAGGACCGCGCGATCCTCGGTGAGCGCCGCTTTCTCATCGTCCCCGACGACGAGCACGTGCGGCAGCTCGCGGAGCGTGCCCCCGGCCACCCCGCGCTCCGTGAGGCGCAGACCATGCTGGAGCGGCCCGAGCCGGTCGCCCTGCTGTTCGGCCACCGCGTCAACCCGTACCTGCGCATCGACCGGCCCTTCACCCGCTGCGTCGGCGCCGACCCCGTCGCCGAGCAGGCCGTCGAGCGGCTCATGGACGAGCTGGAGCGGGTGCAGCAGGACGTGGCGGTCGGTCCCGGCAGCCTCCTGGTGGTCGACAACTACCTCGCCGTCCACGGCCGCCGGCCGTTCACGGTCCGCTACGACGGCACCGACCGGTGGCTGAAGAAGCTGACCGTGAGCCGGAACCTGCGCCCGGGCTTCGCCGACCGGGGCAGCGGCTCGCACCGCGTCCTGTTCTGATCCCTCCCACTCCCCTACCTGTTACGACAGCCGGAGGTCTCCTCATGCGAACGGTCATCGTCTCGGGCGCGTCGAGCGGCATCGGCCGGGCCACGGCCGAGCGCTTCGCGCGCTGCGGTGATCACGTGGTCAACCTGGACGTACGCAAGCCCGGCACCGACTCGTCGGTGCCGTGGCTGGAGGTCGACGTCACGGACTGGGCCGCCGTCGGGCAGGCGCTGGCGGCGGTGCACACCGAGACCGGCGCCCTCGACGTGGTCGTGGCCAACGCCGGCATCAGCGTCCGTCACGGCGTCCTGGAGCTGACGGAGGCCACCGCGCGTCGCATCACCGACGTCAACTTCCTCGGGGTGCTCGGCCTGTGGCGGCAGGCGGCCGAGTACATGGTCCGCCGGCGCAGCGGCGTGCTGCTGGCCACGGCGTCCGTCAACGGCAGCCGCGGCTACCCCTTCTACGCCGACTACAACGCCACCAAGGCGGCCGTCTTCTCGCTGTGCCAGACCTTCGCGCTGGAGCTGAGCCCGTGGGTACGCACCGCGTGCGTGACGCCGGGTGCCGTACTGACGCCCATGCAGCAGGCCGAGTACACCGAGGAGATGCTGGCGGCCGTCAACGAGCGCATCCCGAGCGGGCGGCACGCCGACCCGGAGGAGATCGCCGACGCCTTCTTCTTCCTCGCCTCCGACGGCGCCCGGTTCGTCACCGGCCAGCAGCTCGTGGTGGACGGCGGCGAGACCGCCGGGGCGACCACGGCGGTGTTCGGCACCGAGGGCCGGTGCCCCACCGGCTGAGCCGGATCACAGTCGCGAACGGTGAACCACCGGATCGCCCTGACCCCTGAGCCGGTGGCACAGCCGCGGCGTGACGATCACAGGAGGCAGACATGGACACCCGTGAGCAGGAGACACCGCCGCGGCCGGACGTCGCGGCACTGCGGCAGGCGCTGCTGCGCAAGCGACTGCGCGGACGGGGCGGGGACGCGGACACCCTCACACCGCGCGGCGGCTCGGGACCGGCGCCCTTGTCCCCGGTGCAGCGCGGGATGTGGGCGATGGACCACTTCCTGCCGGACAACTCCGTCTACGGCATCGACCACGTGGTGCGGCTGCGCGGCGACATCGACCCCGAGGTGCTGGGCCGCGCCCTCACCGACCTGGTGGACCGTCACGAGGCGCTGCGCACGACCTTCGACGACAGCGACGGACCGCGTCAGGTCGTCCACCCGCACTGGACCGGCACACTGGTGGTGCGGGACGTGCGAGACCTGCCGCCGGACGGGCAGCGCCAGGCCGCGGAGCGGTTCGTCGCGGGGGAGCGGGCGCGCTCCTTCGACCTGCGCGTCGGCCCGCTGTTCCGCGCGGCGCTCGTCGTCCGCTCCGACGAGAGCCTCCTGGTGCTCACCCTGCACCATTTGGTGGGCGACGGATGGTCCGTCGGGCTGATCGCCGCGGAGCTGAGCGCGCTGTACCGCGCCCGTCTGGCGGGGGAACCCCTTCCGCCCCCGCCACCGTTGCAGTACGCGGACTACGCGCAGTGGCAGGCCGGCCTCAGACGGACCGGTGCGGTGGCCGGCCGGCTCGACCACCGGCGGACGGTGCTGCGGGACGTGCCGCCCGTACTGGACCTGCCCACGGACCACGAGCGGCCGCCGCGGCTGTCCCACCGCGGGCACAGCGCCCACCGCGTCCTCGATCCCGGACTCGCGGCCCAGGTGCGCGAGTTGGCCGAGCGGGAAGGCGTCACCCTCTTCACCCTGCTGCTCACCGCGTTCGATGTGCTGCTCAGCCGGTGGTCGGGGCGGCGGCGCTTCGCCGTGGGCGCCGCCGTGTCGGGGCGGACCCGGACGGAGATCGAGTCCGTGGTCGGGCTGTTCGCGAACACGGTCGCGATTCCGGCGGACCTCACCGGCAACCCGTCCTTCTCGGAGCTGACCGCGCGCGTCAACGCCCAGGTGCTGGACGCGCTGGACCACCAGGACATCGCGTTCGAGGAGGTGGTGGCCGCGCTGGCGCTGCCGCGTGACGCCGCCCGCAACCCGCTCTACCAGGTGCTCTTCCAGTGCACCGAGGCGGGCGGGGACCGCTGGGACCTGCCGGACGTCACCGCCGAGCACCTGCCCGGGGACACCGCCTCCCCCAAGGTGGACCTGCTCCTGTCGGTCGTGCACGGACCCGACCGGATCGCCCTCGAACTGGTCACCGAGACCACCCTGTTCGCCCCGGAGACGGGCCGGCGGCTCCTCGGCCACCTGGAGACGCTCCTGGCCCGGGTGGTGCGCGATCCCGCGCGGCCGGTGGAGGAGGTGGACCTGCTCTCGGCAGCCGAGACGGACACCGTCACCAAGGCGTGGAACGACACCTTCCGGCCCTATCCGGCGGACGCGACCATCCCCGAGCTGTTCGCCCGGACCCGTGCCCGGACACCGGACGCCACGGCCCTGGTCGCCGGGGACACGGTCATGACGTACGCCGAACTCGACACGGCGTCCAGTCGGCTGGCGCATCTGCTCCGGGCGAGCGGCGCCCGCGCCGACGTCCCCGTGGCCGTCGCCCTGCCGCGCTCGGCCGAGCTGGTCGTCGTCCTGCTGGCCGTGCTCAAGGCCGGCGCCGCCTACCTCGTGCTGGACTCGGCCAACCCCGTGGAGCGCAACGAGGCACTGCTCGCCGACAGCGGCGCCACGCTGCTCGTGCGCGGCACCGCCGGCACCGACGAGACGCCGCTCCCGGCGGGCGACGCCGTCCGCGTGCTCGACCTGGACGACCCCGCCACCTCCGCCGCTCTCGCGGCACAGCCCGCCGGTCCGCCCCCCTGCCCGGCCACCCCGCGGTCCCTGGCCTACGTCAGCTACACCTCGGGCTCCACCGGCCGGCCCAAGGGCGTCATGGTCCCGCACCGGGCGGTGATCCGCCTGGTGCACGAGCCGACGTACGCGCGGCTCGGCGAGCGCGAGACGCTGCTGCAGATCGCGCCGGTCGCCTTCGACGCCTCCACCATGGAGCTGTGGGGCAGCCTGCTCACCGGGGCCCGGCTGGTCGTCGCGCCGCCCGGCCGGCTGGGTGTCGCGGAGATCGGCGCCCTGCTGCGCGAGCACCGGGTCACCGTCGTGTTCCTCACCACCGGCCTGTTCCACCAGATCGCCGAGTACGACCCGGGCGCGTTCGCGCACGTACGGCACCTGCTCACGGGCGGTGACGTCATCTCGCCCGGCGCGGTGCGCGCGGCCCTCGACGCGCACGACGGTCTGACGGTGGTCGCCTGCTACGGCCCGACGGAGAACACCACCTACACCACCTGCGCCCCCCTGACCGCCGCCGAACAGGTCGGCACCCGCGTCTCGCTGGGCCGCCCGATCCAGCAGACGACCGTCTACGTCCTGGACGAACGTCTGCGGCCCGTGCCCGTCGGCACCCCCGGCGAGCTCTACACGGGCGGCGACGGAGTGGCCCGCGGCTACCTGGGCCGGGCGGCCCGCACGGCCGAGCGCTTCCTGCCGGACCCCTTCAGCGACACCCCGGGCGCGCGGATGTACGCCACGGGCGACCTGGTGCGGTACCGGCCGGACGGCACCCTCGACTTCATCGGCCGGATCGACGGCCAGGTCAAACTGCGCGGATTCCGGATCGAACTCGGCGAGATCGAGGCCCGGCTGCTCGCGCACCCGCGGGTCGCCCAGGCCGCGGTGGTGGTGACCGAGCACGTGCCGGGCCACAAACGACTCGTGGCCTACACGGCACCGGCGGGCGCCGACCGGGCACCCACCGAGGAGCTGCGCGCGCATCTGCGGCACGCGCTGCCCTCGTACATGGTGCCGCAGGCGTTCGTGGCGCTGGACACCCTGCCGTTGAAGCCGAACGGCAAGGTGGACCGCGACCGGCTGCCCGCGCCCGCCCCGGACCAGGCCGATGACCCGGCCCCCGGTGGGGGACGCCGGCCCGCGACGCCCACCGAGCGGGCGCTCGCCGACATCTGGGCGCGCGTGCTGCACGTGGCCGAGGTAGGAGTGCACGACAACTTCTTCGAACTGGGCGGCGATTCGATCCTGTCCATCCGGACGGTCGCGGAGGCGGCCCGGGCCGGGCTGCGCATGACGCCCCGGCAGGTGTTCGAGCACCAGACCATCGCCGCGCTGGCCGCGTCCGTCGACCGGTCGGCGGACACCGGGCGGGTGGCCGGCGCGGAGCAGGGCACGGTGTCCGGCGGCGTGGAACTGCTCCCGGTGCACCGGTGGTTCACCGAGCAGGACTGGCCGCACCACCATCACAACCAGTCCGTGCGACTGTCCTGGGCCCCACGGCCCGATCCCGCCCTGCTGACCGCGGCGCTGCGCGCGCTGACGGCGCACCACGACGCCCTGCGGCTGCGGCTGGTGCGCGACGCGACCGGGGACTGGCAGGAGCACATCGCGGAGCGGGAGGAGGGCGACCTGCTGCGGGTGGTGGACCTGACCGGGGTGCCGGCGGCCGACCGGGAGGCGGTCATCACGCGGGAGGCCGACCGGGCCCACGCGGCGATGGACCTCACGGCGGGCCCGGTCCTGCGGGCCGTGCTGTTCCGCGTCGGGGACGACGCCCCCGACCAGCTCTTCTGGACCATCCACCACATCGCCGTCGACACGGTGTCCTGGGCCGTCCTGCTGGAGGATCTCGCCACGGTGTACGGCCGGCTGGCGAGCGGGCGGGAACCGGCCCTGCCCGCGAAGACCACCTCCTACCGCGCGTGGGCCGCGCGGATCGCCCGGCACGCCGAGAGCGCGGAGTTCGCCGCCGAGGCCACCGCGTGGGTGAGCGCCGGCCGCGACGCCGAGCCGCTGCCCGCCGACCACGCCGGGGGCCGCAACACCGAGGCCGCCGCGGCGAGCCTGACCTCCACGCTGCCCGAGCCGGAGACGACCGCGCTGCTGCGCCAGGCCCCCGCCGCCTACCGGACACGGGTCAACGACCTGCTGCTGACCGCCCTCGCGCAGACCCTGTGCGCGTGGACCGGGTCCCGGACGGCCTCGGTCGACCTGGAGGCCCACGGGCGGGAACCGCTCTTCGACGACGTCGACCTCACCCGCACGGTCGGCTGGTTCACCAGCATCCACCCCGTCCACCTGACGCTGCCGCCGCAGGAGGACCCGGCCGCCCATCTGAAGGCGGTCAAGGAACAGCTCCGCGCCCTCCCCCACAACGGCATCGGCTACGGCCTCGCCCGGTACCTGCGTCCGGACACCGCCAAGGCGCTGGCCCGGTTCGCCCCGCCGCAGGTCAGCTTCAACTACCACGGCCGGATCGCGGACGGGGACCACACACGGGACACGGCCGCCGGACCACTGCTGCGCCGGCTCGGTCCCGTCGGCGCGGAGGTGGCGGCCTCCGGTCTGCGCCCGCACCTCGTCGACGTCAACGCGGCGGTCCTGGACGGCGCCCTGCGCATCCGCTGGACCTACGCGCCCGGCGTGCACGACGCCGGTACGGTACGGCGGCTGGCCGACGACTTCCTGAGCCGGCTGCGCCTTCTCGTCGGCCACTGCACATCGGGCGCAGCCGGGGCCACCCCCTCGGACTTCCCGCTTGCCCGGCTCGACCAGCGGGGCCTGGACCGGCTACTGGCCGGTCTCGACGCCCGCGGGGTCGACACGGTCCACGGCCTGTCCCCCATGCAGACGGGGCTGCTGTTCCACGCGCTGCACCGTCCCGGCCGGGGCGACTACCTCACCCAGCTCGTGTGGCGCGTCGAAGGTGAGCTGGACACGTCCGCGTTCCTGGCCGCGTGGCAGCACGTGACCGACCGGCACGCGGCCCTGCGCACCACCTTCGCCTGGGACGGCGTCCCCGAACCCGTGCAGATCGTCCACCGCCACCTGCCGCTGCCCGCCGGGACGGCGGACTGGAGCGACGACCCCGACCGGCTCCGGGCGCGGCTCGCCGACCTCCTCGACACGGAGCGGCGCACGGGCTTCGACCTGAGCGCCGCCCCGCCCCACCGCCTGCACCTGATCCGCACCGGCCCCGGGGAACACCTGCTGGTCTGGCACAACCACCACATCCTGCTGGACGGGTGGAGCGTGTCCCTGGTCCTCGCGGAGGTACGGGCCTGCTACGCGTCCATCAGCCGCGAGGGCCGGCTGCCGCAACTGCCGGAACCCACCCCCTACCAGGACCACATCGCCTGGCTGAACAGCCAGGACACCGCGTCGGCCCACGCCTACTGGCGGTCGGCCATGGAGGGCTTCGCCGGTCCGACGCCCCTTCCCGTGGTGGCCGGTGCGCAGGAGGGGACCGGCGCCACCACGACCCGGCCGCTGGTGCTGCCCGCCACGGTCACCTCGGCCCTGTCCCGGCTCGCCGGCACCAACAAGGTCACCGTCAACACGGTCCTCCAGGCCGCCTGGGCGCTCACTCTCGCCCGCTACAGCGGCACCTCGGACGTCCTGTTCGGCAACACCCTCACCGAGCGCATGTCCGGCGTCCCGGGAGCGGACCGCATGGTCGGACTGCTCATCAACACCCTGCCCACCCGGGTCCGCGTCACGGAGGGCCGCCCGGTCGGCGACTGGCTGCGCGAACTGCACGCCCGGCTCACCGAGGCCCAGCGGTACGGATACCTCTCCGTGTCGGAGATCCAGCGGCACACCGCCGTCCCCGGCGGGCAGCGGCTGTTCGACAGCATCCTCGTCTTCACCGACACCGCAGCCGTCGGCGGCGACGACGAGCCCGCCGGCCTCCGGCTCACCCCGGTCACCGGGCACGAGCAGCCCGGATACCCGTTGCTGGTCCGCGCCGACCTGGCACGCGAACTCGTACTCACCCTCAACTACGAGCAGGGCCAGGTGACGGCCGACGCCGCCGAGCGGCTGCTGGGCCACTTCGGCCGCCTGCTGACGGAGCTGGCGAGCGGCCGGCACACGGCCGTACGAGACCTGCCCATGCTGTCGGACGAGGAGCTGCGGGAGCTGACCGCGAGCGGCGCCGACGACGGGCTTCCGGCCGAGGAGACCCTGCTGGATCTCTTCGCCGCACAGGTCCGGGCGGCCCCGCGGGCGGTCGCGCTGCGCCACGCCGGCCGGTCCACCACGTACGCCCGGCTCGACGCGGACTCCGACCGGCTGGCGCACCGGCTGCGCCGGGCCGGAGCCGGCCCCGGCACCCGGGTGGCGGTCCATCTGAGGCCGTCGGCCGGCACCGTCACGGCCCTGCTCGCCGTACTCAAGGCCGGTGCGGCGTACGTCCCGCTGGACCCGGCGTACCCGGCCGAGCGACGCGCGTTCGTCCTTGAGGACTCCGGTGCCGTACTGGTGCTGAGCGACGCCGCCACGCCGCCGGTCCCCGGCTGCGCCGTGCCGGTGCTGGACGTGGACGCTCCCGCGGAGGAGGAAGCCGACGGAGTGCCCTTGCCGCGCCCGACGGGCCGGGACCTCGCCTACACGATCTACACGTCCGGTTCGACCGGCCGGCCGAAGGGCGTGGACATCGAGCACCGGGCCATCGCCCACTTCCTCGGCGCGATGCGGGACCGCCTGGGCAGCGGGGCCCGGGACACCTGGCTGAGCCTGACCTCGATCTCCTTCGACATCGCGGGCCTGGAGGTGTTCCTGCCCCTCGTCACCGGTGCCCGGACCGTCGTGGCGCCCCCGGACGCGGCGACGGACCCCGAGGGACTCGTGGCCCTGATCCGCGAGGAGCGGGTGAGCTTCGTCCAGGCGACGCCGTCGGGCTGGCGGGTGCTGCTGGCCGGCGGTTTCGACGAACCGTCCGTGCGGGCGCTGTGCGGAGGGGAGCCGCTGCCGTCCGCGCTGGCCCGGGACCTCGTCCGCCGCTGCGCAGCCCTGTGGAACGTGTACGGGCCGACCGAGACCACCGTCTGGTCCACCATCGACCCCGTCACGGACCCGGACCGTCCCGTCACCATCGGCCGGCCCCTGCCGGGCGAGCGCGTCCACGTCCTGGACGCCGACCTGCGCCCGGTGCCGGTGGGTGTCCCCGGCGAGCTGTTCATCGGCGGGCGCGGAGTCGGGCGCGGCTACCTGGGCCGCCCCGCCCTGACGGCGGAGCGCTTCGTGCCCGACCCCTTCGGGCCCGAGGGCGCCCGGCTCTACCGCACCGGCGACCGCGCACGGCTGCTCCCGGACGGCCGAGTGGACTTCCTCGGCCGGCTGGACCGGCAGGCCAAGGTCCGCGGGTACCGCATCGAACTCGGGGAGATCGAGGCGAGACTGGACGAGCACGCCGCGGTCGGGCAGAGCGTGGTGGAGGTGTCGCAGACCGCGGGCGGTACGACCAGGCTGGTGGCGTACGTGGTGCCCGCGCCGGGTCACCGTCCCACCGAGCGGGGCTTGCGCGAACACCTCGCGCGGTACCTGCCCGAGTACATGGTGCCGCACGTGTTCGTGCTGCTCCCCCGGCTGCCCCTCACCCCGAACGGCAAGATCGACCGCAACGCGCTGCCCGCCCCGGAGGCGGACGGCGGCCCGGACGAACGGCCGTACGTGGCCCCCCGCACCACCGCGGAGCGCGTCCTCGCGGAGGTCTGCGCAGCGGTCCTGGAGCTGGCACGGTTCGGTGTGCGGGACGACTTCTTCGACCGGGGCGGCGACTCGATCCGGGCGCTTCTCGTGATGACCCGGGCCCGGGCCGCGGGCGTGCCCGTGACCGTGGCGCAGATCCTGCGGCACCGCACCGTCGAGGCCATCGCCGCGGCGGCGGACCGCGCCCCGTCGTCCGCGCCCGGGCTGACGGTCGGCACGTTCCTCGACCGGCTGCGGCCGGACGACGCCGACCTGACGGCGATCCTCTCCGCGCACCGGGTGCCCGGGGTCAGCGCGGCCGTCATCGAGGACGGCGCCCTGACGGCCACGTGGGCGCGTGGCACGGCCCACCGCGGCGAACCGGGCACGCTCACCGACGGCACGGTCTTTCAGGCGGGCTCCCTCGCCAAGCACGTCACCGCCCTGCTCTGCCTGGTGCTGGTGCGGGACGGCACGCTCGACCTCGACCAGGACGTCAACCGTTACCTCGACGGCTGGCGGGTGCGGGGTGCCGACGGACACGGTGCCGTGTCGCTGCGGGCCCTGCTGAGCCACAGTGCCGGGCTGCCCGTCGCGCCCGGCCGGGACTTCGGTCCCGGTGAACCGCTGCCGCCGCTTGCCGAGTCGGCGGCGCCGGGACACGGGGCACCGCCGCGCCTTACGGCCGACGGCCGTCACGTCGGCCGGTTCCGCTACTCGAACACCAACTACGCGGTGGTCCAGCGGATCCTGGAGGACGTCGGCGGCCGGCCGGTCGCGGACCTGGCCCGCGACCGGCTGTTCGCCCCGCTGGGGCTGCGCCGCACCGCCCTGTCGTCCGGTGCCCCGTTCCCCGCCGGCGAGGTGGCGTCGGGTCACGACACCGAGGGGCGTCCGCTCGCGGGCCGCTGGCGGCGGACACCCGAACTGGCGGGTGCGGGCCTGTGGTCCACCCCGCGCGACCTGGCGGCCCTGGAACTGGAGCTCTGGCACGCGGCCACCGGGGGCTCCGGTCGCCGTCTGCTCGACGGCGAGCTGGCCCGGGAGATGATCCGCCCCACCGCGGAAGGCGTCTACGGCCTGGGCACCATGCTCCGGCAGGTGTCCGGCGGCACCTGGTTCGGGCATCTCGGCGAGCCCTCGGGCGCCCGGTGCCTGTCCTTCCTCGACGCCCGACGGGGCAGCGGCTTCGTGCTCATGCTCAACGCCGAATCCGGCACGGCCGCCGTCCGGGAGTTCCTTTCCCGGCTGGGCTTCGCCGAGGAACTCGCCGTGTGAGCCGTGTGTGAGCCGCCGGTCGGGCGCCGGAACACGGCGCCCGACTTCCCCCAGCAGTCTGGAGCCACGATGACCGGCATCACCGTACCGACCAGCCGATCACGGTACCCGCTCGTGATCCTCCTGTGCGCGGGATTCATCTCGGTGCTCGGCACCTCGATGTCCGAGCTGGCCCTTCCCTGGTTCGCCCTCGGCACCGGCGGCGGCACGTCCCACGCCGGCGCCGTGGCCTTCGCGGACACGGCCCCGTACGTCGTCCTCCAGGCGCTGTCCGGGCCCGTGGTCGACAAGTGGGGCGCCCGGGTGTCCTGTGTCGCGGGAAACGCCCTGGCCGCCGTCGCGCTCGGTGCCGTCCCGGTCCTGCACCTGGCGGGCGCGCTCGGCTTCGGCCCGCTGTGCGCCCTGGTGGCGGTGTCCGCCATGGCGCGCGGCGTCGCGGACTGCGCGGGCAATGTGCTGCTGCCCGCCGTCGCCGAACGGGCGGGCGTGCCGCTGACGCGTGCGGTGGCGCTGTCGGCCGGAGCCATGCGCGGCGGGCTGATCGCCGGGGCGGCGCTCGCGGGCGTCCTCCTCTCCACGGTCGGTGTCACGTCGACGCTCGCGTTCACCGCGGCCGGGTTCGCCGTCGCCTCGGTGCTGATCGTGTCCTGTGCGGCGGCGCCGGCACGGCAGCCGGCGACCGCGCCGCGGGCCGGGGGCGCGCCGGGCCGCTACCGTGCGGAGCTGGCCGAGGGGCTGCGCTTCCTGCGCGGGGACCGGCTGCTGCTCGGCATCGTCGTCCTGATCGCCGTGAGCAACCTGCTGGACCAGGCGTTCTCGGCCGTCCTGCTGCCGGCCTGGGTGAAGGCACACCTGGACGGCCCGCAGGCGCTGGGCCTGATCACCGGCACCATGGGTGTCGGCACCGTCGCCGGGAGCGTGGCGGGTGCCTGGCTCGGCCCCCGGCTGAGCCGGTCGGTCACGTTCCGGACCGGATTCCTGCTCGCGGGCGCCCCGCGGTTCCTGGCCCTGTGCGTCTGCTCGACGCTCGCTCCGGTCCTGGCGGTGAGCCTGGTCGCGGGGATCGCCGGTGGGCTGGTCAATCCCCTCCTCGGGGTGCTCCAGTACGAGCGGATCCCCCGACGCCTCCAGGCGCGGGTGCTCGGGGCGGTGAAGGCCAGCGCGTGGGCGGGCATCCCGTTCGGCGGCCTGCTGGCGGGGCTCGCCGCCGACTCCGTCGGTGTCACCGCCGCGCTCGCCGTCACCGGGCTGGCCTTCCTCCTCACGTCCCTCATTCCCTTCGTACTGCCGTCCTGGCGAGCCATGGACACGAGCCCGGATCCGGCCCCCGCCGAGGTCAGGTGTGCCGGAAGCGGTTGATGGCGTCGATGTGCTCGGCGCGCATCTCCTCGTCGCGCACGCCCAGGCCCTCCTCGGGGGCGAGGCAGAGCACGCCGACCTTGCCCTGGTGCAGGTTGCGGTGCACGTCGTAGGCCGCCTGGCCGGTCTCCTCCAGGGAGTACGT
>NZ_JBEYXM010000022.1:0-141656 GCF_040704595.1 Streptomyces sp. NPDC046870
GGGGCGGTAGGCCGCCACGGCATGGCGCGAGGCGGCCGTGTGGCGGTAAGGGCGACGGCGTGGACGGCCTGGCGAGGGCCTAGAGCTGAGGAATGACACTCGCCGCGGTCTTGCTGACCGCGCAGCGTACCGCTGCCTAGCCCAAGCCCCTGGCCAGCCGACCGCATGCCGTTCGCCGCGGTCACAGGCCCCCACCTCACCCTCAACCTCAGCCCCGGTACCCATCGCCCCCGGCGAGTACCTGCCACACGACGACGCCCACCGAAGACCAGCAGGCATCCGCCATCGCCTTCCGGCTCGGCCACTGGCAGAGAGGGAACCTGCGCTCGCTCAGCAGACACCCGGGTCGCCTGCCATCCGCTTCGGGCGCGTGCTGACTCCTGATGACCGGGTAAGGCCGCAACGGCCGAACGTCGGCGTTTCGGCCAACTCACCCCCGCTCGCGTGTTCATGCGCGGCAAGGATCGGTGCACTGCACACCTTCGAACAACCGCGGAATTCCGGCGCGCGAAAACCGTCCGAAAGAACACCTGCTCGAACTCAGCGCTGCGTCGTTGAGCACGCCGACGCCATCGCCACACCTCGGGGAGCGAACACATTGACGCAAGTCGAACCAGACAGCGACACGACCGCGACCCTGCCGAGACCGCCGCGGCTGCCCCGACCGAGATCTCGGATGCCGAGCCGCAAGACGAAGAGCTGACCCACTCACGAGGCCACCAGCCCGGACCTGTAGTCCCCCGCCCCAACGTCGAAGGCGAGACGACGCTCATGCCCCCCAGCTCCTCCTCGATCCGCAAGACCGTCGAGGCGTACCTCGGCCGACACCCTGACGAGCGTGACGCCCTGGCCGGCCTGCTAGCCGCACTGGACCGTCCCGTCGACGTGACCGTCCGGACGATGCTGCCCGGGCACGTCACGTGCAGCGCCGTCGTGATCGACCGCCGGTGCCGGGTCCTGCACATCCGCCACCGGGCCACTGGTCTCATGCTCACCCCCGGCGGCCACATCGAGCCCGAGGACCGCACGCTGCTCGCCGCGGCGCTGCGCGAGGTGGCGGAAGAGGCCGGGATCCCGCCCGGGGCCCTGTGCCTGACCCGGCAGACGCTCGGCTCCCCGATCGACATCGACGTCCACCCCATCGACGCCAACCCCGCCAAGGGCGAACCGGCCCACGAGCACTACGACGTCCGCTACGCGTTCTACCTCGCCGAGGAGGAGCCGCCGGCCGTCACCTTGCAGGACGACGAGGTGTCCAGCGCCGAGTGGCTCGCCATGTCGGAGGTCACCTCGCCGACACTGCGCGCGAAACTTCTCCACGCGGGGTTGGACGGACAGCCGGAACCGGTGAACGCCTCCGCCATCATCCACGACGGCCGCGGCCGGTACCTGCTGCACTTGCGGGACGCCAACAAGCCGTGGATCTGGGAGCCCGGGTGCTGGTCGCTGCTCGGCGGCGGCCGGGAGCCGCAGGACCGTACCCTGCTCGACACGGTCCGTCGGGAGCTGCGCGAGGAGGCCGGACTGGCGGTCGCGGACCTGGAGCCGTACGCGGTCGAGCACGTCACCGGCACCGACGGAACCAGGATGCCGATCCAGCTGTTCACCGGCCTCTGGAACGGCGACCCGGCCCGTCTGCCCCTCACCGAGGGCGTGATGCTCGCCTGGGTGCGGCCCGAGAAGTTCCCGCACATGACGATGCTGCCCTCGACCCGGGAACTGCTGGAGCAGCACGCCGCCGATCGTCCTCTGCCCGCCGACGGTCCGACGGCGCCCGCACGGACTGCGGGGTCGGAGGCGCCGTCCGGGACCGTGCTGAACGTGGTCGGTGTCCACCTCTACTTGGAGCGGGACGATCATGTCCTGCTGGGCCTACGGCATCCGGACTCGGCATACGCGGGCGGTTCCTGGCATGTGCCGGCGGGTCACTGCGAGGCGGAGGCCGCGAGTGCCTGCCTCGTGAGGGAGGCGGATGAAGAGGCGGGACTGGTCATCGAGCCGGCCGACGTCGAGCTCGTCCACACCGTGCACATGCGTGAACGGCCCACGGACCCACCCCGGGTCCAGCTCTTCTTCCGTGCCCGCCGCTGGGTGGGTGAGCCGACGCTGCGGGAGCCCGACAAGTGCGTGTCCTGGCGGTGGTGGAACGTCAAGGACCTGCCCGAGTCGACCGTCGACTACACCCGAGCGGCCATCGAGGGCATCCAGGCGGGCCGTGCCTATACGGAACTGGGATGGACGCGGTGACCGGATTCGACTCGATGGGGGCCGCGTACGCCGCCCACTCCGACAGCGCGCGGGGCCGCCTGCGGCACGACCTGGTGGAACGCCGACTTCTCGGCGAGCTCCCGGCCACGCCCGCTCGGATTCTGGACGTCGGCTGCGGGAATGGCGAGATGACGCTGCGCCTCGCCGCGGCCGGCCACCAGGTGACCGGTGCCGATCCGTCCGCCACCATGCTGGCGGCCGCGGCCGACCGTCTCGCGGCCCGGCCCGAGCTCGCCGGCCGCGTCCGGCTCGTCAACGCCGGCTTCGAGTCCGTTTCCTGGGACGGGGAGCTGTTCGACGCGGTGTGCTGCCACGGCGTGCTGATGTACCTGGACGATCCTCGTGAGGCGGTCGCCCGGCTGGCAGGGCTCGTCGCGCCGGGTGGCCTGCTGAGCATCGTCGCCAAGAACCGTCGGGCCCTCGGCGTACGCGAGGCTCTCGTCGGCGACTCCGAGACCGCGCGCCGGCTCATCGTGTCCGGAGTGGACCGGAGCGTCGGCAATCTCGGCCGGGAAACCCGCGGCGATGACCCCGACGTCCTCGACCGGCTCACCGCCGAGCACGGGCTGAGTCCGCAGCCGTGGCAGGGCGTGAGGATCTTCCACGACCATCTCGACGACACGTGGGCTCCGGATCCGGCCGCGTACGCGGCGGCACTGGAGCTGGAGTGGGCCGCGTCCTCGCAAAGCCCCTACCGGGACATGGGTCACCTCGTGCACACCCTGGCTCGCCGGCCGGAGCGGAGTCGATCGTGACGCACACCAGCGCAGTCCGCGGCACGGCTGCAAAAGGCGCGGCCGCCCTTCCTCTGCGCACCAACAAGTCCTTTCGCGCGTACTGGTTCGGCGAGGCGGTGACCCTCGCGGGGTCCTCGGTCCACGGCGTAGCGCTGCCGGTGATCGCGGTGCTGGAGCTGGACGCCTCCCCCGGCCAGGTGTCGCTGCTGGTCGCCGCAGCGACGGTTCCCGCGTTCGTGCTCGCGCTGCCCGCCGGGGTGGCCGGCGACCGGTACCCGAAGAAGAAGATCATGATCGGCACGGATCTCGCCGCGGCCGCGCTGGTGTCCGCAGTGCCGGTCTGCTGGGCCGTTGGTGTCCTGTCCGTGCCCGTGCTCTACGCGGTCGCCCTGCTGCTGGGGGCACTGACCGTGCTGCACCAGGCCGCGTCGATCGCCGTCGTGCCCGAGCTCGTCGCCCGCGCCCACATGCATCCGGCAAACGCGC
Organism: Streptomyces sp. NPDC046870; assembly: GCF_040704595.1. Lineage (NCBI taxonomy): Bacteria > Bacillati > Actinomycetota > Actinomycetes > Kitasatosporales > Streptomycetaceae > Streptomyces > Streptomyces sp. NPDC046870. The sequence goes on from NZ_JBEYXM010000022.1 coordinate 3,492, forward strand.
GGATCGCCGGCGCGTTCTCCCTGGCGGACACGGCCGGTACCTACGGCGGCACCCTCGTCGTGGGCCTCCTCGGCGCGGTCCGGGCACTGTGGCTGGACTCCCTCTCGCATCTGGTCAGCGCCTGGTGCGCCTCCCGGATCCGGCCCAGCACGGCACGACGGGCGGCGGCCGCCCGGTCCGCGCGGATGGGCGCCGCGATCCGCGAGGGGGTCCGCTACGTGATGCGCGATCCGATACAGCGTCCCCTTGTGCTCTCGCTCGCCGGTCTCGCCTTCGCCGACGGGATCGTGACGACGTACTTCGCGTACACGCTGCTGACCCGGCTCGAATCCGGCAGCACCGGTCTCGGCCTCGTCATGGGTGTCACCGCCGCCGGCGGCCTCGCGGGAGCGGTGGTCGCCACCCGCCTCGTGGAACGGTTCGGACCGGCGCGCATGCTGCTGACCGGGTTCCTCGCCTACGCCGTGTGCGGCGTGCCCCTTCTCGTCGCCCGGCCGGAACCGGTGTGGCTGGGCGTGATCGCGGCCGCCGGCGCACTGAGGACATCGGCCGCGGTCGCGGCGGGCACGACACAGCGGTCCCTGCGCCAGCAACTGTGCCCTCCCGAGCTGCAGTCCCGCGCGCAGCAGACCTCCGTCTGGCTGGCCACCGGACTGCGCCCGAGCTGCCCGCTCTGGCCACCGCGATCGAGCGCCGGGGATGGACGGTCGCGGACAGCCCTGGCACTTGACGGTTCTGCGGACCCCAGCGTCCCAGGCGCTCAGCCAGCGGCTGCGGGCCTCGCCTGGCCGGGCAGGTCCCGAACACACAGCGGCCCCAGGTGAGGAAGCCAGAGGCACCCGAGGAGGCGCCGCTGCTCGATGTGCAGCGGGCCCTGGACGTCGCGGAGAACCCGGAGACGCAGCTGTGCACGCTGTGCGGGTGCGCGCAGGAGCTGACGCCGCTGCTGCGCGGGCGCTCGCCGTGCAGCTGGGCCTGCGCGGCTACCGCGCCCGGTCGGCGTCCTGTCGCCGAAGGCCGTCGAGGATGACGTTCATCAGTGGCCGTGCCGTGGTTTTCCATTCATTCCGTTCCAGGCGGCTGAGGTAGGCGATGAGCAGGAGGACCCCGTGGGCGTCCACGTCCGTGCGGATGGAACCGGCCGTTTTCCCGGCATCCAACAGGTGGGCGAGGGCGCCTTCGATGGGGTTGTGGCTGTGGGCGACGAGGTCCTGCCACGCCGTCGGCTCGAGCGCTGCCAGGACGCCGCGTTTGATCTCGGCGTAGTCGATCACTCGGTCGAGCCAGTGACGCAGGGCTTCCACGGGCCTGTGTTCCGCCAGCAGAGCAGGGGCGGCGGTAACGAGTTCTTCGACGTCGCGCCGGTAGACCTCGGCGAGGAGCGCTTCGCGGTTGGGGAAGTTCCGGTAGAGCGTTCCCTGTCCTACACCGGCACGTTTGGCGATCTCCTTGAGGTGGACGTGGGGGGACTCGGCGAGGGCTGCGCGGGCGGCCTCCACGATGCGGGTCCGGTTCCGCGCCGCATCCGGACGGCGTGCTGGCGCGCTCATGGGCATCTCCTGATGTTCGGGCATTGCAAGTGGACACGTGTCCGGTAAGGTGGAACGCACACCGGACACGTGTCCACTTTAGTTGGAGGCAGCAGTGCTCTCTCTTCACGACAAGATCGTCGCCATCACCGGAGCGAGTGGCGGCATCGGGGAAGCCACGGCCCGTCTGCTCGCCCGGCGCGGCGCCGCGGTCGTCCTCGCAGCCCGCCGGAGCGAGCGTATCGACGCCATAGCGCAGGACATCCGGGAGGAGGGGGGCCGTGCTGCCACGTGCGTCGTCGACGTCACCAAGGCCGAAGACCTGCAGCGCTTGGTCTCCACCACCATCGACCAGTACGGGCGTATCGATGTGCTGGTGAACAACGCCGGCATCGCCCCGATCAGCCCGCTGGCCGACCTCGACACCGAAGGCTGGTCGGCCATGATCGATGTCAACCTTCGCGGCATGCTCAACGGCGTCGCCGCCGCGCTGCCCGTCTTCCGCGAGCAAGGGGCGGGCCACCTGGTGAGCATCGTCTCGGTGGCCGGCCTGTACGGCGCGTCCCCCACGATGGCTGTCTACGCGGCGACCAAGAACGCGGTCCGCACCGTCCACGAGGGGCTGCGCAGAGAGTCCACCGACGGGGTGGTGCGCACGACAGCCATCTCGCCGGGATACGTCCGCACCGATCTCGCCGACTCCATGACAGACCCGCGTATCCGCGAGCAGACGCGCAAGCACATGGACGTGGCGGGCATCCCGCCGGCCGCGGTCGCCCGCGCGGTGGCCTTCGCCCTCGAGCAGCCCGGCGACGTCGAGATCGGCGAGATCAACGTCCGTCCCACAGCCCAGGCATGACACTTGCCACCCCGGACTCCCCGAGCCTGCCCTCGGACAGCCACACGAGACCAGCACCACCACCGCTGCGGTGCCGATTTCAGCGTCACCCGAAGATGTCCGGACAAGGAGATCCACGGCCGCTACGCCTTCACCCGACCTGCCGCGCTCTCGAACGCCGTCAAGCCTTCCTTGCCGTCCTGGGCGGCTGCCCGTGCTTGGGTGATGGCGATATGAGGAACTGGATATGAGGAACTGGCAGAGCCCGCGTTCGTTGATCCGGCCATGACCGTTTCCCTTGACGGCCAGGCTCGGTCCCTCCTGGTTGACGCCGCCGGCCTGGTAGCGGCGGCGGAGGTGACTGGATGGAGTCCGCAGGCCGCAGAGCCCCCAGCCACCACCGACAGCACGCTGGACCAGCTCGGCATGCGCTGGTACCCCCGACCGGACATGGAATCGAAAAGGGGGTAACAGGTGGTTGACCGGGTGCGTCTGGTCCGGGTCAGCGCTGACGCCCCGCGTCTGGTCTGGGAGTTGCACACGCAGACCGAGCGGGTCGCTTACCTCGACGCCCTGGACGGCGACCTGCTGTGGGTGAGCCACATCGGAGTCGATCCGCGCTACCGGCGCCTTGGGCACGCCACATGGCTGCTGCACGCCGTGCTGGCGCACGCTCCAGCCACACCCGTTGGTCTGACGGCAGCACCCTTTCCCTCCTGGCGCCAGCCAGGGCTGCTGCACGACGACCTGCGCACCTGGTACACACGCCACGGTTTTTACCCCGAGCCCAGCTCGCAGGATCCCTACCGCATGATCCGACCCGCCATGCTGCCTGGGGCGGCGCGCGACGGCTCCGGCTGCGGCGAGGAAGAACGCATCGAACTTTGGGCCGGGGGGCGAGGGCGGGCGTAAGCCGCCGGGCATCGCGGTGCGCGCCCACCGACGCACGGCACGGACGGAACAGCGGCCCGGCCGGGGCAGCCGGGGCAGCCGGGACGCGGCCCGGCAGGCCGCGGACACGGACGGCCCACGCCACGCGTACGGGCAGCGGCAGGCAGCGGCACCCGGGGGGCGGGGGCGGACGGTGGAGGGGCCGGACCGTGCGCGGCACGGCCTCCCGGCACAACACCGCACGCCCCCGCCCGACGCAGCTCGGGCGGGACAGCGGCACGCGGCCCGGCCGGCGAGCGCAGACACGGGCACAGCGGCCGCACGGCGAGGGGCCGGGGGGCAACCGGGCGACGGCCGACGGGGCCGGTCAACGACCCAGCAACGAAGCAAGCATTGAGGGAGCGGCGCGTCCTGTGGTGTCCACGCTCAGGTGCCCCCTCGTCGCGGCCCCGCCGCGGCAGGCGCGGGCCGGCGCCTGCCGGCTAGCGCTCCTGATCGAGTCCAAAGACGTCACCGAGCGCAGCGGAACAGCGCCCGGCCCGGGGCCGCAGCCGGTGCCGTCCGCGACGGCGGGCGCGCGCGGGGACCACGGATGAGGCCACCGCCCGCCCGGGCCTGTAAAGCTCGCGCGGCTGCGCGGCCGACTGCGGGCGACGAAGGGGCGGCCCACCTCCCAGTCCCCCGCACGACCAGACGGCCCCAGGGGCATACCCGTCTCGGCAAGCACCCTGCACCGCCCCCCTGAACGGACGTCTTCCCACCCACTACACCGCCCCCCGCATGCGCCCAGGGCGCGGGCCCGCCTCCTGGCTGGCGGCAGACGCGCAAGGCGGAGAGGCCCTCGAACACCGACGTACGGGCAAGGGCGCGGAGCCGTCCGCCTGCGTGATCGACGCTCAGAGCGTGAAAAACTCCATCAGTGTTCCGGCCGCCGGACAGGGCACGGACGCGGCGAAAAAGATCGTGGGCCGCAAGCGGAGCATCGTCACCGACACTCTCGGACTGCTGCTGGCGGTACTCGTCACCGCGGCGAGCGTGCAGGACTCCGTCGCTGGCACCGACCTGATCGACCAGGTGGCCGCCGCACAACCTGCTATCCGCAAGGTCTGGGTGGACGGCGGCTATCGACAGCACTTCGTCGAGCACGCCGCCACCCTCGGCATCGACATAGAAATCGTCCAACGCACGCCCGGAAAGAAGGGATTCAGCCCGCTGCCCAAGCGTTGGACCGTGGAGCGGACCTACGGCTGGCTGATGCTCCACCGCCGCCTGCCCCGCGACTACGAAACCCTGCCTGCCCGCTCCGAAGCCATGATCCAGCTGGCTATGACCGACCTGATGGCCCGCCGCCTCACGGCGAAGCAACCATCTCCTGGCGCGACCCGACACGACGGGATCAAACACTCATTCCGGGATGAAAAATCGGGAGAAAACGACCTCTAACTGATCGTTTCAAAATTAGGTGCTCAGGCTGCTGAGGTAGACCGGGCTGCTGGCCAGGTCGAGCAGTTCCAGTGGACTAGCGTGTCGACCATGTGGACGGACGACTGGTTGACGGACACCCGAACCTCCTACGACACAGTCGCGGTTGGCTACGCCGACTTCGTGCGTGATGCCATCGGCCGGCTGCAGTACCTGCGCGCGGCTCTGACGTTGTTCGCCGACAGCGTGCTCGCCGCGGGCGGCGGGCCGGTGGCGGACATCGGCTGCGGCCCCGGACACGTCACCGCCCACCTGCACGCTCTTGGCGTCGATGCCTTCGGCATCGACCTATCTCCCGGGATGGTCGCCGTGGCTCGGCGCGACCATCCCGACCTGCGGTTCCAGGTGGGCTCGATGACGGACCTGGACCTGCCTGCCGCGTCAATGGCCGGATTGCTGGCCTGGCAGTCGTTGATCCACATCCCCGACGACGAGATGCCGTCTGTGATCGGGCACTTCCATCGGGCACTGCGGCCGGGTGGACCGCTGCAGCTCCTGTTCCACGTCGGCGACGAATCACAACTGAAGACCGAGGGTTACGGTGGCCATCCGATGAAGGTCCATGTCCACCGTCGTCAGCCGGGCCAGGTGGCCGCCTGGCTGCGCGACGCTGGGTTCGAGGTCGAGGCCCAGATGCTGCTGGCCCCCGAGGAGAAGGCTTCGCAAGCGATTCTCTTCGCACGGCGTAGCTGATCGTCGAAGAGCGCGTTGCGCTGCGGGTCTCGTGTCCGGCGATCTCGGTCGGCAGGGTGTACGCGTGCGTGCTGATCTTGTTCCTGACGACCTGTGGGAGCGGGTGGCTCCACTGTTGCCTCCCCCTCCCGAACGGCGCCACCGCTACCCGGGCAGACTACGTGTTCCCGACCGGGCGGCCCTCACCGGTGTCATGTACGTGTTGAGGACCGGCGTCGCCTGGCGCGACGTCCCCACGGAGACCTTGGGCTGCTCAGGGGTGACGGCCTGGCGCCGGCTGCGGGACTGGACGGAGGCTGGCGTATGGCCCCGGCTGCATGCCACTTTGCTGACCGAGCTACGCCGCGCCGACCTGCTGGACTTGGACGACTGTGCTGTGGACGGTTCGCATGTCCGCGCACTCAAAGGGGGGACCACGTCGGGCCTTCACCCGTTGACCGCGCCCGTGCCGGCTCCAAACATCACCTGATCGTCGACCGCCACGGAACCCCACTTGCCGTCACGCTGACCGGCGGGAACCGGCACGACGTCACCCAGCTTCTGCCGCTGCTGGACGCATTCCCATCGATTCGCGGCCTTCGAGGACGGCCCCGCAGTAATCCCCGCCGCTTGTATGCCGACCGAGGCTACGACTTCGACAAGTACCGCTGCCTGGTGCGGAAGCGTGGCGTCAAGCCGATGATCGCCCGACGCGGCGTCTCCCACGGTTTCGGACTGGGCAGAGTCCGTTGGGTGGTCGAGCGTGCCTTTGCCTGGCTGCACCAGTTCAAACGGCTTCGCATCCGCTACGAACGGCGCGCCGATCTCCACCAGGGCCTACTACAACTGGCCTGCAGCCTCATCTGCATCCGCCGCCTGCGCACCTCATTCTGAAACGATCAATAAGGATCCGCACCGCACTGACCGCTTCAGGTGACACGAAAGACCGGCCAGCCGATCTCGGTGCGCCATGCGGCGGGATCGCTGGTGTCACGGGGGCCGACAACGTAGCGCTCCCGCACCGGCCCGGCCACCGACATCGCGTTCTCCACCACCCAGGTCCCAAGTTCGCCGTACGTGACCTCGATGCCGTCGTGCTCGCCGACGTGGGTGGTGACGGCCAGCTCCGCGGCCGGCAGGATCGTGGGGTGCACGCGTCCGGTGCGAGGTGGTGCATCGGTCGGCAGGTAGACGAGCGCGTGACCGCGCTCCTGCTCGAAAAGGGCGTTGTCGTAGTTGCCGCCCGGCGGTCCGGTCACGGCGGCGCCGACGGCCGCCTCCAATTCGGCCATCGCGCCTGCGTACCAGGTCGCGATGTCACGATGCCCGACTACGGCCTCCACCGCCGCGACCGTCCGGGCGGGCTCCGCACGCAGCTCGACGTTGATCGGCGCTGGGTCGGGCCGGAGCAGGCGGCGCAGCGACACGACCGCGGCGCGGGTGCGGTCGAGCTCGTCCTCGAGGCGTTGCAGGTGGTCCGTTACCAGGGCCGCGCGGACACCGGGGTCAGGGGTCCGCAGGATCCGCTGCACATCGCCCAGCGGGACGTCGAGCTCGCGGAGCCGGTTGATGACCTGCGCGGTCGGGATTTGGTCGACGCTGTAGTAGCGGTAACCGGTGGTCTCGTCCACCACGGCGGGTTCCAGCAAGGCCGCCTCGTGATACCGGCGCAGGGTCCGCACACTCAAGTGGGTCAGCCGCGAAAACTCTCCGATGGTCAGCACCCCCTCATTCTGAACCCTCTCCCTGGGGGAGAGTCCACGGCTTGACCCTCCCGCCCCGCGAGGTCACACGGTGGGCTCATGACACAGCACACCGATCTTCCGTCCGATCTGCTCCCGACCACCGTGCGCGAGTTCTTCGCCGCCCACATCGTCCGCGACGCCGACACCGCATCGTCGTTCCTCGCCGAGGATGCGGTGATCGTCGACCAGGACGAGACCTTCCGCGGCCGAGAGGAGACCTACGCGTTCCTGCGGGACGCCGGATCCGAGTTCGAATACACGACCGAGCAGATCGGCGTTCACCGCGTCGATGACGCCCACTGGGTGGTAACCGTGCGGCTCGAGGGCACCTTCCCTGGGGGCGTCGCCGAGCTCGACTACCGGTTCGCACTGCGTGACGACCTCATCGCCGAACTCGTCATCGCCAACCACCCAGCCTGACCGAACCCGCACCACCTCGATCTTCAGTGGAGAGAAAAATGTCTAGTTCAGATCGCGATCGTCTCGACGGTCGCCGGGCGCTGGTCACGGGCGGTTCGAAGGGCTCGGGCAAGGCCGTCGTAGAGAGACTGCGAGAGATGGGTGCCGACGTGTGGACCACGGCACGCACTATGCCCGGCGGCTACGAGCGCCCCGACCGATTCATCGAGGCGGACACTTCCACGGTGGGCGGTGTAGAGGTTGTGGTGTCCAAGATCTCTGAGGGAGGTGCGCTGGACATCCTGGTGCACGTTGTCGGAGGGTCGTCAACCCCACCTGGCGGGTTCGCGGCAGCGACTGAGGAGCACTGGCTGGCGGAACTCAACCTGAACCTCCTGGGAGCTGTCCGACTGGATCGAGCGCTGCTGCCAGCAATGGTGGAGGCCGGATCAGGAGTAGTTGTCCACGTCACGTCGATCCAGCGTCAGATGCCGTTGCACGACGCGACGTTGCCGTACGCGTCAGCGAAGGGTGCGTTGCGTACGTACAGCAAGGGTCTTGCGAACGAACTCGCGCCACGAGGAGTGCGAGTAAACGCTGTCAGCCCCGGGGGGATTCAGACCGGAGCGTATGAGGGCTTCATCGACCAGCTCGCCGAGGGTAACGGACTGACCCGCGAGGAGGCGAAGCAGAGCCTGATGGATTCCCTCGGAGGGGTTCCACTCGGAAGGTTCGCAACGACGGAAGAGGTTGCGGATCTGGTCGGCTTCCTTGTGTCGGACCGAGCCTCATCCATTGTGGGCGCGGAGTACGTCATTGACGGCGGCACTGTCCGGACCGTCTGAGCCAGGCACCGGCTCCGAGTAGCCACTCGCGAACAGCTCGATCCGACGGCGGAACCCCCTCCTTCACACGGAGAACTCTCAGACGCTGCTGCAACACCGAGAAGCGCGTCGACGACGCCGTCGTCGCGCTTCCGGCGCTCGCCTGGTCGTCACGATCGTGCCGCGCGTCTCCAGACGGCTGCGCGTCACCAGTTCACGTGTCGAGCGCTCAGGTTGCCCCACCAGATGGCGGGCCGCATCGGTCACGTGACATGTGCCGATGCCCCGTGAGCTGGGGCAGGCGGACACCCGGTCGACCACCGCGAGGAGAACACATGACCACGCAAATCACGGACCTGTCATCCCCCCAACCGGTCGGACCGCCTCCGCCCTTCGACCCGGAGCTCGCTCCCGTCCTTGAGATCCTGACCAGCCTGCGCTCCCCCGACGCGTACCGTTTGGACAACATCGTTGAGATGCGCAAGCCCGTCCCCGGGGTGGAGACCCCGACCGACGAGATCCTTTCGCGCGGTGGCACCTACAGCGTGGAGGAGCGGACGGTGCCAGGGCCGGACGGGGAACCGGACATCTCGCTGCTCATCTGTCTCCCGAAGCATGCGACGACCCCGACCCCGGCGCTTTACCACATCCACGGCGGCGGCATGATCGTCGGAGACAACCGGTTCGGCCTCGTCGAGATGTTGAACCTGGCCGAGCCGATGGGCATGGCCGTGGTTTCGGTCGAGTACCGGCTCGCACCCGAGACACTCCACCCGGGCCCCGTCGAGGATTGCTACGCGGGTCTGGTGTGGGTGTCGGATCACGCCCACGAGCTCAACATCGACCCTGAACGCATCATCATCGGCGGTGCGAGCGCCGGCGGCGGCCTCGCGGCAGGGGCCACCTTGATGGCACGCGACCGCAACGGCCCGGCAATCCTGGCCCAGCTGCTCCTGTCGCCGATGCTTGATGACCGCAACGACTCGCCCTCTACTCAGCAGATGCGCGGCGTCGGTATCTGGGACAGCTCCTCGAACGAGACCGGATGGAACGCGCTTCTCGGCGACGGCGTCCGCGGAGGACCGGACGTGTCCCCGTACGCTGCGCCTTCCCGTGCGGCAGACCTCTCTGGCCTGCCGCCCACGTTCATCGACGTCGGGTCGGCCGAAACGTTCCGGGACGAGGACGTCGCCTACGCAAGCCGCATATGGCAGGCGGGCGGCCGCCTCGAGCTGCACGTCTGGCCCGGTGGGTTCCACGGGTTCGACGTCGTGGTCCCTCACGCCGTGATGTCGCAGGACGCCATCGCCGCCCGAGTGGCATGGCTGCGCCGTCAGCTCTAGGTCTGACACGCAGCCTCGGCCAGGTAATCGGTACTTGTACGTTCAAGCCTGCAGCGTGGTCCTGGGCGTAGCGCCGCAGCGGTGGTCTGGTCGTGGCCCGTCGGTGTGGAGGGGGTGATGCGGCGCCGGCGGTATCAGGTGGCGGGCGTTGCGTCGGGGGGCGGGGGGTTGTGTACCTGGCCGGCGGCCACCCGGCGATCAGGCTGCCGGTCCACCGGATCGTCGCGCACTCCGGCGACCGCACACGGCGCGGGACCGAGGAGGTACCTGCCCACGAACCGGTGGAGGAACTCTGACGACGCTGCTGCAGTCTTCACAGCGGCGGCTTCGGCTGCCTATGCCACGGTGCGGGACCGGGACGGCGGATCCCGGCCCCGCACCGTGAGACTCTCACCCGGCCTCCCCCGGGCCACGGTGGTGAGCAGGCCGCAGCGGGGGGGATGGCAGCCATGAATGTGTCGCAGACAGGCACGAATCGGCAGGATCTATAGGCGCTGCCCACGATCGACGGTGAAGATCCACCATCGCCGGATGCAGCCCGGCATGGTCATCGGCTTGGCCCCCCACGGGCCCGTACGGAACCGTAAGCCGCGGGGGTGCCCATGAGAATAGCGAAAGAAGACGCCCCCTCGCTATGGATCAGACGGCCACGTGAAGCCATCCCTTCGCGGATCGACACCACGCTCACGCCCAGCAGGGGGCTCTGGTTGCAGGACGTGTGCCAAGCCCATCAGGGGACGCGTAGCGGCAAGCTCCCGTGTGGAGCTGTGGACGCTGACCATCACCTCAGGTCCGTGCCGCCCCGGAACGCCCCCGGCGTCACGCCCGTCCGCAGCCGGAAGAATTTGGTGAAGTCGCTGGTGTCGACGAAGCCGAGGCGGTCCGCGACCTGTTTGGCCGTCAGGCCGCTGTGCCGCAGCAGTCGCTTGGCCTCCAGCAGCACCCGGTCGTCGACGTACTGCTTGGCCGTGCGGCCGGTCGCGGCGGACGTGGCCCGGGTCAGCGTGCGCGGACTGTAGCCGAGTGCCACCGCGTAGTCCTGCACGCGGCGGGTCATCGCATGGTCTCGCTCCACGGCCGCGTGGAAGCGGCGGAACACCTCGGACGAGGCGGCGGCCCGTGGTGCCGGACCGCGGGCCTGCGCGAGACGCATCACCAGGACGGACAACAGGGCGCGCAGCACTTCGGTGTGTGTCTCGAGCGGCAGCGAGGCCAGCTGTCCGTACTCGTATCCGAGATGGTCGAGGGCTCGGCGCACGCCCTCGGCGTCCGGGCCCTCGGGCGTGAGCGGCCGCTGCTCGTACGGCGGGTCCATGTGCGCCGCCGCCACGGTCGCGGGCGGCAGGAATCCCGCTTCGAACAGGATGATCACCCCGTCCGCGGCCCTCAGGTCCGGGCCGAACCGCTGTACCTGTCCCGGCCGGATCCACAGCCACGATCCCGGCCGCAGTTCGTACTCGACGAAGTCCACCGCCATCAACAGCGGCCGGTCGCGGGCGCCGATCAGCTGGTGGAAGGACGGGCGCAGCGGCGCGTACGGGTCGTTGCCGTGGCGGCGTGCCCGCTCGTACAGGGCGGCGAGCTCCATCACCTCGACCCCGGCCGGTGCGCCGACGGCCGGGGTGTAAGCCAGGTCCCTGACGTCCGGCGGCCGATCCTGTCCATTTTTCCCCATCGCGAGTCCCGAGCGTACCGCCACCGCGGCCGGACCGCCTCTTAGCGTGAAAGCACAGGTCAGCAACGTGTGAGGAGTGGTCCTGTGCGGTTGGTCGTGGGAATGACCGGGGCGACGGGCGCCCCGTTCGGTGTCCGGCTCCTGGAGAATCTGCGCGAGCTGCCGGACGTGGAGACGCATCTCGTCCTGTCCCGGTGGGCGCGCACGACGATCGAGCTGGAGACCAGTCTGTCCGTGACCGAGGTGTCCGCACTCGCGGATGTCACGCACCACCCCGACGACCAGGGCGCCACCATCTCATCCGGCTCCTTCCGCACTGACGGCATGGTGATCGTGCCGTGTTCGATGAAGACCCTCGCCGGGATCAGGACCGGGTACGCGGAGGGCCTGGTCGCGCGCGCCGCCGATGTCGTGCTGAAGGAGCGGCGCAGACTCGTCCTGGTCCCGCGAGAGACCCCGCTGAGCGAAATCCATCTGCAGAACATGCTGGAACTCGCCCGGATGGGCGTGCAGTTGGTGCCGCCCATGCCCGCCTTCTACAACCATCCGCGCACCGTCGACGACATCGTCGACCACGTGGTGGCCCGGATCCTGGACCAGTTCGAGCTGCCCGCACCCGCCGCGCGGCGCTGGGCCGGAATGCGCGCGGCCCGCACCGCTGCCCGCGACGCCGCCTGAAATCCGATACCCCCGTGAAGGAGTTCCCCATGGCTTATGACGATCTGCGCAGCTTCCTCGACACCTTGGACAAGCAGGGGCAGCTGCTGCGCATCACCGACGAGGTGTTGCCCGAACCCGATCTCGCGGCCGCCGCCAACGCGACGGGCCGCATCGGCGAGAACGCCCCCGCCCTCTACTTCGACAACGTCAAGGGCTTCACCGACGCCCGGATCGCGATGAACGTGCACGGTTCCTGGGCCAACCACGCGCTCGCGCTCGGACTGCCGAGGAACACACCGGTCAAGGAACAGGTGGAGGAGTTCGCGCGTCGCTGGGACGCCTTCCCCGTCGCGCCCGAGCGCCGCGAGGACGCGCCCTGGCTCGACAACACCCAGGAGGGTGACGCCGTCGACCTCTTTTCGGTGCTCCCGCTGTTCCGCCTCAACGACGGTGACGGCGGCTTCTACCTCGACAAGGCCGCCGTCGTCTCCCGCGACCCCGAGGATCCCGGCCACTTCGGCAAGCAGAACGTCGGCACGTACCGCATCCAGGTGATCGGCACCAACCGGCTCGCCTTCCAGCCGGTCCCCATGCACGACGTCGCACAGCACCTCCGCAAGGCCGAGGAGAAGGGCGAGGACCTGCCCATCGCCATCACTCTCGGCAACGACCCGGTGATGGCGATCGTCGCCGGGATGCCGATGGCCTACGACCGCAGCGAGTACGAGATGGCCGGCGCACTGCGCCAGGCGCCCGCCCCGATCGCCACCGCGCCGCTCACCGGCTTCGACGTGCCGTGGGGCAGCGAGGTCGTCATCGAAGGCGTCATCGAGTCGCGCAAGCGGCAGATAGAGGGCCCCTTCGGTGAGTTCACCGGCCACTACTCGGGCGGGCGCCGCATGCCCGTCATCCGCGTCGACCGCGTCTCCTTCCGTACGAACCCGGTCTTCGAATCCCTCTACCTCGGCATGCCGTGGACCGAGTGCGACTACCTCGTCGGCCCCAACACGTGCGTGCCGCTGCTCAAGCAGCTGCGCGCCGAGTTCCCCGAGGTGCAGGCCGTCAACGCCATGTACACACACGGCCTCATGGTGATCATCTCCACGGCCAAGCGGTACGGCGGCTTCGCCAAGGCCGTCGGCATGCGCGCCATGACGACACCGCACGGACTCGGCTATGTGTCCCAGGTGATCCTCGTCGACGAGGACGTGGACCCCTTCAACCTGCCGCAGGTCATGTGGGCGATGTCGGCCAAGGTCAACCCGAAGGACGACGTTGTCGTCATCCCTAACCTGTCCGTCTTGGAGCTGGCCCCGGCGGCCCAGCCCGCCGGCATCACCAGCAAGATGATCATCGATGCGACGACGCCGGTATCGCCGGACGTCCGCGGCAACTTCTCCACGCCCGCCAAGGACCTGCCAGAGACTGCGCAGTGGGCGGCCCGGCTGCAGAGCATGCTCGCAGGCCACGCCTGAACGACCTCCCCGCTCCCCTGAAAGGACACCCCCATGAGCAATCTGCCTGCCGAGTGCCCCCGCTGCGCCTTCGACACGATCGCCCGGCTCGCCACCTCACCCGTCCCCGGGGTGTGGGACGTGCTCCAGTGCGGCCGCTGCCTGTACACCTGGCGAACGACCGAGCCCGCTCGCCGTACGCGGCGCGACGCCTACCCCGAGAACTTCAAGCTCACGCCGGCCGACATCGCGAACGCGATTGAAGTGCCGACGGTGCCGCCGCTTCTGAAGTAGCGCGTTGAGTGCTGCCGCACACCGGCGCCTCGACAGCTCAGTCAGCGCCGCATCGGCTGCTCGCCCAACACCTCAGGCCGGCGAGCAGCCGCGACGCAGATACACCGTCTGCGCCAGCAGCTGGCGGACCATGGAGGTGTCGATCGAATGATCCATCCGATGCTGCGCTTTACCACCCAGCGCCTTTTCCCATGGCGTTCTCAGAGAGGCCGGCGCTGGCGACGGTCACGGCGAGGATGAGGCCGATCGTGTCGGTCAGGATGCCCCCTTTCCTGCCGACGATCTTCTTCGCGGCATCGGTTCCCTGGCCGGCCAGGGGCACGTTGGTGGAGGTCTTGACGCTCTGGGTGTCGATGACGGAGGCGGTCGGCTCGGGCTTGCGGCCTTCCTTCACGCGGGCGAGGGCGGTGAGGTCGTAGTTGAGCTGGGCGAAGATTCCCTCGTCGCGCCAGGCTGCGTAGTAGAAGTAGATGGTGCCATGGCCGGGGAAGTTGTGCGGGAGGTATTTCCAGGGGATTCATAACAGCCTTGACTTGCATAAACGCCCTCTGAGCAGCGACCTCACCAGGGCCGGCGGCCGTAGTCGCCGTGCGGGGGTCTCCCACTCGTCCCGCGAGGCCGAGTCAGGTAGGGGTCGCATCGCGGTCGTCTTCTTGTTGCGGTCCGAGTGGGCCGAGCCGGTGATCGAGCGCGGCACCGACCTCGGGGCAGTTCTCGCGGATGATGTCGAGGAAGGCGTTCAGTGCCGGGGAACGGTCCCGCGCACGGAAGGACAGGATCAGATCGGGCAGAGGCGTGCGCGGGGTCACCTCGCAGAACCACGTGCCCCGTCGTGGAGCGGTCAGCATGCGGGAGGGTCCCAGACCGACTCCCACCCCGCAGGCGGCGAGACCGATGATGGTGTGGACGTCCCTCGCGACGGTCGCGCCGGAGAGCGCCGGGGAGTCTTTGCCCAGCAGGGTCCGCAGTCCGGCGACGACGGCGGGCTCGTCCTCGCCCGGCGCCACGATCAGCGGCTGTCGCTGCAGTTGCTCCACGTCCACCGAAGACTGACCCGCGTACGGGTGCGTGCTGCTCACGACCGCGACCAGGTGGTCATGTCCGATCGGGACCGATACCAACTGCTCGGCTCCGACGCCCCGTGGCCGGCCGAGGCCGATCGCCACGTCCAGTTCGCCGGCGACCAGCGCGGCCGTGCTGCGGTTGGTCGCCATCTCGTGCAGTTCCAGCCGTACTTCAGGCCGTTCACGACCGAACCGGCCCAGGACGTCCGGCAGGGGTTCGAGCAGCGCCGAGGCGATGAACCCCAGGCGCAGCCGGCCCGTCTCGCCGCGTGCTGCCCTGGCCGCGTCGACCGAGGCTGCCGTGATCTCGTCGAGCGCCCTGCGTGCACGGGAGAGGAAGGCCGCGCCCGCAGCCGTCGGGAACACCCCTTGGCGGGTGCGATCGAACAAGCGGGTGCCCACTTCCCGTTCGAGGTCGGCGATCTGCTTGGACAGCGGAGGCTGCGCGATGCCCAGCGCACCGGCTGCCCGGCCGAAGTGTGCGTGCTCGGCGAGGGTCAGTGCGTACCGCAGGTGCCGCGCCTCCATGCCAGCCTTCCGTCATACCTCAGAAGTATCAGCGGCCATCTTGCCAGATCTTTCGCTGGATGATCGGGACCGGGTTGCGTGGAATGCAGTCATGACTGATCGCTCCTCCACAGACACCGTCTTCGTCTTCGTGCACGGGGCCTGGCACGGCTCCGGGCAGTGGGCGGCGACGCAGCGCGCACTCGCCGCACTCGGTGCCGCGAGCGTCGCCATCGACCTGCCGGGACACGGCTTCGACGCGCCACTGCCCGGCGGATACCTCCAGCCCGGCCAGCCGGGCCTTTCGACCGAGAGGTCCGCGCTCGCCACCGTGACGATGGACGACAGCGCCGAGGCGGTGCTGGACACGCTGCGCCAGGGCCGCCACCACCGTCGTGTCGTGCTCGTCGCGCACAGCGCGGGCGGCGGCCCCGCGTCGCTGGCCGTCGAGCGCGCACCCGAACTCGTCGACGAGATCGTCTACCTCTCGGCCTTCGTGCCCGCCGGACGACCCCGGTTCTTCGACTATCTCGGCTCGCCCGAGAACGCCACCGCACGAGGGCAGAGCCTCACCCTGGGCGATCCCGGGGAGCTGGGCGCCGTGCGGATCAACCCGCTCTCGCAGGATCCCGCCTATGTCGACGAACTGCGGCAGACCTATTACCACGACATTCCCTCGGACCGCTTCGACCGGTGGCGCTCGGCGCTGAGCCCCGATCTGCCGCTTGCGATCCCCACCACCCCGGTCATCGTGACCCCGGGCCGGTGGGGGCGCGTTCCGCGGACCTTCCTGCGCTGCGCGGACGACCGGGCGCTGCCGGCGGCCGTGCAGGATCTGATGATCGCGGAAGCCGACCGGGCCGTGCCCGGGAACCCGTTCACCGTGCGCACCCTCCCGGGCAGCCACAGCCCGTTCGCCGCCCGGCCCCGTGAGCTCGCCGCGGCCCTGCTGCCGTGAGCGACGGACGCCTCGTGCTGCCGGTGGTGCTCAGCGCCACTTTCGCGCAGCTGCTCAACGTCACAGTCGCCCAGGTCGCCGCGCCGGTGATCCAGGCCGGTCTGGGCGCCGGTCCGGGCGCCGTGCAACTCGTCCTCGCCGGATACACCCTGACGTACGCGTGCCTGCTCATCCCCGCCGCACGACTGGGCGACCGGTACGGCTACCGTCGGCTGTTCGTGGCGGGCACCGTGGTCTTCACCGTGGGCTCGGTGGCCGGCGCGTGCGCCCCCGACGCCGCGTCGCTGATCACGGCCCGGCTGGTGCAGGGCTCAGGCAGCGGCCTGGTTGCCCCCCAGGTCCTCTCCCTCATCCAGGCCGCCACCCCAGCGGCGCGCCGACCGCGCGCCCTCGGCTCGTACGGTGCCACCATGGCCCTCGCGTCACTGGCCGGTCCCCTGATCGGCGGCCTCGTCCTCAGTGCCGATCTCTTCGGCCTCGGCTGGCGACCGGTGATGCTCCTCACCGTGCCGGTGACGCTCGCCTCGCTGGCCGGAGCGGCCGCGCTGCCCCGCACCCGCGGGGCGGACGGACTCCGCGTCGACAACCTGGGTGCGCTGCTGGTCACCGTGGGAGCCGGCGCGCTGGTCCTGCCCCTGGCCCTGGGGCGGGAAGCAGGCTGGCCCTGGTGGACGTGGGCCGGCTTCGTCGTGGCCGTGGCCGCCCTCGCCCACTTCGTCCGGGGCCTACCGCACCGGCCTGACCCGCTGATTCATCCCGCGGTGCTGCGTGACCGGTCGGCGCGCCGGGGCACGTTGCTGGTGTTCGTGTTCAACACGGGCGTGCCTTCCTTCACCTACCTGCTCTTCCTCCACCTGCAGTCCGCCGTCGGGTACTCGGCCCTGTCGGCCGCGCTGACGTCGGCACCGTTCGCCGCCGCCGCCGTCTTCGGCAGCAGAGCCGCACCCGCGCTCACCCGCCGGCACGGGTCGACGGTTCTCACCGTCGCGTCCCTGGTGCTGGCCGGGATGTGCCTGGCGCTGGCCCCGCTCATCGGCTCGGCGGCGGGACGCCAGGCGGCACTGCCCGTGCTGGCCGTCGGCGGGGCCGCGTTCGGCGCCTTCACCGCGTCGGTGTTCACCCTGGTGCTGGCCGAGGTGCATGGCCCCGCCGCCGGTTCGGTCTCCGGGCTGCTGCCCACAGCACAGCAGCTCGGCGGATCCATCGGAGTGACCGCGGCCGGTCTCGCCTACTACGCCCCCGCCGCCGACGCTGACACCGCGTTCCGGCACGCCATGCTCTACCAAGTCGCCGCCTTCACGATCACCGCGCTGATCAGCCTCGGGCTCCGCCACCGGCCTGGCACCGAGCCCATGCACAGCCACAGCAGTCACGGCGGAAGGGCACGTATGTAACCAGGAGATCCTCGGACGCCGGCGGGCATCTGTCAGACCAGCGTGGGCGCGAGGTCGACGGGGTACGCACTTGCCGTCCGAGCCGGTCGAAGAGCCGCTGTGCTTCATGGTCCGCTCTGCCGCTGGGGTTCGGCGAGACCGGGCCGGGCGGTTCGGGTCCCGACTACGATCCGGCCCTGCCGGTGGAGTGTGCGGACGGACAGGTGGCCTCCCAGGCCGCCTCGATCATCTGGAAGATCTCGTCCACCGTGGCTTTCGGATCGGCCGCCCCACGGGCCAGCGAATAGGCGTCGATCACGAACCTCGCGATCGCCCGGCAGGCCGTTGGGGTCCGTGACAGGCCGGGATCGGCGGCGATGGCCGTTGCCAGCGACTCCGCGTGGCGCAGTCTCATCGACTCCTCGTAGTCCCGCAGGGCAGGTGATGCGTCGATCATGCGCCAGATGGGGGCGGCGCCGTCCGCCGTGCAGTGGCGCACCAGGGCCTGGATCTCGCGGCGCAGCGCGGGGATCAGCGGTTCGTGCGGCGCCCGGTCGGTGACCGCCCGCGTGAGGCGTTGCTCGAAGTCTTCGTCCTGCTCGAACACCAGGGCCTCTTTCGAGGCGAAGTGAGAGAAGAGCGTGGTGACGGCCACGTCGGCCTCGGCAGCCACGTCACGGATGCCTACCGCGTCGTACCCGCGTTCCAGGAAGAGTCGCAGGGCGGCATCAGCGATCTTCTGGCGGGTCACGGCCTTCTTGCGCTCACGTCGTCCGGTCGGCACGGTCATGCATCTCACACTATCAGGTGTGAATCCGTAACGGTTGCAAAACACTAACCGTTAGCGTTACGGTCACCTCATGAAGAAGGTGAGCTTCGCCGAGTTCGGCGGTCCGGACGTCCTGCAACTCATAGACGCCGAGGAGCCCCACGCGGGCCCCGGCCAGATACGCATCGCCGTGCGGGCGGCGGGCGTGAACCCGGTCGACTGGAGGATCCGGGAGGGCCAGGTCCTGGGGGCCCATCCGATCGAGTTGCCCTCCGGAGTCGGGCTGGACGCCTCCGGGGTGGTGGACGAGGTCGGTCAGGGCATCGAAGGGGTCAAGGTCGGCGACCGCGTGTTCGGCGAAGGGTCGAGCACGTATGCCGAGTTCGCCGTGCTGTCGGCGTGGGCCCGTATGCCCGAGGGGCTGACGTTCGAAGAGGCGGCCGGGTACCCCTCCGTGGTGGAGACCGCGCTGCGCGTCATCCGCGAGGTCGGTGTGCAGTCCGGGCAGACATTGCTGGTCAGCGGCGCCTCCGGGGGAGTCGGATCGGCGGTGCTGCAGATCGCCCGTGACCGCGGCATCAAGGTGATCGGAACGGCTGCGGCCGCGAACCAGGACTACCTGCGGAGCTTGGGTGCCGTCGCCACGACATACGGCGAGGGCTGGGTCGAGCGGGTGCGGGAGCTCGGCCATGTCGACGCGGCTCTCGACCTGGCCGGCTCGGGCGTGCTCCGCGAACTCGTCGAACTGACCGGGGACGCGCAGAGGGTGATCTCCATCGCCGATCTCAAGGCGCCGGAGTTCGGCGTCCGGTTCTCCGGCGTGGCCGGGAGCGTGCCGGAAGCGCTCGCCGAGGCCGTCGACCTCATCTCGCGAGGCAAGCTCCACATCCCGGTCGAGAAGTCGTACACGCTCGCCGAGGCTCCGGTGGCACACATCGACAGCCGGGCCGGTCACACGCGCGGGCGCCGGGTTCTGGTCGTCTGAAGCCAGCTACGCGTCGCCCTCAAGCAGAAAGTGGGGGCGACGCCGGCCACGACCTCGCTACTCCGTCGGAAGACAGCGGGCCAAGTCCCAGCGCCCCCCGCCCGCTCTGGCCCGCCGGGACGAAACGGGAACGGCCCCACCGTCTCGCCGTGCCCTACCTCGGATACCTCCGCCCCGATCACGAGGTGGAAGACGCACGGGAGATCGCCCTCACGTTCACTTTGAGGGCGGGCCCGCAACTGGCCGCACTGCTCGACCACGACTGCCGACGGATCAACGCCTACACCAGTGCACGGAACTGAGGGAGCCACACAGGTGCCGAAAGAAGCGGCACGTCGACAGCGAGTGTGGCAGGCGTTCGGGCGGGGGCGGGGTCGGCTCGCGTCCGGAGCCCGACAGCACGGGGCCTCGCGAGAGACAACCGGGCGGCGCACCGGATACGGGCGAGCGACGGGGAGTCGCAGCGGGGAAGACGGCGGGAGGATGCCGGCAGCCTCCGCCTCGTCGGCGGCGGGCCGCCGCGCCGGGGCCGCGCCGAGCGTGGCTGCGAGGACGATCGGGACGGGCGACCGTTACGGGAGGAGGACCCGCTGCACGGGGATCCCGGCAGTGCTCGCCTCAAGTTCCAGCGGCAGTACCTCGCCGGTGCGGGTGACGAAGGACAGGCACAGGTCGGGGCGGCGGAACACCACCTGCCGGTCGCGGACCTCGGTGGCCCGGTCGTAGTGGCGTGCTGTGTCCGCAGCCATCGGGGCGGACATCAGGCCCGCCCCGTCCGGCAGTTCCCTGCGTGCGACCCATTCGCTCACGAAACGGTCGACTGCGCTCTCGCAGCCGTGTTCCAGGATCAGAGTGTGCTCGATCCCGTACGCCTCGATGGTGTCGTGCCAGGTCTGCAGCAGGACGACCTCGACGGCCTGCCGGTCGGTGACAGCGGGAGAGCCGGTGACGAGCGCCACGACGGGCAGCAGCCAGCTGGGAGACCAGCGCGTGATGGCGCAGCTCTCGCCGATCAGCTCGCGGATCCGGCCCAGCATTTCAGGGGCGCGCCGGGCGGCCCCGTCGCGGGCCTGGGCCGAGATTGCAAGTGTGCACAGCTGCTGTCCCTGGGCGCCGAGCATGACCGGCTGCACCTGGCCGGCGAGGTCGTCGCCCACGATGTCGGCCCACCGGTCCCGGATGATCTGCGGGAGGACGACGGGCGGCCGGGCGGGATGTGCTCGCTCACAGGCATTCCTCAAGCGGCGCGGCCCTCGTAGGCCGCACCGCCAGCCTCGCGGACCTCGGACGCGCATGGCAGGTCTCGCGGCAAGGCCCGGCACCGCTGAAACGCTTCCAAGCGTCGGTTCCGCCCGGGTGTCTCCCGGCAGCGTCCCACCGCTCACTACCTCGCTGGCATGGGCTGAACGTGAAGGCCCGCTGCCGTGCTGGGATGCGGCAGCCCCTTGTCCGACGCATGACGGTGCGCTTCGGGTTTTCGGAGCAAGGGCCCGCACCGGCAGCCGCGCGGATCGGCCCGCGCGACCGCCGGTGCAGGCCCGGTTCGGTGGGGTGTGGTTGGTGGGTGATTCAGCAGTGCGTGGACGCGCCGTTGCCGACGAGGTAGTCGTCGAACACCCAGCCGAATCCGTGGACCCAGGTCCAGGTGTTGCCGTAGTCGTTCACCACGTAGCAGTCGTACTGGATGGGAACGCCGTCACTGATGGTGCCGACTGTGGTGCAGGCGCCGTAGGGGCCGGTGTGGACTGCGGCGGGGGCGGCGGAGGCTCGTACGGCTCCGGTTCGGCCGTCCTTGACGGAGTGTGACCAGCCGCTGCAGGTGACTGCGGCGCCCGTCCCGGTCGCGCTTGCGGTGGTCGCCGTGATGCCGCTCACCGTAAGGGTGGCGGCGAGCGCGGTGGCGGTTGCCAGGGCTCGGTGTTTACGCATGTCGGATTCCTGTCGTAAGTGGGTCTGGTTCTCACCGCTCGCAGCGGCGGTGGTTCTGACTGTGGTGGGTGTCTGCGAAAGCGTCCCGGTGTCGATTGCTCTGAAGCCAACGGGATGTCGTGTGCCCCCAATGTGCCGGGGCGGCCTTCGGGAAACCTTCGGGAAGTCTGGAATCGGGCTGTACCTGGTGGTCAGCGGCGGGTAAGCAGAGTGACGTGGCCATGAAGGGCGTGGATGTGGCGGTGCGTTTCGGGGTCCTGGGCGCCATCGCGGTGTGGCGAGGTGGCGTGGCGGTGGGTGTGGGCCATGCGCGGCAGCGTTGGGTACTGGGGGCGTTGATCGCCGACGCTGACGATGTGGTGCCGGCGGATGTGCTGGTGGACCGGGTCTGGGGAGCGGATGCACCAGGTCGGGGCCGGGAAGCGCTGTACAGCTATGTGTCCCGGCTGCGGCGGGTGCTGCCCGAGGCCGGGGCGGACATCGTGCGGGACCAGGGCGGCTATCGGCTGAAGGTGCCGGCCGGGTCGGTGGATGTGCACCGGTTCCGTGACCTGGTCGACCAGGCCCGCGGGATGTGCGACGACGAGCAGGCGGCCTCGTTATGGGAAGAGGCTCTGGGACTGTGGCGCGGGGTGGCGTACACCGGGGTGGACACCCCGTGGTTCAACGCCCAGCGCGACTTCCTCGAACGGGAGCGGCTGGCCGCGCAGCTGGACCTGGCCGACATCCGGCTGCGTCTGGGACAGTACGACCGGGTACTGGCCGAACTGTTCGCGCTGGCTGAGGCCCATCCGCTGGATGAGCGGATTGCCGGTCAGCTCATGCTGGCGCTCTACCGCGGCGGCCGGTCCGCGGACGCCCTGGCGCGTTACCAGGAGATCCGGCGGCGATTGGCGGAAGAGCTGGGCACCGACCCTGGCGCGGCGCTGCGGCAGCTCCATCAGCAGGTTCTCGCGGCAGACCCGGTCCTCACCACATCCGCCCCCAGGTCCGCGACCGGGACCGGATCGAAGTCCGCTCCGGTGCCCCGGCAGCTCCCGGCGCCTCCGCCGTTCTTCGTCGGCCGGGACCGCGAGCTGGCCAGTCTGGATCACCTGCTGGAGTCACAGGCTGAGCGGGGCGGCACGGTGGTGATTTCCGCGATCGGGGGTATCGGCGGCATCGGCAAGACCTGGCTGGCTCTGCGCTGGGCCCACCGGCAGCAGGAGCGCTTTCCCGACGGCCAGTTGTACGCCGACCTGCGCGGCTTCTCTCTGTCCGGCGAACCGATGCCGCCAGAAGCGGCGCTGCGCATGTTCCTTGACTCCCTCGGCGTTGCCCCTGCTCAGATCCCCGCAGACTTGGATGCCCAGGCAGCGCTCTACCGCAGCCTGGTCGCGGACAGGCGCCTTCTCATCGTTGTTGACAACGCCCGTGACACCGCCCAAGTGCTGCCTCTGCTCCCGGGAAGTCCTCATTGCACCGTCCTGGTCACCAGCCGTCACCAACTCGCCGGCCTGATCACCACCCACGGCGGGACCCCTCTCACCCTGGATGTGCTGACCGACGCCGAGGCACACGAGTTACTCACCCGCCACCTCGGCCCCCAGAGGATCGCCTCCGAACCCGAAGCCGTCAGTTCTCTCGTGAAGTACTGCGCGGGCCTGCCATTGGCGATCAGCATCCTGGCAGCCCGTGTCACCATGAACCCCGCACTCACCCTGGCAGCACTGGCCGCGGAACTCCAGGAGACCACGCCGCGGCTCGACGTCCTGGACGCCAGCGAAACGACCGCCAACCTACGTGCGGTCTTCGCCGCCTCCTACCGCGCCCTCGACCCGCAGACAGCCCACGTGTTCCGACAGCTCGCCCTGGCACCCGGCCCCGACATCAGCCTGCCCGCCGCCGCCAGCCTCACCGCTCTACCCCTCCCCCGCCTCCGCACCCACGTGCGCAGACTGCAGGCCGCACATCTTCTCCAGGAACACGCACCAGGCCGCTACAGCTTCCACGACCTGCTGCTCGCCTACGCCACCGAACTCTCCGACACTCTCGCCACCGACAAGGAGCGGAGTGCAACGCTGGGCCGGATACTCGACCACTACGTGCACACCGCGTACGCCGCCGACAGACTGCTACTACCCCACCGGGACCCGATCAGCCTGACACCCGCGGCAGACGGCGTTTCTGCCGAACAGCTCACCACCCATCGCCAGGCTCTGGAATGGTTCACCCATGAGCGAGCACCTCTGACTGCGGCCGTTGAACAAGCGGCGCTCGCCGGCAACGATTCCCACGCCTGGCAACTGGCATGGACAATCGTCACCTTCCTCACCCGAAGCGGACTGTGGCACGACGTGGAGACCGTCGAACGAACGGCCCTGACAGCCGCTGCGCGGCTCGGGGACCACTCGGCACAGGCCGAGTGCCATCGAGAGCTCGCCTACGCCTTCGCGCTGACGGGCCGCGGCCCCGAGGCCAGCCGCGCACTTCTACGGGCGCTCGAACTATCCACGCAGGTCAGCGATGTCCTGGGGCAGGCCCACACCCACATCGCATTGGGCTGGCTGCAGGAGTACCAAGGCGACCAGCAGACCGCTTTCCGTCACGATCTCACTGCCTTGGAGCTCTTCACTTCGCTCGGCCACCGTCCCGGACGCGCCAGAGCACTCAATGCAGTCGGCTGGGACCACATCCAGCTAGGTCACCACCAGCAGGCCATCTCCCACTGCCGGGAGGCGCTGGCCCTGCAACAAGAACTTCAGGATGAACGCGGCCAAGCCGGCACATGGGACACCCTCGGCTACGCCTACCAGCAGATCGGCGACTGCCGTAACGCCCTCGACTGCCACCAGCACAGTCTGGAGCTCAACCGGAAACTGGGCCATCGCTACAACGAGGCAGAGACTCTCGTCCACCTCGGAGAACTCCACCGTGCCACCGGCTCCCTCAACGCGGCACAGGACGCCTGGCAACGAGCCATCGCCATCCTCACCGACGCGGGGCGCCACGACGCCGAACTGGACCGGATCCGTAGCATGCTCCAGAACCTCAGCGGGGCCTTGCGATCGCGGGAGGAACCTTGAACACCTTTCCGCTGTCACCCAGGGCTGGCTCCGCGACCTTCTCTGATGAGAATTCCGAACCCGGCCAGGCGGACGGCGGGGCCCGGCTGCTGCCAGCGGGGCCCCGCAGGGGTGCGGCGTCATCGGCGCCGGTCAGACGGGTGCCGGCCGGGATCGGTCGTCCGTGGGTTCGAGGCGGACGACGATGCCCTTCGACGTGGGCTCGTTGCTTGCGTCGGCAACGCTGCCGAGCGGCACCAGGACGTTCGTCTCCGGGTAGTAGGCGGCGGCCGAACCCTTGGCCGCCGGGACCCCGAGCTGAAGGCGCCGCTGACGCTGTGCCCGTCGACCACTGACCCGGCGGTGGCACGTGAGTGGCTTGCGTGGACGGTGGCCGGGCTGGAGGGGCTGTGCTTCAAGCGGCTGGATGAGCCGCAGCGGCCGGTGCGCTCCTGGCTCACGTACAAGGTGCGGGTCACGACCGAGGCCATCGTCGGTGCCGTCATCGGCTCCGTCGCGGTGCCCGGACGGTGCTGCCCGGCCGGTACGACGCCACGGGCCGCCTGCAATACGCCGGCCGCAGCACCACGCTGTCCCGGGCCGCCGGCCATGCCCCCTCGGCCGGGGACGAGCTCATCGCAGAGATCGCCAAAGACATCCAGGACGGTGCTCGCGAACTCGCGCGGCCCCCTGTCCTCACTCGACGGGGAGGAGCTCCTGCGCTGCTCGGGCCTTCTCTGTCAAGTTCAGAACCGAGGCGGTCTCTCCTGCAGTCGGCCAGTCGACGGTGTGCTGGATGTGTTGAAGGACGTTGACGGGCTCTGCGAGTGACGGCATGATGGCCGACTGCGTGGCCTACGCCGAACCTCCCGCGACCGTCCCCAGCGCGGTCTCCCATCGGAGGCAAAGGGACCAGCGTCTCAGGCCGTTGTTGCAGCCCGATCGCCTCGGGCGAGGTTGCTGGGGAGCCGTCGCTCAAGGCGTGGAAGGCCGCGATGACAGCCCGTAGGAACTTCAAGCGCCAAGTGCGTGCCCGCGCCGCCAAGACCGGCGAGTCCTACACGTCCGCCCTGCGGCACTTCCGTCCGACTCCATCAGGAGACGTCATGTCGGAAGCAAGGAATCCCAAGAGCGCGCGGCTTGCCGTAGCGCAGACTCCTGTACGCGAAGACCCCCGAGACGTTGAAGCGCTGCGCGAAAGCGGGCGTGAGGTCCGTGCCCTGATGCGCGAGGCCAGTGCTCAGGGAGCGAGGATCGTGCACTTTCCGGAAGGCGCGATCTGCTTCCCCAGCAAGTTCGTCATGTCCGTCGACGGCCCGGACGCGGTCGGCCCGGCGGACTGGGACCGATGCCAGTGGCCGGTGCTCCAATCGGAATTGGCCGCGATCGCCGAGCTGGCCCACGAGTTGCGGCTGTGGACGGTGATCGCCTCGGTGCACCGCCTGACCGAGCCGAACCGCCCGCACAACAGCCTCTACGTCATCTCCGACCGCGGCACCGTCGTCACACGCTACGACGAGCGCCTCCTGTCGAAGACCAAGGTCTCGTACATGTACTCGCCGGGCGTCTCACCGGTGACCTTCGAAGTCGACGGTATGCGCTTCGGCTGCCTGCTCGGCATGGAGATCCACTACCCCGAGTTGTTCGCACAATACGAGAAGCTGGATGTCGACTGCGTCCTGTTCTCTACAAGCGGCACCCCGGGGAACACCGCCGCCCAAGCCCAAGGGCACGCCACGGTCAACAGCTACTGGGTCAGCTTGTCAGTGCCCTCACAGCACAGCGCCACCGCACCGTCCGGAGTCGTCGCTCCCAACGGCGACTGGCTTGCACGGTGCCCCGCGGACGGTTCGCCGTCGGTAGCCGTCGTGAACCTCGACGACAGTTCCGAGGCCGCCGCCGACGCTGTGACCTACAGGCGCCCCTGGCGTCGTGAGGCGCGCGCAGGGATCTACACGGAGCATCAGGTGAGCGACCCGCGCAGCGAGGACCGGACAGCGACCTTCTAGTGCCGCATCAGGCGTCCGGGGCACGCGCATCATTCTGTCTCGGGGGTGGCCGGCCCTGCCGTACCTGCTCAGCGCCGGAGCGCGCGGCGGATCAGCCCTCGTGCAGGAGCCAGCCAATGTGCAGTTCTTCCGCACCCGGGCGGAACGTCCGCATGAGCTCGGCGCGCTCGGGGTCGCCTTCGGGGAGGTTGTCGGCGAGGAGGGCCTGCGCGGCGATCGTCTGGGGCCGGGCGCCGAGTGCGGCGCGCAGGTGGAGTGAGCGGCGCAGCATCGATATCCGTTCGGCGGGCTCCTTGTGCGGTGCGAGGTGCCGGATGATGTAGGACTCGAAATAGCCGTCGCCGTACTTCGTTGCGACCTCGAGAGCCGTCTCGTAGAGAGGGAGGGCGCCCGTCGGGTCCTCGTCGATGTTGTCCAGCAGGACGGCCCAGTGGTACTCGGCCCAGGCACGCTGCTTCTCGTCGCCGCTCTCGACTGCCGCGCGGTAGCCCGCCTCCGCCACGGCGCGGTCGTCGGTGCGGGGGTCGCGCTGGAAGAGCAGGCGGCTGTAGGCCAGTCGCGCCGTGAGCAAGTGTGCGGTTGGTGATGCGGGGTCGAGCGCCGCGACTGCCTTCTCGGCCTCCTCGTGTCCTTCGATCTGGAAGAACCAGCGGTCGACGGCGATCTCCGCGCGCAGCTCCGGCTCGGCGTCCGGGCCTAAGGCGGCGAGGGCGGCGTCCCACTCCCCGAGGAGCTGCAGGCGGCGGGCCACGTAGGTGTCATCAGATAGCATGGCGCCTACAGTAGGAAGCGGCGATGTAGGTGGTCAAGTGCAATACGGTGACTACATTGGGAACGTGACGCGGTTGGCCGTCGAGCTGGCCAATACCGGGACCCTCGACCAGCATGGCGAACTGGTCGCCGCGTTCTTCGCAGAGCACGAGGTCACTCCCCCGCCGGACGGTGACTACGGCGAGCTGCCGGACCTCGTGCGCACGGCCCTGGCGCAGTCGGTCGACGGCGCCGCCCCCGAAGCCGTGCACCGTCTGCTGCGCGAATACCCGCCGGAAATGCATCTGTCCGACCATGACGGCCTCGGCGGCTGGCACATCCACTTCAGCCGCAACGGCACCCCGGCCAAGCGCTGGGTCGGCCAGCTGATCGCCGCCAAGCTGGCCCTGGTCGTGGCCGGGGATCCGGCGGTGACGCTGGGGCGGTGCGCCGCGGCCGGGTGCGGAAACTACTTCGTGGACCAGTCACGGAACCGGACGCGCCGGTTCTGCTGTAACGCGTGCGCGAGCCGGACGACGGTCGCGGCTTATCGGGCCCGGACGGCAAAGAACTCCTAGCACACCGTCCACGAGAGCACCCTGGTCACCGCTCCTGCTTCATGCGGCCGGCGGAAGCCTGCTGGGTGTCCGCGCCAGAGCCGACCTGCCGCAGGGTCTGCTGGGGGCCATGCCAGTCCAGGCACATCACGGTTGCGTCATCCACGAGCTGGCCCCCGGCGGCGTCCCGGACCGCGGACGTCAGCGTCAGCGCCGCCTCCCGCGGGTGCAGATCACGGGTGCGCTCCAGCAAGGCCAGCAGGTCGACCTTCTCCCCATGACGTTCGAGCATGCCATCGGTCACCATGACCAGACGGTCACCCTGGCGCAGGTCAATGTCCTGAACACGGTAGGGGTGCGGCACGGACACGGACAGCCCGAAGGGATGGTCCACCTCGCAGCTGATCACCTCCGCGGCCCCCTCACGCATACGCAGTGGCCAGGGGTGTCCGGCATTCACGAGCTGGGCCCGACCCGTGCGAAGGTTGATCCGCAGCAGTTGCCCGGTGGCATGGCCGTGGCCGTGGCCAGCCAGGGCCTGGTCGGCCCGGTGGGCCTGCTCGGCCAGGCCGGCTCCTGCCCGACGGGCGCCCCGCAGGGCGCTCACCAGCACCGTGGCGGCCAGGGCCGAATCGATGTCGTGGCCCATGGGGTCGGTCACCGACACATGCAGAGTGTCGCGGTCCAGCGCGTAGTCGAAGGTGTCACCGCTGAGGTCTTCGGAGGGCTCCAAGTGCCCGCACAAAGTGAACTGCGCAGCCTCGCACGACAGTGACGGGGGCAGCAGCTGGTACTGGATTTCAGCGGCCAGCGTGGGGGGCCTGGAGCGTTTGCCCCAGGTGTAGAGGTCGGTGAAGCGTCCGTTTGCGATCACCACGTAGGCCAGGATGTGGGCGGCCTCTCCGACCTCGTCGAGGACCTCGTCATCGGGATCGGCGGGCAGGAGCAGTTCCAGCACTCCGATGGCATCCCCTCGGTTGCTGACAGGCACGATCACCCGCTGTCCCTGGCCGGTTGCCTCCTGATACAGCCGCTGGGTGCGGATCACCTGCTCGTAGACGCTGCCGAACATGGGAATCCGCTCCGTTTCCCGCCCACCCTCCACACCGTCGGCAGTAGCCAGCCGCGCCACCGCCTTCCCCGTCAGGTCCACGATGAGGAACGACACCTCCGTGGCCCCGAAACGCCGCCGCAGGTTCTCAGCGACCACCGCGACGGCATCCACCGGCGCCGCCCTCTCCGCCGCAGTCAGCAGCTGGGAAAGGCCACTCTGCCTACCGCTCACGACCACGGCCCCTTCCACCAGCCCCTTCTACAGCTTGGGAACCGGGACAGCAGGCGTCAATCCGTGCGTGATCACGGTCGGCGGTCAAGCTGTACGTACAGGAGACGAATCGCCCCGGCTCCCCCCTGAGGGCGCCGCCGTCTGGTCGCGCAACTCGACGAGGCGCTGACGTATTCGGCCACACTTCCACAACCGCAGGCCCCAGTCATTTCGACAGGCCGATGTCTCATGAGACACGGCAAAGTCTGGAGCAGGACGGATGGCGGGCCGCGGTGTCGGTGGAGGCCGGCCACATCGTGCTGCGCTCGCGCCGCGGCACCCACCTGCTGCCGGCGTTCCCCGACGTGCGGGCCGGGTGCGCACAGCCGCCGGACGCGACCGCGTTGGACGGCGAACTCGTCGTCTGGGACACCACGGGCGAGCGGAACGGGCTGGTCGGCGCCGACATCGCGTGGGTGCTTTGGCCGTCGGGCGCCCGGAGGCTGGAGCCGCAACAGGCCCTGAAGACCGCTGGGCCCAGACGGTCGGGTTTTCAGTTCGCGGCGCCGTCGGTGTAGCCCGCCTCGACAAGACCCTGCTGCACAAGATCGGGGCGGTTGCTGATGAACCCGTCCGCGCCTCCGCGGGCGAACTCCACCGCGCTCTTGGGGTCGTCCACCGTCCAGATGAAAACCTTCAGCCGCTGCCCGTGCGGGCCCTTCAGGGCATGGGCCGCCTTCAAGTACCCGGGAGTCACCTTCAGGTACTTCATGTTGATCTGGTCGGTCACCTTCGCATACCCCGCCAGGTCCTTCACCGTCGGTTCACGCGACAGCAGGGCAGTGCGCGCCTCGGGAGCATGAGCGCGTACGGTCCGCAGCGTGCCGGTGTCGAAGGCCTGGATGATCAGCCGGTCCGTCACCCGGTCGCCCTCGAGCCAGCCCAGCCGGCCGAGTTCCTTCACCGTGTCCTCGGCGAGCCGCGGATAGATCTCCGGCCACTTGATCTCAAGGACCAGCTTCTGGCCGTTGCCGTCCACGCGGCGCATGTACTGCTGAAGGGTCGGTATCTTCTCCCCCGCCCACTGCCGGCCCTTCCAGCCGCCGGCGTCCAGCGTGGATATCTCCGCCCAGGTGAAGTCCCCTACGTTCCACGGCGCACGCTCGGGGAACTTCTCCTCGACATCGGTGGTGCGGGCCAGGGTCTTGTCGTGGATGACCACCAGCGTGCCGTCCTTGGTGCGCTGGACGTCGTTCTCCAGCCAGTCGATGCCCTGTGCCCGCGCCGTATCCATCGCGGCCAGGGTGTTCTCCGGGGCCGCGTGGGTGCCGGCCCTGTGGGCCACACTCACCACACCCTCGCGGCTGGTCGCGTCCGTCTCCGTGGACGTCACCAACAGCACCGCGACCAAGCTCAGGCCCAGTCCTGCCACGCACAGGAAAACGCGCGCGAACATCCACTCTCCTCATGGGTCGACGGCACAGACTTGCACGGCGTAGTCGAGACGGCGCCGGTAGTGCCAGGAAGAGGAGAGACTACCTACCGCCCGCCGAGGCGCCGACGGGTGGCCGGCACGGTGGTTCGCACCGACGGCGACAGCACCGCCCTGCTCGGCGGCAAGGCCAGGCGCGCAGGTGCGGCCGCATCGAAAGAGTAGGCCCGCGCCGGGACCGATGTGACAACGCCTGGCCCAATGACGGCCCGCGGGCCACGTCCCTTGCCGACGACTGGCTGCCGCGTCGTCCTCATTTCTGGATCCCGAAGGGGCCTGGCATCGAGGCTTTGGGACGTCACGAATGGGTGACGCCTGCACACAACTAGTGTCGCGTGAATGAAGTTCTTGGGTAGTTCGGGTGGGTGCGGTCACGGAGATCGCCCGTCGGGCTCTTCCTCTTCTGCACCAGTGACGGCTTGCAGGTCTCACGGGCCCGGGGCCCCAAAGGGCGCCCGCGCGGGCGAACCAGACGACCACGCCATCGGTCGGCCCTGCGGAGGACTGACACCAAAGGTGTCCTCGCGGACCGCGACCATCTACATTGCCGGACTCCGCATCCCGGACATCTTCCTCGGGTGCGCCCGGTGACCAGCGTCTACTCGAATGGAACCATCGGCCGCTCGGCGACGATGAGCAGATGGCCGCTCATGCCGTGAATGGACGGGTCGCTGGCAGTCCTGTAAGCGACGTTGAGCAATCGCTGGTAGGCGCCGGGGTCCCGTTGTGCAAGAGCAGCGACTTCCGGCTGCGCCCAAGCCAGGATGCCTTGGGACGCGAGCACGCACCGCACACGGAACCCGTGGTCTTCGAAGAGTTCGGCGACATTGTCGGGGCGGGTGAGGTAACCACCAGTGAAGCGTCCGGGCCTCGGGTCATCGTAACGGCCTTCGTCCAAAATGAGATCGACCGTACCTGTGGTGAAGGCAGCGGACCCGTGCTCCAGGACGGTCGTGACCAATCGCATGTAACGCGGCATCACGGTCGCAATCAGCAGCCCGCCCGGTCGCAGGACTCTATGAGCCTCCCGTATGGCCAGCTCGCGGTCGGTGCTGGAGGTCAGGTGATAGAAGGGACCTAGACACAGTTGGGCGTCAAAGGAAGCGTCGGGGAACGCGCTCAGATCACGCGCGTCCGCTTCCGTGACGGACTCCACATTCGCGGCATACTGTTGGGGAGCCTGCGCCACGCGATCGCGGGCAACGTCTAGCAACGCAGGCGACAGATCGGTGAGGGTGACCTGGTAGCCGCGGTGCGCGAGCCACAGGGTCCAGGTGCCCGGACCGCCACCATTGTCCAGAATCCGCGCGGGCGCAGGAGGCAAGTGGTCCTCAAGCGCTCGGGCGTGCAACTCCCGCTCGATGGCACCATCCGCGGGCCTGCTCAGCCGATTGGCCTCGCGTTCTGCTGACTGCTGGTAGTAGTCCCGCACCGCGGCTACCGGATCGGGCTCAGTCGCTCTCGTCACGGATCTCATGATCGAGTCCCGGCACGGCAGGCGCCTCCCTTCCTGGCGAGGTTTCATGCGACGTACATATTGGCCATGACGTGAATCCGCCGGGTCCGTTGCCTGGTAGTCCCTGGCCAGCATGTCGACCAGGTCGAGCATGGGCAGGTGGCTGTCGAGGATGGCGTCGGCGCCGAAGCGGTGGGCCACCTCGGCACCTGCGGGCCCAGATGAGGATGGCAGCGAGGTGGAGTGCGGCCTGGTAAGCGTTGGCGAGCTTGTCCGTCCGCAGGGCCAGACCGCGCCACTGCTTGAGTCGGTTGATGCACCGCTCGACCGCGTTGCGCTGCTTGTATGCCTCGGCGTCGAAGGCTGGCGGGCGACCGCCAGTGCGACCTCGCCGCAGACGGTGACCAACCTGATCGGACGGCTGCGGAATGACGGCACGGATCCCTCGCCGGCGCAGGTGCCCACGGATCGCGCGGGATGAATGCGCGCGATCCGCCAGGACGGCGTCCGGGCGGGTCCTCGGTCTGCCACGTCTGCTCCGCGGAACGCGGATGCTGGCCATGACGGCCTCGAAGGCTGGCGCGTCGCCCGCCTGGCCTGCGGTGACGCGGAGGGCCAGGGGTCGTGCATGGCTGTCGCTGGCGAGATGGACTTTCGTGCTCAGGCCGCCGCGCGAGCGTCCGAGCCCGTGATCGCCTGGTTCGGCGCGGTCCGAAGCCCCCTTTTCCTCGCTCCAGCAGCATGTTGATGGGCCCGGCAGACGGTGGAGTCCACCGACACGGTCCAGCCGATGTCGTCGCTTTCATCGGCCGCTGCCAGGACTGCGGCGAGGATCCGTTCCCAGGTGCCGTCCACGGCCCACCTGATGAGCCGTTTGTGAGCTGTTTGGAACGAGCCGAGCTCGTCCGGCAGGTCTCGCCAGGGCGAGCAGGTGCGGTACTTCCAGGCGATGGCCTCGAGGGTTCGGCGGTGGTCGGCCCATCGCCGTCCACGGACCGGATCGGCTGGCATCAGCGGCTCGATCCGGTCCCACATCGCATCAGTGATCACTAGCCGGACAGACACATCCGATCAACTGATCAGCCCTCAAAGAGACACGCCAGCAGTGGTCGTGCGGCCCGCCTCCGTTAGCCCGTTCCAACCTGGTACCTCAGTCGGGAAGTTGGGCTGACAGCGTGGTGAAGCCCCTGGTAGATGGGTTTTGTGGTCCTGGCGGACAAGGCCAATTCGTCCCGCGCGATCCGCGACCATCTGCGCAAGCGCCGGCATCCGGGCGGTGATCCCGGTCCCGGCGGACCAGCGAGGCCACCGGCAGCGACGGGGCAGCCGGGGTGGCAGGCCACCAGCGTTCGACCGCGAGACCTACAAGCAGCGCAACACCGTCGAGCGATGCATCAACCGCCTCAAGCAGTGGCGAGGCATCGCGATCCGCTACGAGAAGACCTGGCCGCACTCCACGTTGCCGGCATCCTCCTCTGGTCCGCCCGGTGATCCAGACGAAACTGCCTAGTCGAGGAGGGAGCAGATCGTCACGGGGACCCGGGCCGACCACTTGTCCGTGGACTCGTCGTACCCGCGGACGTATCCGTTGCTCGCTCCGCCGCAGGGAGCGTGGAGGTTCGTGTTGACATTGATCCAGCCTCCGGCGAGGAAGGGGTGTTCGCGGGCCACCACCCACTTCTTGAAGTACACGGTGCCGTTGTTGTGTTTCACCATGACGTAGACATGACGGCCGAGGGTGAAGCAGCCGCCCTGGATCTTCAGATCGCCGTTGAAGGCGTAGGTCGACACCCACGGCGGGGTGGGCGCGCAGTTCACCAGGGAGACCGCGTGGTGGGCGCGTGCGGGTGTCGCGTGCGCCGATGTCGCACCAGGCGCAGCGAGGTTGACAGCGGCTGCCACCGCAGCCGTCACAGCGGCGGTCGCACACCGCCGGCTGCGCGGATTCGAGTGCACGAGGATGCTCATGTGCGTTCCTTGTGGATGAATGGACCTTGCAGACCCGGGGCCTGTCACGGTCGACCGGGTGGCCATTGGGCGGCCGAGGTCCAGCCGGAACGGAACATTCTTCGATCCAGTCTAGTGACGGCTGCAGAAACGCGGCAAATCACCCGATACGCACCTTGAACGTTCACGGGGCGGACGGTGTGGGCCGCGTGTCGCGAAAGTTCAAGACCGGCGGGCGTGGCCCTCCGTACGGTCGACGGTATGAACGAGATCCACACCCACCTCACTGTCTGCGCCGCCGAAGCCGCCCGCGCCGCCCGCGTCGTCGTGTCCGAGCAGCTCGCCGCCTCTCCGTCTGTGCCGACTGGACGGTCCACGAGCTCGCCGACCACCTGGTCCTCCACTCCGCGCACGGCCTCGAACACCGTGCCCTGCGCACCCCGAGGAGACCGTTCAGCGGGACTTCACCGGGAGGAGGGCTGGGCCGAGGCGTACGCGGCGCAGCTTCGACCGGGCCCTGGCTGCCTGGGAGAAGCCAGAGACCTGGGAGGGGGACATCGACATGGGCGGCAGCCCCATGCCGGCCGCCGAGATCGTCGCCATGCTCGTCGAGGAACTCGCCCTGCACGGCTGGGAGCTGGCCCGCTCCCCCGGACAGGTCTTCGCCCTGCCCATGGACACGGCGGTGTTCCTGCTCGACGTGGTCGAGCGGTACGCGGAGATGTACCGCCGGTACGAGGGCTTCGCCGCCGTCGTCGACGTACCCGCCGACGCCCCGGCAATTGACCGGGCCCTCGCAAGCGCCCGCAACCTGGCCTCGCCCTGCGCGGCCAGCGCCGCGGCCAGGACCTCGTCGACCGATGGCAGCTCAACTACCGTTTCAGCCGACACCGCGATCAACGCGCGGTCGTCGCCGAGGTCATGGGGTACGCCTCGCGCTACGCGGCCGTCCAGGTCGAGGCGCCGGAGTCCCAGGCTTCGGCCGGGGGGGACGAGGAGGTCGATCCAGGCCACCTGCGGTTGTCGTAGGGGCTGTACCACTGCGCTGAGCGTGCAGCGCAGGCCTTGCTCGAGTGGGATGACGGCTTCGGCGCAGCGGTCCTCCGAGAGTCGGGCCCACCGCGGCGAGCAGCGCCTGCCGGTGGTCGTCGCGCGTCGCTGAGACCGCGCCGTCACCCTGGCCCGGGAGGGTGAGCGGCACAGGGCGGTGGCCGAGCGCGGTGAGTTCCGGCACGACGTCATCCCGGGCGGATCCGTCGAGCCACAAGCCGGCGACGGTTTCACCTGGTGAGGCGTCGGGTCTGGTCGTCGGCACGCTAGCGGCAGGCTCTGCCACCGGCCTCCGGACGCAGTCCGGTCCACTGCCGACAGTCCGTCCGCTGCTCCAGGAGGCGCTCCACGCCGACTCGATTCACGTCAACTGACCTTCTCCGTATGCGGTTTCGGCCAGCCGGGCGTCCCCCTGCATTACCTTGGACCTGGTGCACGGACGTGACTACGGGGGATGTGATGAACGGGCGACCGGAAACTTCTGCGGGCACACCGGTGCGAGATGTCGTCCGGGACATCGTCGGCGAGCTGGCGCCGCACGAGCTGATCGTGCTCGACGCCCTGCTCCTGGTGGACGACGACACCGCGTTGCGACGGCTCGCGGGCGGTCGGCACCGGGACCCCCTGGGATTCGGGCTGGGCGAAGCCGCAACCCTGCTGACTCCCGTGGTGTGGATGGCGCTGGACGAAGCGGCACGGCAGGTGGTGTCCGCCACCGTCGCCTCCGCTGGCCGTCGGGCACGTCCGTGGTTGCGCCGGATCAGGAGCCGGCCGGCAGAGCCTGCACAGTCCCGTCTGCTCCCGCAATTGACGCCCGAGCAACTGGAAGCCGTACGGTCGCGGGTGGCCCGGCTCGCTGTGGAGAGCGGGCTGGAGCGCGAGGCGGCCGGGGCGCTCGCCGAACGGGTCGTGGCCCGGCTCGTACTACCCGCCGAGCCGCAGCCGGACGACGGTGTCGAACCGGGACCGGACGACGACGCCGATCCGGAACCCGATGACGGCGCCGATCCGGGACCGGACCGTCGCGCCCCACACCGGGTCTCCACGGCGGACGATGGTCCCTCGGCCGGCCGCGAAACGGACCGGGGTGAGCGAGGCGGCCGCGCATGAGCCCCGGCCCCGGCCCTGAGAAGGACACGGACACGGCGTCGTCGCCCGTTCCCGGGCGCATGGACGAACGCCTCCTCGGCGCCGGCACCGGACCGCGGTTCCTCCTGCTCATCTCCCTCTTCGTGACGAGCAGCGCCAGCATGACGTCGGCCGTCTTCCACTCGCTGGTCGATCCCCGCAACATGGCCTCGGGCTGCGCCCTGGCCTCCGGATTGGATCCGCGGGCCGATTTCCTGGGTGCGAGCCTGGCCACGCTGCGGTCCGACGAGGCGTTCCGAGCATGTGTGGACCGCTTCGTCCCGCACGCCTCCCCCTGGCCGGTGCCGGCCGCCGTCGTGGCACTCGTGCTGGCCGCCTGCGTCCTGTACTGGACGCTGCCCAGGTGGAAGCAGCGCGGCCGCAGGCTCGTGCCGGTCGAAGGGATCGACCCGCACGGTGAGTTGGGCGCCCTTCTCGACGAACTCGTCGATGTCGCCGGCCTCTCGCGGCGGCCGCGCTTCGTCGTTTCGCCCGCCGCACGCACGGCGAGCGCCGTGGTGTTCGGACGCTGGCGGCACCACGTCGTCTGTTTGCACGGCGGCCTCGTCGCCATCCGTGACAGCGACGCGCGCAGGTTCCGCGCCGTCGTCCTGCACGAGCTGGCGCACATCCACAACCGGGACGTCGACATCACCTACGCGACGGTGGCCCTGTGGCGTGTCTTCCTGTTCGCCGTCCTCCCGGGTTACCTGGTCTGGGCGGTGCTGGCCCTGCGGGACGCCCTGTCCTCGGCGGTCTTCGGTCCTCCGTCGCTGGTGGCCACCTCGCGCGACGTGGCGTTCACGGCGGTGCTCATCGCCCTCGTCTTCCTGACGCGCGCCGACATCCTGCGCACCCGCGAGCTGTACGCCGACGCCGACGCCATCAGGTGGGGGGCCGACCCGGCGGGCTGGGGCGGGGCGACCGGGTCCGCGGCCTCTGACCGTGGCAGGCTTGGCCGTGCCGCGCGGGCTCTGGCCGCCGCGTGGCGGAGCCATCCAGGCTGGGATCGGCGCAGACGGGCGCTCGCCGACGCACAGGAACTGTTCCACTCCTCCGCGCTCACCCTGTTCCTCACGGGCGCGACCGCTTCGATCTGCGCCGGAGAGCTGTACGGCTTCGGAGCCGGGTGGGTGGTGCGCCTGGCGGCTGCCACGGTCGCGGGTCTGATCGCGACGACGGTCGCCGTGAACCTGTGGCGTGCGGCGGCCCGGGCCGTGCTGACGGGCGTTCGAGCGCCCTCCGGACTGCGCGCCGGGTGGTGGCTGGGGGCGGGACTCGTTCTCGGGGAGGTGCTGACCGGCGGTGTCTCCGGGTGGCGGGTGCTGCCCAGACACCCGGAGGTGTTCGCACTGCTCGTCGTGATCAGCGTCGTCGTCACCTGCTGGACGGCGCAGTTCGCCGACCTCGCACTGCGCTGCTGGCGAGGAAGCCGCCTGCGGCCGGCGTTCGCCGCGGGTCTCACGGCCACACTGGTCGCCTTCGCCCTGACCTACGACTGGTGGCACAGCAGCGGCAGGATCTTCGCAGCCGGCTGGCCGTTCTCAGAACCTGCGATCCGCGCGGCACTCCAGCACGACCTGCCCGGCCCCGCGCTCGGCGCGAGCACCCTGACGGTGATCGCGGTGGTGCTGTCGATGGTCCTGCCGTGGGAGCAAGACCCCTTGCTGTGGGCGGTGACGGCCCTGTGGGTGCTGCCCCTGCTGGTGTGGGGGATCGGGGCGGCGGACAAGGCACCGGCGTGGGCGGTCCGTGCGCTGCCGCCGGGGGAGGGCGCCGTCTGGCGGGCCGAGCGGCTGCCGTCGTTCCGGCGGCTCGCAGTGGCCGCGGGCCTCGGGGCCGGCGGCGCCTGGTTGGGGGTCGTGGTGGTGCTGGCCCGTATCCACGCCGTGCGGCCGCCGGTCGGGCAGCCGCTGGGGCAGCAGGCCCTGCTGGTGGTGGCCTGGCTGTTCGTGGTGCTCGCCGCAGTGGTCGTGGCTGCGGCGACGGTGACGGGCTCGGTGACACCCCGGCTCCCGGTGCCGGCCGCAGCCGTGGCCGCCGGGACGGCGGGACTCGCCGGTGTCACCGCCGCCTTCCTGCTGCTGTCGGCCGACGGCTGCGTGAGGTCCCTGGCGACGATGGGCACCACCTGCGCCTGGTTGCCGGGCGGTGCCTGGCCGTTGACCGAGCTGCTGCTGCCGCTCGTGCTGGGACTGGCGTTGTTCGTCTCCGTCTTCACGGCCGTGGTCGCCACGGCGGTGCTCCGGTTGCGGCGCCGACCGCGCCCGGACGTCGGTGACCGCGACCGGCGCACGCGCCTGCGGCCCGCACGGGACGGAGGCCACACCCGCGCCCCGGCCCGCAAGGCCGCTGTGGCGGCCGTCTGCTTGATCGCGCTCACCCTGATCACCGCGGCGAGCCTCCCCATGGGCACCGGCGGACACTCCGGCGCGCACACTTCGCTGACCCGCCAGGACCTGATCCCGGCACAGAACACCAGGCCCGCCGAGGAGGTGCTCGC
The DNA here is from genome assembly GCF_040704595.1 of Streptomyces sp. NPDC046870. Taxonomy (NCBI): domain Bacteria; kingdom Bacillati; phylum Actinomycetota; class Actinomycetes; order Kitasatosporales; family Streptomycetaceae; genus Streptomyces; species Streptomyces sp. NPDC046870. The sequence continues at coordinate 42,083 of NZ_JBEYXM010000022.1, forward strand.
CCTCCAGACGGACGCCTGGCTGCGTCTCGGTGGGAGAGAACTGCTGGTCAAGATGACCGGTGAAGTCCTGCACATCATGACGGCCCTCCAGGACGACAGGGCCTTCACCGACCACGGCTATGCGGCCCGCGCCATACGCCCGCACTGCCTGGGCCTGCGCACGGCCGCGCAGCGGCTCGGCGCGTACTTCCCCGTGCCCGATCCGGACGTGGCCCGGCAGCGGCCAACGCTGGCGACACAGGGCCGGCGGATCGGCACAAACTGCCGGCAGGCCATCGACGAGGGCAAGCGTGACCTCTACCTCGCCAGCATGAACGACGTCGTCACTCTCTCAGAGCGGCTGAGCGGCGTCCTGCGCGAAGTGACCGCGGAGGCCGGTCACCACCCGGGCCAGTGACCGGCCCCACCCGCTCGCTCAGCCGCGTGCCAGGCAGCAGCTTCGCGGTGGCGCCGGTGGCGATGACGCAGTGGTCGAAGGTGACCGTCTCCGCGCTGCCGTCGACGCTCGTCACCCTCAGGGTGTGCGCGTCGGTGAGGTGACCGCGCCCGTCGTACTGCGTGATCTTGTTCTTCCGCATGAGGAAGTTGACGCCCTTGGCCCGGCCGTCGGCGACCTTCCGGCTCCGCCGGAACGCCTCGCCGTAGTCGAACCGCACCTGCCCGTCCACCTCGATGCGAAGGTCTTGACCTCCCGGCTGAAGATGTGCGCGAGTTCGGCGTTGCGCAGCAGCGCCTTGGCCGGGATGCAGCCCACGTTCAGGCACCCCCCGCCCCAGTAGCGCTCCTCGACGACCGCGGTACGCAAACCCAGTTGGGCCGACCGGACAGCGGCCGTGTATCCGCCCGGACCGGCCCCCAGGACGACGACGGCGCTGCGGGCCGGGGGAGCCGGAAGAGCGGCGCAAGGTCCTCCTGCACGCGCCGGAGGCCGGTATGGTCCGGGAGCCGGGCGAGGAAGCGTGGGAGGCCAAGCTCGCCGCGCTGCGGTCCTATCGGCGGGCAACCGGGCACCTCGCGCCGCGTCAGGACGCGGTGTGGGGCGAGGGTGAGGCGATGGTGCCCAGGTCCGTGAGACGAGTGAGGCAATCGTCGGCGCGGTCACCGGCTCCCTGACCGCGCCGCGGACGCTACTGCTCGGCCGGTTCGACGACGAAGGCCGCCTGCCGTACGTCGGCCGCACCACCACCCTCGCCCGCCGGGCGGGCGCCGAGGTCGCCGGCCTGCTCGCGGCCGGACGGCACGGGCACCCGCGGACGGGATGGTCGTTCTCCGTGGGGTGGGCAGCCGGGAGCCTCTGGCTGTCATGCTGGTGGAACCCGATCTGGTGGTGGAAGTCGGCGTCGACGTCGCCCGTGACGCCTCCGGCCGGTGGCGGCATCCCGCGCGCTGGCACCGTGCCCGCCCGGACTTCTCCCCCACCGACGTTCCCTGCCTGCCATCGCCTCGCTGACACGGGCAGTCCCAGCGAAGACTGCCTGCGGCTGCTGCTGTCCGCGCGGGGGCAGCGTGCGCCGTGGCCACTGATCCAGTGTCCTCTTACGAGCGGTTTCCCATCAGGAACAGCACCCGGCCCACCGCCGGGCCGAGACACTCGGACGGTCACAGACGTCACTGACCCCGGCCTTCAGCCGGCCCGGCGCCCGGCCAAGCCGAGTGCGCGGGTACAGGCAAAGCAGTGCGCGAGGGAGATCATGCAGAGCACATCACCGTGGCGGCCCAGCGGGCTGGGAACATCAGCTGCCCGGGTCGCGGAACAGTTCCGTGCCTGCGAGCCGGTGACCGCTCCACCGGCCCGGGCCCCGCTCCGGCTTCCGGATTACCCCATGCCCTTCGACCCATCGGCCGAGAATCCGCTCATGGAGCGGGCCGCGGAGAGGATGTGGGCCTGGGCGTACGGTCACGGACTCGTCCGTGACCGGGCGGCGCGGGAGCGGATGGAGCGCACTCGGCCGGAGCTGTGGGCCGCGCTGTGCTACACGACGTGTGATCCGGACACGCTCGCGCTGCTGACGGAGTGGGTCTACTGGGGGTTCGCCCTCGACGACGAGTTCGACGAGGGCGGCCACGATGTCCCGGCGGCCAGGGCGGCTGTCGGCGCCCTAGCCGCGGTCCTGCACGGAGGACCACCGCGTACGGCTCTGGAAAAGGCCTTCGCCGATCTCCTGGCCCGGTCCTGCCCCGGCCGCTCAGCGGGATGGGTGCCTCAGTTCCGGTACGGGCCGCACCGGTACGTGTGGACCCTGTACTCGCAGACCGCGGACCGTGACGCCGGCCGGGTGCCGACCGTCGCGGAGTTCGTCGACCTGCGCCGCGACGCGATCGCGATGAACCTCTACTTCGACCTGCACGAGATCGACGCCGGCATCGCCCCCGCCTCCGTGCCGCCGTTCCTCGCCGCCCAGTTGCTCGGCGCCGCCGCCGGCCTCGGCCTGGTCGCCGTCTGCTTCGACCGCCCGGCCTCCGCGGGCGAGGACGAGGTCACCGTCCCCCAGCAGCCCGCGGCTCCCGCCCGTTCCATCGACGAAAGCGCCCTGGTCTGATGAGCTCCTCCGCCACCCCGTCCGTGCTGTTCGTCTGCGTGCACAACGCCGGCCGCTCCCAGATGGCCGCTGCCTTCCTCACCCACCTCGGCGGCAACCGCGTGCAGGTCCGCTCGGCCGGGTTCGCCCCAGCCGACACCGTGAACCCCGCCGTGGTCGAGGCCATCCGCGAGGCCGGCATCGACATCTCCGCCGAGACCCCGAAGATCCTCACCACCGAAGCCGTGCAGTCCTCGGACGTCGTGATCATCATGGGCTGCGGCGACGCCTGTCCCTACTTCCCCGGTAAGCGGTACCTCGACTGGCAGCTCGACGACCCGGCCGGACAAGGCGTCGAAGCAGTCCGGCCGATCCGCGACGAGATCGAGCAGCGCATTCGCGGCCTGCTCACCGAACTTGAGATCGAGCCCGCGGCATGACGGCCACCAGCACCGGCATCCGCATCGCGCCGATGCGGCCCGAGCACGCCGAGCAGGTCCTGGCGATCTACCAGCTGGGCATCGACGAGGGCAACGCCACCTTCGAGACCACCACTGCGACCTGGGAGGCGTTCGACAGCGCCAAGCTTCCCGCCCACCGTCTGGTCGCCCTCGACGAGGACGGCCGGGTCCTGGGCTGGGCCGCCGTGGTCCCGGTCTCCGACCGGTGGGCGTATGCCGGCGTTTCGCCATCCAGCCCGGCCGCCGGGGCGGACCCGGCTGGATGGAAGCCCTCATCACCCCCGAAGCGGTCGCCTGGCACCCGACGAGGCGGTACGCGTCCGGGCTGGGCCGCCCCAGCGACTCACCGGACGGGGGGCGGCCCGAATCTCGTCGGCCGGACGCGCGCCACGGCACTCCCCCCGCAGGAACGTCGGGGTGTCAGCGGATGGGGGGTCGCCAGCCGGGCACATGGGTGTCCGTCGGCGGCCGGCGCAGCGGCAGGCAGGTGGGGCGGTCGGCGACGGTGCGCCGACGCGTCTGGTCCAGGCGGTGTCGGACTCGGGTGCGGGTGTAGAGCCGGCACGAGCACGCGTGTCTGGCCGGCATTCACGTCCTCCTGCGCCCGCCGGTGCGGTGTCGAGGAGATGGTCACCGACGCAAAGAAGGCGCGGCTGCCGGTGCCGTGGACAGTGCAAGGACGGCCGGACATCAAGCCGGCGGCAGAGGCGGCTGAGGCGGGCCGCCCGGGGCGGCGCTGCCGGGCGGAGACGGGCAGCGAGCGGCGGCACGGCGGTTCGACGGGGGCCCAGGAGCACGGCACAGCCTCGCCGCACAGACGGCACGAGCAGCGCCGCCGGGCCGGGCAGAGGCAAAGCGGCACGGCGCCCGGCCAGTGACACCAGACACCAGGCACCAAGCGGCGCGGGACCCGCAGAGCCCAAGCCGCGCCGTACCCGGGCCGACAAGTGGGCCATGAACCACGCCGCCGCCAAGCACTTCTACGAACGTGAAGGACATCCCCACGTACGGCGCAAGCACATCGAACGGCTAGCTGTTGACAGCGGGGACCATAGTCGCAACGGCGAGCAGCCAGCGCAGCAGGGCCGCCACGCTGGCGCCGGAGCGGATTGAGCAACTCCCCGCCTTCGGCATGGGCTGGGCACAACCGCGCGCGGACGAACAGCGAGGCCAGGCACCGTGGTTCTGGCGGCCCGCTGCTGTGGTGAGGGCTGACCAGCCGGCGTGCTACTGCTCAAGCTCCAAGGCCAGGCCGACTTTGTGGCCACCCGATCGTTCCTGCCCGGGGCCCACCATCTGCAGACCGGCAGCGGCGTCCGTATCGCCCTCCTGAGTGGTGACACGACCGGGAAGGGCTGCCAGTGCACGGGCCAGATACTCCAGAGCCCGGGATGCCTCGACGTCCGTCTGCTCCCCTACCGAGTGGGCCTGCCGGGTGATCGCTGCCAGCACTTCCTCACGGGCCTGCGCCTCGGCTCCATCTGCCTCTGTCGCGGCTGGTTCCATGTCCCCTCCTGATCGCTCTGTCGGCTGGCTGCACCAGTTGGTCAGCCAGCCGAAGCGAGGAATGTTCACCGGACGGGATCCGGTGGCGTCCCTCCCGACCGGTGTTCGCGGCGCGGCCGGGGGGTCAGACGTGTCCGAAGAACAGGCTGCCCGGTGCGTTGGGGTCGTTGGAGAGGTAGTACTCGCGGATCGCGCGGATGAATTCGTGGCGTGAGATCGCGCCGTCCCCGTCGGTGTCGAGCCTGGTGAACATGTCCATCGCGTCGGGTGCGTCGCTCTTCCAGACGTCCCTCAGGAAGCGGGCGAACTCGTCCTTGGTGATCTCGTTGTCACCGTCGACGTCGATGATGTCGAAGATCGCGTGTCCGCCGCCTTCGGTCACGTTCAGGCGACTGGTGTCGATGACCGCCAGGCGGCTGGCCGTGACGAACTGGTCCTTGGTGAGCCGGTCGCCGTCCACGCCCGCGTGGCGCAGCAGCTCCAGCCAGTAGATCTGGCAGAAGGTCTGCAGTGCCCGGGCCCGGAGGTCGGCCTTGTCGAGCCGGTAGGCCTGGATGTAGCGGTCGGCGAGCTTTTGGTAGTCCGTCCAGTCCAGGTAGCCGTCGTGGTTGGCGTCCATCTGGTCGAAGGTGCGCTCGAGCTTGAGGGTGAGGATGTCCTGTGCCGTCGTGGTCATGGGCCGGGTCCTTCCGTGATCTAGTCTCGCGGCTTCCTCGGCACGGGGCCCAGCGTCCCGAAGGGACACCGGACCATGCGCCTGGGTATGTACTCAGGCGACGGTGGCCTCGTGGGCGTGGCCGCCGTGCCGCTGTCCCCGCTGCGGGTCGTCCGGGGTGGCGCCAGGGTCAACGGGGCCGGCGGCTTCGAGGAGCATGTCCAGGTGGTGGTCGCTGTAGGCGGTGCCGGGGTTCTTGCCGCGTCTGTGTGGGTGGCTGGTGACGTTCCGGCCGGCTCGTACGTGAGGGTCGATGCACGACGATCGGCGCGCTGGTCACGCCCGTCATCCTGCCCCCGGCCGGTTCGCACGGCGAGCCGAATGCGGCCGGTCGGGGGACACCGCCGGTCGTGTCCAAGCGGGCCGGGACGCAGGCCGTATATCGCTCGGCCGGCCCGGGTGCCGACTTGTTCCGGGAGACTGGCCGGCGGTAGTTGCGCGGCTCGTGGCCGAAGGGCGAACCGTCACGCTCCGCCCGTTTCCTGGCTCCGGACACCAACTGGCGGATGGGAAGGCCCGGGCCAAGGGGTCCGGGCCTTCCCCGTCCCTGGCCGTCTACGAGGTGCACGTGGATCCCGGTCTGGGCGTCGTGCATGTGGCCGCCGTCGACGACCGGACCGCCTCCGCCTTGCAGGAGCACTCTCCTCATGGTGGGCGGCCACCGTGGTGGAACGCACCACGCGGGACGCCGGCCCGCCCGGCGTGCGGCTTGCACTGCTCGGTGATGGGCGTATTGGAGCACTGGCCGACCTGGTCCGCCAGGGCGTCGCGTTCGGTGGCGTCGATGGTCAGGGCCCAGCGCGACCCAGTCGATGACCTACCGGCAGCGGCAGCCGGTGGCCCGAGGCATCTCTACAGGGGTGGGTGTGTCCGGTGAGGGCGCCACCAGGGTCGTCGGCCAGGGCGAGGCGGGCGGTGATGCGTTGGCCCACCGGCTCGCGCCGCGCCTCGACAACCTGGGTGACGGCCATGGCGATCCCTGAGCCGCGCTCGGCTCGTCCTTCGTGGCCTGGCGCAGCCTCCGCGGCCTCTCCGCGGCCAGGTCGTCAGCGGGCCCGTGTCACGGTGACGGGCAGGTTCGGACAGTTGTCGAGGACCTCGGTGAGCGCGGCCTTCTCGCCGGTGTCGATGCTCAGGCCCCAACGGGTCTTGTCGGCAACCCAGTCGGTGACGTACTGGCAGCGGTAACCGACGGCCGGCGGCAGCCACGTGGACGGGTCCTGGTCGGCCTTGGACCGGTTCGAGGCCGCCGACACCGCGATCAGCGCGCGGTCGTCACCGAGGTCGTTGGCGTACGCCTCACGCTCCTTCGCGCTCCGGTCGGAGGCGCCGGAGTCCCAGGCCTGACGAGCGGGACCAGGTGGTCGATGTCCACACCGCCCGGCCCCTGGATGAAGCGGTCGTCGTACGGCGAGAACCACGCTCCCCCGCTCAGCCGACAGCTCGCCCCCTGCTCCGGGGCGACGACCGCCTCGGCCTTCAGCACCTCGGCGCGGGTATGGCAGCCGTCCTTGTCGGCGTCAATCCAGTGCTTGAACTTCGTCCGCTCATACCCGGTGCGGTCCTCGCTTTGGACCGGCAGCCGGGCAAGGGCGTCAGGCCGGCCGAGTGACACCGTCATCTCCTTCACCTCCTTGAGGCGGCCAGATGGTTGATGTCGGAGTTGCGCAGGACGGCGGGAGCGTTGCTGCCCGGTCGGGCCACGGCGAGCATGGCACGGCCGACGGCGTCCGTGGTGGTGACGTACCGGGGAAAGAGGCGTCCCAGAAGTGGGTGGAGGGCCGCGGTGACTCGGTAGATCCTGCGGTAGAGCGGGGTGCGGGAGACGGCGCCGTCGACCGGCTGGACGAAGCCGAGGCGGAACATGTACGCCGTCATGGGCAGTGCCTGGAGGGCGTGTTCCGTGCGGCCCTTGACGCGGGCCCACATCTGCCGGCTTCTGCCGGTGGGGTCGGTTCCCTCGCCGGAGACGTACACGAAGGTCAGGTCCGGGCTCGCGGTGATCAGGACACGAGTTGCGGCCAGCACGTAGTCATACGTGACGCGGGTGTACTCGGCCTCGGAGCGGCCCACGGCGGAGACGCCCAGACAGTAGAAGCAGGCGTCCAGGCCGGTGAGCTCGTCCTGGATCGATGTGAAGTCGGTGAAGTCGGCGTGGGCGATCTGCCGCAGCTTGGGGTGGGCCACGTCCAGCGGGGTTCGGACGACGGCGACGACCTCGGTGACCGCCTCATCCCGCAGGGACGCGTACAGGGCGCCGTGCCCGATCATGCCGGACGCTCCGAAGACGATGACACGCACGAGTTCTCCCGATGGTGAAGGTGTGCCGAGGGTACGTTTCGTGGAAAGAGTGACCGGGTGCGGCGTACGCGCCGCCGCGGTCCAGGCCGCCTGCGACCCGCGACGCGGGGCCCCTGGCGGCCTCTCCCCGGGGGATCAGCGGGAAATGCCCACGGACCGGGCCATCATCGCGTCGAAGGCGCGATCGGGCAGGACGCGCCGCAGGGCGAGGAGGGGGCGTGCGCCGAAGCCGGTCGCGTAGCGGGTCCTGGGCCGGCGGGCCGTGACGGCCTTGCCGACGGCGTCGGCGATGACGGTGGGCGGCGACATGCGCTTGACCATGGCCTCGGAACGCATGGAGGCGGCGACGGCCTCGGCCTGGCCGGAGTAGGCACCGCCGGCGGAGGACTTCTCCAGATGGTCGGCGGCGATGCCGGCCCACTCGGTGCGGATGCCGCCAGGCTCGATGACGACGACGTCGATGCCGAAGGGTTTGACCTCCATCCGCAGGCAGTCGCTGAGGGCTTCGAGGGCGAACTTGGTGCCGTGGTACCAGCCGCCGAGCGGGGTGTAGATCTTCCCGCCCATGGAGGTGACGTTGACGACCGTCCCGCTGCGCCGGGCCCGCATGTGCGGCAGGACGATCTGGGTCAGGCGGACGGCACCGAAGACGTTGACGTCGAACTGGCGGCGGGCCTCCTCCTGCGGAACATCCTCCAGGGCGCCGTACGAGCCGTATCCGGCGTTGTTGACCAGGACGTCAATGCGGCCGGTCTCGGAGACGATCCGTTCGACTCCGCTGCGCATGGAGTCGTCGTCGGTGACGTCCATCGCCAGCGGGCGGACGCCGCGTTCGGCGAGCATCTGCAGGCGTTCGGTGCGGCGGGCCGCTCCGTAAACGGTGTATCCGAGGCTGATCAGTTTGAGGGCGGTCGCTTCGCCGATGCCGGAGGAGGCGCCGGTCACGAGGGCGGTCTTGGCGGTGGTCATGGGGTCCTCATCAGTGGGTGCGCTGTGGATCGCTGGTACCGCGGGCGGCGGTCAGATGCCGAACTGGTTCTTGATGCCGCCGAGAAAGGTGGCGTCACCGGTGGCGGCACGCTGAGCGATCAGCTCGACCGCGTACGGGCCCGCGGGGTAGCGCAGCTGCTCGGTGCCGTCGGTGGCCGCCCTGTAGACGGTCTCGGCGACGACTTCGGGCTTGTCACCACCGGCGCCCAACTGCGCCTGCCCTGCGAGGACCGCTCCGACCAGCTTCTGGTATTCGGCGAGGGACTCGTCATTGGTGAAGTCGAACGAGCGGCCGGCGAAGTCGGTGGCGACGATGCCCGGCTCGACGATCTTGACGTTCACACCGATCGCGGCGAGTTCGTAGTGCAGGGCCTCGCTCAGCCCTTCGACGGCGAACTTGGTGCCGTGGTACAGGGTGCCGAGCGGGAAGGTGACCTTGCCGCCGATGGAGGAGATGTTGATGACGGTGCCGCTGCCGTTCGCACGCAGGTGCGGCAGGACGGCCTTGGTCGTCTCCAGCAGGCCCATGACGTTCACGTCGAACTGCCGGCGGGCCTTCTCCATCGAAATCGCCTCCAGCAGACCGTAGGCGCCGTATCCCGCGTTGTTGAGCAGCACGTCGATCCGGCCGAAGCGCTCCAGGCCGGCGTCGACGGCCGAGGTGATCGAGGCGGAGTCCTGCACGTCGAGCCGGGTGACAAGCACGTTCTCCAGCGCGGTGAGCTCGCTCTCCTTCTCGGGGCTGCGCATCGTGGCGATCACGTTCCAGCCCTGCTCGTGGAAGTACTTCGCACTCGCCCGGCCGATGCCGCTCGAGCTGCCGGTGATGAGAATGGTCCTGGTCACTGTCGTCTCCGTTCCTTCGGCGCGTCCACCGCTCTGGTGGCTCGTGGCTTCCACGCTAGGCGGAGAATCACGTCACGGAACTAGCCAAAGACGCCCACCTTCTTGCCGTTCGCGCCACTCAACGGTGGCGTCTTCTGCTGGTGCAGTGGCGCATTCGGCATGCCCTGGCCGCGTGCGCGGAACTACCCTCGAGGCATGGCATCGAAGCAGTTCACCCTGGACCCGGGGGCCCGCGCCCTCCTGCACGACCTCGGCGTCTCCCTCGCCCGCGTGCTGCGACGGGCCCAGCTCCCGGCCGGCCTCGTCGCGCACGGCCAGGTCACGATGACGCCCGAGGAGTACTACCGGTTCTGGGAAGCGCTGGATGCCGAGGCCGCGGATCCCGACCTGGCGGTGCGGATCGGGCGTGCGCTGTCCGTCGAGGTGTTCAACCCGCCGATCTTCGCGGCGCTGTGCAGCGCGGACCTGCGCACCGCGGCCGATCGTATCGCCGCGTTCAAGCCGCTCATCGGCCCCGTGAACCTCGACGTCACCGTCGACCACACCGGGCTGACGATCACAGTCCACTGGCCCGACGGCCCGACGCCGCCCCCGCTTCTGGTCGAGACCGAGCTCGCGTTCTGGGTGGCACTGGCACGCATCGGCACACGCCGCGAGGTAAACCCGACCCGCGTCACCATGCGCCGCGCGCCTATGCCCTCGGCCGAGACCACCTCGTACTTCGGCACACAGATCCGCGCGGGCGAGGCCGACGCCGTCACCTTCTCCGCCGAGGACGCCTCGCTGCCGTTCCTCACTGAGGACGAGTCCATGTGGAACTTCTTCGCACCAGAACTACGCCGCCGCCTGTCCGAACTCGAAGCGTCCGCCACCACGGCCGACCGGGTGCGTGCCGCACTCCACGAGCAGCTGCCCGCCGGCGAGAGCTCCATCAATGCCATCGCCGCCCAGCTCATGCTCAGCCCCCGCACACTCCAGCGACAACTCCAGGCGGAGGGCACCAGCTACCAGGCCGTCCTCAGCGACACCAGGGAAAAGCTCGCCCGCCGCTATCTCGCCGACCCCTCCCTCCCCACATCCCAAGTCGCCTACCTCCTCGCCTACGACGACACCAACTCCTTCTACCGGGCCTTCCGCCGCTGGACCGGACTGACGCCCGAAGCCGCACGCAACGCCGACCACCTCGCCCCGGCCTGATCGCTGCGACGAGGCACAGAAAGCCGGTCGCACGCCGGACGAGCCGGACGCCGCCCGCGCACTCGCCGGCGCCGAACCGCGGATGCTCGAGCTGGTCGTCGACGCCGCGACGCGGATCGTCGTCCCGGTCACCGCGCTGCCCGGCCCGGTCGCAGGCGAGCCGTGCGCGGACACCTTCGCCCTGGAGGCCCTGGGGCGCGTCTTCGTGACCTCGCTGCGGATCTGGGCGCAGGCCGGGCCGGACGCGGCGGAGAGCATCGCCCTCGCCGTCATCGACTTCGCGCAGCAGTTCCTCACCGACGACCGCGAGGACGTCGCCGACACCCTGCGTCAGCTGGAGGCCGTCGGTGTGGGCCAGGCCCTCGATGCGCACCCCGTATCGGGCGGCGCGCAGCCCGATGCGCCTCACTGTCCTGTAGGGCGCGCCGCGCGGTGGCGGTGTGCACACCACTACCGCGTGGCGCACGCACCACCGCACCATGCTGTCCATCGCGGTGCGCGCCATCGGTGCCGGCACACCGCACCCGGCACGAGCCACGCGGGCGGCGGGCTCCCATATCAGGTACCCCCTAGATGAGCACACCTGGACCGCGATCTGATCAGCGGCCGGAAGGCGCTGCGGCAAGGAGAAGACGATGAGTCGGGCAGAGCGGCCCGGACGACGGCACCGTCGGAAGCCGGTCACGCCGACTCGCTCGTCTGAATGAACATCGGCGGCAAGCGCAATGGCGAACCGTTCCGCCAGGACAGGCCGATGCCAGGAGACTTCTGCCCACACCACGGCCCCGCACCGGCAGGACCGCGCTGCTCGCCGCCGCCGTCCCGGCCGTCCTGGCCGCATCACTGACCGGCCTCACACCCGCCCACGCCACCACCACTGCCGGCGCCGCCGCCGTGGCCAGGGACCAGATCGGGTGCCCGCGCGGATTCGTCTGCATCTACCCCGACACCAACTTGCCAGCCCTACGTCAAACCAGTCGCTGGAGGACTTCGACTTCGTTCGACCACCAGCGGTCCGTGAAGCGCGAGGTCATCGCCCATCTCGGGACGCTGGACTTCGTCGTCGGCGAGGAGGACGTCATCTTCCCGGGGCCACCTGGCACCGGCAAGACCCACCTCGCCACCGGCCTGGGCATCCGGGCCGGCCACCGGGTCGCCTTCGCCATCCCCGCCCAGTGGGTCACCCGCCTCACCGAAGCGCACCAAGCCGGGCGCCGGAGCGACGAGTTGACTCGGCGGGGCCGGATCCCGCTCATCGTGGTCGACGAGGTCGGCTATATCCCCTTCGAGCTCGAGGCCGCGAACCTGTTCTTCCAGTTCATCTCGGGCCGCTACGAACGCGCCTCGGTGATCGTGACGAGCGACAAGCCCTTCGGACGCTGGGGCGAGGTCTTCGGCGACGACACCGTCGCCGCCGCGATGATCGACCGTCTCGCCACTTACCGTTCACGAGCTCGTCAGGCTCCTCATGGCTGGAGATGGCCGGGACATGAGTCGTCTGACTGCGTCGTCGTCCATCCGTCCCCGAGTACATGAACGTCTGTATGTGTGGTGAAGCGTCGGTTGTTACTGGGTGGGGCCGTGGGAACGTCGTCGCGATTCTCATCCGCGCGCGCTGCGGCAGACACCGGAGTCGCGTGAGCCGCCGTGCACGTCAATTGCTGCATGGCCAGACGGCTGAGGGGAGTAACCACTTCAGGCAGGTGAACAAAGATATTATTGTGGCCGCCGACCGACACGGCCGGTGTATCTGTCAAGCGTGGCAACTCCGTGGTAGCCGTCACGGCTTCGTCCGCACTCGGGCCGCGGAACAACAAACGAATGACGCCTCTGAGGTCCGCGGGAGCACCGATCTTGCGTGGATAAGGCGTCAGCTCACCGTTGTGCAGGAAGTACAGGGGAATGACGGTTGGCACCGAGGGCTTCCTGAGAGAGTGCATGCCGCTCGCCGGCTCCCCGGCCTGGATGACGTCGGACGGGGGGACTCCGCACGCCGCCAAGGTGAGAGCAGACGTGAACCCGACGAGCAGCCCCGGTATGGGCGAGCCCTTCACCAGGCACCCGCGGCGGCGTCGGCGGCGGATGCGGAGTCGCGGTGCAGCGGGAGTTCGACGGTGAACGCCGCGCCGCCCTCGGGCAGATTCGCGGCACGGATGCGTCCTCCGTGCAGGTGCACGTTCTCTGCCGTGATGGCCAGGCCCAGTCCGCTGCTCTCGCTTCTGGTCCGTGTGGTGCTGGCCTTGTAGAAGCGCTCGAAGATGTGCGGCAATGCTTCTTCAGCGATTCCAGGTCCGTGGTCGGTCACCTCGATGACGGCCCACGTCGTGTCTGCTCGCTCCTCCCTCACGTCCATGGTCAGCCGTACTGGTGGCTCCCCGTGTCGCAGGGCGTTGCCGACCAGGTTCGCTACGACGACGTCGAGTCGTCGGGGATCCACGCGTGTCCGGAGCATGCCCGGTTGTGGCAAGTGGGTCTCCACCTGACCCTGCCAGCCGCGGGAGGCGAGGGTGCGATGTACAGACTCGGTCAGGTCGATCTCGTCGAGGTTGAGTTCGACTGTGCCCGCGTCGAAGCGTGAAATTTCCATCAGATCCTCCACCAGCCCGCTCAGCCGGCTGGTTCCCTCGCTGATGAGCCGCACGGCATCGCCGGTCTCCCGGTCCAAGTGCGGGACGGTATCGTCCAGTACGTCGGTGACCGCTGACATCGCCGCTAGCGGCGTCCGCAGTTCGTGGGACACATCCGCGGCGAAGCGGCGCGCCTGGGCCTCCAGGCGGCGCAACTCCGTGACCGACCGTTCCAGCGCCGCTGCCGTGTCGTTGAAGGCTTGCGAGAGGTCGGCGAGTTCGTCCGACCCATTGACCGTCAGCCGGACGTCGAATTGTCCGTCGGCCATGCGACGTGTCGCCCGTCGCAATTCCCGCACCGGACGCAGTACTCCGCTCGCCGCCAGCAGCGCCAGGAGGACGGCGAGGCACAGTGCCACCAGGGTGGCGTGCTCAATACCGCTGACCATAGCCTGGACGTAAGCCTCTTCGGTGTTCTGCGGCACTACCAGGTACATCACCAGCCCCGAGAGCTCGGACTCCGAAACCGCGTCTGAGGCGTAGGTGACCGGCATGCCGACGACGAGATAGGGATGCCCATCGGCGTTCACCCGTTGGAAGACCGCAGCGCGACGGGTTCGTACGGACCGGCGCAGAGCCGGGCTCAGCTTGTCGAAGGCGTCGCTGGGTGCGAAGGCGCGGAGGCTGCCGTACGTGGCCATCACCTGCGGCCCCTGCCCCTGGTTGGCGCGGAGGACCTGGTCCACCGCCGCCTGCAATTGCGGCTGGCCTGGGGCGAGGGGAAGGGAGAGGGCTGCGCTGTCGACGCTGGTCCGGAACTGTCGGATGACGAGGTCCTGGCTCTGCTGCAGCACGCCCGTGCGCGCCTCTCGGAAGGCAAGCGCTCCGGTGCTCAGAGCGCTGACCACAGCCACCAGCGCGAAAGTCACTACCAGGCGGGGACGCAGGCCGCGCAGCGGCAGCGGAGCTCGCGCGAGAACTGCTCTGAGGAATCGCACCGGCCTGGGGCTCTGTCCGGCCATGACGGCCTCGCCTTCGCGTACAGCCTTGCGTACCCGAAGGGATCTCCTGCCGCTCACGGGGAGCCGAAGCGGTAACCGAAGCCGCGTACGGTCTGAACGTATCGAGGGGCCCCGCCCAGCTCACCGAGTTTGCCGCGCAATCGCGTCACGCACGCGTCCACGAGCCGTATATCACCGTGATAGCTGTGCTCCCACACCGCTTCGAGCAGTTGCTGGCGGCTGAACACCTGGCCGGGCGAGGCCGATAGAGTCAGCAGCAGCCGCAGCTCGGAGGGGGCGAGTGCGACGGGTTCACCACGATGAGTCACCAGGAGTCCCGCCCGGTCAATGACCAACTCGCCGTGCGACTCGGCCCTGGGACGGATGGAGCCGGAGACCGGTGCATCCTGCCGGCGCAGTACCGCCCGTATTCGCGCGTCGAGCACCCGGGCCTGCACAGGCTTGACCACGTAGTCGTCCGCACCGGCCTCCAGCCCGACGACCACGTCGATGTCGTCCCCTTTGGCGGTCACCATGATGATCGGCACTTGGTTGCGATCCCTTATCCGCTGGCATACGTCGAGCCCGGACATGCCGGGCAGCATGAGGTCCAGCACGACGACGTCCGGACGAAAGCGGCGAAGATGTTCCAACCCCTGTTCGCCTGTTTCGGCGGCCAGAATCTCATGGCCCTGATGCCGCAGGCCCAGCTGGACAGCATCACGGACATCTGGGTCATCTTCGATGATAAGCACTCGCGACACCGCGCCAGTGTACGCAGTTCGCGTTGGATGACCGTCCTGGAACGAAGCCCTATCGACGGCTGTTACAAAAGGATCACAAAGGAGTGAGTGCACGGCCGGCCGTTGGTCGGCGTGCCGTCGAACGAGCGACCCCGTCGAACAGACCCGCTCATGAGCGGCGGCAGTAGTCGTTACTCGTTCGTGCTCATCCGAACGTAGGGCGATCATCCGAGGTGCCCAATTTGAACTGCCATGCACTACGTACGAGAACGGGAATCCGCGCAACGTATCGACGGCACCGTGGCTTCCCGCCGCGAAGGCATTCCGCGCCGGTCATCTCATCCCGGTGGCCGCCACCGGTCCCCGCACCGCCGCATCCATCGCTACCTGGTCGGCACGCTGGTGACCGCTGTCCTGCTCGGTTTCACGGCGCACCTCCTGGACGGCAGACGGAACGACGCGTCGAGCGCTGCGCCGCGCCTGCCGGGCACGGTGCACACCACCCCCACGTCCACCCCGACTCCGACGTCGCCCCCCACCAAGATGCACGTCCCTACGAGGGGCACCGGCACCTTCGTCACAGCCGATGGCAGTGGCGCCAAGGCGGGTCATGGTTCACATCCGCTCCGCTACACGGTGAAGGTCGAAACCGGGCTCGACATCTCGCCGAGCCAAGCGGCGAACGAGATCGCCGACATACTTGCCGCCCCCCGCGGCTGGACCCATAACGGTGTCAACTCATTCCTGTTGGTGGGCGCGGGCGAGCCCTCCGACCTCGAAGTGAAGATCGCGACGCCGGGGACGGCAGACACCCTGTGCTGGGAGGGCATCCACCAGGACACCCAAGGCGAATACAACTGCGAGATTCCCAACGGGGTGGTGGTGAACCTCAAGCGCTGGGTCAAGGGCTCGCCCACGTTCGACGGTTCGATCCACGACTACCGGGCACTGATCATCAACCACGAGATGGGGCACTTCCTCGGATACACGCACATGACCTGCGCGGGCCCCGGACAACTGGCCCCCGTGATGATGCAGCAGATCAAGGGTCTGCACGGATGCATCGCGAACGCCTGGCCCTATGACTCGAGTGGTCACCTCGTAGCCGGGCCACACGTGCAGTGAGCCAACCCCGACGAGCAGACCCTTGGTGGGCAGTCCGTGCGCTGCTCTGAAGCGGCTCCCCCCAGCCGCCACGAACAGGTCCGAGCTCGCCACCCTGGTTGTCGTCGCTCGCCGGCGGCGCAGCCCCGCCAGCGGAGCAGACGGCCACCATCGGGTCGGTAGTGCACGTTCGGAGCCTCGAACGTCCTGCGGCGGCTACACATGCGCTGAAAAGGCGGGCCGACATGTGTCCGCACGTGGTGAACCGGCCGTTACAGCTCGGTCATGGGCCGAGCCAACGGCTATGACCTGAGGGCGACACGGTGATCTCCGAGGCGCCGGATCCCGTGCGCTGTCGGCCCATCCCCTCACGCTCCATGAAAGGGCTCGTAGTGTTCGCTCTCGTATTTGGTGGGCATCTGCTGTACGTCCTCCTCGTTACCCTCGTCTCCGCCGCGGTGCTGGGGGTCACCGCGCACGTCCTCCGTGGCCGCTCCGACCGGCCCTGGGTCTACGCGGCCTGGGCGGCGTCGACGACGGCCACCTTGTTCCTGACGCTCTGGTTCAGACCCGTCGGTACAGGGGCGGTAAGGTGCACGGTCAGCAAGGACGTGTGGGAGTCGTTCGGGACGGCCCAGGGCTGGATGAACGTCGCACTGTTCGTGCCGATCGGCTTCTTCGGCATGCGCGCGGCCCAGCGCCCGGTACCTCCGCTGCTGCTGTCCGTCCTCGTGGCCTGCGGGATCGAGGCCGTCCAGGCCGTCCTTCCCGTAATCGGCAGATACTGCGACACCAACGATTTGATCACCAATGTCGCGGGCGCCGCCGCGGGCGTGGGCGCCGGGGTCCTCTTCCCTCGCCTCACTGGATCGCGGCGGTCCCCCTGGCCCACGCGCCGCCGCTGGTTCACGGTCGCTACGACGGCGGCTTTCACGGCCGTCGCCTGCCTGATG
Source organism: Streptomyces sp. NPDC046870 (assembly GCF_040704595.1). Taxonomy (NCBI): domain Bacteria; kingdom Bacillati; phylum Actinomycetota; class Actinomycetes; order Kitasatosporales; family Streptomycetaceae; genus Streptomyces; species Streptomyces sp. NPDC046870. Next base: position 58,986 of record NZ_JBEYXM010000022.1, read on the forward strand.
ACGATCGCCGTCGACGTGCGCGTCGTCGACCATGCCGAGCCGAGCAGGCAGGCGTCCGAGGAACAGCGTGAGGCGCTCAGGCAGGCGGTCCGCGAGGCGCTGGGTGACGACTTCAAGGTCGGTAGCGTCCTGGACAACACGCCGTGCGGTGTTGAGGGCTTGAACGAAACGGTCTGGGCCGGACTGCAACCGAGCGGTATGGCCTCCATGGACTGGCCCGACCAGAACCGGTTCCAGATCGATGTGTCGGCCGCTACCAAGGTCCGGGGCGTGCCGGCCGGCTACCCCATCCCGGGCTCCGCCGGGGCTGTGCGCCACGCGGCCGCCGCCGAGGAGGCCGCCAGCCGGTACCTAGCGGTGCACTACCCCACCGTCGACGCCGAGCGGGCGGTGGCGAAGCGTGCCGACAACGGTCCCGGCGGGGCGTGGAACGTCACCTACCCCTACGGCGACGGCCGGAGTGCGGTCGTCAAGTCACTGAAGGTGACAGTCAGCACCGCCGGACGCCTGCTTGGCGTCCGCCTCGCAGCACGCGTCGACAGCGGTCCGGATGAGGCAACCGAAGGTTGCCCGTGACGGCCCGGAGTGGGGCGCTGGAGATGCCAGACCGGCTCAGACCCGAGAAGAAAGGTAGGGCGTGATGAGCGCAAGCGATTCGTGGCCTTGTGGGTGAAGTAGCTGAGGCGGACCCCCTAGGAGATCGAGGAGATCTTCCACGGCTCGGGCAGCACCTACGGCTCGCCGAAGGTGTTCATCGAGCTGGTGCGCACAGGCTGGCGGGTATCGGTGAACACGGTCGTGAAGGTCATGGCCGAGCTCGGGCCTGCCGGACGTAAGATCCGCGGACGCCGCGCTGACGAGTCCGGGCAGACGGGCAGCCGCCCCGGACTTCGTGCGCCGGGACGTCGCCGCGGAGGAACCCGATCTTGTCTGGGTGTTCGGCCTCACCGAGAGCGAATCTGCACTACCGCACGCAGAGCCTGTTCTTGGTGGGAGACGGCGCCTTGGGGCGACGAGTGGGCGGGTCGTCAGGATTGCGATGGCGGGAGTGGAAACCGGCTGCCGTCACCATGACTGCGCGGCGCGCAGGAGGCATTCCCGTACGGCGGTGACGGCTGGGCGGGGCAGGGCGCCTGTCCGCTGGACCAGGAAGCCGGTGTTGATGGGCGGGTCCTCGGGGGACAGCAGTGTGACGAGCGCCCCCGAGGCGAGGTCGTCCTCGCACAGGTAGCGCGGCAGGACCGTCACGCCCGAACCGGCGGCGACAGAAGACCGCACCCCGCGCAGGTCCGGGACGACGACGGCGGGGCGCGCGGACAGGCGTGCCCGGAAGACGTGGCGCCAGTACCGGCGCAGCAGTGGCAGGTCCTCGGCGTACGCGACGAGCGGGACGTCCCGGAGCGGCCCCGGGTCGTCGCAGGTGAGCGGTCCGATCCGGCTGGCCCAGGCCGGTGCCGCGACGAGGACGAACTCCTCGTCCATGAGCGGGACCGCGGCCAGGGCGCGGCCCCGGGGGCGTACGGCGGATAGGACCAGGTCGAAACGCCCGGCCTGGAGGCCGTCGAGGAGTTCGTCGGCCAGGCCGGTGGTGACACGGAGCTGGACGCCGCCCACCGTCAGCGGGGCAAGGGCGGGCAGTGCCCGTACCGCGAGCATCTCGGCGGGACCGGCCAGATGCACCGGTTCGGAAAACGCCTGCACGCCAGGCCGTCCCCGGTCTGCGACAGCGGCCAGCGCGTCGAGCGGGGCGGCGATCTCTCCGGCCAGCGCATCGGCCACCGTGGTCGGGGCCACACCTCTGGGCAGGCGCTCGAAGAGCTGGCGGCCCAGTTGCGCCTCCAGCGCCTGTACCTGCGCGCTCACGGTGGGCTGGGAGATGCCCAGCTCCCGGGCTGCGGTCGTCAGTGAGCCGGCCCGGTGCACAGCCAAGAAGGTCCGCAACAGACCCAGGTCCAGGGACCCTTTGCCGGTCGGGCGGGGGCCGGGCCCAGTCTCGGAGCCATCGGACTTCTGTCGGGGCATATCGGCTTCCCTATTGGTTTGCTGATGGATTTGCGACCTAGTGTCGTTGACGTTCCGCCGCCGGTCCACCGGCGGCCCGTTCCCCGCCCGGTCACTCCGGGACGTCGAGAAGGCACATGCGACATGTCTGAGATCCTCATGGTGATCACCGGCGCCGATCGTCTGACGATGGCCGACGGCACCGAGCACCCCACCGGCTACTGGGCCGAGGAGTTCCTGGCGCCTTACCGCGCCTTCACCGAGGCCGGGTACCAGGTGTCCGTCGCCACGCCGGGCGGCGCCGCACCCACCGTCGACCCGGCCAGCCTCCGGCCCGAGGTCAACGGCGGCCCAGAGGGTGCCGCCGCGGTCGCGGTCGCGCTGGACGCCGCCGCCGCACTTCGCCGACCGCTCGACCTGGCCGGCATCGATCCCTCCCGTTACGCCGCGGTCTTCTACGTGGGCGGACACGGCCCGATGCAGGACCTTGCGCAGAACGCCGACTCCGCCCGGCTGCTGCGCACCACGCTGGACGCGGGCACGCCCCTCGGCCTGGTGTGCCACGGTGTCGCGGCACTGCTCGCCACCGGAGAGGAAGACGGCACCTGGCCGTTCGCCGGCTACCGGCTCACCGGTTTCAGCGCGGCCGAGGAGCAGCAGACCGGTCTCGCCGACGGGCTGCCCTGGCTGCTGCAGGACCGCGTGGTGGCCCTGGGCGCCGACTATTCCGCGGCCGAGCCCTGGGCGCCGCACGTGGTCGTCGACCGCAGCCTGCACACCGGGCAGAACCCCGCCTCCTCCGCACCGCTGGCCGAGGCTCTGCTCAAGACCATCGGCTGAACCGCCGGCCCGGGCACACCCCGACACACAGAAACGCCTCTTCATGACAACGCCGCTCCAAGATCATGGGCTTGGCCCCGGGCCCGGTCACTCCCCGGCCCCCCGGCGCCCGCGCGGCGGCCGGGGGCTCGTCCCGGCCCTGGGGCTGGGCGCCATGGTCGTATCGATGATGCAGACGCTGCTGGTACCGATCCTCGGCATCATCCAACGGGACCTGCACGCCTCCGCCGCCGACGTCAGCTGGCTGACCACCGCCACCCTGCTGTCCGCCGCCGTCTGCACACCGCTGCTCGGCAGGATGGGTGACCAGTACGGCAGGCGGCCCGTCCTGCTCGGCGTGCTGGCCGTCACCGTCGCTGGATCCGTGCTGGCCGCCCTCACCGACAGCCTGCCCCTGCTGATCGCGGGACGGGTCCTGCAGGGGGCGTCAACGGCCGTCTTCCCGCTCGCGCAAGCGGTGCTGCGCGAGCAACTGCCCGCCCGACGCCTCCCCGCGGCCATGGGCACGGTCAGCGGCACCCTCGCATTCGGAACCGGCCTGGCACTGGTGGGCGCGGGCCTGCTCACCCGCGGGGACGCACCCGACTACCACCGCGTTTTCTGGCTCGCGACGGCCGTTTCCGTGCTGAGCCTGGTGGCGATCGCGGTATACGTTCCCGCCTCCACTGCGACGAGCGGCGGACACACGGACTGGCGAGGTGCCGCGGGACTGACCCTCACGCTCGTCCTGCTGCTGCTCCCGATATCGCGGGGCACTGTGTGGGGCTGGACCTCCGGCTGGACGCTGGGGTGCCTGGCCGCAAGCGGTGCAGCCGCAACCATCTGGGTACGGGTGGAACACTCCGTGCCGGATCCCCTGGTCGACATGCGCGTCCTCGTCCGCAGGCCGGTGTTCTTCGCCAACCTCGCGGGACTGCTGCTGGGTTTCGCGATGTTCTCGCAGTTCATCCTCGTGTCGGCACTGGTGCAGGTCCCGCCGTCCGCCGGCTACGGCTTCGGTGCCTCCGCCCTCGGCGCCTCCCTGCAGTATCTGCTGCCGTCCTCGCTGGTCTCCTTGGTGGCCGCGCAACTGGCCGGCACCCTGGTGCGTCGCACCGGGCCGCGACGAACCCTCGCCATGGGCGCGGTCACGGGTGTCGTCGGGTTCGCGTTGCTCGCGGCCTGGCACAGCAGCAGTGCGGCGGTCCTCGGCTCCGGCATGCTCGTCGGCGTCGCGATCGCGTTCGGCTTCGCCGCGTTGCCGGCCGTCCTGCTCGCCGCGGTGCCGCCGGAGCAGACCGCAGTCGCCAACGGTGTCAATTCCGTGGCCCGCTCGGTGGGCAGCGCGGTGGCCAGCGCCCTTGTGGCCACACTCGTCGCAACGGCAGGTCAGGGCCATCCGCCCGCCGAGTCCCGCTTCACGACGTGCTTCGCCGCCGCCAGCGCCGCGTTCGCCCTGATCGCTCTCTTCGCACGCTTCGGCATGGCCGCACCCCCCGGCGCCCCCCGACACCCGGCCGCTCCCAAAGCCACGAGCAAGCCGGGCACCTGCCCGGCCCGCTAGGCCCCCTACCCCCACCCCCATCCCCCTCATGGGCGGGCGGCACACGCTGCCGCCCGCGCCCGAAAGGTGAACCACATGGCAACGATCCTGATCACTGGCGCCTCCGACGGGCTCGGCCGTGCCCTGGCGGAAGACTTGGCCGCCGACGGCCGGCACACGCTGCTGCTGCACGGCCGCAACAAGGCCCGGCTCGCCCGCGTCGCGGAGACCACCGGTGGCGTGGCCTACCAGGCGGACTTCTCGTCGCTCAACGAAGTCCGGCGCCTCGCCTCCGAGGTCGCCGCCGCGCACGACCGGCTGGACGTGCTCGTCAACAACGCCGGCGTCGGCTTCCACGTCGAGGGCACCGAACGGCTGACCTCCAAGGACGGCCACGAACTGCGCCTGGCCGTCAACTACCTGGCCCCGGTGGCACTCTCCCGGGCACTCCTGCCGCTGCTGCGCCGCGCCGCACCCTCGCGCATCGTCAATGTCGCCTCCATGGGTCAGCAGCCGGTGGACCTCGACGATCTCCAACTCACCCGCGAATACACGGACGTCGCTGCCTACTGCCGTTCCAAGCTGGCGCTGATCTGCCACAGCCTGGACCTCGCCCAGGAACTCTCCGGGAGCGGCGTCACCGTCAACAGCCTGCACCCCGCGGCGTTCATGCCGACCACCATGTCCGAGAACTCCGGCATGGACTTCGTCGAATCACTCGAGCAGGGGGTGGCCGCTACCCGGCGCCTGGTCGACGCTCCCGAGCTGGCCGGAGTGACCGGGCGGTACTTCGACGGCCGTCAGGAAGCCCGGGCGGCAGCCGAGGCCTACGACGCCGAATACCGGCGCCGGCTGGCCGCCATCACCGACCCGCTGCTCTGACGGGCGGGGATCGGACCGGCTGACGAAGACGGCAGCATGGAAGGCACCGGCCGCTTTCGGAACGCGGGTACGGTCTCACGGAAACCGACAGGCCCTGGAGATACCGGGCGTCACCGTCGGCATCCGCGATGACGTGCTGGGCCGTGAAGCCGTGACGCTGGTCCCCTACGGGCCGACAGGCCATCAGATCGCGCTCAGGTCTGGGGCCCGAGCGGTGGTCCGTGCGAACTGCAGGGCGGAGAGCGCGGCGCCACCGCGGCCGGTGGGGTCAGTTGCCGTTGGCTGCCGGACGGGCGCCGGTCGCACCCGAGGATCGGGCCCACGGTGGCGGTGAACGGCCACGAACTGTCGTACAGGAGCAAGTCACCGGGACCGAGTGACGAGTACGTCCGGGCCTGTTCGATGCTCTGCTGTCCGCTGAGGGTCAGCGCCAGCTGGTACGTCTCCGGATCGGACCCTTGGATGAGCCGCGCGGTGCGCTGGGACGCGAGCGGCGTGTAGGCCATAACCGACAGCTGGGCCGGCCCGAGGGCCATGGCCTGGATCCGGGCTTTGAGCCGCTCCGGTTCGAGGAAGGTGGTGCGGGTGGTGATCAGAGCATGCCCAGTGGCCGCCACCCAGGCCGCCGCCCGGTCGGGGGCCGGCAGGTGAGCGGTGTCGAGCACGGTGGTCAGCATGACGTCCTCTGAGTTGATGCCGCCAGGTGGCACGGATGCTAGGCGGACCTGTCCGCCCGTCACGGCACTCGAGGTGGACGTTCCAGCCGGCGCTGAAGGCGCCCTCGTTTGGGCTGCAGCGGCTGGCATCCCAGCCACAGCGCAACAGTCCGGGATCGAAGAGCTACTGCGCTCGCGGGACACCTTGCGGAGTACCTCTTCAGCGTGCTGCTGGACCAGTTGGGCTTTCCCCAGGCCGCCCAGCCCTCACCGGAGCCATAAGAAACGGCGTTTTAACTGACGGGCGTGGGTGATGTCTGCACAGCTGCCCGGCCTGGTCGGGCTGCAGAACAGCACGCGGCCGTTCTCGACCGTGACGACCATGGTCTTGAAGGCGTTTCTTCTTGTGCTCTTGCCGGAGTGAACTTGTCGCGGTCCTTGCGGCCGGCCGCCGGGCCCGGATTTCGGTGCCGTCGACGATCCCGGTCTTGCTGTCGGTGCCGAGCTGGCCGATGGCCTCCGCGGGAGTCCGCAAGCGCACACTGGGACTGATGGTGCAGCCGCCCTCGGCGAGCAGGCGCCGCACCTCGCCGATGGCACGGGTGATGGTGGAGCGGTCCCCACCCACCAGCAGGCCAGCACGCATGAGTGACGGCATGGCGCAGATGCACGAGCGTCGCCAGGAGCGCCGGTCGACGAGCACCAGCTGGTGCATGCACCCGCGCCCACAGCCCGCTTCCGCGGCCTGGACGAGAGTTTGGCCTGGTGTCGCTCGTGCCACAACGGTTCTACCTCAGCAAAGAGTTCAGCGATCACGTCAGCCGACAGGCCGGTGATCCTCCGATCGCTGATGATCACTGCACGAGACGCTTGGCATCCGGCCTGGTGGTCGCCTTTTCGGGTTCCGCCCTGAGGGCCTGGGTTATTCTTCGGGCCGCTGTTCGAACAGATGGCGCAAGCGCATGGACGGATTGGGTGCCGGCTCGGAAGCAGATCGACACTGCGGCCTCTACGGTGCCGTCCGGCCCGTATATCGGGGCCCCCACACAGTGGACGTCCGTAGCCATCATCCTGTCGCTGTTGGAGTAGCCGTTCCTGCGAACGGCGGCCAGCATGGAACGGAGTCGGCCAGGGTCCGTCACGGTTTCCTCGGTGTAGGGAACCAGCGGCTTGCTCAGGTATTCCTCCCGCACCTCGCTGGGGGCGTGTGCAAGCAATACCAGCCCGGCGCCCGTGGCGAAAGTACCGAACCGGCCGCCCGCACGGCTGACGGCCTGCGGGGCGTTGGGCGCGCTGAGACGCTCGAGGATGACGACGTCCATGTGATCTCGAACGGAAAGGTGGATGTGCTGCTGCTTCGTCACGTCGTACAGGCCCTGAAGGAACGGCAGCGCCACATCCCGAATACCATGCCCACGAGGCGCAAGGGCAGCCACCTCCCACAACCGCAGACCCACTGTGTAGCGTCGGTCACGGCCACGCTCAAGGGCTCCCCAGGCGACGAGTTCGGCGGCACGACGATGGACCGTGGGCAGTGACAGGCCCGTGCGCTGCGACAACTCGGTGAGCGTCAGCGCGCGCTCCTCCTGGGAGAAGGCTCCAAGCAGTGCCAGGATCTTGTCAGTGACCGACATACCGCGATCATCGGACATCTTCTCCGCCCCCTTTCGAATGGTCGCCGAATGGCACATTTTTCATTACGCCATCACGAGGGTCCCGTTCCGATCACCGACATCTTCCGGCCGCCGACGGAATCACACCAGGAGGCTAAACAAAATGTCGACTATATGAACATGTGGTCGCAGACGGACTCTGCACGGTCGCGGCCCGCCCTCTGGTCGACTTCCCGGCGAGAGCCGTGATCCACTGTGTCGGGCCGGCGACGCCCGCTGACCGGGTCCCAGTCGTCGCGGCAGCCTCACCTGGTCCGTTCGACCAGTGGGCTTGGGCTGGGAGCCGAGGGTTCGCCAAGGTGGGTCGGGCCGCCGCCGAGCGCCAGGGCGGTGGAGGCGGTCGCGAGGCGGAACCGTCATCTCGCGGCGCCGGTGTGCGGGCCAGCGCCCCGCCCGTTCACCTGCGGGTGGGTTTCCACGGGCGATTCCTCCCGGCTCAGCGCCGAGGTGGCCTCGGTGAACCCGGAGGCGAAGGGCGAGCAGTGCCGCTCCGCCTCCGGCGGCGCTCACGCCGACCGCTCTCCTCACCGGGCGGGACTCCGCCCTTGCCACGTGTCCGTGGGTCCGGTTACCGGCTGCTCTGCGCCGGACGCCTCCCTGCGGCTGAAGCCATGACCCGCGTACGGGTCAGGGTCGGTCGGAGACGGGAGCGGCGATGATCCGGGACGGACGGCTGCCCTTCGGGCTGTCCACCGCAACCGCGATGGCTCCGGCTGTGCGGTCGATGTCCCCAGTTGCGGCCTGTTGCGCGAGGACCGCATTCACTCTGTCGGCCAGGCCGGGGTACTGGCCGTCGTACGCCGAGATCGTCTCGGCGTCGGCTGGATGGACCAGCCCCGCATGCCGGTCGGCTTCCGTCGTGCGCGCATGCGAAACGACGGTGCAGACCTCGATCCCGAATCCTGCCAGTTCTCGTGCGTAGCTCGCCGCCAGGTGGTCGATCAGCGTGACGGTCTCGGAGTGCAAAGCGAGGTAGGGAGTCGTGTCCGCACGGTTCACGGCAGGCAGCACCCACACGAGCAGTCCGTCCCGGCGCTCGCGCATCTGTGGCAACACAGCTCGGTTCACCCGCTGGGTGGAGAGAACGTGCGCGTCATAGATCTGCGCCAGCTGGTAGGGAGTGAAGGATTCGACGGGCCCCCGGGGCACCGGGCCCATGCCATGGACGACCACGTCGATACGGCCGGCCTCCACGGTGATCTCCCTGATCGCGGCGGAAACCGAGCGCTGGTCGGCCACATCAAGCGCCAGGGGCCGCAACCGGATGCCTTCCAGCAACATCTGCTTCTCCAACTCACCAAGACGGGCGGCTGAGAGGCCGGAGGAGGGCCCGATCCCGGCGTACGCCATGTGACCTGCGCAGGCCAACGCCAGTGCTGTTGCGGCACCGAGCCCGGTGGAAGCGGCGGTGACAAGGGCGACCTTGGACATCAGGCTCCTCCCTGTCCGGTGCGTCCGCGCAGCGGAGCGCCGGCGTGGCGAAGCTCGGGCCGCGGGTGCCCGTCAGGCTGCGGCGCGGCTCGGGAGATCGCGTGTCCTCCTGTGTCCGTCGCCGTCGCGGGGTCCACCTTCTGGGTATCCGCAGTGATTTTCATACGAGACCTGGCCCAACATGCCTTGTGCGGCGGACGGAATGTGCTGCCCCTGCCGGGCTGTTCGCTCGGCACGGGTATCCCGGGCTGGGGTCCCGCCCGATAGATGCAAGGTGCACCTGACCACGTCCCCAATATCGGTCCGGCTTGGACCAAGTCGCCTCGGTCAAATGACTGTGCAGGAGACTGCGTCTCGGCGTCCGCGGCTGACCCGTGCGAACCCCGCGCCCCGACGATCCGGTCGCCGGAGCGGGGCGATGTCGAGGCGATTGGTTCCGATGGCCTCAGTGCTCACACGGTCATACAGCCTCACCTGCTGGAAACAGGGCCACTGCGGCCGGGAGCGGTGCACCCGGCGGTCCGCGCGCCCGTGGACCGCCGTCCGAACGGGACCGTCATGGACGATAGGTCCGGACGCCCCTACGTGAGGGGGGAGCGGGAAGTCCGCAGCGCGCTTGTGCCCCGGTAACTCGCACGACGGTGAGGGCTGGACGAACGGCTGTCCAGGACGGGGCGACGCGGTGGCCGATTGACAGATGCACGTCGGGCGGGGCCGGGGAAGCCTGGTGCTCGCCGCTGGACACGCCGCACTCGATGCGTGTCAGGGCGGCCCACGGAGAGTGCCGGTCCGGCTTCCCCTGCGTCGAGCAGCGGTTGTCGGCTGCGGACCGCTCCCCTTCGAGGACACGGCACACGATGCGGCTTCTCGTCCCGTCCATCTCGCCGTTGATCTCGCCCGATCGGGCACGCCTCCACCGCGTGCACAACGTTGACGCAGATGGGAGATCTGATGGACGACACCGGCGGCGGCCAGGGCGGCACGATCGTGCTGATCCACGGGCTGTGGGTGAACCCCCGCAGTTGGGAGGGATGGAAGCACCACTACGAGGCCCGGGGCTACCGGGTGCTCACACCTGCATGGCCCGGCCTCGACCGTGAAGTGGAGGAGATCCAGCGCGACCCCGTCGGAATCGCGGGGGTCGGCCTGGAAGAGGTGGTCGAGCACTACGAGACGATCATTCGCGGTCTGGACCGGCCGCCGATCATCATGGGCCACTCCTACGGGGGCGCGGTCGTGCAGATCCTGCTCGACAGGGGGCTGGGCAGCGCAGGAGTCGCCATCGACTCGGCAGCGGTCAAGGGCGTCCTCTCCCTGCCCCTGTCCACGCTGAGGTCTGCCTGGCCTGTCCTGGGCAATCCCGCCAACAGGAACAAGGCGGTCCCGCTGACGGCGGAGCAGTTCCACTTCGCCGTCACCAACACCTTGAGCGAGAGCGAGTCGGCCGCCCATTACCAGCGATATGCCGTTCCGGGTTCTGCCCGGGTCCTTTTTCAGGGGGCGTTCGCCAATTTCAATCCGAAGGCCGCCACACGTATCAACTTCCGCAACGGCCGGCGGGCCCCGCTCCTGTTCATCGCGGGAGGAGCCGACCGTATCGTCCCGCCCAAGGTGAACAAGGCCAATTGGCACCTTTACCGCAAGTCGCCCGCCATCACGGACTATCGGGAATTCCCCGGGCGTTCGCACTTCATCATCGGCCAGAAGGGCTGGGAGGAGGTCGCCGACTACGCCCTGAACTGGTCTGAGGAACACACTCCCGCCCGGGTGTGACGGCGGGTGGCCGGCCACGCGCCCGCCATGAGCGGGCCCTGCGCGGCACACGCCGACCGGTCCGGCCCTTTCACATCCAGCCCGCACCCTTCGCGCGAACCGAGGTCCCGCACAGTCATGACACAGCCAATCCTGGAGACAGCCATGCACAAGCGTCCCAAGCACCGTACCTTCCGCCTCACCGTACTGGGCGCCACCGGCGTCGCACTCGCGGTCGGTGCGACCACCCTCGCGTCGGCCGCGCCGTCGTACTTCGGCAACTCGGCCCCGAAACCGACTGTCATCCTCGTCAACGGAGCCTGGTCCGGTCCCGCGAGCTGGCATGGCGTGATCAAGCGACTGCAGAGCGCCGGTTACCCCGTCGCCGCCCCGCCCACCGGCCTGCGCAGCCTGCCCGGCGACTCGGCCTACCTGGCCTCCTACCTCAAGACCATAAGGGGCCCCATCGTCCTGGTCGGCCAGTCCTACGGCGGGTCCGTCATCACCAACGCCGCTACCGGCAACCCCAACGTCAAGGCCCTCGTCTACATCTCCGCCTTCGCCCCCGACAAGGGCGAGACCGTCAAGGAGCTGACCGCCAAGTTCCCCGGCACCCATATCACCACCGACCCCAATCCCGATGCCCTGCCGACCGCCCTCGACCCCGTTCCTTTCACCCTCGCGGACGGCACCGGCGGAGTCGACCTCTACGCCAAGGCCGACCAGTACCGCGACCTGTTCCTGAGCAACCGCCTCAGCAGCAAGGACTCTGCCGAACTCGCCGCCGAGCAGAACCCGGTCAACGCGCAGGCCCTCGGCGAGGCGTCCGGTGACCCGGCCTGGAAGACGATCCCCTCCTGGTACCTCGTCTCCAGGGAAGACCACCTCATCCCACCGGCCACCGAGCGCTTCATGGCCGCTCGCGCCCACGCCCACACCGTCGAGGCCGACACCCCCCACGCCGCACAGGTGACCAACCCCGCAACCGTCAGCAAGCTCATCGAACAGGCCACCGACACCATCCGTTGAGAGGACGGCACTCACGCGGTCGCCGGGCCCCCGGGACGCCCCCGCGCTCCGTTCACCGCCGACCGGTGAACGCCACCAGCGGGAAAGGCACCCGGGCCGCCCGGTCATAAGACCACCCGTCGTCCGACCGGACTTCGGAACCGGGCCGCCGGCGACACGGTCAGGAGCGGTGATGGCTCGGCCACCGGTCTGCGGTCCTTCCGGACCCGGATCCCGCAGCGTGCCGCCGTCCGGGCCACCCCAGCCCAAGCGTGCCGACGCCATGCAGTCAGGCAGCCGAGCCGGTATCCGGCCGACGACCCTTTGCGGTCACAGGACAGCCGCCGGCGCCCCCCTTCACCACCCGATACCGCCGGCCCCTGACGTCGGCCCGTCGGTCCCACACCAGCAAGCGAGTGCCGAGCCGCCGTGGCCGGCACGCGACAGTGAGGTAGAACCATGCCCGGAATGAAAGACGTCGCCACCAAGGCGGTGGATGTCGACGGAACGCCCTTCGCCTACCGCGAAACAGGAGCGGCCGGGGGTGTTCCCCTCGTGCTTCTGCACCACGTCACCGCCGTGCTGGACGATTGGGACCCGGCAGTCGTCGACGGCCTAGCGGCCGAGCGGCACGTCATCCTGGTCGACCTGCGGGGGGTGGGCGCTTCCGGCGGCGCGACACCGGACAGTTTCGAAGCCATGGCCGACGATGCCGTGGCGTTCATCGAAGCTCTCGGACTGGGGACAGTCGACCTACTGGGGTACTCCCTGGGCGGCATCGTCGCCCAGGTGATCGCCGAGAGGCACCCCGGCCTCGTCCGCCGGATCATCCTCGCGGCCACCACCCCCGCAGGCGCCCAGGGGCCTGCCGCCACCGGCGCCGTGCTCCAAGCCGCCTTCCAGAAGGCTGCCTCGGAGGGCAAGCACCCCAAGCACTACCTGTTCTTCGAGCCGACGCCCGCCGGCCAGGCAGCGGCGGACTCCTTCCTCCGGCGCCTGGACGAGCGCACCGAGGACCGCGACACTCCTGTGTCCGACGAGACGATCGCGGCGCAGTTGACCGCACTGACCAGATGGGAGAAGGGCGCCTCTCCCGTCGGCCTGAAGAGGCTGGAACATCCCGCCCTGGTGGTCAACGGCGACAACGACACGATGTGGCCGACCGCCGGCACGCTGGAACTCGCCCGGCTGCTGCCCAATGCGAAGCTGGCCATCTACCCGGACTCGGGCCACGGCGGCATCTTCCAGTACCACGAGCTGTTCGTGCAGCAGGCACTGGAATTCCTCCGCTCCTGACACACGCGCGTCAGCCGTCCGCTGCTGTCCCGGGGGCGATCCCTGCCTCACAGCCGTGATCCCCGAGTGTCCGGACACGGTTCGGACCGTGCTCGCTCGAAGCGAGAACCGCCACGTCGACCATCGACTCGCCGCGGCTCGGGCCGGGGGTACGGGGCCTGTGATCCGTCCACACCATCGGTGATGAACCCCATGCGCCCGTCCGTGCCCGCGCCACGGCCGGTCCCTGGCGTGGGTCGGGAAACCGCGACCTGTGATGTTCTCCGTTGCCGTGCGCGGTCTCGCGGTGGCAGCCCTCGTCGGCAGGGGTCCGGCCACCGACGGCTTTCCGCGACAGGCGCCTACCGAGCACCACAGGGATGCACCGCCGAGCGTCAGACGGCCGTGGTGGGCAGTGCCGCCACGGGAGCAGCCGCAACCGTTGTGGAAACACAGTCGTATCTCTCTCCCCGTACGCAGGCCACGTCCTCACAGACCAGGCTTCCCGCACAAGGGAGCCTCGCCTGTCTCATCAGGCCGCCGAACAGGTTCGGCTGGTTGCTCGACTGCCGTGAGTGCCAGCCGTTTGAAGAAGCCTCCAGGTCCAGCAGTTCGCCGAGGGCGCCCGGGAGGCCGCTGCCGTCCAAAGGCCGACGGCACGCGCCCGGGCAACCGCTACCGGTGCGAGATCAAGGCGACGAGGCGCGTCGCCAGGGCCTCCTGCGCGCGGTCGACCTCGTGCGCCCGCACCCCCGGCAACTGCCTTCACCGGGATCGCGCTCGCTCCTTCCAGCCATGCGGAGCTGCTCCTTCCCACTCCCCGGCCGCCGGTGGTCGGCCGAGTCGGTGATCGGGACGGCGACGGCTGCCCTGCGCCACCGACACGAGGAGAACTGCCGGCCCGTCACACGCACGACCGCTCGATCGGATCTCTCGCGCACGCAGTCCACGACGCCCGCCCGCGGTGTGCCCTCACACCACGAGTCACACACCACGAGTCACACACCACGAGTCGGACAGCACTTTCATCCAGTGAAAGTTTTTCGCGGTGCAAAGCCCGGCCGGTAGCATCGGCATCCCATCTTATTCAAGTCTCAAACGGCCCAGGTGTCTCGGTGGACCGGGCTCTGCGCGGACGGTTGACTGGAGCGTGACCGATGGGTGACCTGTTCGAGGGAGACGTGCGCGCCACCCTGGTGGGGCGCACGCGGGAAATCGGGCGCATCTGCGATTTCGTCACCTCCACCAACCGCGGTGGAGCGCTTTTGATATCAGGACAGGCGGGAGTGGGAAAAACGGCCCTGATCGATGCTGCTGCGGACATCGTGTCATCGACCGGAACACGGGTCCTGCGTGCCGCGGGAGTCGCGTTCGAGGCCGACGTGAGCTACTCGGGTCTGAACCAGCTCCTCTTCCCCCTGTCCGATTCGTTCAGCGCCCTCGACAGCGTCCACAACGATGCTCTGCGCATCGCACTGGGCTTCGGCAGCGGACCGCCGCCGGAGCGGCTCGTGGTGTCCAGTGCGACCCTGACGCTTCTGCGTCAGGTGGCCTCCGACGACCGATTGCTGCTCGTCATCGACGACCTGCCGTGGCTGGACCGCGCAAGCGCCGCTGTCCTGGGTTTCGTCGCGCGCAGGCTGGACGGCAGCCGGATTGCTTTCCTAGGGGCCATGCGCTCGGGGACCGAGACCTTCTTCAGTCGCATCGGGCTCCCCGAGTACGAGGTCCCGCCGTTGGACAGGGAGGCGTCGAGGGAGTTGCTGGACGCACGCTTCCCTCATCTCGCCGAGCGGGTGCGGCAGCGGCTGCTGACGGTGGCGGAAGGGAACCCGCTGGCTCTGCTCGAGTTGCCGACCGCGCTGACCGGGCAGCAACACGTTGCGTTGGAGGGTCTTCCGGCCGTTCTGCCCCTCAGTGAGCGACTGCAGGTGCTCTTCGTCTCACGGGTCCTGGCCCTTCCCGCTCCGGCACGGCACCTCCTGCTGCTCGCGACGCTCGACGGAACCGGTGACCTCGGCGTTCTCCAGGCGTCAGCACGCCAGACCGGCCATGACGGCGGTCTGGAGGCTCTCGCGCCCGCCGAGCGGGACCGGCTGGTGTACTTCGAGGAAGCCAGCCGACGTCTCGTCTTCCGCCATCCTTTGATCAGCTCAGCGGTGGTGCAGGCCTGCACCACCGCTGAGCGCCGCTCGGCCCATCTCGCCCTGGCCCACGTACTGGTGGAGCAGCCCGAGCGCCGGGCCTGGCATTTGGGCGAGGCTTCCGTCGAGCCGGACGAGGAGGTGGCCTCCCTCCTCGAACGGGCCGCGCACCTCATCAGCGCGCGCGGCAACGCCGTTGGGGCGGCGGCGGCCCTGGTTCGGAGCGCCGATCTGAGCCCCCGCGGTTCGGACCGTGCCCGAAGGCTGGCCGAAGCAGCCTATATCGGCGCCGATGCGACCGGCGACCTCCGGAGCGTGACTGAACTGCTCGAGAACGCCCGCCAAGCGGATCCGGGCCTAATGGACTCGTTGCACTCCGCTGCTGCCGCCGTCTACCTGACCATCAATGGCGGCGGAGACATCGACACCGCGCACCGACTGCTGGTAGACGCCATCGAGTCCGGCACCCACCGTTACGACGCCAAGGACGCCGCTCTCATCGAGGCGTTCCACCTTCTGCTGCTCCTCTGCTTCTACGGCGGGCGTGCCGAACTCTGGCGTCCTTTCTACACGGCACTCGCCCGCTTGCATCCGGAGCCGCCGGCGCTGTTGTCCGTAGCCGGCAAGACGTTCTCCGATCCGGCTCGCTCGGGGGTCGCGGCCCTGGGGCAACTGCAATCCATCCTCAGTGGACTTCCCGACGAGAGCGACCCCGGCCGCATCGTGCGTATCGGAACCGCGTCGCTCTACGCAGACCGGTTGGCAGACCTGCGCGGCCCTTCCTGGAAAGTCGTTCTCCAGGGACGGGACGGCGGTCCTGCCCGAAGAACTCTCGGCGCCCTCATGCATCTGTGCCTGGGTGACTTCCTGTCCGGAAGGTGGGACGAGTGCACGGAACTGGCCGACGAGGGGCTGCAGTTGTGCGAGGACTCCGGATACGGTTTCTTCGCCTGGTACTTCTGGTACTGCCGAGCTCTCGTCGCCGCCCCGCGCGGTGACGACGCCACAGTCGGCCGTCTGACCGACCAGATCGTCCGCTTCGCGACGCCGCGGGGAATCGGAACAGCGCTGCACTACGCCCGACACGTACGCACCGTCGCGGACCTGGGGCGCGGTGAGTTCGAAAGTGCGTTCCAGCACGCATCGGCCATCAGCCCTCCAGGTATCTTCGCATCCCATGTGCCGCACGCCCTGTGGGTGGCGATGGACCTCGTCGAAGCCGCCGTCCGTACCGACCGCCGGACAGAAGCAGTCGCCCACGTGCGCGCCATGCGCGAGACGGGTATCGCAGCATTCACCCCCAGGCTCGCCCTGCTCGCCGGAGGGTCGGCGGCGCTGTGCACCGAAGACGACGAGGAGGCGATACGTCTGTTCGACGCGGCCTTGGCGTCGCCCGGCGTCGAGCGGTGGCCGTTCGACCTGGCCCGGGTTCGGCTCGCTTACGGTGAGAGGCTGCGCCGGGCACAGGCGAACTTGGAGTGCCGAGGACCGCTGAGCATGGCGCTCGACGCCTTCACTTCGCTCGGCGCCCGTCCCTGGACGGAACGCGCGTACAAGGAGCTGCGCGCCTCCGGATGGATCGCCCCGAGAAAAGCAGCGGCCGGGAACACGTTGCTCACCCCCCAGGAGCGGCAGATCGCGGAACTGGCCGCATCGGGGCTGAGCAACAAGCAAATCGCCGCGCGGCTTTACCTCTCCCCCAGAACAATCGGCGCGCACCTGCACCAGGTCTTTCCCAAGCTCGGCATCGCCTCACGCGCAGCGCTGCGTGACGCACTGACGAAGTTGGATGAATGACCCGCATCCCGGGCACCGCGACCGGCACAGCCGCCGCATGAGCCGCATCACGACACCGAAGCCGTCGCGACAAAATCAATACCCTGTACGGCGAGGACTTTCATCATGGGTGACCGTGCACGCGTCCTCGGTTACGTCGGGTGCACGTCGGTGAGCGCACCTTGATCAGCATGGTGGTGGCTGCGGGAATCGACGTGGCGTACAGCGTGGTGGGTGAGCACGAACCGCTGATCGATCTGATGCGGTCTTTTCCCGGTCGTGTGCGCGTCGTCAGCCCAGGAGAGGCCGCCGAGGCGGGTGCCTTGCTGGTCCTGCTGATGCGATTCGAGAAGCACCGGTCGCTTCCCTCAGGCCTGGGGGCCGGAAAGCCGCTCATCGACATGACCAACCGTTACCTCCGGCGCGTACCGCTCGCCCGGGAACTGGATCGCGAGCGCACGACGAGCAGCGAGTTGCTGCAGCGTCACTTCACTGACGCACACGTCGTCAAGACCATCAACAACATCGGCTACAAGCACTCCAGGGACCTGGCCCAACCTCAGGTCACGGAGAACAAACGGCACTGCCCCTTGCCGGAGACGACGCTGCCGCCAAAGACGACGTCACCCGGCGGCTCCAGCGCCTGGGCTTCGACGTCGTCGACGTGGGCCCGCTGCGCGAAGGGTGGCGCTTTCAGCCCGGACAGCCGGCGTGCCACACTCCCTACGGCGCCGGCGACGCGAGTGACATCCGTCAGCAGTCGGCCGCCCCGGCGCCTGCGGCGAAGCTCAGGCAGATGCTCAATGCCGCTGAGCGCTGACGCCTGCGTCTCAGAGGTGTTGCAGAAGGCTTGGTGGCGGCGTCGGTGGGTGATGGCCGACCTGCTGTTTCACCCTGCCATGGCGAGGTTGTGCATGGTGGCGACGGCCCTGGACGGCGTGGTGGAGGCCGTCGCCGATCCTCCGCGACTGCCGCCAGAGGGTTCCTCCTGGCCGCGCAGGAGGGATCGTCCGGCTCGTCTGCGGTGCGGGACGATCAGGCCGGTACCCAGGCAGGCGCCGTCCGCGATCACCCTGGTGCCCGCCGCCACGGCTGGCGGGTCCGACTCGCGCCAGACATGCGCGTCTGCTTTGTCGCCGGGGGCCGGCCGGAGGGATGTCACCACCAGGCGGGTGTCAGCATGACGATGACCTGCACATTCGCCGAGAACCGGTAGGTGCGTGAGGAGGCTGCGACCTTACGGTCACGGACCGGGATCAGGGTGCCGTCCACGATCCATAACCGGTCGACGCCCGGCACCGGCCTGGGCGCCGGCTCCAGCGCGAGCAACGGCCGCGGACGCTGGATGTTCCGGCAGGCGATGGCAGGTGAGCGGCCGAAGAGCGTCGCGAGCTGCCGCATGGTGAGGTTCGTGCGGTGATACACGGCCACCAACAGCACCCACTCAGCCAGCGGAAGACACCACGGCCGACCACCACCCGGGCCATTGCCGCCCCGGCTCAGCCCTCAACACCCCACCCGTACAGGCAAAATGCCCGCTACCAAGCCTTCTGCAACACCCTTTCGCTTACGTTGCACAACTCACTCAGGAGCTCAGCCGGGCAGGTAGGTCCGCGGGAGGATGTCCGCTCGACGCATCTCATACCGACACCGGTTCGGTGCGGCGCGGTTCGACCGGCGGGCGGCGTGCAGGCGTGGCCTGGCGCCGACCCCGGTCCGGTCCCACGGCCGACGCCAGGCCGTCCGGAGCAGCTCAGGCACGCCGCTGCTGCCACCGGTCGTTCGGGACAAGATCAGCGCACCCGGACACCCCTGGCCTAAATCGCCGAGACCTCAACCCATTCCGGGACGATCAGCTACTCAGTGTTTTTCCCGGCGTGCAGCGCAGCTACGGCTGCGTCTACGTCCGCATCGTTGTTGAAGTAGTGGAAACCGAAGCGGACGCGGTCGGCGAGCGTGGTGGCTCGTATGCCGTGGGCGGCCAGCGTCTCGGATGTGCGTCGCGGGTGTTCGGCCCGCAAGACGACGATGTGGGACCGCGGACCTTGCGCGACCCGGTGGTATCCGAGAGCGGTGGCTTCGACGAGGAGTCGGTCGGCCAGGCGGAGGCAGTGGGCCTCGACCCTGGCCGGGTCCAGCTTCGTCAACAGGCGAAGAGACGCGCAGGCGCCGATCCAGGAGAACCAGGCGGGTGAGGTGTCGCAACGGGACGCCGTGTCGGCGAAGTCGGGTGGGCCCCCGAAATAGCCGTGGGGGGAAGGCGTGGACTTCCAACTCGGGGCAAGTGGTGTGAGTCCGGGCACGCGGCGTGGCTCGGTGACCAGCCACGCCGCACCACGGGGGCAGAGCATCCACTTGTATCCGTGGACAGCCAGGTAGTCCGGCCGCACTGCGTCGTAGTCGAAGCGCAGTGCGCCCAGCGATTGGGTGAGATTGACGAAGAGACGTGCCCCCACCCGGTCGGTCGCCACACGCAGCGCCGGGAGATCCATTCGTTGCCCCTCGCGTGTGGTGACTTCACTGATGGCGAGCATGACAGTGTCGTCATCGATCGCATCGATCAGGTCGGCAACGTGGGTGGTGCCGTTCCTCGGCGGCACTGCGACCACCTCGTGACGGGCGAGCCAGGGGAAGAGATTGCTCCGGAACTCCTCGGCCGCCAGGACGATTCGTCCCGCCGGCAGGGAACCCGCGACGGTCGCTGCTGCTTCGGATAGTGATCCGAGGGCGGTGACCGTCTCCGCCTCCACGCCCAGCAACCCGGCGAACAGCCGGCGCGCTTCGTCAGCGGCGGCGTCCCAGGAGAGCCAGTCGAAGTCGCCGGTCGCCCAGTCGGACAGAGCGGTCCGCAGAGCATCGAGAACGGGAGCGGCGCCAGGTGGGCAGCCGGGGGTGTCCAGCCAGACGGTGGAGGCGAGCGCGGGAAAAAGAGCGCGGAACTCCTCGGGGCTCATGAGCGGGGGATGGCCGCGACGGCCTCGATCTCGACGACGATCTCGGGCGACGCGAGCCCGGCGACCACGATGAGCGACTGTGCGGGCCAGTCCCCGTCGGGATACCAGCGTGCGAAGACGTCGCTACGTGCCGAGCGGCAGCCCGCCACGTGCTCCGTGCCGGCCACCATGGTGAAGACCTTCAGCAGGTGTTCCGGCCCTCCTCCGGCACCGGCGAGCAGGACACCGAGGTTGTCGAGGATCTGCCGGGTCTGGGTGGCGGCGTCGGAGCCTGCCAGGGTGCCGTCGGGCAAGGAGCCGACCTGACCGGAGACGAAGATCAGCTCGTTGTCTGCGCTGGTCGCGGCGAGGTGGCTGTACTGCCCGACCGGGGGGCCGATCTCGGTGGGGCTCCATCGGCGGATCACAGAGCACCCCCGCCGATCCGGTGAAAGCGGAGGGCTCGCCGGGGGCCGGCGCCCTGGTGCGGACGGCTGCCGGCCCCGCAGCAGCGGTGCAGGACCCTGCACCTCCCGTGTGCCATGACGTGTCGCCGATCAGGCCGGCGTGCAAGGCCCTCATGCGCCATGACGTCCTCCTGGCAATCGCAGTGGTGTGAGCTCGACACAGTAGGTCGCACAAAGGTCACGGTGAGCCGCAGGCCGTCAGAGTTTCAGATAATTGAAAAACCTCTTCGATTATGTGCAGATCCTTGGCTTCGACGCCGCATAGTGGTCGGACCGCGGCGACCCGATGCGAGGAGGTACTTCAGATGGCCGGCCAGCCCGAGGGCGAGCGCGTGCTGAAACGCGTCGAGGGGAGCGCAGTGGCCTCGACGAGGCTGCTTCCGGTGAGCGTCCGGCGGAGGAACAAGAGTGGTTGGGAACATCACCTCTGCCTACCGGTGGTCGCATGCGAGGCAGGAGGACAGCGGACACGAAGGGCGGCATCGCAGCCGGTCTCCGGCCACGCTCGATGATCTCGACTTTGGTTCCGATGTCCCTCTGTGGTGCCGCTTGCGGTCCGTGGAAGGAGAAGAAGTGATGGAAGCGGCGGGAGCCCCGGCACTCGCGTCGACCCGGCTGGCAGGTGAACTGGCATGAGCGATGACGACAACGATGAACGCCACACCCTTCTGCGCACACTCGACCGCGGACTGCGCGTGCTGGAGACAGTGGCCGCCGGGGACGGCAGCGCCACCGCCAAGGTGCTCAGCCGACAGCTCGACATCAAGATAGGCACCTGCTACCACTTGCTGCGCACGCTGGTCGTCGGCGGCTACGTGGTCCGTCTCTCCGGAGGACGCTATGACGTCGGCCCCAAGGCCGCGTCGCTGAGTCGGCACCTTCAGCGGCGGTCCGGGCCGTCTCCCGAACTCGCCGTCGTACTCGCCCGCCTGCACGCCAGGACCCAGGAAACGTCCTACCTGGCAGGGTGGTACCACGGCAGCCTCGTACTACAGCACTACCTGACTGGGGCACACACGCTGCACGTCGCCGCTCTCGACGTCGGATACTCCGCCCACACGCATGCCCGGGCCTCCTGCAGGGCGGTACTCGCCCACCTGCCCCCGGAACAGGTGGCTGTGATGTATGAAGGACTTCAGCTGGCGCCCCTCACTCCGCACACCATCACCGACTTCGAGCAGCTCACCGTCGAACTCGCGGCGGTCCGCCGACAGGGTTACGCGATCGAGCGCGAGGAGTTCACCCCGGGTGTCGCCTGTGTCTCGGCCGCCTTCTTCAAGGAGGACGGCGCTCCCGCAGGGGCCTTCGCCGTCGCTGTTCCGGTGAGCCGTTTCGACGAACGGCGGGATCAGCTGGTCGTCGGCGTGCGCGAGGCCGCCTCCATGGCGACCAGCCTGCTACGGACCGGCCGGCTGGGCGTACCGGCACGTTTCCCGTCCGTCCGGTCGGACAGCCACGCGTCGTGAAACCGCCGGAGGGTGCCCGCGCGGTGGTCACCGAAACAGCTCAGCTCGCGGGATCGATAGAGCGTGTGCGCTGCACCCGGCCTCTGCGGGTGCCTCGGTCGCGGCGCTCGACCGTGACCTCTCCTCGGGTGGCACAGCACCTGGCGAGGAGGGTCCGGCCTCACTATCGATCAGGCAGCACGCCGTCGCCTGCGGTGCGAAGGCCGTGCAGGGTCACTGTGATGCAACCGGCCGCGACCAGGTACGTTCGCGATCGGTGCCGTACTCGTCGTGTCGGGCCGGGTCGACGTAGCGGTCTGCAAGCGAAAGGGGGGCGCGGGCCCCGCACATGGCCCTCGGGCCGCTGAAACGGACCTCGCAGAGGTCGACCACGCCCATCGTCTCGGCCTGGTCGGACCGGGCACCGCTGCCAGGAGGCAGCAGGCTCGATGAAGCGGCAGGACGTCGGTTCCCTCGTCAGCCTCTCCTCGGGCAGCGGCCCGGCCCCGGCCCCGGCCTACCAGTGCGATCACACGTACTACGGGACCGCCGGGGCCGCGGTCACCCGGTACGCCCGGTATCTCGCACGCGACCTCGGCCCCCACGGGACCAGGGTCGACGTGATGGCCCCGGCCTGATCTCCACGGGGCGGCTCAAGGCCCGCCACGCCGAGACGGGCCGGCAACCAGATGTTCCTGACGCCGCACTCGGCCGTGCCGGGAACCCCGAGGAGGGGGCCGCCGCGGTCGAGTTCCAGCAACCACCCCACGGCCGGACACTTCACCGGACACGGCCTCGTCGCGAAGGCGACGTTCCCCGCGGAGCCTGACTGTCAGCCCCGCACCACCACCGAAAGGAGCGTGGCCACAGCCATGCCGGAAACAGCCGAACTGCTCGGCTATCTGGAGTCGATGCAACGCATCAGGTTCTTCGAGGAGGAGGTCGCTCGCCTGCGCGCAGCCGGCGACCTCGTCGGATCGATCCACCTGTGCAACGGCCAGGAAGCCATCTACACCGGAGCGTGCGCCGCCCTGGACCTGGACCGGGACGCGGTCTTCCCCACCTACCGCGGCCACGGCTGGACGCTGGCCTGCGGAGCACCGCCCTACCTGCTCTTCGCCGAGCTGCTGGGCCGCCGGACCGGCATCAACGGGGGACGGGGCGGGTCGGCGTACCTGACCGCCCCGGAGTACGGCATGTACGGCGAGAACTCGATCGTGGGCGCCGGAGCACCGATCGCGACGGGAGCCGCTCTGGCGGCCGCCTACGATGGATCGGGACGCGTCGCCCTGGCGGCTTTCGGTGACGGGGCCATGAACCAGGGCGCCGTGCACGAGGCGTTGAACTTCGCCGCTGTCCGTCGTCTGCCGGTGATCTTCCTGGTGGAGAACAACCGCTACTCCGAACTGACGCCGATCGCCGACATGGTGCGCGTGGGCAAGCTGTACAAGCGCGCCTCCGCATACGGCATCACCGGCATGCGTATCGACGGCAACGATCCGCACGGCGTGCACCTAGCGGTCCGGCACGCAGCAGAGCGCGCACGGGGCGGTGAGGGTCCGATCCTCCTGGAAGCGGTAACCCAACGGCTCGTCGGTCACTACATCGGCGACGCACAGCACTACCGGCCCGCCGGCGAACTTGACGAGGCTGCGGCGGACGAGCCCATCGTGCGGCTGTCCGCCGGACTGCGAGCCGCCGGCGTTCCGGCCTCCGAGATCGACGCCGTCGCACACCGAGTGCAGACGGAGATCGCCGAAGCGTCCGCACGCGCACTGGCCGACCCCCTGGCCGACCCCTCGACTGTGCTGGAGCACCTGTATGCCTGACACGAAGCACCTGTCCTATGCGGAAGCGGTCAACGCCGCATTGCGCCGGGCCCTGCAGCAGCGACCCGAGACACTGCTCTTCGGTGAGGACGTCGGCACGCCAGGTGGTGTCTTCGGCGTCACCAAGGGACTGCGCAAGCAGTTCGGTGAGCGGGTCTTCGACACCCCGATCTCCGAAGCGGCCATCCTCGGCGGCGCGGTCGGCGCAGCGATGCTCGGCCGCCGCCCCATCGCCGAGATCATGTGGGCCGACTTCTCCCTCGTCGCCCTCGACCAGATCGTCAACCAGGCTGCCAACGTCCGCTACGTATCCCGAGGCAGCCTCTCCGCGCCTCTCACCATCCGCACCCAGCAAGGCAGCGCCCCGGGGGCCTGCGCCCAGCACTCCCAAAGCCTGGAAGCGCTGTTCGCCCACGTGCCGGGGCTTCAGGTATGCATGCCCGCTACACACCAAGACGCCTACGACCTGTTGCTGGCATCGATCTGGTGCGACGACCCGGTGATCGTCATCGAGAACCGGACTCTCTACCACGCAAACAAAGCCGACGTCCGGGTCGACGGCGAGGTACCACCGATCGGTGGCGCAGCCGTGCGCCGGCCAGGAACCGACGTGACCGTGGTGACCTGGGGCGCAATCCAACAGCAAGTGCTCGACGTGGCGGACAACCTGGACACCGAGGGGATTCGGGCTGAGGTCATCGACGCCAGGTGGATCCGCCCCCTCGACCTGACCACCGTCTTCGCCAGTGTGCAGCGAACCGGGCGTCTGGTGGTCGTCCACGAAGCCCACACCATCGGCGGCGTCGGCGGCGAGATCCTGGCCGCCCTCGCAGAGGCGGGCATCCCCCAGCGCTCCGCCCCCGTACGCGTAGGAACGCCTCCCGTACGCATCCCGGCAGCCCCCGCCCTGGCCGCCGCTGTCATCCCCGGCCGCGACGCCATCGCGGAGGCCATCACACAATCCGTTCGTTCTTGAGCCCGAGCAGGCCGAAGAACATCCGTACCTCACGCGCCGAAGCGGAACCCGCCGAACCCACGCTCGATCCAGTCCCTGAGTGCCGCGCTCGTCGCCGCAGGCGTCGCGAAGTTGTCGGTGGACAAGCTGGGTGCGGTGAGTGAGCCGGAGTCGCCCTCCGGGGCCGAAGCCGTGCCGCATGCTGGGAGCTGACCGGAGCCACGCTCACCGCCTGGCCGGCTCGCTGACCAGGCGTCCGTCGCGGTGGAGGAGGTTGTCAGTGAGCCGTTCGTGCACTATGACCCTGAGAACGGTATGGGCGTGTGGATCGACCAGTTCATCACCGCCTGGCGCATCGATTTGACGGTCGTCCTGCGGACCCGCAGCCCGCGAACCGCCGCGCAGCTGGCGGGGTCCGGTATGGAGGTGACCATCGTGCCGGTGTCCGCACTGGCGGGACGGCCCTCGGCCGTGGTGCGCCGTCGGGAAACTCGGTGCACCGCGATGGCCTCGCCATCACGATGGTTCCCTCCGATGCGCTGGTGCGCAGGTTCATCGATGCGCTGGTGCGCAGGTTCATCGCCGACCTGCGGCGGGGGCTGCCCAGCGTGAACTCCGAGGCGCGGGACCAGCCCGGGGGGCCCGGCCGCGGAGCAGTGAGCCTCGCCACCAGTGACTGTGTGGGAGCTGATCCACGCGCCCGCCGACCGTGAACCGGAGCGTGCCGGCCTGCCTGGCTGTCACACCTACAGTGCTTGTCACGCCAACAGTGCTGGGTGCGTTCCCTGCACCACGCGAGACATGCCGCACGGTTGCTCGCGAAGTAGCATCCGGTACCAGAGGCTGGGGCGATGATAGAGCCTGTTCAGGAACCAGGAGAGTCGGCGCCGTTCGGCGTGGAGCGCGATCCGGCCCGGGTGGTCGCGTTCAGCGACGCCGTCATCGCCATCGCCATCACGCTGCTCGTCCTGGAGATCCGCCCGCCGCACGACACCCGCCACCTGTTGCACGGCCTCGCCACGCTCTGGCCGTCCTACCTGGCCTACGCTGTCACCTTCATGCTCATCGGGCAGGTGTGGGCCAACCATCACATCATGTTCGACCACATCCGTAGCGCCGACCGGGCGGTGCTATTCCTCAACACCGTACTGCTGATGGACATCGCGTTCCTGCCGTTCGCCGCCTCCGTGCTGGCCGACTCGTTCCGCGACGGGCACGGGCAGCGCACCGCCGTCGTCCTGCACGGCATCGCGTTCGAATTCGCGGCCGTTCTGTTCAACGTCATCTGGTGGTACGTCCGTCATGATCGTCGGCTACTCGCCGCCACCATCGATTCCGCCGGCGTGACAGCAATCGGCCGGCGTTTCCAGCTCGCCCTTATCTGGCTCGGTACCGGAACCCTGCTCGGTGCCCTGCTCCCCGTACTCGGCGTGGCTGTGATCAGCGCTTTTATCCTCTATTACTGGCTGCCCATCGCGGGCGAGATCGCCAAGGCAAGGCCTCGGCACGGCCACGGCGATCAGAGCTAACCACTGGAGGTGTCACCCGGCTGCGCCGTCGCGAGTGCGCTGGTAGTGGCGCCGCGCCTTCATGCGGTTGCCACAGACGGCCATCGAACACCATCGGGCCTTGTTCGTCTTGCTGCGGTCAATGAGGAACAGCCGGCACTCCGGGTTAGCGCATGGCCGCAACCGGCCGGGCATCATCTCCTGCAGCGCGCTCCAGGCCAGAACGGCCTCCACCGCGATCCGGCGCTCCGCGGGGGCGTCCAGCTCCCACGACACCCCTGCGGACGAGATGTGCGGGCGGGAGGTGACGTCCTCGAGTAGTGGGGTCAGCGACGCGGCCGGCCGACTGCCACGTACTACGTCCTGCAAGGCATCACGCGCCCGCAGGAGGTGCCGGCGCTCTTCTGCGCTGCCGCTGCCGCCGTGGGCTTGCTGCCAGGAGCCGGCCTCTTCGGCGTCGGCCAGCTGGTCCCGGACTTCCCCGTTGACCACCGGCGTCGTATTGAGGAGCTCCAGCAGTGCGTCCTGCTGTTCCCTGCCGGCCATCATCGCCTACTCCTAACCAGATTAATTCGCTTGACAGGTTACACGAACACAGTGAATGCCTGGGCCGTCGACCGCGTCAGCGGCGGTCGGCTGCGGCCGCCCGTCGGCTGGGCCGCCATCGCCGGTGGCGGTACCCTCGCCGGCATCGGCTTCAAGGTCTCCCTGCTGATCGCGAATCTCGCCTTCACCGAAAGGTCGCTGCAGGAGGCCAAGGTGGGCATCCTGGCCGCGGTCGTGGCATCCAGCCTGCACAGCTCGCCGGTCTACTGCTTCACCGCGCAGCTGCCCGCGCGGCCCGCCACCGCGCCCTACCGGTGCTGAGCCGCCTCTCACCGACCTGGCCAGCGGTGTCGACCCCGGCCTCGATCACGTCAAAGGTCCAGAGGTCGCCGCGGTCACCGTCGTCGAGTACGGCGACGCTGAGGTCGCGGCGGCCCAAAGAGCCTTCTGGCCCATGCACACCTTGCTGCTGCAGCGCCAGGACCGGCTGGAAATGAGCGCGACCTGCTCGGCTACGCCGCCGAACTCGGCCTGGACGTACACACGCTCCGTGAGGACCTGCGCCGCCGGATACACAGCGACCGGATCGAGCGCGACATCGCCTCGGCCGACCGCAGCAGGGTCTCCGGGACACCCGCCTTCTTCTTCAACGGTCAGCGCCATAACAGCGCCCCCGACCTCGGTGCACTCACGCAGGCCCCCGGCGCGGCACGCGAAGGCGCTGAGCGAGCCTGTTTGAGGCCGGAGCCCAAAGAGCAGCTCCGCGTCCTGCGCCTGGCCGTGCGCCGGCACCGAACCCGGGCGCAGCGCGGGCCAACCCGGCCGGGCCGCGCGGGCCGCCGGACCACGACCCGCGCGAGCACCAGGCCGGCGCCCACGCGTCTCAGGCCGGTCGCCAGGAGAGTCCACGGAGCCAAGCCGACGCCCTCCGATGCAGTGCGAGGCGGACAGGCGGGCGTCGACCGCCTGGGTGGGCGCCTGCGCCGGCTGAGGACCTTCCCCAGGCGGAGGCTGGAGCCAGCCACACCGCCCGGGCGTGGCGACACCCCGACCACAACCGCAACCTAACCAGTAAAATTCTATTGACAGGTTAGGATGGGCATGCTCGACTGGAACTGTAACCACTGAAGCTCAACGGAGGGGTTAGGTATATGATCCCCGCAGTTCACCACCGCACAGCCACCGTCAACGGTCTTGAGGTCTTCTACCGGGAGGCCGGTGACCCGCAGCAACCCGCCGTGGTTCTCCTCCACGGCTTCCCGACCAGCTCGCACATGTTCCGCCACCTCATCCCGGCCCTTGCCGACCGCTATCACGTCGTCGCCCCCGACCACATCGGGTTCGGCCAGTCGGCGATGCCCACCCTGCAGGCCTTCCCCTACACCTTCGACGCCCTCACCGACGTCACCTCCGACCTGCTCCAGCAGCTGGGCGTCGACCGGTTCGCGATGTACGTGCAGGACTACGGAGCCCCCATCGGCTGGCGGCTCGCGCTCCAGGCCCCGGACCGCATCAGCGCGATCATCACCCAAAACGGCAACGCCTACGAGGAGGGCTTCGTCAAGCCTTTCTGGGACGGCGTCTTCGCCTACGCCCAGGCCCCGGGACCGGACACCGAGGCACCCATGCGGGGCGCCCTGACCCTGGAGGTCACCCGCTGGCAGTACGTCAACGGTGTCACCGACCCGACCCTGGTCAGCCCCGACAACTGGGTGCACGACCAAGCGCTGTTGGACCGTCCCGGCAACGACGAGATCCAGCTCAGGCTGTTCCGCGACTACCCCACCAACGTGGACCTCTACCCGCAGGTCCACCAGTACTTCCGCGACTCCCGGGTCCCGCTGCTGGCGGTCTGGGGAGCAAACGACGAGATCTTCGGCCCTGCGGGCGCCGAGGCGTTCCGCCAGGACCTGCCCGACGCCGAGATCCATCTGCTCGAGTCCGGGCACTTCGCCCTGGAGAGCCACCTTCCCACCATCACCGAGCACATCCGCGACTTCCTCGCCCGCGTCCTCGCCTGACGCACACGGCGCCGGAAAGGCCGCGGCAATCGCCGGCCCGTCCCCTCCCGCCGCAGCCGACGAAGGACCCGCCAGGCGACACCTCGCCCAACAGGCCGTCGACGCTGACCCGCAGACCGTTCGCGCCGCACGCTACTTCGCGATGCGGGCCCTCGACAGCTGGGGCAGCTGCCGACGCGGTGACCACATCCGGCTCTGCGTCCCGGAACTGGCCGGCAACGCCGTCCAGCATCGAAGGCCGGACGGCCGTACGTACCTGGTCCGCCTCATCCGGCACCCGTACTGCCTCCACGTCGAAGTCCACGACACCACGCACAACTCCCGCGTCCACACCCCGCCCTCCTCACCGAGCGCAGAGGCCGAGCGAGGCATGCGCATCATCCAGGAGCTGTGCGACGACTGGGGAGTACGGGCCCTCACCGGCCAGGGCAAGACCGTCTGGACCTGCTTCCGCCGGCCAGAGGCCCACACCGCTGTTCCTGCACGCTCTGACCGCCGACAACCACCACCTCATCCGGGGTGCGGCCACTGGCGCACCCCGCACCCGGAAGGAACCCGTCATGGGACTGTCCTGGCAGCAAGGCCCCCTCTCCGCGGGTGCCATCGGACGCTTCCTCACCCCCGACCCCCTCCCCGAACGCCTCCTGTTCGCCGAGCGGCTGCGCCGTCGCATGCGCGTGCAGTTCAACAGCACCTGGATCGCCGACAGCGAGAACGTGGTCCTGCTCCACGAGCCAGGCCGCTACCCCGTCGCCTATTTCCCTCGCGAAGACGTGAATGAACAGGCCCTGGTCGCCAGCGACAAGGTCACCCCGCACAAAGACCTCGGCGACACCGCCTGGTACGCGGTGCACGCTGGGGAGCGCACCACCGAACGCGCCGCCTGGGAGTTCACCGCGCTGCCCGCTCACGCCGCCGAACTCCAGGGCCGTATCGCCTTCGCCTGGCGCGCCATGGACGCCTTCTACGAGGAGGACGAACGCATCCTCGGACACGCCGCGGACCCCTACCACCGCATCGACATCCGCAGCACCTCCCGCACCCTGGAAGTCCGCCTCGGCGATGCCGTGATCGCCCGCTCCGAACACCCCGTCGTCCTTTACGAGTCCGGCTTCGCCCCGCGCTGGTACGTCCCGCGCGCCGACATCGACGAAGCCCGGCTGCGCCCGGTGGAAAGCCAGACCTTCTGCCCCTACAAGGGCCTGTGCGGCTACTACGACATCGGCGATGCGCGCCGCGCCGCATGGTCGTACCGCAACGCCTACCGGGAGGTCGACCGCATCAGCGACCTGGTGTCCTTCGAAGCCGACAAGGTCGAGGTCTATCTCGACGGCACGCGCCTGCATCCCGAGCCCGGCCAGAACGTCGTCCCGCACGGTATCGACCGCGGCCTGGACGCCGACGAGGTCGTGCCACACTGACGACCGCGACCGCCGGCCCGTAGCCGCTTTCGGCGTTCGCAATACCTGGGACCGCACACGGAAAAGCGACCATCGCCAGGGCCAGCGCCGCCCCAAGGGTCCAGAGTCGTTTCATGCCCGGCCCGACAAGGCGACCCTGTCTGAGGTGTCGCTGCGGAACATGGCTGCCCCCAGACCCGGGGTCCGGGGTACAGCGGCCTGTCTGCCCGGGTCGGGGGAGCGCCAGCAGACGGGGGTTCAGGTTATCGACAGCAGCATCGACCTTGAGGCCCTGTAGGGCCATCTGACCGCCGTCCCACCTTGATGAGACGAACATCGAAACGCGGGGGACAGCCGCACAGCGGCCTTCCCAGGAGCGTTTGCGCCCCCGGGTCAGGCGGCTAAGCCGATGTTGGTGGCGTACTCGTACTGGCCCCACTCCAAGCCAGGGTCCACCGTCGCGTCGCCCACCCGCGTCGTCCGAGACCGCCTCGTCACCGGCCGCCCATCCGGCGACTATCCGGTCCCAGTGCCGGACGTTGAGCGTGCGGCAGCTCAGCTCCCGCTGCCTCGGGCGGGAGACCTGGGACTGGTTGAGCGGGTGGCACTCCACCCGGGTACCGCGGCCGGCACGGCTGAGGCGGGTCAGAAGGCTGCGGGCCACGTTGCTCCGTGCGGCAGGCGGCCTCGATGCGGACTAGGTTCTGCCGGGATGGGGCTCGTCGCCCTTCCAGCCAGGCCCTCAGGGTGCGGTCGGTGATCGTCAGGCCTGCCTCGCGGGCGGCGGCGCGGGCGCGGTCGGTGCGGGTGAGGTAGTGCAGGCGGGCCAGCAGGCCGCGCCGGACCGTGATAGGCGTGGCGATGAAGCCGGCGATCGCGTCAAGTCGGAGTGGCGCTTGCCCGCCCGGCGGCGAGCCGCTCGAATGCCGGATCTCAGGGCAGGGCCGCGGCGGGTACGGGTGGCTTGGCCCGGAAACGGACCGCGTCCTGGCTGGGCGGGGTGCCGAACATACGGCGATATTCGCGGCTGAACTGTGAGGAGCTCGCGTAGCCGACGGTGTGGCCGACACCGGTGACGTCGGAGGGGCGGCTGGCCAGGAGCAACCGGGCTTCCTGCAGGCGGATGCGCTTGTGGAACTGGATGGGGCTCATTCCCGTCACGGCGTGGAAGTTGCGGTGGAACGCGGACACGCTCATCCCCGCTGTCTGTGCGAGGTCTTCGACCCGGAACGACTCCGCGTAGTGCTCTCGGATCTGCCGGACCGCCCGGCTGATGTGGGCCAGTCCGCTGTCCGCCAGGCCGAGCTGCCGGATGGCGGGCCCCTGCTCGCCGCGCAGCAGGTGCCAGAGGATTTCCCGTTTGACCAGCGGGGCGAGGATCTTGCGGTCGGCGGGCCGGTCCAGCAACCGCAGCAGCCGGACGATGGCATCCAGCAGTTCCGAGGGGGCTTGGCTGACCGCGATGCCGACGGATGCGCTGAGTGCCGGGGCAGGCAGGTCGCGGGGGTCGGCGTCCAGGAGCAGCTGTGCGATGTCGGCGGGGTCGAGGGTCATACCGAAGCCGAGGGTGGGCTGCCCGGTGTCGATGACGTGGCCGGTGACGGGGAGATCGACCGAGCTGACGAGGTACTGACCGGGTCCGTACTCGTACAGGCGCTCGCCCAGGGCCAGACGCTTGCCGCCCTGGGCGATCACCGCCAGCACGGTGCCGGACATGCCCGCGGCAGGAGCGCTGCGCTGGTCGAATCGGCACGCCTGAACACCGTCGATCGCTGTCGTGAAATCGGGGCGCGCATGCCGGTTCAGCAGCTCGCGCATCTCGTCCAGAAGCATGCCTTCACCCTTGCACGGACCCGTCTCAGCCTGCTCTGTCGCAGCAGGATCGGGAAAGGGATGTCATCGCGGGCGCTTGGTCAGAGGTTCTGGCCGCCCGAGACCTCGATGTCCTGGCCGGTGATCCAGCGCCCCTCCTCGGAGACCAGCATGGCCACGACCATGCCGATGTCGTCGGGTTCGCCGATCCGGCCGAGCGCGAACGTCTTCGCCAGGTCCGGAATGATCTCGGGGTTCCTTGCGAAGGCGTCATCGGCGAAGCGGGTGCGGGTGGCGCCGGGGGCGACGGAGTTGACGCGGATGCCGCGGGCGCTGAACTCCTTGGCCATGTACCGGGTGAGGACCACCACGGCGCCCTTGAGGGCCGCGTAGACGGAGTAACCGGGCACGGTCACCTGGGGCAGAGTCGAGTTGCTGGTCAGATTGACGATGGCACCGCCGTCGGCCAGCAGCGGCAGCAGGGTCTGGGTGAGGAAGAACGGGCCTTTGAACAGGCCGTCTGTGAGCTTGTCGAATTCCTGCTCGGTGGCCTCCTCGATCATCGCCATCCCGGCGAAACCCGCGTTGTTGACCAAGTGGTCGAAGGAGTCCCGCTGGAACGTCTCGCGCAGGGCCCCGGCCACCGCCTCACGGAAGGCGGGAAAGCCGGCCGTGTCGCCGATGTCCAGGCGCAGCGCCACGGCGGTGCCGCCCGACTGCTCGATCTCGCGGACGGTGTCCTTCACGCCCTGCTCATTGGAGTTGTAGGTCAGGATGACACCGGGCCCGCGCCTGGCGATCTGGACGGCCGCGCTCTGGCCGATGCCGGAACTGGCGCCGGTGACGACGGCTACCTTCATCTGTGTGCCTCCTGGGCATCCGGAGCCCTGGAGGCTCCGTACGGAATGTGACACCTCAAGCCAACCGCGTCACCATCCTGGCGAACAGAAAGATCCTCCCGACCTCTTGCCCAATCCTGCTGCCCTCCTGAGCTGCGCCGGTGCGGGAGCGCGCCGAGCGGTTCGCCGCCGTGCCCGCCGAGTCCCTTGCCGGCCGCCGAATGCTGTGCGACCTGCTCAGCGCCAGGCCAGCGTGCTGGAGCACAACGTGTCCCCGGAGGAGCCGCCCGGTACAAGAGGGCGGCCATCGACAACGTGGCCGCGCTCGCCGCGCTGGCCCGGGCCAAGCTGCCCGAACCGGGCAACCAGACTGGAAGCTGGCGGCGGCCACCTTCATGGTCATTGGCACCGTGTGGCGGACGCGATGCCTCGCCGTCGCAGGCAAGCGCGGAAACAGCGGGAGCTGCAGGCATTACCGGCGACGATGTGGTCGGGTCTGTGACGAGGCTGGCCCTGACCGGTGCGGGTGACCCGGATGCGTGCCAGGACGGGGCGTGCACACGCACCGGGCAGCCGGTGCAGAGGGCCTTGGCTCTGATCTGGTGTCGCCGCCGGGTGACCAGCGCACGGCGGCCTCGTTGGCCAGGGCCTCGCGTGCATCACCATCCGCCTCTCGCGGATGCGCGAGTGTCAGTTCGCCTCCGGCCCGAAGCGGCGCTTGTATACCGACGGCGTGATGCCGGTCTCGCGGCGCATTAGCGTGCGCAGGTTGGCGGTTGTGCCAAGCCCGCTGCGCCGCGCGACCATCTCGAAACGGGACTCACCTCGCTCGATCAACCGGCACGCTAGGGCAAGCCGTTCCGCCGTGAGCCACGCCCACGGCGTCGTGCCCAGTTGCGCCTGGAAGCGGCGATGCAGCGTCGCCGGGCTGACCGCTGCACGCGCCGCAAGGTCAGACACAGTGAGCGGTGAGTCCAACCGCTCCTGTGCCCAGGCCAGGACAGGCGCCAGGGACTCGTCGGGCAGGTCGGGCATGGGGCGCTCCACGAACTGCCGCTGCCCACCGTCTCGGTGCGCCGCGAAGACCAGTCGCCGGCTCACAGAGTTGGCGATCTCCGCGCCGTAGTCGCGGCGGACGATGTGCAACCCGAGATCGAGCGCAGCCGCGCTCCCCGCGGCGGTGAGGATGTCACCGTCATCAACGAAAAGTACGTCTGATTCGAGCCGGACAGAGGGGAAGCGAGCCCGGAATGAATTCGCCCACTGCCAGTGCGCGGTGGCCCGGCGCCCATCGAGGACTCCGGCTTCGGCCAGCGTAAAAGCGCCGCTGCAGAACCCGACCAGGCGCGCGCCGCGTGCGTGCGCCCGCCGGATGGCATCCAGCACGGCGGGACGGCGGGGCACCTCGGTGTCCGGGCGGTTCGGGACGATCAAGGTGTCCGCCTCGTCGGCCGCTTCCAAACCGGCGACTCCTGTGAGCGTGAAGAATCCGTCTCGCATCATGGTGCGCGGCTCGGGGGAGCAGAGCCTGAAGTTGTAGAGATCACGGCCGATCTCTGGTCTGCGTAGACCGAAGACTTCGGTCGCACAGCCGAGCTCGAAGGGGTTCGAGTTCTCGTCCACGATCACGACGACTCGGTGTGTACCCGCCGTCTGAACAGCGTGCGAGGATTCTTTCGTCATGTGCGATTCTTAGCACTCACGCTGGCCATCCGAAACGGCTCAGTATGAGCCCCATGAGTAACGAGCCCATCCTCCTTCGCCAGGCACTGGCCTCCTTCGATGCCCTGTGGAGTCCCCGCATCGTCACACGTGTCAACGACTATGACGTCCGCATCGCCAAGGTCGAGGGCGAACATATCTGGCACGTTCACGACACCACCGACGAATTCTTCCTGGTAGTCGACGGAGAGCTGCACATCTCCTTGCGTGAGGCCGACGGGGAGCGCACGGTCCTGCTACCGCAGGGGGCAGTCTTCACCGTCCCCCGAGGCACAGAGCACAGGCCATACGCTCCGTCCGGCGCTGCAATCCTCATGTTCGAGCCCACCGGGACCCCGAGCGTGGGCGATCGCCACGATGAGATCCCGGACCACGTGGACTCAACGACCGGGCACGCACTCCCCGGCTGAGCCGGACAGGCTTCGCTCGTGCCCCTCCCCCGACGTCGGCCCGTCAGTCACCGGGTCGCTTACGTTGACCGAGTGTCCGGCGCGGGGCTCAGTCTTTGGCGGTGTCCGGCTCGCGCAGGGGAACTCCGCCGGTCATGACGTGGAATTGAAGGGCTGATGGACCCGCGTGTCGCGCGTGCCGCACAACGACGAGTCCGAGGGCGCCGATCTGGTCTTCCATGCCGTCCTGGTAGCGCTGCTGACGCTATCCAACATGGCCGTGGAAGATCATTCGGGTGAGCACGTGCCAGCCGAAGGGGGGTGGCCCGTGCACCTTGAGCGCGGCCGGTAGCCGGGCCCGTCAGCCAGTCTCAGGATCTTTACGATCTTGGCGATCCGCCCATGGTGGAGGATTCGCGTCGCCCGCCGAGGCCGGTGACCGTCGCGCGGAAGTATCCGCCTTCGCCTGCTGCGTTGCGTACGCGAAGCCAGCGAGGTGTGAGCACGTCGAAGACGATGCCGCTGTAGAAGGCTGTGTCGGCGACGCGCGGCCCAACCCAGGGCCAATCCTTCTCCGATCCGAGGAGCGTTCCAGTGGCTGGAACACCCGTTGAGCCGCTCGGCCGTACGGGCTTGTCTTGAGGAGGTCGTCCTAGGCGGGCTTGTCCCTCCTCAGGCGTCGTAGGCGGACTTCGACCAGCACGGTTGGAGTGCTGCGCCCCACGGCCCTGGCCGCTCGAAGATTCTGACCACCACCGGCGTGGACTGGCGCGCCTATCTGGACAGGGTCATCAGCTCGCCGGATCACCAGAGGACGATTCGAGACCGGAAGGTTGACAAGTGAGCAACGAGGCTGTGTGGGTGAGGGGCGTGACGGGCATCCAACTGCACCACGTCACCAATCTTCAAGATGCCCGGCGATTCCTGGGCAATGCCATCATGGCGCTGAAGGCGGCGCACGTGAGAACCGGCGACGCCAGGTTCTCCGGCTTCGCCGAGCAGCTCAAGGGCATGCTCGCCCAGGCGGGCACCCTGGAGGCCGAGGCCCGAGCACGCATGCAGCAACTGCACGCCATGGACCCCGAGCGCTTCACGCGCTGCCGGGAGGGCGAGGAGCCGTGGCCAGACGAGCTCCAGGCGGGTTTCGTCCCCCGCCACACCTGCCGTGACAAGTGCCTGTACCACGACCATGAAGTGCTGGACGGAATCCTGCAGTGCACCTGCGGTCGTCCCCCGTGCCGCGCCTGCGCGATCGCTGGCACTCCCTGAGCGTGCGTCCGTGCACGTCCGCCCGGGCCACGCAGGCGATGCGGCGGCGAAACGACGACGGGTTCGATAGCGCACGTGCAGCCGAACCATCATGTGGGAAGGGACGCAGCAGTGCTGAAACGATACGACTGCGTGGTGGTGGGGGCCGGGAGCGCCGGCTGTGTGGTGGCCGGTCGACTGTCGGAGGATCCGGACCGCAATGTGCTGCTGATCGAGGCGGGCACCGTGCACTGCCCGGAGGAGAGCCGTGTTCCCGCCCGGTGGCAGGAACTCCTCGGCGGCCCGTATGACTGGGCCTACAGGACTGTGCCCCAGGACGGTACGAACGGCGTCAGCCATGCCTGGCCCCGGGGCAGGATGCTCGGCGGTTCGAGTGCCATCAACGCGATGGCCTTCGCGCGAGGTGACCGTTCCGTCTTTGACGGCTGGCGGGCGGCCGGGGCAGCAGGCTGGTCGTACGACGATCTTCTGCCGTACTTCAAGCGCGGGGAGCACACCGTTGGTCGTGACCCGGCCCACCGCGGCCAGGACGGCCCCCTCAAGCTTGCGCCGGTCACCGCCCGGCACCCGCTGTCCCAGACGTTCCACGACGCCGTGCTCGCGGCAGGACATCCTCACACGGAGGACATCGACGGAGCTCAGCAGTACGGCGTGGGCTGGTACGACGTGAACATCGTCGGCGGTGCACGGCAGAGTGCCGCTGACGCCTACGTCCGCCCGCACCTCGGCCGCCCCAATCTGACGGTCGTCTGCGACGCCCTGGTGCGCAGGCTGCTCGTCAGGAGGGACGTCTGCACGGGAGTCGAGTATGAGATCGCGGGGCAAGCCCGCACCGTCCGCGCGGAGGATGAAGTGATCGTTTGTGCCGGAGCGATCGGTACCCCGCAGTTGCTCATGCTTTCCGGCATCGGACCGGCCGACCACCTGCGCGGCCTGGGGTTGAAGGTCGTGGCCGACGTGTCCGGCGTAGGCGCCAACCTCCACGATCACGTTCAAAGTGGCATTGTCTACGCGTCCCAGCGGCGCATCGAGCCGGGGGTGAACAACCATACGGAGCTGACGGCCCTGCTGCGCACGCATGACTCCGCGCCCGGTCCCGACATCCAGCTGTACCCGATCCACTTCCCCTATTCACCGTCGCTCACCCGGCCACCTGCCTACGGCTACACCCTGGCGGCCGCCGTGTCACTGCCCCGCAGCCGAGGCACCGTGCGGCTGGCGAGCAGCGACATACGGCAGCAGCCGCTGATCGATCCGCACTACCTCGAAGACCCCTACGACATCGACACGCTGGTGGCCGGACTCCGCATGGCCAGGCGGATCGGGACGACGGCGCCGTTCGCCCGCTGGGGGGCCACGGAAGTGAGGCCCTGTGTCGCCGAGGACGACGCCGACGGCTGGCGTGCGTACGCCCGGCACAGCGCGAGTACCCAGTTCCATCCCGTCGGCAGCTGCCGCCTGGGCACGGACGAGACAGCGGCCGTCGACCTCGAACTCCGTGTTCGTGGGGTACGGGGCCTACGCGTTGCGGACGCGTCCGTGATCCCGGCCATCCCATCCATGAACCCCAACGCCACCGTCATCGCGATCGCCGAGCGCGCCGCGAGCTTGCTGACCTAAACACCTCTCGGGACAACGCGGCTGTGGCGTAGCGGCTGATGTCGGGAGAACGGGTCAGTACTCGGACGGTGTTGCGCTGCTTGTAGGCGTCGCGGTCGAAGGCCGGGGGCTTCCCGCCGCGGCTGCCGGGCGTTTGGGGTTGTCGGCCGAGTCAACCGCGACGACCAAGCCGGGGTTGCCTTCGGCGTCGGCCTGGGCGAACAGGGAGGGGATTACCTTTTCCCCGGTGCCGTCGGCAGCTCACTTCCGCTGCCGGTTGAGGGCGCCTTTCCACGAGAGAAGCGCTCGGACAGATCCCCGGCGTCCCGGTGCCGTACCCGCGATCACGTGATCACGTGCCGGTGATCGCGCCACCGCCCGCCCCGCTTCGCAGTCCTGGCAGCAACGGCTCGGGCCGGGCGCGGAGCTGCGTCCAGCGTCTGATGGGCGCCAGGGCGCCGTCAGTCGCGCAGCCAGGGGCCGACGGAGGAGCGGCGGTCGGACACGGACTCCGACACCGGACGCCAGCGTGCGTCGGACTCGGCCTGGACGCGCGCCGCTGCCTCAACGTACTGGTAGGCCTGTGCGCCCAGCACCAGCCGGACGGGCGCGTCGTCGCGGTGGGCGAGGTCGAGGAGGACGTGCGCGACCCTGCAGGGGTCGGTCTCCTCGTGTCCCGAGCCACTGCGTACCGCCTCGGCGAAAGCACCGACCGTCTGCTGGTAGGCATCACTGACCGGGGGGACCGTCATGGAAGGGCCGGCCCAGTCGGTCCGCATCCCGCCGGGCTCGACGACGGTTACCTTGATGCCGAGGGGTGCGACCTCCTGCGCAAGAACCGACGAGAAGCCGCCCACGGCCCACTTCGCACTCTGGTACGCGCTCATTCCCACTGTGGCGAGCCGGCCGCCGATCGACGAGATCTGGAAGATGTGTCCGCCTCCCTGTTCCCGCAGCGTCGGCAGTACTGCCTTGGTGACGTGGACGACGCCGTAAAAGTTCGTGTCGATCTGAGCGCGGAAGTCGTCCAGTGTGACGTCCTCCACGGCGGCCATGTCACCGTAGCCTGCGTTGTTGACGACGACGTCGTAGCGGCCGAAGACCTCCAGCCCTGACCGGACGGCTCGCTGTGCCTGCTCGAAGTCGGTGACGTCGAGTGCTACCGGGTGAATACGGTCACCGTGGCGGGCGACGAGGTCGTCGAGCCGGGACGGCGTCCTGGCGGTGGCCACCACCTGGTGACCGGCGTCCAGCGCAGCCTCGACGACCGCGCGGCCGAGACCGCGTGAACTGCCGGTGACGAACCAGGTCTGAGTCATGACGACAACCTCATTTTCTGCGAGTGCGTGACTGGGCGGAGGGCAAAGAGGGCGTGTGACATCGGCTGCCCTTTTTCAGACCGCTGGTCTGTTGTCCTTGCCGTCAACGTAAGGGACCGGTGGTCTGATGTCAAAGGACCGGTGGTCCGTAGGATGAGGGCATGGCCACGTTTCAGCGCGCGCGCAGTGAACAACAGCGGGAGGTCAGGCGGCAGACCATCCTCGACGCCGCCGCCGCCATGCTCGCCGAGATGTCGGTGAACGAGATGAGCCTCAACGAGCTCAGCCGCCGGGTCGGACTGGCCAAGTCCAACGTGCTGCGCTACTTCGAGTCCCGCGAGGCCATCCTGCTGGAGTTGCTGGATCGCGCCTGGGACCAGTGGACGGCCGACCTGGCGAATCGGCTGCAGGACTCGCCGGACGCCACCACACCGGTGCGGGAGCGCGCCGAGCGGTTCGCCGCCGTGCTCGCCGAGTCCCTTGCCGGCCGCCGAATGCTGTGCGACCTGCTCAGCGCCCAGGCCGGCGTGCTGGAGCACAACGTGTCCCCAGAGGTAGCCGCCCGGTACAAGAGGGCAGCCATCGACAACGTGGCCGCGCTCGCCGCGCTGGCCCGGGCCAAGTTGCCCGAACTGGGCGACCAGGACTGGAAGCTGGCGGCGGCCACCTTCATGGTCATTGGCGCCGTGTGGACGCATGCCCGTCCATCCCGAGCGATGCTGGCCGCCTACGATGCCGACCCGGCCCTGGCCGCACTGCGTCAGGACTTCGAGGACTCCCTCCGAGACATGCTGACCACGGTCATCGCCGGCACGCTCGCTCGTGCCGCTGTCTGACCGGCACCCGCGACCGCTGGTCTTCGCAACCTTCGACCGGCAACGAGGCGGTGGGGTCTCTCGTCCTTGTGGCGGCCAGAGGTTGTTCTGAGTGAGCGGTGGAGCCCTCGTCGCTACGGAGGAAAAGCGGCCAGCAGGCCCGGGACATCACGCGGTACCTCCGAAACTGAGCGTCGACACAAGGCGCATCCCCACGGGCCCGCTGGCTTGTTCTGCTGGCCGGGACAGACCTTGAAGCGTGCGGGTCAGCGGATTTCCCTGAGAGAAGACGGCTCTTCGGTCGGCACCTGCAGGGCATCCGGCAAGCAGTACCGGCGCCCCGCGGCCGACCGCTGAAGTCGTCATCGCTGCGGACGGCCCGACCCTCTCTCTCAGTGCCGGATCCTGCCGCGGGCGCGTCAGCCACCTTCACGTCTCACTGAGGAGCATGTCATGACCCCTCATCCGCCCACCCTGCTGGAGCCCCACACGTCCCCTTCATTGCGCACACAACCTCATGTCATTGTCCGAGGTGAGGGGATAACGGTGTGGGACAGCGACGGGCGCTCCTACCTCGACGGCACATCCGGGATGCTGTGCACCAATCTCGGATACAGCCAGCCCCGGCTGGTGCAGGCCGCTGAACGCCAGATGGCCCGGCTTCCCTTCTTCGCGACCTTCGCTCACCGCACCAACGACGTCACGCTGGCCCTGGCCGAGGATCTCGCCCGGATGTCGCCCATCCCTATGGGCCGTACGTTCTTCGCGAATTCCGGCTCCGAGGCGAACGACAGCGCCTTCAAGCTGGCGTGGTACTACCACCGGTGCCTCGGCCGCCCCGGAAGGACCAAGATCATCTCTCAGGAGCGGGGCTACCACGGCACCACTACGGCCGCCGGGTCGGCGACCGGGCTGGAGTCCATCCACAGCGGCTTCGGCCTCCCGCTGCCCTGCTTCGTCAAGGTCCCGTGCCCGGACCCCCTCGCGCCTCAGGCGCAGAGCATGACACGAGAGCAGTACGTGGACCATCTCATTGCCCATCTGGAACAGCTCGTCGCAGCCGAGGGCGCCGACACGATCGCCGCGTTCATCGCGGAACCGATCCTCGGCGCGGGCGGAATCATCATCCCCCCGCCCGGTTACTACGCTCGCGTACAGGAAGTTCTCGCCCGGTATGACATTCTCTTCATCGCCGACGAGGTCGTGACCGCATTCGGCCGCACCGGGTCCACGTTCGCCACCGCCGAATTCGGGCTCAGGCCTGACCTGGTCACTCTGGCGAAGGGGCTCTCTTCCGCGTATGCACCGATCTCCGCGGTCATGGTGGCGCAGCGGGTCATGGACACCATCGCCGAAGGCGCGAAGAGCATCGGCGCCTTCGGTCACGGCTTCACCTACTCCGGGCATCCGGTGGCCGCAGCCGTCGCGCGCGAGGCCCTCGCCGTCCTCTCCGACGAGGACATTCCCGGTCACGTACGGGACACGGCGCCCCGGCTCATGGAATGTCTCGACGCCTTTCGCGGTGCGGAGGCCGTCCGTGACGTCAGGGGCTACGGTTTCCTCGCTGCGGTCACTTTCACTGCGGGCGTCGACGGCAGAAGGGAAGGCGACATGGGTGCGGCCGTCATGGCCAAGGCCGTCGACAACGGTCTTCTTCTGCGGGCCATCGGCGACACCGTCGCCTTCGCACCGCCGCTGATCACCACCGCCGAGGAGATCACGGTGATGGCGGACCTGTTCGAGAAGTCCTATCGCTCGGTTCTGGCCGAGCCACATGGCGTGTCCCGGTAGCGCCGGCGGCGAACGTCTGCCGTCAGCCCTCGAGGCGACGCATGTCTGAGAGGATCTTGGATGCGACCCTCTCCAGAGGACGCTTGAGGGACTCGACCTCCAGGTTGTCCGGCCGAACGAGGGTGACGACGCCGGTGTCACCGGACGGGAGGAAGAAAGGCGCGGCGATGCAGTTGCACCCCGGGTGCACCTCCTGATATTCGGCGGCCAGCTCCCCGAAACGGAGTGCACGCCAGATCGCGGAGGCCGGGTGGACGGCGGCCAGTCGTTGTTCTGCCGGGGGCATCACGCGGCGGAAGTGCGGTCCGAACCAGCACCAGAGGGTCTCCAAGGTGTCCCCGGACTGCCGGTGCAGTAACAGGGTCGCGCCGGTGGCGTGTGACAGGGCTTGCAGTCGCGGACGCGCAACGAGCGCCTCAGGCGAGGGCTGGTGCGCCGGCCGTGCCAGATCGCCGAAGCCCGGCGCGAGTGCCCACTTGTGATCGCGGCGTGTCACGATACCTTCCCGGGCCATCTGCTCCAGAAGCCTGTGAGCGGTGGTCTTCGGTATACCCACCACCGACGCCAGACCGGTCACGCCGACCGGCCGCTGCGCCTGGCTCAGGACACGTACGAGCGCGAACGTGTTGTGCACCACTCCTGCGGGCGTGGTTTCCTCGCTTGTCACCGCGGGAGCAGCGGTGGGGTCGTCGGTCATTTTTTCGCTCTTCCGACGGGTTCTTGACTCTTCCGACATCGGCCGGTCGGACTGCAGGTGCGGGAAAGCACGCCGACCCGGTTCTCCTCGGTGCCCGACGTCGAGTCTCGAGACACGTGAGAGATTAGCGGAATGTGCCACGGCGAGCGAGGGTCAATTTCGGAAAATACCGAATCAATGCGGGAGCACTATCGAATGACCCGAAATGACGGTCGCTGAGGGTGAGGGAGTTGACACTGGCTGCCGTATGAGAGGTTCCCAGACATGAGGTCGGCGGCCCGTTCGGCGATGGCGAGTACCGCTGCGTTCGTGTTGGCCGCAACGATGGACGGCATGACGGAAGCATCCGCTACACGCAGACCGCGGACACCGTGAACTCGCAGGTGATCGTCTACGACGGCCTCTTCATCGCTTCCGATACGACAGGTACCGGCGTAGTGAAAGTAGGTGGTGAGACTTTCATGTACATGCCGTCGCAGGGCTGATGCATCACGCAGGCCGGGGCCGGGAAGCACCTCCGATCCCCGCCACGCAGAAAGAGCACGCGCCTCACCGATATCGCGGACACATTGCAGACCCAGTACCAGGGCCTCGACGTCGCGACGGTCCTTCAGGTAGTTCGGGTTCACCAGCGGTGCCACGCCAGGCTCACGACTGGCCAGGCGCACCCACCCTCGACTCCGCGGCGCCATGAGGCTCACGGCGATCGAGTAACCCTCCGTAGGCCCGTGCAACGCGGGACTGTGATAAGGGAGCGTTATGAACAAAGCCTGCAGATCGGGCCGGCCGGTCGGTTCGCTGCGCCACAGAACACTGGCCTCGCCATGATTGTTGCGGCTCACCGGGATCGGTGCCGCAGCACTGTAGACAACACTGGTCATTGGATGGTCCTGGAAGTTGGCTCCTACTCCGGGAAGGTCCGCTACCACGTCGACCCCCACATCCCGCAGATGCTCCGAGGGCCCGATGCCTGACAGCATCAACAGGTGTGGTGAGCCGATCGCCCCCGCCGCCAATACCACTTCGCCCGAGCAGTCGACCGTCACCTCCTCCCCGCCCTGGGAGTAGCACACCCCGACGCAACGGTCACCCACCATCCGAAGACGATGTACGAAGGCATCGGTGACGATGTCCAGGTTCGATCGACACAGCACGGGCCGCAGGTAGGCGTCCGCCGCGCTCTGCCGGTGTCCTGCGACGATGGTGAGATCGTGAAGACCCGCTCCCTCCTGCAGACCGCCGGCAGGATCGGTGGCACGCGCATGGCCGACCTCGACGGCCGCTTCCACGCCTGCCACTGATACCGGATGGGGCCGGGACGCCGGCGCCACTCGCATCGGCCCGTGCACACCTCGCACGGACGGATCGCGCCCCCGAGTGCTTTCGCTGCGCCGGAAGAAGGGCAGCAAGTCCGCGAATGACCACCCCCGGGCGCCTGCCTGACCCCAGGCGTCGTAGGAGGAATGGTGCCCACGCAGGAAGACCATTCCGTTGATGCTGCTCGAACCGCCGATTCCCCGCCCACGGGGCAGCGGATACGACACACCCGTGGCCGCCTGCGTCACCGACACATCGTTCCAATCCACGGAAGACCCCATCAGCGACATCCATGCCCGCGGCGTCTGCACCGGTGCCTGGAACTCGGCGCTCCCTGCCTCGATCAGCAGCACTCGCACTGCCGCGTCTTCCGACAACCGAGCCGCGAGCACACTCCCGGCCGTCCCCGCGCCGACCACCACATAGTCGTAACCAGTCACACGAGCCATGATGAAAGGACCTTTCTCAGACGGTCCTCTCGATGGAACGCCGTGGGCTTGCTCCTCCCCCAGGCCTGTGCCAGTGAGCGGAACGGCCTCCGCGGTCCGCTTGGCCAGTCCCTGAGCAGCGCGGCGCCTACGAACGTTGGTGCGTGGGCGGCTGGCCGGTGGCCCGGCGCAACAAGGG
The DNA here is from genome assembly GCF_040704595.1 of Streptomyces sp. NPDC046870. Classification (NCBI taxonomy): domain Bacteria; kingdom Bacillati; phylum Actinomycetota; class Actinomycetes; order Kitasatosporales; family Streptomycetaceae; genus Streptomyces; species Streptomyces sp. NPDC046870. The sequence continues at coordinate 103,246 of NZ_JBEYXM010000022.1, forward strand.
CGTCCTTCTCTTGAGGCGGCACCGGGCGCACCGCGGAGCGGGCGGCGGGGTGCGTCTCCCGGCGGTCAGCCGAGAGGGAAGGACGTGGCCGTGAGCCGTTCGGAGAGGTCCCAGAGCTCGGCGGCCAGGCCGGTGTCCTGGGCGGTGGCGCTGCGGGAGACCAGGGTGGGCCGGCCGCGCTGTCCGCCCCGGCCGTCGGGGCCGACGTAGCTCGCCCCGGGCAGGTCCCGGACGGCCGCGAAGAGGGTCGGCTGCGCCCCGTCGATGCCGCTCTGCATGACCAGGCGGCCGGCGATCGCCGCGACCGCCTTCATGGCCGGGCCCAGATGCCGGTTCAGGCCGGTCGTCGCCGCCCCGGGGTGTGCGGCCAGGGCTCGTACGTCGGAGCCCGCCGCGGTCAGTCGGCCTTGCAGTTCGAGGGTGAACAGCAGGTTGGCGAGCTTGGACTGGCCGTAGGCGGCCGAGGAGCGGTAGCTCCGGCGTTCCCAGTTGGGGTCGGTGAGGTCCAGGGCGGCGCTCTTGTGAGCGTTGGAGGCGATGGTGATCACCCGGTCGGTGATCCTCGGAAGCAGCAGGTTGGTGAGGGCGAAGTGGCCCAGGTGGTTGGTCCCGAAGTGGGTCTCGAATCCGTCCGCGGTCCGGCCGAGCGGCACGTTCGCGACACCGGCGTTGTTGATCAGGATGTCGACCGGTTCGACGGACGCCGCGAACGCGCGGACGGACGCGAGGTCGGCCAGGTCAAGTGGACGCAGTTCGGTGGAACCGGGCAGTTGCGCGGCGGTCGGGCGAGCACGGGCGACGTCTCGCACGGCCATGATCACGTGGGCTCCCGCCTGAGCGAACGCACGGGCCGTTTCCAGGCCGATACCACTGTTCGCGCCGGTGATGATCACCGTGCGTCCGTTCTGCGGCGGAAGCTGGCCGACCGTCCAGGGGGCCGCGCTGGGTGAGCTGGTCATACCCTTCAATGTATTCATTGGGCACATTGTAGTCAATGAATACATTGAGCTAGGGTGGCCCCATGAACGAGGCCCGTCCCTACCACCACGGCAACTTGCGCAGCACCCTCCTCCAGCAAGCGGAAAGCGTTCTGACAGAACGCGGCATCGAGGGCCTGTCCCTGCGCGAACTGGCGCGTGCAACAGGGGTGAGCAACAGTGCCCCCCGTCGACACTTCGCCGACAAAACGGCGCTGCTGGATGCGCTCGCGGAAGAGGGTTACGAGCGGCTGGGGCGCAGACTCGACGAGGCCCTGGAGGCTGCCGAGGGCGACTTCACCCAACGGCTCGCCGTCTTCGCCCGGACCTACGTCGAGTTCGGCGTCGAACACCGCGCGCTGCTGAGCCTGATGCACCGCCCGAAGACCGAAGCACGCAACGCCCGCCTCCTGGCCGCCAACGACCGGGCGTTCGCCGCGCCGTTGCGGCTGCTCGCGGAGGCCCGGGACCAGGGTGACATCGAACCGGACACCAGCGGCCGGGTCGACATGACTCTCCTGGCACTCCTCCAGGGGCTGACCGTGCTCGCCTCCACGGGAATGCACGGCGACCTCCCCCTCGACGCGCTCGTCACCGGTTGTGTCGAGACACTGATGTCCGGTTTGCGACCACGCTGATCTGGCCCACACGGGCCTCCCTCACGGGACCACGCCGACAGCAGGCCAGGCACATGACCTTCGTCCAGGAGATGGCCGCCGGGTCGCTCACGCGCCGCCGACGAAGCTCCGTGTCTGGAAGCGCGGTGATCGGGGTGGAGCCGACGTAGGACTCGAGCGCTCCGACGCCTGGCATCGGCGAAGTGCTCAGGTCGCCGCCGACCTCGGCGAGGACGCGTGCGCGACACGCGCGCCTTGGGCCGGTCCGGAGCGGAGGGCCGGGGCGGTGAAGAAGAACTCCGATCCCGCCGGGATGATCGGGCCATGACCGACCGCCGCCCGCTGGGCACCAACACCCACCGTCGAACCGTCCCGCACACAAGAGGCCGATCCGCCGGCGCCGCGCGCCCAGCTCGCCGCCGAACGCCTCCCGTCCGTCCCGGCCACCGAGCCGAAACCCACGCGCCCGGCCGCCGGACGCCGCGCCCTGGGCGCCGGTCCCGCCCCGGACGCGCAGTGACGGCAGCAGAGACGCGGCAGTGGTGACAGCCACCGGGCCGTCCCGCACCTTGAGTTCCCCCGAAGAGGGGCGACGGCGCCCGCTATAGGCTCCCTGCGAACGGGACCGGGCTCCGCCGGTCCGGTCCCGTTCCCCTACAGCCCCCGTAGCGTCACCAGGTCGGCCGGATGCCGATGCACTTCGTCCGGTCGCACGCCACCCGCCGGATGCCGGCGAACCGAACGCACACCTGCACGCCGGCGCCCTGCTCGAAGCTCGCCCATATGTGGCTGAGCATGCCGCGCACGCGCCGGGCGGTCTCCACCGTGCCGTACTGCCGGCCGTCCAGGAACAGGCGCACCGCGCGCGTCTTCGCCTTCTTCGGTGGGTTGATCCAGATCGCCCTGACAGCTTTCCCACCGTTGCGGCCGTCCAGCCGGATGCACACCTGCGGGCCCGACCAGTGATGCGTGCAGGCGCTGGTATCGGCCGCCACCGGTACCGCGCTCGGCAACACCACCGCCAGAGCCAGCGCCACCCCAAGGGCACAGAGTCGTCTCATGCCCGGCCCAACTGCCCGGCCGGGTTCGAGATGTCGCTGGCGGGTACATGGCTGTCCCCAGACCCCAAGAAGAGATGGATCCGGGGGCCAGGGGGACAGGTCTGTCTGCCCACGACACTCGGTACCCAGGACCTTCCCCAGCGGGGAAACCACGGCGGCAACATGAACCTCGCCATGCGCGTCCACGCCCAGGACGACCTCGCCCGGAACAGGAGGATCCGTGGTGGAGGAGGTGCTGCGCTGTCTGGTCGCCATGGTGGTTCGCCTTCCGCGGGTGACGTGCTGGGTGGACGGCACCGGCCCGCTCGGGCGGTCTGAACCGTGATGGCGCCTGAAACTCGGCAAGGCCCCTATTGAGACACGCCCTGTGGCTCGGTACCTGCAGTTGCTGTCCCGCAACGAGAGTCGACACGCCTGTGACTGGACACTTCGGCCATATATCTCATGAGTCAGACCCCCGTCCGGGACGGCACCGCGCAACCGTCCCATCGAGCCCGGCACAACGGCATGACCCGACCACAGCCGAAAAGCTTCGCCCGAACCGGTGCTCAACATGGCCAGGACGAGCTGCCCTGTGTTGACTCTTCGTCTACTTACGGCCGGCATTGGCGGACAGCCTTGCCGCCCGCCTTACGGGCTGTCGTTCGTCGACCATGGCACGAACGGCCCGCCCCCCACGGGGCGGGCCTCGCGCAGCCCGGCGAAGGACTCCTCCCTGCCGAGGCGTCTCGGGTCGTCCCTCGTCGAGCAGCTGCGGGCGTGGCGTTCCCCGAGTCGGGCCAGTCGGGCTTCACTTCCTGCCTGAGTTGCCTGCTTTGCCTGGCCAGCCGGCACGAGGTGATAAGGGTGTCCTGCAACATCGCCTCTTCACCGTCTTGGTCGTTCTTGCCGTCCTCGGTGAGCCGTGCGCAGGAACGACATGCTTGCGGAGTCCGAGGCTCCCCGGCGTGTACCGAGGAAGCCCGGCTTTCTGCGCTGCCTCGGCACACTGGGCCCGTCGGCCGGGTGGGCCGGCCGGGCGCTGTGAGGTCTGTCAGCCTATGTCCGTCAGGAGGGCCGTCAGTTCCTTCTCCTGCTGCGCAGGCGGCATCGGCGGGTTGGAGTGGTCGATGCCGAACGTCTTGAGCACTTTGTCCATCTGGGCGTCGATGGAAGTCCAGCCGGTCTGGTCCAGCGGCTGCAGCGACGCCTGGTCGGCGTCCCATAGGTCTCGCAGCTTCTGGGCGGCCGCGTGGGCCCCGGTCGCGTTCCCCGAGCGTGCGTCCTTGAGCGAGGTGGAGGCGAGGGTCTTCAGCGCGGCGACCTTGGCGGGCGGGAACTTCTTCACCGCCTGTCCGGGAGCCATCTGGACGGCGGAGGTGTTGTCTTCCTCCGGCGCCGGGCCGACGTGCGGCCGGCCGTGGGCCCAGACCAGCAGGCCCGCGGTGGCGGCGGCGAGCAGTCCGAGGCCGGCCAGCGCGGTGCGCTCCTTGCGCGGGTTGCCGGTGACCGGTGCGTCGTGGCTCGCCTCGTGGGTCTCGGTCACGTCCGAGCGCGTCACCGTCAGGTAGACCACCGTCGCCAGGATCAGGCCCAGGAAGATCAGGCTGGTGGTGAACGTGCCCAGATCGAGACCGGTCGGGTCGCCCGGGTTCTGGGCGACCTTGGGGGAGGCGAGCCAGTCGCCGATGTTCGCGCCCAGCGGGCGGGTCAGGATGTAGGCGAGCCAGAAGGACAGCACCGGGTTCGCGCCGAACCTCCACAGCGCCGTGATCGCGGCGATGAGGCCGAGCGGCAGCAACACGGAGACGCCCGGGCTCCAGCCAGTGAGCTCGAGGGTCCAGTCGCCGGTCGCGGTGCCGAGCGCGAAGGTGACGAGTACGGCGAGCCAGTAGAACGACTCCCGCGGCAGCGTGGTGACCGAGTGGATCGAAAGCGTGCGCTCACGCGCCCACCACACGCCGAAGACCGCCGCGAGCAGCACCGAGAAGACCGCGGAACTGATCCACAGTGGCACGTTCAGCTGGTCGGTCAGGATGTCGGTGTACAGGGTGCCGGTGACGCTGACAACGACCACGGTCAGCCAGTAGGGGAACGGGACGTATCGCTTCAGCCGCAGCTGGAGGGCCAGGACCACCACGAAGACCGCGGTGAAGATCCAGGCCGTGTTCACCAGGCCGACGCCCAGCTTCATGTTGATCCAGTCGGCGAAGCTCTCACCGACGGTGGTGCACAGGATCTTGATCACCCAGAACCAGATGGTGACCTCGGGGACCTTGTTAAGCATGAGGCGCCCGCTGCGCGTGCGTGCTTCCGCTGTCGTTGTCATGCGGGGAGGTTTACGCGGGGAATCTGCACATAACCTGACTACGCGGTTGCGCGGGCGGCCGGGAGTGTCACCTCGACGTGACCGCGGCCGTCTGCGATCGCGCGGACCTCCACACCGGCCGAGGCGGCGATGCGCCGGACCACCGGCAGCCCCAGCCCGTATCCCTCGCCGCCGGTCACCCCCGCTTCGAAGACCCGCTCGACGTCCGCGGGATCGAATCCTGGGCCGTCGTCCAGGACATCGACCACGATGGCCTCGCCCTCATTGCGCGCGGTGATCCACACCCGGGACTTCGCATGTCGCAGGCCGTTGTCCAGCAGGGGTGCCAGCAGCGAGACGGCGACGTCGGCCGCCACGGCAACCTCGACCTTCGAGGGGAAGGCGACCTCGACCGCACGGCCGGCGATCGCCTGTCGTGCGGCGGAGCGCAGGTCGCACCGGGTCCCCTTGTCCGTCCGTGCGCGCGCGGCGCGCAAAAGCGTCGTGATCGCCGTATCGAGGCGGTCGGCCTCGCTCAGCACCGCCTCCGTCGGCACCGGCTCCCCGGACAGCTGCGCCAGCTGCGCCTCGGCCCGCAGGACCGTGAGCGGTGTCCGCAGCTCGTGGGCGATCTCATCGGTGAGCCGGCGCTCGTCCGCCAGCGCGTTGTCGACGCGCTCCAGGAGGTGGTCCAGGGTCCGCCCCAGTTCCCCGAACTCGTCGCGGGGGACGCCGAGGTTGAAGCGGCGCCCGGGTTCGTGCTGGCCCCAGTCGTCAGCGAGGGCGGCCATCTCGTGCACGACCCGCAGCGCGCGGCGCACCACGAGGTGTGCGACCCCGCCGGCGAGGAGGACCGTGAGGCCGCCCAGTATCAGGGACAAGGTCAGGCTGCGCTGCTCGGATGTCTCGTAGGGCGTGAGGTCCACCCGGCCGATCACCATGACGTGGTGGCCGTGGATCGGGATCTGCCGCGCGTACAGGAGGTATTTGCCGACAGACGCGGTCTGGGACCGCCCCGAGTCCGCTAGTTCTTCGACGCGATCGACCAGGCTCGGCGGGACGTTTCCGTCGATCAGGCGGCCGTCGGCATACACCCAGGCGACCTCGTCGAGCGCCTCGCTGCTGCTTTCCGTGAGGACGACACGGCCGCCTTTGGCGGTGACGTTCGCCGCGAGGGCCTCGGCGCGAGTACGTGCCAGGTCGTGCGCGTCGGCGTCCGTCACCCGGCTCAACAGTACGTGCGAGACCACGACCAAGATCGCGACCACGGCGGTGGCGATCACCACGGTGAGTGCGACGACCCGCTTACGGAATCCCGTCACTGCCATCGGTAGCCCACGCCGCGGACGGTCGTCAGACGCTCGGCCACACCCAGCGAACCGAGCTTCGCCCGCAGCCGGCGCACATAGGAGTCGAGGGTGTTGTCGCTGACCTGCGCCCCGTGCGGCCAGCCGGCAGCGACGAGCGTGTGGCGGCGTACCGCGTCGCCCGGCGAGGCGATCAAACGGCCCAGCAGCCGAAACTCCGTCGGGGTCAGGCTCATGCTCACCGAATCGTAGGTCACCACGTGTTTCGCCGGATCGAGGACGACCTCGCGCGGTGTGGGCGCCACGGTGGCACGGCGCAGCAGCGCCCGGACACGGACCAGCAGTTCCGGGATGTCGAAGGGTTTGGTCATGTAGTCGTCGGCGCCGGCCTCGAAGCCGCCCACCTTGTGATGCAGGCCGTCCAAGGCGGTGAGCATCAACACCGGCGCGTCGACGCCGCGAGCCCTCAGGGCCAGGCAGACGTCGCGGCCGTCGGCGTCCGGGAGCCCGAGATCCAGGACGACCAGATGGGGCGCCGGTGCGAGCTGCCGCAGCAGGCTGTCGGCCGTGGCGGCGACGGAGACGGTGTGCCCGTCGTGCTCCAGGGCGCGCTTGAGAACGCCGCGGACCGCCGCGTCGTCTTCACACACCATGATGAAAGCCACGCGCTGACCCTAGATACTCCTGTCCTAGTTCTCCATCTTCCCTGGTCAGCCGCCTGAGGGTGGGGAGCAGGCCACTGTTGACGGCCTCACGTGCGGGCTGACCCGCGCAGAACTGCTGCGGCAGCTTGCGCGCACGGACGCAAGCAGGTCTACGGAACTCAGATCGCCGGCGTGAAGGACGGGGCGCCCCTTTCATATGGCCCTGTGAAGAACTCGAGCGCATGGACGAACTCCGTGCGGAAGTCGGCAGCGAGCCCTTCGACGAGTACGTCGCGAAGCTCTCTATGGCCTGACGCTCCTTCCCAGGCTCGTCCGGTGGGTCACTGCCCGGGTTCACCTGCCGCAGGCAGTGGTCCGCCGGGCAAGCCCGGGCAGTCAGCGTGCCGAGCCTGGCCAGTGCGCCAGTCCGTCGAGGACTGGTGCCTGGCTGGTGGCCTCCTGCGGCGAGTCGTAGAACTCGTAGGCGTCGGCCAGGCCGCCGTGCTGGAAGACGGTGCGCATCCGGGCCGAGGGGCACGTGATCCGCAGCGAGCCCTCGCGTTTCCGGATGTGTTTGGTAAGCGTCACGACGGTGCCCAGGAACATCGAGTCCAGGAAGGGCACGAAGCACAGGTCGAGGACGAAGTTGCGGTGTCCCTCATCGAGAAGCCGGATGATTGCCTGGCGTATCAAGGCGTGGGTGTGGATGTCCAGCTCGCCGTCGACCTCGACAACGGTCCAACCGTTGACGAGGTCGCATGCGACGGCGATCTGCTCGGCGCGGACGATGCTCCGGCGCATGGTCCGTCCCTCCTCGCGGTGGCAGGAGACGCAAGGCCCCCTGCGACGCGTTGCACGCCTGTCCGCGGGGGCTTTGCGTGCAGATGCCGCCTGCCTCCATCCAAGGCGTTTCCCGGATGATCGCAAGCCGGGCAAGGCGTGGGCGCGGTGAGGAACGCAGGCCCGCGTGTGCCAGGCGATGCGCGCGAACGGCTTCCTCTCCCCCGTCGTCTTCCTGACCGCCCACCACCGGCCGGCGCGCGGATCCCGGCGACGGACACAGCGGCGCGGGGCTGGGACTGTCACTGGCGCGACGTCTGGGCCGCTTCGCCGGCGGCGAGGTGACGTACGACCCCGGGCACACTCCCGGGGCACGGTTCGTGGTCAGTCTGCCTGCCGGGTGACCACGCCGCACTCGACGCCACCGGAGCGTCACGGCGTGATGTCGCGCTGGACGTCCTTGCGGGAGACGGCCAGGTAGCCGACGAAGCCGAGGATCGCCACCGTCCAGGACAGCGTGACCGGCCCCAGGCCCAGGTCGAGTCCGCCCCGGCCGTGGCCGACGGCCATCCAGTCGGCGACGGAAGCGCCGAGCGGGCGGGTGATGACGTACGCGGCCCAGAACGCGGCGACCGCGTTCAGGCTCCCCCACCGGTGAGCGACGGCCGGGACAGCGATAGCGGCGGCGTACAGCACGGCGGAGCCCAGGTAGCCGAGGCCGATCGTCGCGGTGAGGTCGCCCGCGGCGGTGCCCAGCGCGAACGTGGCCAGCACGGCGGCCCAGTAGAAGCTCTCGCGGCGCCGGGTGTGGATGCTGTGGATGGACAGGGTGCCCTCGCTGCGGTGCCAGAGGGCGAAGACGGCGGACAGGGCGGCCATGAAGAACGGAGTCGAGAGCGTGTACGGCACGCCGAGGCCGACGTGCAGGACATCGGCGGCCATCGTGCCGAACACGCTGACCATGACGATCGCCGTCCAGTAGATCCAGGCCACGTACCGGCGGACGGCGAACTGCACCGCCAGAGCGGCCACCAGGGCGATGCCGCCGAGGCCGACAGCGGGGATCGGGCCGAGCAGGTGGGCCAGGAAGTCGGACGCCGTCTCACCCATCCCGGTGGTCAGCACCTTGATGATCCAGAAGTAGACGGTCACCTCCGGCACCTTGCTTGCCGCGTGACGAGTGTGGCCCGCGGGCCGGTTGTGAGTGAGGTGATCAGTCGACATGGCAGGCACCATGACATGGTGCCCGGCCCTCGCTCCAGACTCCTTTGCCAGAGTTTTGGCGCTCCAGGTACGGGAGTTGTCCAAGGCAGGGCCAAACCTGAACGCAACCTGAACATGGAGTCCGATGCGCTGGTCAGCAGCGTGCGGCCAGTGGTATCGGCTGTCCCCCGGTTCGGCTCGGAGCCGACGTAGGCAAGCAGAAAGGCTCCCGTGAGGATCTTGCCCGCGGGAGCCTTCCGTGTACCGCATGCCGTCGTGAAGGGTGAGAAGACGATCACGAGGCAGGATGCTTCTTGTGCCGTTACGGCTTGAGCAGCAGGCTGTCGCCGCGTTCTTCGGCGGCGGCGTAGCGCTTCGCCTCGTCCTGCCAGTTGGCGACGGCGCACATCGCCTCGATGAAGTCCACCTTCTGGTTCTCGTACTGAAGGTAGAAGGCGTGCTCCCAGGCGTCGAAGACCAGGATCGGGGCGGAGCCCCGACCGACGCTGCCCTGGCGGTGCGCACCGGTGCGGTCGTCGGTGCGTGGCGGCCGCGACCGCAGACACCACCAGCCGGGCTCCAGGCGAGCCCGGCACCGGCCTGGGTGCCGGCTCCGGTGCGAGCAGCCGTCGCAGACGCTGGATGACCCGGCAGACGGTGGCAGGTGAGCAGCCGAAGAAGCGGCGCTAGCTGCCGCATGGTGGGTTGGTGCGGTAGTACACGGCCACCAGCAGCACTCGCTCGGCCAGCGGTAGACATCACGGCCGGCCACCACCGGGGGCCCTTGCCGCCCCGCTCCCGCACCACCCGAAGCAGCTTCTCGAACGGCCCCGTCCGCAACCCGGTGAACGTCTCCACCCACACCGGCTCAGCCCTCAACACCCCACCCATACAGGCGAAATGCCCGCCGTCAAGCCTTCTGCAACACCCTCTAGGGCTGGCGCATCGTGAGTGGGTTCATGACTCACTCGAAAATCCCACGAGGGAGGCCTCTGATGACGTCAGCCACTGCAGCAAGGGCCTGCTGAGCTTCGGCCGTGGTGGCAACCGATTGGCCGGCCATGTCTTCCAGGTTTCCATTGCCGCGCACCACCTCCGCCAGGAATCCGACCACAGCATGCCGTTGGCGCGTAGTCCGGCAGTCGTCGAGGAGGGCGGCCACTCCGTCTAGTGATGAGTCGACCGAGATGAGTGCTCCCCAGGGCTCGGGGATGACGAGATCGGCACGATGGGCCAGCAGTTGCCGTGCGACTCGGTCCACCGCGACGAAGTGCTGGTCCTGGGTCTGGTTCTGACGTTCGAGCAGCTGCTCGGCTGCCACCAGAAGGCGGGCGACCTCCTTTGCCGAGTGTCCATCCGCGCTCATCGTGTGCCCGCCGGACAGTTCGAGGATGAAGCCCTTGTGTCTGTGCCGTTCGGCGAGTCCCCGGATGGCAGCGCGCAGGGCGAGCCAAATACCGGACCCGGCAGTAACCGCGATGACGGCATAGTCCGGAAGGCTGCGGGCGCTATGGTATTCGTCATGCGGCAAAGGCTCCGCGCCGGCTTTGCGTAACTCTTCTTCTAAGGCCGCGTGGCCAGTTACCCGCTCAAGCCGAAGGTAGATCCTCTGAGGCTCGCCAATTCGAGTCGGGCGAAAGTAGAAATTGTCAGCCTCCATGGTGATCACTGCGTAAATAAGACGGGACTCTTCTCGCATAGCCACAGAAGGAAGGTAGCGGAGCCACCTTCCGAGCCGCTACGTGGCGGGTTGAAGTCCACGCTTGATCACGGCGGGGCGGATCACCGGAGGGCCCGATGCCCCGTGCAGCCCTCGAACCTCTGTCGCCTGGCCGCCCGAAGATCGCTGCACTCTGAGGTCCGGTGAAGCCGGGTTCGACCACATGGTGCGGATTGGCCGGGTAGGACTCCCGCAGTCAATCGAGGTCCGCTTCGGCACGAGCCGGGCCGGGGCCGTCAACGTCGCGCTCTACACCACGGCCTGCGTCGACGCGGTCGTGCCCGCCCACCCCGAGGCCGACTGGGAGCAGCTGCGCACGGTGGGGAAGAGCTCGCACCGGGTGCGGAGGGCGTCGTCAGGGCCGCCGGCGGAACCAGTCGCGGCCCCGGACCGGTTCCTGGCCGGGGTCCGGGTCCGGCGGCGCGGCGGCTCGAGACGGGCAGCTTCGGCCGCGGCTTCCTCGCGGGCAACATCATCGGCATGGCGGGTGTGCCGCACACGGACACGTCCCCGGCTTTCCAGGCGGTCCGGTGCGCGGTGGTCTCCTCCCGACGCTGGTCGGTGAACAGCACGTGCATGGCTGAGGCGGGAGCGTGGAATGGTAAGTAGGTTGAACGAGCAAGCAGTTCGGACATATGAGGCAACTGGCCTGCGGGGGAATCAGTGGCACTTACCGCGAGTTGGAGCACCGGCCATGCACTCCACCCCTCATGTGCGCTTCCACGTACTCGGCCCCCTCGAGATCTGGGCGGGAGACCGGCGGATCAGACCTGGTGGCCCTATCAACGAACGCGTACTCGCCATGCTGTTGCTTGAGGCGGGACGGATCGTTCCCGTCGCGCGGCTGATCGAGGCGGTCTGGGAGGAGGAGCCGCCGTCCACAGCGGTCCACCAGGTCCGCAAGGCGGTCGCCGAACTGCGCCGGCGGTTACCGTCCGGGCACGAGCTCATCGTCACCGGACCACCGGGCTACCGCGTGATGATCGAGGACGGCCAGTTGGATCTGCGGATGTTCGACATCCGGTTGCGGCGCGCGCAGGAAGCCCGCACCGAAGGCCTTCTTGAAAACGCTGTCATGCAGTTGAAAGCCGGACTGGACGTCTGGCGTGGACCCATCCTCGGCGGCACGGGAGGCTCCCTCATCGACGCCGCCGCGGCCGCGTGGGAAGAGAAACGCCTGACCGCCACCGAGCAGTGCTTCGAACTGCGCCTCGACCTCGGCGAGGCGAGCGGGCTCATCGGCGAACTGCGCGAGGCCGTCACCGCGCACCCCTACCGGGAGGTGCTGCGGGGCCACCTGCTGCTCGCCCTCTACCGCGCCGGACGACAGGCGGAGGCGCTGGAGGAGTACACGCGGCTGCGGACCTCGCTGGCGGAGGAACTCGGCATCATGCCCGGTCCCAAACTGGCCGCTCTGTACGAGCAGATCCTGCGCGCCGACCCGGAACTGGACGCCCCACCGCTCGCCCGCGACACCGCCGAGCCGCCGTTCGCCGTCACCGGGGCCGCCCCCTGCACACTGCCGTACGACCTCGCGGACTTCACCGGCCGCCACGAGGAGATACAGCGACTCGTCGCCGCACCGTCCCCCGCCGGCGGCCGCACCAGCCCGCACATCCTGCTCGTCGACGGAATGGGCGGAAGCGGCAAGACGGCCCTGGTCGTGCACGCGGCACACCGGCTCGCCGACACCTATCCCGACGGGCAGCTCTACGTCGACCTCCGCGGCTTCACCCCCGGGGAGGAACCCCTCTCCCCGGCGACGGCGCTCGGCGTACTGCTGCGGGCGATGGGGGTGCCCGGTAAGTCCGTGCCCGACGATGTGCTCAGCCGCGTCGCGCTGTGGCGGGTCATCAGCGCCCGCCGACGGCTGCTGCTGGTTCTGGACAACGCTGTCGACGCGGCACAGGTACGCCCGCTCCTGCCCGCCTCCCCCGGCAGTCTGGTCCTGATCACCAGCCGGGTCCGGCTGCCCGAACTGGAGGGCGCCGAAGGGCTCTCCCTGGGGCTGCTGTCCGAGGAGGACAGCGTCGAGATGGTGCGCAGCATCCTCGGCGCCGACCGGGTGGCCGCCGAACCGGACGCCGCCGCGCACCTGGTCCAGCTGTGCGGCCGGCTTCCGCTCGCCCTGCGGGTGTCCGCCGCCCGCCTGCGCAAGCGTCCCCACTGGACGCTGCGCCACCTGACCGAGCGGCTCGGCGACGACGGGCGCATCATGGGCGAGCTGGAGTCCGGAGACCGCAGCGTCGCGACGGCCCTGCGGATGTCGTACGACGCCATGACACCTGAACACCGCGCCCATTTCAGGCTGTTGAGCCAGTACCCGGGAGTCGATTTCGCGGTGCCGGTCGCCGCCGCCCTCCTGGACACCGATCCGCACAGCGCCGAGCGGGTCCTGGAGTACTTGCTGGACGTGCACATGCTGCAGGAGTTCGAGTTCGGCCGGTACTCCTTCCACGACCTGGTGCACAGCTTCGCCCATACCCTGCCGGCCGACGACGCCCCACAGCGCTCCGCCGCGGTGCGGCGACTGGCCGCGCGCATGATGACCGACCTGGAACGCGCGTGTGACGCCCTGTTTCCCGGACGGGTGCGCTACAACTGCGCTCCGCCGACCGAGGCGGTGGCGGCACCGGCCCTGCGCCCCGAGGAGGCGCAGCGGTGGTTCGCCCAGGAGTGGCGAAACGTTGTGGCGGTCGTCCATCTCGCCGACCAGCACGGCCTGCACCGGCACGCCGCGTGGCTCAGTCGCGGCGTCGGCTTCCATCTGCATGCCCAGAACCACTTCTCCGATTTCGAGCACACGGCACGGCTGGCCGTGGACAGCGCCCGCAAGGAGGGCGATCCGGAGCTGCTGTGCGTATCGCTGATCAACCAGGCGGTCGCGCAGTGGCAGCGTGATCTGTTCCAGGAGGGCATCGCCTCGTCCGAGGAGGCGCTGGAGATCACCGCCACGCTGGAGGACCCCCGCATCGAGGCCGCCTGCCTGAGCCGGATCGGGGTGCTGTGCACCAGCGTCGGACGCCTGCGGGAGGCCGTCGGATACCTGGCGCGTGCGAGCGAGGCGCACCGCGCACTCGGATCCGCCCGGGAGGAGGCGCAGGCCCTGGCCAACCTGTGCTTCGCCAGGGAGCGCCTGGGGCGTCTGCCCGAGGCCGTGCAGGCCGGACAGCGGGCCGCCGCACTGGCCCGCGACACAGGTGACGCGGGGATCGAGGTGACCGCGTTGGCCAATCTGTCGCTCGCCCATCTCGGCCTGGAGCGGCTCGATGCGGCGGCCGAGTGCCTCGACCGGGCGCGGACGCTGTGCGAACCGCTGCGCGCACCGGCGCTGACCTCGCTGGTGCTGTGCAACCTGGCCGAGGCGGAACTGCGGTCGGGACGCCCGGACACGGCTCACGAGCACGCGGTGAACGCGCTGGACCTGGCCCGCGGCCACGGCTCGCAGGCCAGACAGGCCGCGGCCGAGAACGTGCTGGGCCGGATCGACGGTGCGCGCGGGGAGCACCGGCGGTCCGTGGACCGCCACCGGGCCGCGCTGGAGCGGGCCACGGGCATCGGGCTGCGCACGGAGATGGTCCGGGCGCACCAGGGGCTGGCCCAGTCGCTGCGTGCCCTGGGCGACGGGACCGCCGCCGACGGGCACGTCCTGGCGGCGCAGGAGCACGCCGCGGCGATGGCGCTGGACACGAGGCCGGAAATGGACCCGGCCGCCGGGCCCTGAGTGTGACGCGTCAGGGCGCGGCGGCCGGAAGCGGGCGGGTGGTGACGGATTCGGCGGTCAGGGCGCGGAGCCGGCCACGACGTCACCGCCCGGCACGTCCGCCGTCACCCTCCGGGCCGCCCGTGTCGCGGACGGGCGGCCCGCGGCCGGGAGCAGCCGTGCGGCGATCAGCCGGGACAGGGCTGCCGCACGGGCCGCCCGCGGGCCCGAGGGCAGCGTGACGAACTCCGTGCCGGACGTGGAGTGGCGGCACCACGCTTGCAGACCGGCTCCGTCGGACCGCGCCGACGTCCGGTCGGTGCAGACCACGAGCCGACTCTCGGTGACCGTGCGACGCACATGGGTCGGGACCGGCGACGTCGTGGTACGACCGGGGGCGACCGCGTCCGACACGAACAGGGTGGTGCAGACGGCGTGCCCGAGCGCCCGCTCGAACACCCCTGCCAGCGCGAGGCCCAGATGGGCACCGGTTCCCCAGCCGTGCACCGCGAAGGGGCCGCACACACCCGCGTCGCGTACCTGACGGGCGAGGACCTCCGGCGGGCCGGGCGGGGTGGACGCCCCTGTGCCGGGGCGCGGCACGACCGGTCGGAGGGCGGCGGGCAGGGCACGGACCAGACCGCTCACCTCCGTCGTCGGGGTGTCCGGTCCCGGCAGGAGAATCAGCGGAAACCGCTCTTGGTGCACCGTCATCACGGTCTCCTCCCGGCCCGGGGCGCGACGGCTGTCAGTGAGTGGGGCCGACATCGGTGGCCAGGACCAGGCTGCGGCCGTCGACGGTGTGCGCGCGGGCGGATTCCGCCGTACCCGCCCAGCCGATCACCGCCGCCATGACCACGGCCACTGCTCCACGTCCCAACCAGCGCATGTCGCGTTCCTTTCAGTTGCCCGTTCTCGATGTGCCACCACCGTGCAACCGACTGATCCCGACGACATCCCGGTCCGATACCGCCCGGTTACCCGGCAGCTCAGAGCCCCTCGCTCCGGTGTCCGACCGCGACGAACACGCGTCGTGCACCGGCACGGAGGACACCGTCGGCCAGCACGGCGAGGGCGTGGCGGCCTGGCGGCGGGCAGTGGCGGCGATCGCCGGGGACGCCGAGATCGATCACCTGGCCGTACGTCCACGGCAGCAGCAGCCGGCCGTGCGCGCAGGCGGTGGCCCGGACCCGCGAAACCGGGCCGTTACCCGCGGTCTCCGGCAGGTCGAGGACGGCCGTATCCTCGGCTCCGTCACCGACGAGGACGGCTTCCCTGAGGTCACCGCGCGGACGTCCGGTGCCTCCGCCGCCGCACTCCTGCCCGTCTCCGCGGGCGATCGCATGCCTCTCTTCACCGTCGGCATGCCCGGCGCCGACGGAGTCCTCCCCGGCTCGCCGGCGGAGCGAACCGACCCCCGATGACCGGCACCGGCTCTGCCTCACCACCGGAGCTGAGTCAGCGCGGCAGGTGGCACGCCTCCCCGCGCGCGTACAAGTACGCCTGCGTCAGAAGGAGTTCGACGACGGCCGACTCCTCATCGTCACGCGGGCCGAAGAGCAGCAGCGAACCGCGCGGTACGACGGTCACGCCCCACCCCGCCGCGACCGCCCGCCGCGCCCACCGGCCGGGCAGCATCAGGTGCACGCTGCCGTCGTACGGCGGATGCACGTGCCCGAACTCCGAACCGGCCAGGAACGCCTCGGCCGGCCCATGGGCGAGGACCGGCGCGAGATGGAACGCGCAGGTCCCCCGTACGCAGACGTACGAGGGACCCGTGCGGACCCCGTCGAGTGCGGCGACGGCGTCGACGAGCCGCTGTCTGAGCTCGGCCGGTGCCGGGTCGGTCAGCTGCTCCACCGGATCACCGGTCACGACCAGCGGGGCGGCGCCCCGGCGTAACGGCAGAGGCATCCGGCGTTCACCCTCTCCCCGTTCGGCTGCCGGTCACGGCGGCACCCTGCACATCGCCGCCGTGCGCGGCAGCGGACACGGATGGCGGCTCACGATCCTCACCCGGCCGCGATGCCCGGGGCGGGCGGTGTTTCGGCGAGGCGGAAGCCCATGGCGTAGATGTCGCGCCGGTACCAGCCGTGCCGGCGGCGGCAGCGGGCGAGGTCCGCGTAGCGGGTGAAGCTGCCACCGCGGGCCACCCGGTAGGTGGCGTCGGTGTCCGCGTGCAAGTCGTCGTCGACGTACTGACCGCCCGGGTAGGGGCGGTAGTCGTCGGCGACGTACTCCTCGACGTTGCCGGCCATGTCGTACGCGCCGAACGGGCTGCGTCCTGCCGGGTACATGCCGACCGGGGTGGTGGCCAGGGGTCCGTACTCCACGGTGTTGGCCAGGTCCTCGCCGGGTTCCTCGCCCCACGGGTAGGCCCGCCCGTCACCGCCCGAGGCCGCGTACTCCCATTCCGCCTCGGTCGGCAGCCTGAAGAGCCGCCCGGTGCGGCGGGCGAGCCAGGCCGCGTACGCGTCGGCGTCCTGCGGGGACACGCTCCACACCGGGTGGTTGGCCAGGTGGGCGGGGTACACGCCGAAGCGCCAGGAGGTGGGCAGCCCGGCCTTCGGGTTCTCGGCCAGGAACAGCCGGTACTCCTCGTTGGTGACGGGGTAGCGGGCGATGCGGAAGGCGGCGATGTCGGCGTCGTACTGCGGTGCCTCCTTCGCGATCCACGCGCGCGTGACGCCCACGTGCCGCCAGGCGGCCGCGACGGCGTCGACCCGGTCGGCCGGCAGGCCCAGCCGCACCCGGGCGGCCGGGACGTCCGCCATCGCCGGTGCCGCCGGGTCGATGCGGGGATCGCCGAGCAGGGCGAGGAGTTGGCCCGCGGCCAGCCGGAGCAGCCAGTCGGCCTCCGGGTCGGCCACCCGCGCGGCCAGCTCCTGCGGGTCCTTGCCCGCGAGCGAGCGGGTCAGCTGCCGCAGCCGGTCCTGGTCGACGCGGTCGGTGAAGGCCGCGGGCAGCCCCATCGCCGTGCGGTCGTCCAGTTCGTTGGGGTTGACCGCGAGGGTGCCGGCCGCGGTCATGGAACCGGCTCCGGCTGCGGCTGGAGGGGGTAGACCCGGCCGTCGTAGGAGGAGGCGAGGAACCGGCCGCGGGCAGCGTCGTAGTGCAGGCTGGAGATGCCCGCCGTGGTGGGCCGCCATACGTGCGGCCAGTCCCCGGTGGTCACGTCGTACACGGCCACCGTGCCCGCGTACGAACCCGTCGCCACCAGGCGGCCGTCCGTGGAGGCGGCGACGCACTTGACGGAGTGGTCGTGCGGCGTGGGCACGGTGCGGCTGGTGCGGCCGTCCCAGATCCGCAGGGTCAGGTCCCGGCTGACGCTGGCGAAGCGGCCGCCCGGCAGCGGGGCGCAGCCGTTCGCGATGCGCGCGTGGGCCTCGTCGACGCGGCCGGTCTCGGTGAACGTCTCCAGGGAGAACCAGGACACCGAGGCGTCCGCGCACACGGCGAACAGCGTGTCACCGGAGACCGCGACGCCCTTGACCGCGTTGGTGTGCAGCGGCAGTGTCGCCACGTGCTCGGGGTCCTGTCCCTCGCGGACGGCGAACACCAGGCCCTCTCCCGTGTAGGCGCCGACCACCACGTGCGGCACGCCGTCGCGGGTGAAGGCGGCCGCGCAGTTCAGCGGTGAGCGGTGCTGGTGCAGGACGCGGCCGTCGCGGGCGTCGAAGACCCGGCCGAGCTGGCCGCCGGTCAGGACACGGTCGCCGACCTCCACGAGGAAGTTGCACAGGCTTCCGGTGGCGGCGCGCTGCTGTCCGTCGACCCATACGATTCCGGCGTCGCCGGTCGTCCAGACCGCGCCGTCGGCGGTGGTGACGACGGCGTTGACGCACGCGGTGGGCTCCACTCCCGTCAGGTCCCAGGTGCCGTCGGTGACGCGGTACACGGCGTAGGACGAGCCGAAGGTGCCGAAGACGAGCGTGGAGTCGTCGAGGAAGGCGCACGAGCGGGCCCACACCTCGGCGGGGAACTCGGCGGTGTGCGTGAGCCGGAGCCCGGCGTCCGCGTCGGAGGCGTCCCATACCCGCAGGGTGCGGTCGTAGCTGAGGCTGACCAGGGACTCCGTGGCCGCGTTGTACACCAGTCGCTTGATGCCGGCCTCGTGGGCGGGGGCCTTGCCGGTGCGGCCGTCGGCGATGGTGATGATCTCGCCGTCGTCATTGCCCGCGTACACCACGCCGGCCCGGGTGATCGCGATGGTGTCGGTCTCCACACCACCGAGGTCGACCTCGCCGACCATGCCGCCGGCCGTCAGGGACCAGCGCTTGACGGTGCCGTCGTCGCTGGAGGTCAGCAGTTCGTCGCCCTCCCCCAGCCAGGCGACGGAGATGACGTCGGCGGTGTGTCCCTCGAACCGGGCCACCAGCGTGCCCGTGAGGTCGTACACCCGCACCAGGTGGTCCCGGGAGGCGGTGGCGACCAGGTCCCGGGTGGGGTGGAAGACGGACATCTCCACGTCGTCCTTGTGGTCGCTCAGGACGGCTTGCAGCTTCAGGTCGGGCACCGACCACAGCCGGGCGGTGTAGTCGCTCGACGAGGTCAGCAGCAGCGTCCCGTCGGGGCTGAAGGCGACCTGGTTGGCCAGGTGGTCGTGGACCGCGCGGGCGAGCGGTACCCGTGCCGCCACGTCCCACAGGATGACCTGGTTGTCGTAGCCGGCCGTGGCCACGTACGCGCCGCCGAAGGCCGCGACGCCGCTGATCGGCCCATGATGGCGTATCACGCTGACTCCTCCAGTCGGATGGTGTGCGAGGTGCGGGCGACCTTCGCCGTCAGGTAGCCGGTGTTGTGCGGGTTGACGAAGACGCCCGTGGCGACGGTGCGCCGCACCCGGATGCCGTAACGGCGCAGCTGCTCGCACTTGTTGGGGTTGTTGGTGAGCAGGTCGATCTCTTCGTGCCCCAGAGCGAGCAGCATCTGCGCGGCCGCCGCGTAGTCGCGCATGTCCTCGCCCAGTCCCAGGGCCCGGTTGGCCTCGTAGGTGTCCAGGCCGCGGTCCTGCAACCCGTACGCGTCGAGCTTGTTGTACAGGCCGATGCCGCGCCCTTCCTGACGCAGGTACAGCAGCAGCCCGCCGGCGGTGTCGATCATGCGCAGGGCCTCGCGCAGCTGGGGGCCGCAGTCGCAGCGGGCGGAGCCGAACACGTCGCCGGTCAGGCACTCGGAGTGCACCCGCACCAGCGGCACGCCGTCCTGGACGCTCCCCAGGCGCAGCGCCAGGTGCTCACGCCCGTCCACCAGTCCGCGGAAGGTCATGACCTGGGCGGTGATCGGCTCTCCAGTCGCCGGGTAGAGGGGGATGCGCACGCTCTGGCGCACCTCCGCCCGCGGCGGCGGGTCACCGGCGCCGTCGCGGTGCCGCCGCCCGGGCACGGAGGGGGACCGGAGGCCAGTGGTGCGGGTGTCGCCGGATATATGGGGCATGTCTTCCTCCTCCTAGGCCGGCTCGGTCGTCGCCGGGTTCGTCGGGGTCCAGGCGGTGCGGGCGCGGTACAGGTGGACCATCACCACCGACGAGACGGCGCCGAGCGCCAGGAACGTGGCGTGCGGGCCCGCAACATGGTCGAGCGGGGGGATCACAACAGGGGACAGCAGCGCGGCGGATCCGGTCAGCAGCCACATCAGGCCCGAGGCCCGGCCCATGACGGCCTGCGGCAGGTAGCGCACCCGCAGCATCACCACGGCGGCCAGCAGTGCGCCCTGGGCGACGGCTCCGAGGACCAGTGCGGTGAGGAACAACGGCCACACCGGCAACGCCAGCAGGGCCAGGGACACCGCGCGGGCGGCGAGGGCCACGGGCAGCAGCGTTCTGGGGCGCAGCCGTCGGCGCTGCGAGACGAGTAGGTTGCCGGTCAGCAGGCTCAGGTTGACGGCGGCGACGACCCAGCCGGCCTGCTGCCCGGACAGCCGCCAGGAGTGGCGCAGTTCGAAGAGGACCAGGGACGTCAGGCCGGTGCCGCAAACGGCTTCCAGCACCATCTGCAGGACGAGCGTGACGGCGATGCGCCGGTCGGCGGTGACGTCGTGCCAGACCTTGCGCAGGCGCGCGGGTTCGTGCCGCCGGACGCCGGCGGCGGCGCGGCGCGGTGGACGCACGCCCGCCGCCCACACCGCCAGCGGTGCGAAGAACGTCGGCAGGTTCAGCCACAGCACGCCCAGGTAGCCGAGCCACGGCAGGCTCGCGGCGACCAGGACCGGCCCGGCCAGGGTGGTGGCGAGGTACAGGCTGTTGAGGGTGCCGCGGGCCCGCGCCGGGCAGCGCGGGAACATCACGGGTACGTCCGTCATCCAGCCGGTCCGGTAGGCGACCCCGCCGGCCGCCACCACCAGGGCGCACACGAACAGCGTCCAGGTCTGCGGACGGCCCCTCCACAGCAGCAGGTTCATCGCCAGGGCCGCCGACGCCTGCGCAAGCAGCCCGTACAGGACGAGGCCGGACGTGCCGCGCCGGTCGGCCACCGAGCCGAACCAGGGGGCGAGGAGCATGCTGATCGGCACGGCGGCGGCCAGCCACGCCATCACCGTCAGCGAGCCGGTCAGCCGGTACGCCAGCAGCGGCAGCGCGGTCGCGTAGAGGGCCTCGCCGACGTTGTTGACGGCGTTGCCGGCGGCGAAGACGAGGAAGGGGCGCTCGGTGAACGGGGAGGGCTCCACCACCTCGTCGCCGCGGGCGGTGCCGTGCCCGGAGCGCACCCGGCCGGCCGTGGTCACGGCCGTGCAGCGCCGGCCGCGGCGGGGAAGGGGCGGGCGCCGGAGGAGCGCGGCAGCCACAGGTCGCGCAGCACGGTCAGCACCGGACCCTCGCCGCTGCGGTCGAGCCGGTACAGGCGCAGGTAGCCGCCCCGGCCGCCGACCACCACGTACGCCCGGCCGTCGGCGCCGCGCAGCGCGGTCATCCCCTTGGGGAAGTCGGGCAAGTCCTCGTGCAGGGCGAGCAGTTCGCCGCTGCCGTGATCGTAGGCGGCGATCTGCATGCCGTAGGTGACCACGCACATCGTGCCGTCGATCAGCGCGCAGTTCTCGGCCGTGTTGTCGAGCAGTTCCACGAACTGCCGCCGCGGCTTGTCCTCGCCGACGACCAGTTCCTTGACGCCGCCGCCCCCGGTGACGCACAGCCGGTCGCCGTCGACCAGCAGCCGCTTGGGGTAGCTCTCCAGTTCCGTCTCCCAGGAGACGCGGCCGCTCTCGTCGTAGGCCGCGAGCCGGCCGGTACGGCAGCCCAACACCCGTCGGCCGTCCGGCAGATAGGCCGACGCCCACGCGCTCGCGGGCAGATCGTCCACGTGCAGCAGCTGCCGGCCGGTGGTCGCGTCGAACTCGAAGCCGCCGGCGTTGCAGGCCACCAGGACGCGGCCGTGGTCCGGCGAGACCGAGACGGTGTGGACGATGCCGGGCAGGCGGGCCTCCCACACGGTGGTGCCGTCGGGGGTGAACCGGCGCACCGTGTCGGGCCAGAAGATCGCCACCCGGTCGTCGCCACACGGCTCGGCCCGGCGGGCGAAGCCCGGCGCGCCGTGATACTCGTCGACCAAGTCCAGCCGGGCGTGTTCGCCGCGGGTGTCGAGGCGCACCACGGCGGTTCCGTCGTCGGTGGCGGCCAGGACGGTGGTGGGGTCACCGGGCAGCGGGTGCAGGTCCCACACACACTGGCGGGAGTAGTCGAGCCGGTGCAGCATCTCGCCCTCCGGGGACAGCGCCGTGATCTCGCCGTCCTGGGTGAGGGTGTAGACGCGCCCCTCCTCGTCGATGGTGACGTCGATGATCTGGTGGCTGAAGCCGGTGACCCGCTTGCGGACGGTCAGTTCGGGGGTGGTGTTGTCGAACAGGAGCAGTTCCCCGTCGAAGCCGCCGATGTAGGCGGTGGCGAAGTCCGGTGAGAAGACGAGTCCTTCGACGTCGTTGCGGGCGAAGTGCATGCGCTGGTCGACCGTGCCGTCGAGCCCGATGGTGACCACGCCGTTGGAGACGTTGTGGGTGTCGCCGATGCCGGCGTCGCCGATGGCCCAGAAGCGGTGGTGCCGGGCGTCGTAGACGACGCGGTGCACGTTGGAGGTGTCGATGCGCACCGTGGTGGGGAACGACCACTCCTCCAGCGAGCCGAGGTGCACGCACCCGTGCCGGTCGGCGACGGCGTGTACGCCCGGGGCGTCGGTGCAGAACCACTCGAGCATGTCGTAGCCGTGGGGCCAGGGCACGATGCGCTCGACGGTGAAGGTCTCGACGTCCAGTACGACGACCTGGAAGTAGCCGTTGTCCACGTACGCCTTGCCGTTCCACACGCCGATGCCGCGCAGCATCGTGGGAGAGGGCTGTTCGCCCTCCAGCAGCAGGGAGCGGTCGGCGGTGGTGCGGGCGTCCAGGCGGTCGGCCAGGCGCAGCGTGTCGGCGTGCCAGCGGCAGATGGTTCCGGTCTTGTCCCGGGTGATGATCCAGTCGCCGGCGAGGGCGACACCGTACACCGGGCAGCCGGCCGGGTCCTGCGCCACGGCGGGCAGACCGGACGACCGGCGCAGGGTCAGGTCGTGGTCGAGGCGGTGCAGGCCACCGCGGACGTCACAGGCCAAGAGCCCGCGGCCGGGCAGGCTGACGATCCGTGTGATCCGTTCGGGGATCTCGGGGATCTCCATGGTGAGACTCCACTCCTGTCGGACGGGCTGAAGCGGCAACAAAAGAGTGAGCAAGGAAATGAGAAGCAAGAAAGAAGGCCGCGCCGGCGCATCACGAGCCGACCTGCGGTGAACGTGGACGTGCCCCCCGGGGCTGGGGTGACCCGGCCCCAGGGGGCGATTCCTCACTGCGTTACAGGGTGAGGACGCATCAGATGGCGGCGCGGGTCACGCGGCGGACGAGCTTCGTCATGGGACTGCACCTCCTTCGCATTCTTACCTCGTGGCAGGGGAACTGACAGGGCGCCTCAGATGGCGGCGCGGGTCACGCGGCGGACGAGCTTCGTCATGCGGGGCACCCCCTTTCCTGTATCCGGGCTCCACGTGACGTGGTGCCGAGGTGAAGTGCCGTCCATGGCCGGACGGACGTTCCTGCCACCGACGCGTACCCTGAGGGCACCTCGCCGGGGGCAAGTCTGTGAGGGACGCGGCGCGTCACGGCACCGCGCCGAAAGCGGCGGTCTCAGGCGACGACCGCGGGGTGCAGCCCACCGTCACCGGCCGGGCGGATCACCTCGGCGTCGGCCGCGCCGCGCCGGGCCGCCCATACGGCGTCGGCCAGTTCCTCCAGCAGGGCGAGGACCGACGGATCGGTGAACCCCTGGTCCGTACGCGGCAGGACTTCCGCGTCTCCGAGCGCGAGGGGCCGGTGGTCGATGAGGACCGCTCCGGAGCGTTCGAGGTTCACCCGCAGTCCCGGCTGGGCGTCCGCCGCACCGCGGGGCCCGGGTGAAGCACTCATCAGCGCCGTCGGCAAGCCGGTGAGGGCGCTGTCGCCCCAGGGCCGGGAGAGCCAGTCCAGGGCGTTCTTCAGGACACCTGGAGCGCCTCCGTTGTAGGAGGGGGTGCTGATCACGAGGGCGTCCGCCGATCCGAGCAGCCGCCGCGCCCGTGCCACCGCGGCCGGGCCGTCGGCCGTGTCGAGGTCCTGGTCGTAGTACGGCACGGTCCGCAGATCCAGCAGCGGAGTGCGCACCTGTGCGCCCCGACGCGCCAGCAGTCGGCCGATCGTCGCGACGGCGGTGCTGTTCACCGAGCCGCGCCGCAGACTGCCCGACATCAGTACGATCCTGGTCACCTCGGTCTCCCTGTCCTTCGGACGGTTCCCCATCGGGCCCCGCCTTCCGATGACTTGAGAGTGCCGGAGCGGGATCCCGACGCGATCCCGATCCGATACCGGAGGCGTGGGACGGGTGGACACACCTGCCGAAGGCCGCGGTTCAGTCGCTCGACCGGTGGTTCATGAACCAGTGGGTGCCGAAGCAGTGGGCCATCGTGAACGGGTGGCGCGGGACGACCACGACCCGGCGGACGAACTCCGCGGCCCGGCGATCGAAGGCGACGTCCTCGCCGTGGAGGACCGGACCACGACGGTCCAGCGATCGGGGTCGTCGCCGTCGGCCTTCCAGCAGTGCGGGTTCTCGTGCTCCGTGCCCGCCCGGTGAACCAGTCCGACACTGCGGATGCCGCGGCGGAGGCTTCAGGGGCGAGTGCGCTACTCACCCGCTCTCGCCGTGATGAAGCCTTCTACGCGTCCGCGACCCAGCTGCCGTGGAAGCCCAGCGGCACACGGCCGGGCAGGTGAACGCGGGCCAGCGGATGGCCTTCGAAGTCCTGGGCCGCGAGGATGAACAGGTCGGTCGCGCCACGCGCGGGGTCGTTCACGTACGACAGGACGTAGCCGTCGTCCTCGTCCCGTGCGCCGTGCCGCGGAACGAACACCGGCTCGCTGACCGCCGCGTCCACGGGAAAGCGATGGACCTGCCTGCCACCGCGCGGCACATCGTGCTTCATCAGGTAGTTGGTGAACTTCTCGTCCGGCCGCTGCCCGTCGACGGTCTCGTACGCACGCCACATCTCGGCCGTGCTCGCGGTGTAGGCGTAGCGGTGACGGCGCGAGACCAGCGTCTCGTTGATGCGGGGAAACTCCTGCGGACGGTCGTCCAGCCTGCTGCTGTGTACCCGGCTCGCCCGCAGGTCGATCACCCAGCGGTCGAGCGTCGGGGCACCGGTCGCCGAGGGTCCGCCCATGCCCCGCCCGGCGACGTGGAACGGGGCGGGGAACGCGGTGTACTCCACCACGACGGTATCGCCTTGGTCGTAGGCGTTGAGGGTGTGCGAGTAGTAGACCGGGTCGACGTCGAACCAGCGCGTGGTACCGCCGGCGCGCGGCAGCAGACCGATGCGCATGGGGTGCCTGTCGTTCCACACGTACGGCACCACCGCGCCCGCTTCCGCGGCGGCACCGTCGAAGGTGATCGGTACGTCCACGATGATCACGTACTTCTCGGTGAGCGCGAAGTCGTGCATCATCGGAGCGTCCGCGACGGGGATCCGTGTGGCCCTCGCCACCTCGCCGGTCCGGTCGATCATGATGTGCCGCACGTGGTCCCACGTGGGGTGGTACGCGATCGCGTGCAACTCGTCGGCCACGGTGTCGTACTTGGTGTGCGCGGTGAAGGCGCTCTTGAGCGTGGAGCGGAAGTCGTACGGGCGGACGGTGTTGAGCTCACCGTCCAGCTCGTACGGCAGCGGCCCGCCTTCCTGCATCGTCAGGATGCGCCCCTTGTACGGGATGACGTGCGTGTTGCAGGCGAAGTCGTCCGGCGGCGCCTGGCCCGAGCAGGACTCTCCCAGTTTCGCCCTCACTTGTGAGGAGCGCACCCATCGGTTGCGGTACCACTCCGCTCGTCCGCCGCGCAACCGAACTCCGTGCACCATTCCGTCACCGAGCATCCAGTGGTGGGCGCGGACGTCCTCGAGGCCCAGCGCGTTCGGGCCGTTGCGCAGGTAGCGGCCGTCCAGATCGTTCGGGATGCGGCCGGTCACCTCGAGAGCGAAGGCGGTCAACTCCTCGGTGACCGGCGCGAAGGCCCCCGTCAGGAACGGTGTCGCCCCGCTAGCGCCGCCCTTGCCGGCCGAGCGGCTCGCCTGTGCCGCGGCCGTGGAGAACCCGGGCGCAAGGCCACTCCCGACCACACTGCCCGCCGCCGCGGCCGCTACACCCCCGAGAACTTCCCGCCGTGTATGACTGGCCATCATGCCTCCCCGCTCCGCTGCCGGCCTCGGCTCATGCAGCCGGGCCCCTGGTGACGAAGGCAACTCTCCTCCGCTGTCGCCCGCGAAGCAGTCGGCCCAGCCCCCGATCACGGGGTGGTGCCGGCGCCACCCCGACAAGCGGCCACACCCTGAACGCTGAGCAGCAGTTGGCCAGGCGGAGCGCTCAGGCGCGGCGGCCCCCGGTCAAGTCGCTGATCCACTGGCGGAACCGGCCGACTGGTCACCCGTGCTCGGTCGGCTGCCGGGCCCGGCCGGTGCCGGTCAGAGACGCGAGGTCCGCCGCCACACCCGCGGTGGCCGTCGGGCTCACTCGTTCAGGCCCCGGCACGGCGCCGGCATGAAGCAGTGCCCGCGCCTGGTCGTGTACGCCCTGACCGACCCCGCCAGGAGCGCCGGTCCGCCTGACTCACGCCGGCTTCGGACATGCATGCGCGGCGAGCAGCCTCCTGTCCGGCACGGGTGGCCGTGGTCACCGGGTCACGAGGGTTCGGCGGCGCGTCGGATTGCAGACCGCCTTGAGCAGGGCATTGGGGTCGGCGGGCAGTGGGGCCAGCCACGCGTAGGCGGGGCGGTCGAGGGCCTGGAATGCGTCCTCGTGGCTCGACGTCGGCTTCGGGGTGGGCGTGTGCGTGGCCTTCCGTGTACATGCGTGAGGTGGACTTCGGCCACCGGTCCGTGTGGTGGCGCGAAACCTGTCGCGTTCGCGTGCGGTGACCGGCGCATCCCCGCGGTCAGTCGATGCGGAGCACCGCGCAGTGATACGGAGCGCGGACGACGGGGCTGCGGAAGCTGAGCGGTGCTGTCGTTCAGCGACTGGAAGGGCCGGGGCGGCAAGCAGGCTCAGTTCCGTCCCGGCATCGGCTCCGCGAGCGCGGCCCGCCAGGCCGGCGCGCCGAAGGGGTCGGCGAAGTACTGCGTCTCGTGCACCACGCGCTGGTCAGCGAATTCCATGATGCTCACCGAGTACGAAGGCACACCGTCGTAGGTGATGACGCATTCGCTCACCCATAGATGCGCATGGCCGGTGATCCGCTGGACGGTGAAGTGTCGGTCGGCCGGGTGCCCGCCGCGTTGCGCCGAGATCGCCGCCCGGCCCCGGAACCGCTCACCTGACTGCGGGTAGTCCAGGATTGCGTCCGTGGCGTAGATGGCGTGCTCAGCTTCGGTGTCCCCGTGTTCCGAGGCGCGCCAATGCTCCTCGATCGCGGCCCTGGTCCGGGAGTCAGCATCCATGGCACCACCCTTCCGTAGCGGTGACAGCCTAGGCACTCCGGGCCACATCCGGCCCGGGGCGAGGCGGACCTGCGCTGTCAGGTCCTCCCTTCGGCCGGACCGGAGGGCGGCAGCCGTCCACCGTGGCAATGGCGTCGAGTGACCGCGGCCCGGCTCACGCCATGCGGCACCAGCCGGGCCGGGGCCGTCGACGTCGCTCTACACCACCGCGTCCGTCGACGCGGTGGTCTCCGCCCAGCCCCAGGTCGACTGGGAGCATCCGCGCACGGTGGAGAAGAGCCGACGCTCTCCGGTGGCATCGCTGCGCCCAGCACCGGCACCCGCGTCGTCCTGCTGCGGGTGCAGCCCTCCACGCCCGGCCCGTGGTCGCACCGGGTGCGGAAGGCGTCGTCAGGGCCGCCGGCGGAACCAGCCGCGGCCCCCGGACCGGTTCCTGGCCGGGGTCCGGGCCCGGCGGCGCGGCGGCTGGAGACGGGCAGCTTCGGCGGCGGATTCCTCCCATGCGACCTCATCGGCATGGCAGGTGCCGCACACGGACACGTCCCCGGCCTTCCACGCAGTCCGGTGCGCGGTGGTCTCCTCCCAACACTGGTCGGTGAACTTCTGCCCGCACCGCTTGCCCACAGGGCGCTGCACCTCCCGCTCAGCGGCACGGCGGCGCCTGTCCTCCGCGTCGGCGCGGGCCTCCTGCTCGCGGACGCATTGCGTGCCTTCACCGTGCGATGTGCGTACGCCTGGCAGAGAGGGCGGGCAGCGCTGGAGGCCGCCGGGGGTGAGCGGGTGACCGCGCTTAGGAGAAGGCCGCGCCCGCCCGAGCCCGGCCCTGAGCCAGTGACCTGCCGGGTGCTCGCAGGTACGGAATATCGAATGCGCGGCGGCCGGCTTGCCGGGCGAGGGGTCCTCGGATGCCGGCGGTGTGAAGGCGTCCACCGCGGCCGGCAGGTCCTGCGCCGCGGCCTCAGGGGGCCCGCCGTGGCCGGGGAGCCAGGCGGGCTCAGCAGCGCGTCCGCCGCGGAGCGCACACACGCCGCAGCCACCGCCGTCACGGCGTCGCGGCGGACCATGAGCCCCGGCGCCACCGGTCTGTCGTGGGCCGCGCCCTCGCCGAACATCCCGGCGCCCACGATCGCCGACCGCACCGGACGGCACCGGCGGAGGGTGCCGGGGCAGGCTCCGAGGGGCGCCGCTTCAGCGACCTGCTGCGGGGGTCCGACCGGCTGCGGCGCACGCTCGACGCCCGGCGGCGACCCGTCGGCGCTGTCCGCCGCGCCCGCCCCGCCCTGCCGTGGGCGAGGCAGGCGGGTCAGCGATCGCCAGGTCGCCGGCCCGGGCCACGGTGCCTGCCGGCGCCCGCCCCAGCCCTGAAGAGCACCCCGTCACCAGCCACCGCCGCGTCATGCGTCCCCCGTCGCCGGATCAGGGAGCGGGGTCTGGTACCGCGCGTCGCAAGGCGGAGGAGCGGTTTCGTCGGGCAGGTCTTCGGTGGGCCAGGCGGGTGTGGTCGTCCAGGACCGTTGTCAGGGGCGGGCCGGGAGCCAGCTTTGCTGGACGGCGCGTACACCGGCCTGGAAGCGGCTGCGGGCGCCGAGGCGGTCCATCAGTTCGGAGGCTATGCGGCGGGCGGTGCGATGGGACACCCCGAGCCGCTTGGCTATGGCCTCGTCTGTGTGGCCCTCGGCGAGCAGGCGCAGGGCGGTGGCCTGCTGACCGGTGAGGCCGTGGGCGTCGGTGGGGACGACCTGGCCGAGGGGCTGGGCGGACTCCCAGGTCGTCTCGAAGAGCGCGCACAAGGCGGTGAGCGTGCCCTGCCCGGTCAGGACCACCGCGCCGGCGGCGGTGTCGTCACTGCTGACGGAGACCATGGCGGTCCGCCGGTCCATGAGGATCATCCGCGTCGGGAGCGACGGCACCGTACGGACCTGACCGCCCAGCCGGGCCAGCCAGTCGGCGTGCTCGACAGTCGGGCGATTGGTGCGCACGCTGTCCAGGTAGATCGTGCGCATCCGCACCCCGCGGCCGAGCAGATCCTCGTTGAGCGGCCGGGACGCGGCCATGTTCTCCGCGGTCTGAGGCCCGCCCGGCGCGAACGTCAGGAACTCCTCGCGCACCTCACGGGTGAGCACGGCCAGCCGGTCGCGGATCTGGTCGAGCCCCACCAGTTGTTCCACGCTGGGGTGGCTGGTGGCCGGCCGCAGTTCGGCGTACTCCGAGATGAGCTGGGCGGCGGCCGCCCGCGAAGCCTCCAGGCGCTGCTGCTGCGCCGCCAGCCGGGCCTGCTGGCGGGCCATCAGGATCTCCATGCCGATGTCCGGCGACACCGCCCGCATCCGCCCCGCGTCCCCGGCGGCGGGACGCACCAGCGCCAACTCGCTCAGGGTGTCGAGGGCGTCGCGCACCTCCTCCTCGGACAGCCCCACCGCGTCGCCGAGGTCCGCGACACCGGCGGACGGGTGTCTGAGCATGGCGCGGTACACCGTCTCCGCGACGGAATCGAGTCCGAGTCCGGTCAGCACGTGTGTCCCCCGTTTTTTTCTGCACCCAACGTCCCCTGTTCGGCGTCGATCCTCGCAGAACGGCAACGTTTCGTCACAGGATCGGGCCGGAACGGGCCAGGGACACAACCGACCACCCCCGGAACCGATGCGGGAACCCGCTTCGTTGAGACGCTGGAGCGCATGTACCTCGTCCACGCGCACCTGGAACTCCCTCCCGGCAGTCACCTGCCGCCGGAGGTCCGCGAGTTGGTGCGCTCGTCCCTGGCCCCCGGCGACCGCGTCGAGCACGTCTCCGTGCACGTCCGCTCCCCCATCCGGCTCACCCTCGGCCTCTATATGCTGGCCGACGGAGTGGAGGAGGCCGAGCACCGGGCCGTCCGCGTCTGTACCAGGCTGCTGTGTGAGGTACCGCAGTTGGCACGGGCGCGACTCACGGGTGCCGGGGTGCCGCTGATCCCTCTGGCGTTCGAGGCACAGCCCTCCGACTGACGTCCAAGGCGCCACCAACCCTCTTGGACGTATCGGTCCAAGGCCCTTTCCGTCCACCGGAGACCCCTTCTCACACGCCCGGCCGGCGACGAACCTGGTGATCACCGGCCGGAGTGCGCGTCACCGCGGGACGCGACGACGGGCCGGACCCCGCACCTCGTCCCGGAAGGAACGGTCTGTCATGCCTCGCACCCGTATCGCCAAGGCCGCCGCGGTCGCCTCCCTTGTCGTCGCCGTGGCCCTCGCCACTCCGGCCGTCACCTCGGCACACAGGACGGACGCCGCCGAGTCCTCCGCCGTCGTCGCCGGTGACGCCGGCTGGCAGGTCACGCCGGAGGACTCCACCCGGCAGGCCACCCCGGCCGACGCCGGCTGGCAGTAGGCCACCCGCCGCCCCGGCCGACACCCGCCGACAGAAAGCCGCCCGCCGTCGGCCGACACCCGCCGGCAGGAGGCCGCCCGCCGCCCCTGACGGCGACTCCCACGCATCCCACCCGCTGGTCCACGACCCGCGACCGCCCTGCCCCACCTCAACCGCTCCCGGGGGGAACCAGAAGTGAAGGAATTCCGCACCAACGGCCGTAGAGCCGCCGGCCTGATGGTCTCCGCCGCCCTGAGCACCGGACTCCTCACGGTGACCGCTCCCACCGCCGACGCGGCCACCACCTGTTCAGGCAGCGTCAACATCTACGGCGTACTCACCGACGGCCGGCTCACGTTCAGCCAGATCAACCCGGCCACCGGCGACCTGGCCAAGGTGCTCGTCGGACCGGACCTCGGCTTCCAGCCGCAGGCCATGGCGACCCTCAACTTCAACACCGTCCTGGTGACGTCGACCACCGGTGCCCTCTACCGCATCGACATCAAGACCAACAACACCAGCCTCGCGCTGCTCAACCCGCCGGTGCGGATCGCCGACAGCGGCTGGACCCACGACAAGCTGACCTACGACGGTCACGGTCACCTCTACGGGACGACCACCTCCGGGCTGCTGCTGCGCTACAACGTCACCGAGGACAAGCCCGCCGGCTCCCAGCACATCGGCGTCCGCACAGAGATGGACACCGGCTTCGTCCTGAAGACCCTCACCGCCACCGGCGACGACCGGCTCGGTGCCACGACCGAGGACGGCCGGCTGCTCGACTACACCATCACCGGTGCCGGTGCCTGGAAGAGCAACGCCCTGAAGTCCTCCGGCTGGTCGGGCTTCAACCAGCTCGTCTCCCCCGGCGGCGGGCTGTATTACGGGCGGCTGTCCACCGGGGCCATGTACTGGTACAAGGACGCCAACCCGACGGACGGCTCCGGCGCGGACATCACGTACCACCTCGACGACCCCGTCAACACCAGTGGCTGGACGCAGAAGCTGCTGTCCGCGCAGCCGGGCACCTACACCTGCACGACCTCCGTGGACACCGTCGACCGCAACGACATCACCGAGGTCAAGGCAGCCGGACGGCAGCTGATGAACGACAAGGACACGGCCTGGGCCAACGCCACCCAGTGGGCCTGCCTGGAGACGCTCTGGGACCACGAGAGCGGCTGGCGGTGGAACGCCACCAACCCGTCCTCCGGTGCGTACGGCGTCCCGCAGGCGCTGCCCGCCTCCAAGATGGACGTCGCGGGTGACGACTGGCACGAGAACCCGCTGACCCAGATCAGATGGGGCCTGAGCTACATCGACGGCCGCTACGGCTCCCCGTGCAGCGCGTGGAACTTCTGGCAGGCGAACAACTGGTACTAGACGCCACGGACACGGCACGACGGCGGCGCCCCCTCGCCAGGAGGGGGCGCCGCCGTCGTGCGCCGGTCAGGCGATCTTGTCGTAGCGCAGGGCGATGTAGGACGAGGCCGGGTGGCTGTCGATGGTTCCGCTGTAGACGTTCGCGGACGAGTAGTTCATGTCCGAGCTCGGGCTGCCCTCGGAGTAGTAGTAGAAGGTGCCCGCGTCCTGGTCCTTCCAGCCCGCGAAGAGGACCGCGTGCCCCTCACTGCTGGAGTTCAGGGCGTCACCGGGCCTGAGGTCGGCCTTGGAGATCTGCGTGCCCGCGGTGGGGAGGGTCTGCGTCGTCAGGGAGGAGGTGAGGTGCCAGGCCATGGAGACGAATCCGGAGCAGTCGGTACGGTACGAGTCGTCGCCCTCGATGTCGGTGGCGTAGGCGCTCTGGCTGTACTGGACGTTGCGGTTGTACCAGTCCCTGGCGCGGGTCATGACCTCGCTGCGGTAGATCGTGCCGCCCTGCACGGAGTGCGGCGGGGCCGGCGGCACGTAGGCGCAGTTGTTCGCGTAGGCCGACAGCAGGGTCTGCGTCCAGCCGGAGGCGTCCACCGGGTCGTTCGGGTGGTAGGCGATGTCGGAGCCGTCCGCGTCGGTCGGGTCGGCGTCGTGGTACCAGTACATGCCGCCGTTGGTACGGCCGTAGTAGAGGCCCCCGCCAGGTGAGGACAGCGAGTCGACCGCCGACCAGCCGCTCGTCTTCAGCACCGCGCGGTCCCAGTCGTTCACGCCGTTGATCTTGTAGCTGAGCAGGCGCCCGTCCGAGGTGGAGGCGATGATGCGGTCGTCGCCCGCGGCGGCCAGCGTCTTGAGGACGAAGCCCGTGTCGATCACGACGTGCTGGCCTATGTGGGCCGATCCGGAGGGCTTGTCCTGGGACACCAGGTACTGGTGGAGCTGCCCGTCGACCGTGCCGTAGAGGTGGCCTGCGCCGTCGTACACCATCTTGTCGAAGGTCCAGCCGCCGTCCCAGATCTTGACGACCCCTGCGAGGCCCAGGGACGTGTTGTTGGTCTGGACGTCGACGCGGTAGAGGTCACCGGCGGTCGACGTGACCAGCACCGTGTTGAAGTTGAGCGTTGCCATCGCCTTCGGCGTGAAGCCGAGGTTCGGACCGATGAGCGTCTTGACGCGGTCGCCGGTGTTCGGCTCGATCTGCGTGTACGTCAGTCTGCCGTCCGTCAGCGTGCCGTAGATCGACACGTCACCGGTGCAGGAGGCGACGGCCTGCGCGGCCCCGCCGGCGACGGTGACCAGACCCAGGGACATCGCGCCGACGGCGAGGGCGGCGGACGTACGGCGAACGGCATGACTCAGCTTCATGGTCTCTCCTGCGGCACCGATGTCGGGCGGGCGCACGCACATCCCTGCCCCGGGCAGCGGCCCTGCGGGTACGGCTGCGCGGGTTGTTCGCGGGTGTGGCGCCCGGTGGCGGGACCTACTCTCGCCACAGGTCAGGGCTACCGGAAGAGAGACACGGTGGCCGTAAAGGTCCCTGGCCGCTTGCGTCCTGACGGTCCGTTGTTCATGTGCGCGGCAGGTGACGGTACCGAGCCCACGGCGCCCGGACCGGCGGCGGGCCGTTCACGTTCGTGTCCCGCTTGGCAGGGGGTAGGCAGGGAGCCCCGCCCAGCGAGAGCAGCGGGGTGATGGGAGCCGGCCAGGGACCGGTCACGGACTTGATCGTGTACGGGAAGTTCTCCTGTTGCCGGACCACCGTGAGCCGGGCGGTCGGGCCGGTGCGGGTCCAGCGCGAAATCCAGAAGGGTGCGCGGGCACCCTTTCGGCTGTCGCCGCTCCTTCCATCGTGCGCGAGCGGGGACGCCGTGTCTGCGGTTCCTCGCCGTCGCAGCCGGGGGTCGGACTCTGTCCACAGGCCAGGCTGGCGCAGTCAGCTCGAATGGCTGCGGCTGCCCTTGTCGCGTATCTGGCGGTTAGCGGGCGAGGACGTCCTTGTCGAGGTCGCGGTGGACCAGGTGCACGACCAGGTCGCGGTCGGTGAACTGCTCGGCGGTGTCGACCAGCCCGTACGCGGCGGCCTCCTGGACGTCCCCTGTGATCACGGCGCGCAGGGCCATGGGCGTGGTAGCTGCGCTTTCCGGACTAAGAGGTCATCGTTGGCT
This sequence comes from Streptomyces sp. NPDC046870, assembly GCF_040704595.1. Taxonomy (NCBI): domain Bacteria; kingdom Bacillati; phylum Actinomycetota; class Actinomycetes; order Kitasatosporales; family Streptomycetaceae; genus Streptomyces; species Streptomyces sp. NPDC046870. Next base: position 137,400 of record NZ_JBEYXM010000022.1, read on the forward strand.
GCACCTGCCGCAGGGCCGGGGCAGCTTCGAGGTTTCGCCCGCCGTTGCCGGTTACGGCTGAACCGTCTTCATTCGTGGTCGCGCAGGAAGGCAGGGATCTCGTCGCGGGTCGGGTAGTTCGGCAGGGGCGCCGGCTTGTCCTGAAGGAACGCGGTGATGACGGCGACGGCTCGGTGGTTGTTGTCGTCGAGGCCGTTCCACATGTGGTGTCCGACTCCGGGCATGTACTGCGTGCGCTGGAGGGCGGGGTCATTGGCAAGGACGGTGGTCTCCCATTGACGGATCTGGGAGGAGCACTCGGCGATCATCAGCATCGCGGGGGTCCGGGACTGCCTCAGTTGTGAGGCGATGGAGGGTGAGTCCTTGACCGTCTGCTGGATGTGGAGGCTGGCGGCGGGGCTGAAGGAGAAGTTCTGTGCGGTCTCCTCGGCGGGGATGCGTCGCGCGTCGCGCGCACAGTAGGCGGATGCGGTGTCGCTGCCGAGGTCTGCGGCGGTGAAGGCGTTGTCACCTTCGGCCTGTCCGATCAGTGCGGTGTCGGGACTGAGGAGTCCGAGCCGCATGAGGCCGAATGCCACGGCGTACCGGGGGACGTGTGTCGATCGCGGTCCGGTCGGGGCCGGCGCGAGGCCGCGTGCGGATTTTCGGCCCATGTGCCCGGCGATGTGGGCGGTGGGGCCGTCCATGGGGCCGGGCTCGGCGATGATCGCCCGGTGCAGGCGGGCGGCGACGCTCGGGTCGGCCAGGGCTCGGGTGAGCACGGCCCCGCCGGAGGAGAATCCGAGGATGTCGGCCCTGCCCTTGTTCAGGCGGTCGATGAAGGCGGCGAGGTCGCTGACCGACCTGGAGATCGTGTACTGGCCCATGGGGAGCAGGTCGCTGCGTCCGCCGCCGGCCTGTTCGTAGGCGTAGACGTCGTAGCCCTGGCGGGCCAGGAGTTGCAGGAACCGGTGGTCGAGTACCGAGATGCCGCGGACCGGTCCGCCGTTGAGGTACACGAGCGGGATGGGATGCCGGGGGCTGGGGTGCGCGGGCGGGTAGTGGTACACCGCGACCCGGCTGCCCGTGGTCAGGCTCCAGTGCTGCGTGGTCACGAAGGGTAGCGCGGGCGGGTACCGCCGGGCCGTCGGCACGGTCGGGATGCAGACCGACGCCGTCAACGCCGCCGCGACAGCCACCGGCAGGAACGGCACGAGCCGCGCCGGCCAAGTGCGGCGCCGGCCCCGCCACGTCGCGAGGACAGCCCCGGCTCCAAGGGTCATCAGCCATGCGGCGAGCCCTGAGCCTGCCCCGTCTGTGAGGGCGATCAGTGCGAGAAAGACGACGACCAGCATCGCGACGGCGGCCAGGGCCCGCAGTAAGCGTCCGGTGAAGCGGACAAGACGTATGGCTGACGTAGGCATAGCGGACCTCCACAGTTTCAGAACACCGTTTCAAAACGACGTTATCAAACAGAGGTAGGCTGCTGCCCGTGGGTAGGCCGAGAACGAACGACGAGGCCGTCAAAGAGCGGCTTGTGGAGTGCGCGACCGAGATGCTTGCCACCCGTCCGCGGGAGTCGCTCACGGTCCGCGCCGTGGCCGCTGCTGCCGAGGCGTCGACGACGGCGGTGTATTCGTTGTTCGGCGGTAAGGACGGGCTGATCGGTGCGGTGCGCGACAGAGCCGTCGCAGGCCTGTTCCAGGACCTGTCGGCGGCGCAGACCTCCGCGGACCCTCTCGCCGACCTCTACGCACTGGCCGTCGCCTACCGTCGTTGGGGCCGCGGACACAGCCACCTGTACACGGTGCTGTTCGGTGGTGTGCAGTCCTTCGACCCGTCGGGGGAGGTCGGTGCCAGTGACCCGGTCCGTCCGCTCCTCGCGGCGATCGATCGCGCGTTGGCGGCGTCCGTCCTCGTCGGCGAGGCAACGTCGATCGCCTTGTCCATCTGGGCCACCCTGCACGGGCTGGTGACTCTCGAACTGGCCGGGGCTCTCGACGCCGCCACGGCCGAGGTCGCGTTCCGATCGGCGATTTACGCCACGTTGCGCGGGTGGGCGACCCCGGCGGTGTTCCGCAGCCTTCGCCAGGCGGAACTCGCTCACTGAGAGGATCAGGGCGGTTATCCGCGTCCTCCCGATCCCTGCCGGGGTGAGGGTGCGTGCTCGGTGAAGACCGGCATGCCATGGTCGACCAGCTGCGGCCGGCCATCGGTTGGAGATCGCTTGAGGCTGTTGAGCTTGGCCATCGCAGCGTCGAAACCGACCTGGAGTCCATCGACCTCGCCGAGCCAGCCGTTGGCGCGGGCCTCGGTAGGGCGCTCACGGAGGTTCTGGATGATCTCGATGAGGCGTGGCCTCTGGCGAGGATCTCGACTGGTTCCGGAGGCAGTTGGTGATCAGCAGAGGCACGGACGTTGATGCCAAATCACGGCACCGCCGTGTCCCAAGACCCGGACTGACGTTCCGCGCGTTGCGGTCGTCGTCGCCGTGATGCAGGCCTTCACTGGGGCTGCCCGGGTGCTCTCGCGTGGTGCCGAGAAGATCGTCCTGGCCCCGTCCGACGCTGAGGCACTGGCCCTCAAGGAGAGCCATCCGGGTTGGCTGGCCCTGAAGGACGGTGCCCGGCAACGGGCTTCGACACGGTGAACTCACCCGGTCTGATCAGGTCGCTCGATCTGGCCGGTCGCACGGTGGTGCAGAAGACGACGGCTGGAACCGTCGGCGCGCTGGCCGTCGCGAGCGCACCGCTCGTCCTGTGCGCGAGTTTCGTCGTGGCCGGCGCGACAACGCGCTTTCTGACAACCGATGGTTCCGGGCCGGTGACGTTCGTGATCACCGGCGGCGCAGGCCAGGCCGCCGAGGACCTGGCCTGCGCTGCATACATCGGTCAGCATCTCGCCGGTGGCGATACCTCGGTGGCCCCGTATCTCCACCGTGCGAGGACCTCCCGGGCAGCCGCCGACCTTGCTGACGGGGTGCGACACGGATACCAGGGTGTTCATCCCGACGATGTCGCCCTGTGCCTGGAAGTGGACAGGTTCCTCTTCGCGATGGTCGCTCGCCTGGAAGATTCTCTGACCGTGCTGCGTCCCGTCGCAGTGCCTGGCGAGCCGGCCGAGGCCCGCTGACCTGTTGCCGCTGCCGGTCGGGTCATCCCGCTTGGGCATCGTTTCCGCTTGAGCGCTTTCCGTTTTCGGCTGTGGCCTTGAGGTTGCGGAGCCAGGCGTCGAGGGACGCGTCGAGTGCCGCCTGCAGGTTTGCGGTGTCGGACTCGACGGGAGCGCCGGACCAGGACTCCTCGGTGTGGACGTGTACTCCGTCGCGTTCCTGGCGGAAGGTCCATACGTGTACGGCGGTGATGCCCTGGGCGGGGCCGCCCCAGACGATGCGGTGCCCGGGACGGGCCTGCTTCACGGTTGAGGTGATGTTCTGCAGGCCGTTGACCGACCACACGAACACGGAGCCCTTCCGCAGTGGACCGGGGGTCTGCTTGGCGGCCTCTGTGACGTCGGGCTGCCAGGTGGGCCAGGCGTCCACGTCGGTCTGGATGTTCCAGACGCGTATCAGCGGTGCCTGGATCACGATGTCGTCGCGGGTGATCACGGGGGCGTCCGGGTCGATGCCCGGCGGCTGATGGGGAGCCGCGGCCTGTCCTGACAGACCGATCAGGAGGGCGGTGGGCCCGGCTGCAGCCTTCGTGAGCAGGGTGGTGAGCATGGCGTTCTCCGTCTGTGCGCGGTGGTGGGTCCGGGGCGTTGGGTGCGGGGGCGGCGTGGTTACGGGACGAGGACGACCTTGCCGCTGACCGTGCCGGACTCGGCCAGGCGCAGGGCTTGGGCGACGCGGTCGAGGCGCAGTTGGGCGGCGATGGCCGGGGTGATGTCACCTCGGTGCAGGGCGGTGAAGACTTCAGTGAGGTCGTTGCGCAGTCGGGTCCTGAAGCGGCTGGGGGTGAGGGCGCGGCCGGCCCAGACGTTGAAGAAGTAGGCGTGGCGGCGGTTGGGCAGGGCGTTCCACAGCCATACGCGGCCCAGGAGTTTGAGGACGGGCCACTGCTTGGAGCCCTCATCGTCGCGGGTGGAGGCGCTGCCGTAGGAGACGAGGGTGCCGCCGGGGGCGAGGAGGTGCCAGGAGTCGGTGACGCTGCGGCCGCCGACGTGGTCGAAGACGGCGTCGACGCCGCCCGGGGCGAGTGCACGGACGCGGGCGGGGATGTTCTCGGTGCGGTAGTCGATCGGTGTCACTCCCGCTTCGCGCAGGGCGGCGTGGTGGCG